>JBCBNU010000048.1:0-21172 GCA_039821645.1 Pseudomonadota bacterium
TTCATCGCCGCATTATAGCGGGGTGTTGGAATCTTGGGTCGTACCCTGTTTTTCAGGGCTTTTCGGGGGTGGTTTTGTGCTAGAATTTGAGTAACAAAAGCGCTGGCGCCTGAGGATCGTAAACGCCTGTTTTTCGGGCTGAAGAAACATCAGGTTCGCCATTAAAACACTAGAAAAACGCTTGACTTTCTGTTCCCTGAATTCGTCCGAATAATCCATGTCTGAAATTGCCCAGGAATTGCTCTCCGTAACGATCGAAGAAGAGATGCGCCAGTCGTATCTCGATTACGCGATGAGCGTCATCGTCGGACGCGCATTGCCCGATGTTCGCGATGGTCTGAAACCGGTTCACCGGCGCGTGTTGTACGCGATGCATGAGCTCGGCAACGTCCACAACAAGCCCTACAACAAGTCGGCTAGAGTCGTCGGCGACGTCATCGGTAAATACCACCCGCACGGCGATTCCGCGGTTTACGACACCATCGTCCGAATGGCCCAGCCATTTTCGATGCGCTACATGCTGATTGATGGGCAGGGCAACTTCGGTTCAGTTGATGGCGATGCGCCAGCCGCCATGCGTTACACCGAAGTTCGAATGGCAAAGATCACGCAAGAGTTGCTGGCGGATATCGATAAGGAAACGGTCGATTTCGTCCCCAACTACGACGAGAAGGAAACTGAACCGTCAGTACTGCCGACCCGGATTCCGAACCTACTCGTCAACGGCTCGGCCGGTATTGCGGTCGGTATGGCCACAAACATCCCGCCGCACAATCTCGGCGAGGTGATTAACGCGACCCTGGCGCTGATGGACAACTCCGAATTGGACGTGCCAGGACTCATGGAATATATGCCAGGCCCGGATTTCCCCACGGCTGGCATCATCAATGGGTCTGCGGGTATCTATCAGGCTTATAAGACCGGGCGTGGCCGGGTCTATATCCGCGGGCGCACACACATTGAACCGCTGGACGGTAAGTCACGAGAGGCCATTATCGTGACAGAGCTGCCGTATCAGGTGAACAAGGCGCGCTTGATCGAGAAGATCGCTGAGCTCGTGCGCGACAAAAAGCTTGAGGGTATCAGTGGCTTACGCGATGAGTCTGACAAAGACGGTATGCGGGTCGTAATCGAGCTCAAGCGAGGTGAGAACAGCGAGGTAGTTCTCAATAACCTGTTCAAGCACACGCTGCTGCAGACCGTGTTCGGCATCAATATGGTGGCGCTGCGCAATGGACAGCCGCAGTTGATGAACCTGCATGATGTGCTGAACGCGTTTATTGGTCACCGGCGTGAAGTGGTGACCCGACGGACGATATTCGAGCTTCGAAAAGCGCGGGCGCGGGCGCACGTGCTGGAAGGGCAGGCGGTTGCGCTCGGCAATATCGACCCAGTGATCGAACTCATCAAGACTTCTCCGAGTCCCGCAGAAGCGAAAGTCCGGCTCTGTGCACAAGACTGGGCGTCGGGTCAGGTGACTGAGATGATTTCGCGGGCGGGCAGTATCGACACCCGTCCTGATGGTCTCGATGAGTCGTTCGGGATTCGCGGTCAGGGTGATGCAGTGCGTTACCGACTGTCCGAGACTCAGGCTCAGGCGATTCTGGACCTTCGACTGCACAAGCTCACCGGGCTTGAGCAGGATAAAATTCTCAAGGAATACAGCGATCTACTTGAGAAAATTAAAGAATACTCTTTGATCCTTGCTGATCCTGACCGCCTGCTCGAGGTGATTCGGGAGGAGCTCGCAGCAGTGCGTGAGCAGTTCAACGATGAACGCCGCACCGAGATTGTGGAGGACCACAGCGATCTCAGCATCGAGGACTTGATCCCTGAATCCGATGTAGTGGTGACGCTGTCGCACGCTGGCTATGCCAAGGCGCAGTCCCCCGATACCTACCAGGCGCAGAAGCGGGGCGGGCGTGGCCGATCTGCAACGCGGATGAAGGACGAGGATTTCATCGAACATCTGTTTGTAGCGAACACGCATGACACGCTGCTGTGTTTCTCCAGCCGCGGTAAGGTGTACTGGCTAAAGGTCTATCAGCTGCCACAGGCCGGACGAGGATCCCGCGGCAAACCGATCGTAAATCTTCTGCCGCTCGAGCAGGATGAGCGCATCAATGCGGTCGTGCCCACGCGGGAGTTTCCGGCGGATCGTTACGTCATTTTTGCAACGCGCAACGGGACTGTGAAACGGACCTCTCTGGAGGCGTTCTCTCGTCCGAGGAGCAACGGAATTATCGCGATCGACATCCGCGAGGACGATGCGCTTGTTGATGTCGCGATCCTTTCCGCCGGTGAGGATGTGATGCTCTTCGCTAACTCAGGCAAAGCAATACGATTTGCGAGTGATGATGTTCGCGCAATGGGGCGTGGCGCCGCCGGTGTTCGAGGTATCAAGGTCTCGTCCGACCAGGCGGTCATCGCGATGCGTGTTGTACGGGATGAGGAAGTATTGCTCATCGCTACAGAGCACGGTTTTGGCAAGCGCACCGCGGTTGCTGACTTCAATGTGCAGGGTCGTGGCGGACAGGGCGTGATCGCTATTCAGGCTTCTGACCGTAATGGGCGGTGTGTCGGTGCGTTGCGTGTGGCCGAGGACGACGAGGTCATGTTGATCAGCCATCAGGGCACACTTGTTAGAACCTCTGTAAGCGAAATCTCTCAGCTCGGACGCAATACGCAGGGTGTCACGCTTATCCGACTGGACGAGGGTGACCTGTTAACCGGGCTTGCACGTATCGAAGCGATCGACGACGAAGAGGCCGAGTAATGGAACGTATTTTCAACTTCAGCGCTGGTCCCGCAGTGCTGCCAGAGCCTGTGTTGCAAAGTGTTCGCGACGATATGTTGAGCTGGGGTGAGAGCGGCATGTCTGTGATGGAAATGAGCCACCGCGGCAAGGAGTTCGTGGGCATCGCTGAGCAGGCTGAGTCGGATTTGCGTGCGCTGTTGAAGATCCCCGATGACTATAAAGTCCTGTTTTTGCAGGGCGGCGCGACGCTGCAGTTTTCGATGTCGGTTATGAATCTGGCTACAGCTGACGATACGGTGGACTACGTCGTCACGGGAAGCTGGGGTAAGAAGGCCATCAAAGAAGCGCAGCGCTACGCCCGTGTAAACCTGGTTGCTGACGCTGTGGACAACAACTACACCGACATACCGCCCGTGGAGGGTTGGAAAGTCTCCAACGCTGCCGCATTTTTGCATTACACGCCGAATGAAACCATTGGAGGCGTTGAGTTTCATGACATTCCGGACGATGCTACCGACGCACCGCTCGTCGCGGATATGAGTTCAACGATACTGTCCCGACCAATTGAGGTCGATCGATTCGGTGTGATTTATGCGGGCGCTCAAAAGAATATTGGCCCCGCCGGGCTCACCATCGTCTTGATCCGTGAGGACCTTCTGGAGCCGCGTCGGGAAGGTGTGCCGACGATGTTGCAGTACGCCGCCCACGCTGCAGCAGGTTCGATGAGCAACACACCACCTACGTTCGCTTGGTACGTTGCTGGCCTGGTGTTTCGCTGGTTGCTAGACGAGGGCGGGTTGGGCGTCATGGCACTGCGCAACCAACGCAAGGCGGAAACGCTATACGGTGCGATCGATCAGTCTGACTTCTATTCGAGTCCGGTTCCTGTGCGCTCGCGCTCGCGCATGAACGTGCCATTCACGTTGGCCAATGCCGAGCTCGATAGTCAATTCTTGAATGAGGCGGCAGATGCCGGTTTGGTCACGCTGAAAGGTCATCGGTCGGTCGGTGGAATGCGTGCCAGTCTCTATAACGCGATGCCGCAGGAAGGAGTCGACGCGCTCGTCTCGTTCATGCAGGATTTCGAGAAACGTAACGGTTAGGCGAAGCGCTATGTATAGAGTTCAAACCCTGAACAATATTTCCGTCGCCGGATTAAAGCGTCTGCCGCGCGGGGATTATGAAGTGGCGTCTGCGCTTAGCGATCCTCATGGCATTCTCGTGCGCTCCCACAAAATGCACGATATGCAGATTCCGGATTCACTGGAAGCCGTTGGTCGTGCTGGTGCGGGCACGAATAATATCCCGATTGATGCACTCAGTGACCTCGGCGTCCCGGTTTTCAACGCCCCGGGCGCCAACGCCAATGCGGTCAAAGAGCTGGTATTCGCGGGTGCGCTGATGGCTGCTCGCAACATCCAGCCGGCACTAAACTATGTCGCAGGCCTCGAAGGCGATGCGGCGACGGTAAGTAAGGCGGTTGAGGCAGGCAAGAAGCAGTACGCAGGGTTTGAGCTACCCGGTAAAACCCTTGGGGTGATCGGTCTCGGGGCGATCGGCGTTGAGGTGTGCAACACTGCACTCGCTCTTGGCATGCAGGTGATGGGATTCGACCCTCACATGACGGTTCGTCGAGCATGGCAACTTTCAGCTGGGGTGGAGGAGGCATCGAGCATCGAGCAGCTCCTCTCGGCGGTCGATATCCTGACGGTGCATGTTCCGCTCAGTGATGCGACCCGTCATCTGCTCAATGATGAGCGCCTTGGGCTTATGAAAAAGGATGCGGTGCTAATCAATCTGGCGCGCGGTGGCATTGTCGATGACGCCGCCGTGATCCGCGCCCTGAATGAAGGCCGACTGCATGCGTACGTCACCGATTTCCCGAATCCAGACACCATTGGACACCCGAAAATCATCGGTTATCCGCATCTGGGGGCGTCCACAGGGGAGGCTGAAGACAATTGTGCGGTGATGGTTGCCGACACCCTCAAAGATTACCTGGAGAACGGCAATATCCGACATTCGGTAAATTTTCCCGACGCGAAGTTGCCGCGAGTTGGGGAAAGCTGGCGCGTCACAATCGCGAATCGGAATGTACCGAACATGGTCGGTCAAATCTCAACCATAATCGCAGAAAACGACCGTAACATTCTAGATTTGTTGAATAAATCAAGAGGTGACGTGGCGTATACAATCATCGATTTGGACGCGCCACTCGCGGAGGACGCGCTGGTAGCCATGCGTGACATCGATGGGGTTCTCCGAGTCCGAGTGCCCGGTGTGTAGGACCGACATTTGCCATGAGTGACTCCGATAGAACTCAGGCTCTGAGCGAGGTCAGGGTGGCCATTGATGCCATCGATACCGAAATTCAGTCGTTGATCGCACGTCGTGCGGAACTGGCACAACAAGTGGGCATTGCGAAGCGAGATGCGCCAGACAACTCAGGGTTCTATCGGGCAGACCGAGAAGCGCAAGTGCTGCGCCAAGTCATCGAGCGGAACAAGGGTCCGCTGTCGGACGAGGAGATCGTTCGGCTGTTTCGAGAAATTATGTCAGCTTGTCTCGCTCAGCAGGCGCCTTTAAAGATTGCCTACCTTGGGCCTGCCGGCACGTTCACCCAGAGCGCCGCGCTGAAGCACTTTGGCCATTCCATTAATGATTTGCCTTTTGCGACCATTGACCAGGTATTCCACGAAGTTGAGGCGGGCGACGCCGATTTTGGTGTTGTTCCGATCGAGAACTCCACCGAAGGCACCGTGAACCACACGCTTGACCTGTTTGTGAGCTCACCGCTGAAGATTTGCGGGGAGATCGAAATTCCAATTGAACAGCATTTGCTCGGTACTGACGGTCAAACGCTTGAAGGTATCCAGAGGATTTGCGCCCACCAGCAGTCTTTGGCGCAATGTCGAGCGTGGCTTCGTGAACATCTGCCGAAAGTCGAACTCATCAGCCTCAGCAGCTATGCGGCATGAGAACGTAGAGCGCGTGACGAGACCGGTACTGCCTCGATTGCAGGGCAGGCCGCAGCGGATGTATACAGTTTGAAGAAGCTCGTCTCCAATATTGAGGATCGCGCCGACAACACCACACGTTTTTTGGTGCTCGGTAAGAAGCTTCTGCCGCCCAGTGGCGATGACAAGACTGCGTTGTTGTTGTCAGCAAAGCAGTCGGACGGTGCGGGCGCCTTGTACCGATTACTGACACCGTTGTCGGACGCAGGCGTCAACATGAGCCGAATCGAATCTCGACCTTCTCGACGTGGAGTTTGGGATTACGTGTTCTTTATCGATCTGGATGGGCATCCTGACGACCAGAATGTTAAAACGGCCGTGGCGGCTATGGCGCCCGCGGCGTCATTGTGCCGAATTATTGGCGCGTACCCGCGCGCGGTTCTTTAGCGATGGGCGAAATCTTAAGGAGCAGTCGGGTATTGACGCCCCTCGGTGGATCGCTGCGGTTACCCGGAGATAAGTCGATTTCGCACCGATCTTTGATGTTTTCGGCGTTGGCCGAGGGCACCTCAAAGATAGAAGGGTTGCTTGAAGGAGAGGACTGCAAGGCGACCGCCAGGGCGCTAGAGCGCATGGGCGTGCAAATCGATCGAACTAGCGACGGGCTGTATACAGTACACGGCGTTGGGCTCGAGGGGCTGATCAGGCCAGATGGGCCACTAGATATGGGCAATGCCGGCACCGGGATGCGTCTGTTTTGTGGTTTGCTTGCAGGCCAGCGGTTCGATAGTGAGCTCATCGGTGACGAGTCGCTGTCGGTCCGACCCATGGCGCGAGTGGCGGATCCGCTCAATGCAATGGGTGCGAACATTCGGACCACAGATGGACATGCACCGATTCGCGTCACCGCCCCGGCCGGCGAGCTTTCGGCGTTTTCATATGAACTCCCGGTGGCGAGTGCGCAATTGAAGAGCGCGCTTCTGATCGCAGGACTGTATGCAGTTGGCCCGGTATCGGTGATCGAGCCGGCGGTAAGCCGGGATCATACAGAGAGAATGTTGGCCGCAATGGGTGTCGTCATTGAGTCGGAAGGCAACACCGTTACGCTCACACCGCCTGAGCGGTTAAGCCCCGTCGATATCCAGGTACCAGCAGACCTATCCTCTGCAGCGTTTTTTCTTGTAGCTGCGTCGATTGTGCCGCGAAGTAGCGTAATCTTGCAGCAAATTGGTGTTAATCCAACTCGCGATGGTGTGCTTAAGATCCTCGAAATGATGGGGGCAGATATACGTCAGTTAAACCCCCGTATGTGCGGCGGCGAACCGGTCGCAGATTTGCATATATTCGGTTCGAGTCTGAAGGCGGTTCACGTCACAGATGAGCTGGTACCGCTCGCGATCGACGAATTCCCCGTGCTGTTTGTCGCGGCGGCTGCCGCCGAGGGCGTCAGCCGTTTTGAGGGGCTCGGTGAGCTCCGTCACAAGGAAAGCGACCGCATCGCCGCGATGACAGCGGGTCTTCGGGCATTAGGGGCAACTGTCGACGAGGGTTCCGACTGGGTCGAGATTACTGGTGGTACCTTGCGCGGAGGGCGGGTCGACAGCTTCCATGATCACAGGATTGCCATGGCGTTTGCGGTCGCGGGCGCTAACGCAGAGGGTGTGGTCGAGGTGGAGCGCCCACAGAACATCGCAACTTCTTTTCCAGATTTTCAGAAACTTGCTGTGGAATGTGGTCTCAGCGTGGAAGTTGTCAGTGAGTGATTCCCCGGTTATTGCGATCGATGGTCCTAGCGGTTCGGGAAAGGGCACGGCTGCTGCGCGAGTCGCACAGTCGTTGGGTTGGCATTTGCTCGACTCTGGGGCGCTCTACCGACTGACCGGACTGGCAGCGATCCGACTTGGAGTGGCCCTTTCGGAGACGGACCGTATCGGCGCGATTGCGCGCAACCTTAGTGTTCGTTTCGTACCGATAGGCGACGAGCAGCAGATTTTCCTGGATGAGCAAGACGTGACCCTGGAGGTCCGGACCGAGCAGATCGGTGATGCCGCGTCCAAGGTTGCAGCATTACAGCCGGTCAGAGACGCATTGCTTGATCGGCAGCGGGCCTTCGCGACGGCGCCCGGGCTCGTGGCAGATGGGCGAGACATGGGGACAGTGGTTTTCCCCGAAGCCGCGCTGAAAATTTATCTGACAGCAAGTGCCGAGGAGCGTGCTCAGAGACGGTATAAGCAGTTGTTAGACAAAAATTTTGATGTTACTCTCCGCGCACTTTTGACGGACATAGAGCGGCGCGATGCGCGCGACCAAGCGCGAGAGGCTGCTCCTCTGAGACCTGCGGATGACGCGGTGATCATTGATTCGTCAGACTTGGATATCAACACGGTGGTCTCGAGGGTTCTGGAATTGAAACGGCTTCGATTCGACGAACCGCAGGTCGACGGTGGTGGGGTCCCGAGCGAGTGATGGGCTGGGACTCCGGCTCCTAAGCATCGTTTGAGTTATATTTTTTTGGTTGCACCGCCAGGAGCGCGGTGCGTTTTTCGTGGTAGTACGTCAGTGCAGGAAGCACAGGACGGTTACGTTTAGTTAATACAAGGTGCTGCCTCAGGGTGGCTTGGTTCCAACAACATGTCTGAAAGTTTTGCTCAACTCTTTGAAGAAAGCCTTGCGAGTCAACAAATAACTCCAGGGACAATCCTTAACGGTACGGTCATCGAAGTAAATTCTGATGTCGTTATCGTAAACGCCGGCCTGAAGTCAGAGGCCGTCATTCCTGTCGAACAGTTCCGTAACGAAAGCGGCGAGGTCGAAGTCAACGAAGGCGATGTTGTCGAGGTTGCACTGGACGCCGTCGAAGATGGTTTCGGCGAAACCCGTCTCTCGCGTGAGAAAGCGAAGCGTGCTCGTACCTGGACGCGACTGGAAAAAGCATTCGAAGCCAGTGAAATCGTCAACGGCGTGATCAACGGTCGCGTCAAGGGTGGTTTCACGGTCGAAATCGAGAACGTCCGCGCATTCCTGCCGGGCTCGCTTGTCGATGTACGCCCAGTCCGCGACCCGTCGTATCTCGAGGGCAAAGTGCTCGAATTCAAAGTGATCAAACTCGACCAGCAGCGCAACAACGTAGTTGTGTCGCGTCGCGCGGTCGTTGAAGAAGAGTACAGCGCAGAACGCGAAGAGCTCCTCAAGAGTCTGCAGGAAGGCAACACCGTCAAAGGTATCGTCAAGAACCTCACAGATTATGGTGCGTTTGTTGACCTAGGCGGCATCGACGGTCTGCTGCACATTACCGATATGGCGTGGAAGCGCGTCAAGCACCCATCTGAGGTGGTCGCGGTTGGCGAAGAGATCGACGTTAAGATCCTGAAATTCGATCGGGAGCGTCAACGTGTTTCTCTCGGTATCAAACAGTTGGGTGCGGATCCGTGGCAGAACATCGCGCGTCGCTACCCGCCGAACACTCGACTGTTCGGTAAAGTCACCAACATAGCTGACTATGGTTGCTTTGTGGAGATTGAAGAGGGCGTTGAAGGTCTCGTTCATGTGTCTGAAATGGATTGGACGAACAAGAACGTTAATCCTCAGAAGGTGGTTCACCTTGGTGAGGAGGTTGAGGTCATGGTCCTCGAGATTGATGAGGATCGTCGTCGCATTTCCCTCGGCATCAAACAGTGCAAGTCGAACCCATGGGCCGAATTCGGCTCGATGTTCAACCGTGGCGATCGTGTCAAAGGCCAAATCAAGTCGATCACAGACTTCGGCATTTTCATTGGCTTGGACGGCGGTATTGACGGGCTCGTGCACTTATCTGATCTGTCCTGGGACGACAACGGTGATGACTCGGTTCGCAACTACCAGAAAGGTCAGGAAGTCGAGGCGGTCGTTCTCGCTATCGATTCCGAGCGCGAACGCATCTCACTCGGCATCAAGCAACTGGACCGCGATCCGCTTTCAGCCTGGATGGCCGGAAACCCGAAAGGCAGTGTCGTTACCGGCACGATTACCGAGGTCGATGCTCGCGGCGCCTTGGTAGATCTTGGGGATGGTTTGATCGGGTCACTTCGAGCATCGGAATTGTCGCGAGAACGCGTCGAAGATGCTCGAACCGTCTTGAAAGTTGGCGAAGAAGTGGAAGCTCGCTTCACCGGAGTCGATCGCAAGAACCGAAGCATTGCGTTGTCGATCAAGGCTAAGGAATTCCACGAAGAAGCGGAGGCTCTGCAGAGTTATCAGTCCGAGTCGGCCGCTTCCGGTGGCGCCACGACGCTGGGTGATCTCCTCAAAGAGAAGATGACCGGCGGAAACGACTAATCGGTCTGAGCGGGCTGGCTGCGTAAATCGTGGCCAGCTCGCTTGTCCCCGGCCCGGTTCGCGCTTAATATAGCGAGCGATGACTAAGTCGGAACTCATTGAATTAATTGCTCGCAAGCAACGACACCTCCCCGCGAAGGACGTCGAACTTGCTGTTAAGCATTTGCTTGAGCTCATGAGCGATTCGTTGTCTCACGGAGACCGAATCGAGATTCGCGGATTCGGCAGTTTTTCTTTGCATTTCCGTCCCCCTCGGCAAGGACGTAATCCAAAGACGGGCGCTGCTGTTGCGCTTTCGGGCAAGCATGTTCCTCACTTCAAGCCGGGCAAAGATCTTCGGGATCGCGTGAACGCCGGGCGCCACCTCGCAATAAAGAGCTGAACAGCAGCTCGGCCACTGGCTCAAGTTAACCAGTGATTCAGCGGATCATCACCGTCGTAGTCTTGATCGCGGCCGCACTTTTGGCGGCTGTGTTCGCGTCGGTCAATACGGCCGTCGTCGAGGTCGATTTGCTTTACGCGGTCTACGAGCTGCCCAAGTCGCTTATCATCATCGGCGCCATGGTAGTTGGTGTTCTGATCGGACTGTTGTGCGCTTCACTTGTGCTTGTACGTGTGTTCAACGACCGCAGGCGACTCCGGAAGGCGCTAAGAGTGTCCGAGGCAGAGGTGAAGAGCCTGCGCAGCCTGCCGCTGCAAGATGCCAACTGACGGCCTCGAACAAATACTGCTGCTGGCCGGCCTGTTCTTGCTGCTGGCAGCAGCGGGGTTTCTATTTGGTCGCTTCGGTGGCGATGATCCGGATGAACCTCGAGTTCAGCCGCTCAACTCCGAGTATTTGAAAGGTCTGAATTTCCTTCTCAACGACCAAAACGATCAGGCCCTTGAGCATTTCCTGCGCCTGGTCCAAGTCGATGACCAAACCATCGAAACATATTTTGCGCTAGGGAGCTTGTTCCGCCGGCGCGGCGAGGTGGATAGGGCAATCCGGGTTCACCAAAATATTATTGCGCGCCCGAACCTCGCAAAGAGTCAGCGCGATCAGGCGTTGTTTTCATTGGCGCGCGATTACCTGCATGCTGGGCTTCTTGACCGAGCCGAAAACCTTTTTGCGCAGCTGGCAGAGGGGGCCAATCACCGCCTGGAAAGCTTGCGGCATTTGTGCCGCATCTACGAACAGGAGAGCGAGTGGGAAAATGCGGTCGTTGCCGCTCGTCAGCTAGAGGCCGCCAAGGTTGATGGTGCCGCCGCGCAACTCAGTAACTACTACTGCGAACTCGCGCGAATCGCACTTGATGGCGGTGATGTCGGAAAGGCTAGAGAATACGTCCGACTCTCTCAGGCGAGACGCCAGCGATTGACCCGAGGGGCAATCCTGCGCGGCGAGATTGCTTTGCAGCAAGGCGATGTGACACTCGCGACCAAGCTGTTTCGACAAGTGCTCGCTCAAGACGGAATCTACCTCATCGAGTTGTTACCGCAGTTGCAGTCGATGTTTGAAGGCCAGGAGCGGCGACTTGATGAGGTGTTGAACGAGATTGTTGTCGAACGAGCCGATGCCCGGGAGGAGATCGCCAGAGCGGCGTTACATCACCCTTCGGTCCGAAGTCCGTTTATCGACGATTGCGTGCGCCAGTATATCCTCTCGCATGAGGTGCTCAGCAGTTTCGTCGACACTCGCCAACTGATCGAAGGCGCATCGGGTGAGGTTGCCGCCGCTGCTATCGAGCAGTTGCGCACAGCGATGGCGAAGCTCGCATCGGGCGCCCCTCGTTATCGCTGTAATCAGTGTGGCTTTGCTTCGCGACAGTTGCTCTGGCAGTGCCCGGGATGCAGGAACTGGGAGAGTTTTCGCCCGATCGAAAAAGTACAGTTCGATACGTTGTTGGGCGCCGACGGCGACGTCAATTATTGAGTGCTGCTTCTTATGGCCCGGTTATTCCAGGTTAACGCCAGTTTTTGGCAGTGCAACCTAAAGACTAACCCTTAAGTATGTTGATGTCGGTGTTTGCCGATATCACCAAGGGAGTATTGCCATGCAAAAATTACGGTTGATCATAGCCGCAGTTCTCGTTTTCTGTTCCTCAGTCGCTTTCGCGGAGCCCGTTAATGTCAACAGCGCGAGTGCTGAGCTCATTGCCGAAAATCTCGAAGGAGTAGGCATCACCAAGGCGCGCGCCATCGTTGCGTATCGGAATGCCAATGGCCCATTCGCCACACCGGAAGCTTTGGCAGAGGTTACCGGGATTGGACCTCGTACGATCGAGGCCAACCGCCATAACATCGTTATTGAGGAAAGTGGTTCAGATAGCGATGAATAGCAGTTAGGGCAATCGGGTGCTACGTACCGGTTTTGATCGGGAAATTCGGTATCATCACGGCCTTCACTAGGAGCGTGATATGCCAAAAGCTGTCAGAGTAGCCGTCTTCCCCGTAGCGGGGCGTGGTACCCGTTTTCTTCCGGCGACCAAGGCGAGTCCCAAAGAAATGCTGCCCGTGGTCGACAAACCACTGATCCAATATGCGGTTGAAGAGGCGGTTGCCGCCGGCGCGACGCGACTGGTTTTTGTGACTGGTGCTTCCAAACGGGCTATCGAGGATCATTTTGATAGCGACCCCGAGCTGGAACGTGCGCTCGAAGCGAGCAACAAGCTCGATCTTCTCTCCAGCGTGCGAGATATCGTTCCCGAGGGTGTCTCGTGTATTTACATTCGCCAGGGCGAACCACTCGGGCTGGGTCATGCTGTCTTATGCGCGAGACCGGCTGTCGGGAATGAGCCCTTTTTCGTGCATCTCGCGGATGATCTGATTGCAGGAGAAATGCCCTGTCTTGACGAAATGGCTGCGTATCGGGAATCACAGGGCGGTGACGTCAGCGTGCTCGGTGTCGAGACGGTGCCGCCCTCGCAGACTGCCAGCTATGGCATCGTCGATATCGGTGCAAACGATGCGGCCAATGGTGGTCGCATTGAGTACATCGTAGAGAAGCCCGCCCCTGAGGATGCGCCGTCCAATCTCGCTGTTGTCGGCAGGTATCTGCTGGAACCAACAGTCTTCGAGAAATTGGAGAACACCGGGAGAGGTGCCGGTGGGGAGATTCAGCTCACTGATGGCATCGCGGCAATGCTGCAAGAACACGCTGTTCACGCAATGCCGTTCAGTGGCACTCGGTATGACTGTGGTAGCAAACTCGGGTATCTTCAAGCGACGGTGGAGTTAGCGCTGGCCCATCCGGAGTTAGGTGATCGATTTAGCGAGTACTTGAAGAATCGCTAGCCTCAATAGGGCCACGGATTCCAGGAAGAAGGCCCGCACAAAGCGGGCCTTTCAATGACTGGCTCCTCGGGCCGGACTCGAACCAGCGACCAATCGATTAACAGTCGACCGCTCTACCAACTGAGCTACCGAGGAAGCGTCCCCCGATCAGGGAGCCGCGAATTCTGGCGAACGTCCTTAGACAAGTCAAGAGAGGGTTTCAAGCAATGACCGCTACGGACGCAAAACCATTTGCCCTGTCATCGGATTATGAGCCTGCCGGGGATCAGCCCACTGCGATTGCGGGACTCACCGAGGGTTTGCGCGATGGCCTGGCCAAGCAGACGTTGCTGGGTGTCACGGGCAGCGGCAAGACCTTCTCGATCGCCAACGTCATTCAGGCGGTTCAACGACCCACTATTATTCTGGCGCCTAACAAGACGCTTGCGGCTCAGCTCTATGGGGAAATGCGCGAGTTTTTTCCCGAAAATGCCGTGGAGTATTTCGTTTCCTACTACGACTACTACCAACCTGAAGCGTATGTGCCGTCGTCCGATACTTTTATCGAGAAGGATGCGTCGATAAATCAGCATATCGAGCAAATGCGTTTGTCCGCGACTAAGGCCCTCATCGAGCGTCGTGATTCGATCATTGTCGCTACGGTTTCAGCGATCTACGGTCTAGGCGACCCGGAGAGTTATTTTTCGATGGTGCTCCATTTGTCTCGCGGCGAGCAAATCGACCAACGGTCGGTCCTGCGCCGACTGGCGGAGATGCAGTACAAGCGCAATGAAATCGAACTCAGCCAGGGGACTTATCGCGTCCGTGGCGAAATAATCGACGTGTTTCCTGCCGAGAGCGAGCGCGATGCCGTGCGTATTGAGCTATTCGATGACGAGGTCGAGTCTTTGTCGTTTTTCGACCCACTGACCGGCGAGGTTCTTGAGTCCGTTCCCAGGCTGACCATTTTCCCAAAATCGCACTATGTAACCCCTCGAGATCGGTTGCTCGGGGCACTCGTTCATATCAAAGACGAGTTGCGCGAGAGGCTGGCTGTACTTCGCGATGTCGGCAAGTTGCTAGAAGCGCAGCGGCTCGAGCAGCGGACGATGTTTGATATCGAAATGATCCAGGAGCTCGGTTATTGCAACGGTATCGAGAATTATTCGCGGTATCTTTCCGGGCGTGGTCCCGGCGCACCGCCACCTTGTCTTTTCGATTATCTGCCGCCAGATGCCTTGCTTGTCGTGGACGAGAGTCACGTAACGGTCCCACAGTTGGGTGCTATGTATCGCGGGGACCGAGCGCGCAAGGAAACACTGGTTGAATATGGTTTCCGACTGCCATCCGCGCTCGATAATCGCCCGCTGCGTTTTGATGAATTTGAAGGGCTCTCGCCTCAGACGATCTACGTCTCCGCAACTCCGGGCAAGTATGAAAAGGAACATGGCGACAACACCGTCGAGCAGGTCGTACGCCCAACGGGATTGGTCGACCCGATCGTAGACATCCGTCCGGTCGCATCACAGGTGGATGATGTGTTGTCCGAGATTCGCAAGCGGGTTGCTGTAGAAGAGCGGGTCCTGATTACGACGCTCACGAAGCGAATGGCCGAGGACCTTACCGACTATCTGCGTGAACATGATGTTGAGGTGCGCTATCTGCACTCTGACATCGACACGGTCGAGCGCACGGAGATCATTAGGGACCTGCGGCTTGGAGAGTTCGACGTGCTGGTTGGCATCAATCTGCTAAGAGAAGGCTTGGATATGCCTGAGGTGTCGCTCGTAGCGATCCTTGATGCTGATAAGGAGGGTTTTCTTCGATCGGAGGGGTCGTTAATCCAGACGATCGGGCGCGCCGCAAGGAATGTGAATGGGACCGCAATTCTTTACGCCGACAAAGTCACTGACAGCATACGACGAGCGCTTGAGGAAACTGAACGGCGCCGCTCCAGGCAACTGGACTTCAATGCAGAGCATAGCATCACCCCGAAAACCATTCGGAAGTCGGTGGCGGATATCATGGAAGCCGGCAGTATGCGCAAAGCTGGCCGTAAGGGCAGCAAGTCGGGTGGAAAAGGCAAGAATGTGGAGGTGCCCGCTACGCCTGAATTGACGATGAAGCGCATTCGGCAGCTTGAACAGAAGATGTTTAAACACGCTCGCGAGCTGGAATTCGAGCAGGCTGCCGCTGTGCGCGACGAGATTGAGAAGCTCAAGAAAGCGGGACTCGGATTGACGTCCAGTGACGTTGCCTGAAACGCGCGCTAAGGGCTTGGTCTCTCGATAGATTTCCGATAAGCTGCGCGTCCTCGCGAGGCTTATCGCGAACGGATAGGGCGATTAGCTCAGGGGTAGAGCGCCACGTTGACATCGTGGAGGTCGGTGGTTCGAAACCACCATCGCCCACCAGCCTCGGCGTTCAGGAACGTTTCTGGCACGAAATACCTGTGATTTTATGGACTTGTGGTCTTGTTTCAGACTCGGCTGCAGGCGTACAATTGCGGGCTGCATGGCAGAGGAGCCATGCGTATTTTTGGGTTTTTAGGAGGATCTGCATATCGCAGCTGCAAAACGGGCCAGGCGTAACGGGGACATACTCGCGCCACAGGTCAGGGTCATCCGGCAGGATGGAGAGCAAGCGGGCGTCATGCCCATCGCACAAGCACTCGAGCTCGCCCGCGAAGAACGAATGGATCTGGTTGAGGTTTCGCCTAACGCCGAACCACCTGTATGCCGAATCATGGACTATGGCAAGTTCGTGTTTGAGCAGAACAAGAAAAACCAGTCAGCCCGTCGCAAGCAAAAGCAATCGCAGGTCAAGGAAATTAAATTTCGCCCCGGCACAGAAGAGGGCGACTATCAAGTCAAGCTGAAGAAGCTCATTGCGTTCCTTGAGAACGGTGACAAAACGAAGGTTACACTTCGGTTCCGTGGCCGAGAGATGGCTCACCAACAAATTGGTGCAGATCTTCTGAAGCGGGTCAGAGGTGATTTGGAAGAATTAGGAACGGTCGAGCAGATGCCGCAAATGGAAGGACGGCAAATGGTGATGGTGATCGCACCTCGCAAGCAGTAGATTCGACGTCCAGACGGCGAAATTAGAAAAGTGCGGATTTCGGTCCGCGGAAATAAGCAGTCGAAAATTCGACTCGCCAGCAACAGTGGATGCTGTGAACTGGCCAGAAAAAACAGGAGACCATTGTGTCTAAGATGAAGACTAACCGGGGCGCGGCAAAGCGCTTTCGTCGGACAGGTAAGGGCGGCTTCAAGCGCGCTCAATCGCACCTGAACCATATCCTCACCAAGAAGAGTAGCAAGCGGAAGCGCCAGCTGGGTAACACCCTGCAAGTCGCTGAGGCGGACGTCAAAGCCGTCCGTCGTATGCTGCCGTTTAGCTGAGCCGGAGGATTTAGAACATGGCACGAGTCAAACGTGGTGTGAT
Source organism: Pseudomonadota bacterium (assembly GCA_039821645.1). Lineage (GTDB taxonomy): Bacteria > Pseudomonadota > Gammaproteobacteria > Steroidobacterales > Woeseiaceae > CALBPI01. The sequence continues at coordinate 16,732 of JBCBNU010000048.1, forward strand.
CGCACGTGCGCGTCACAAGAAAGTCCTCAGCAAAGCTAAAGGTTATTACGGAGCGCGGAGAAAGGTCTTCCGCGTTGCCAAACAAGCGGTCATTAAAGCGGGCCAATATGCCTACCGTGACCGGCGTACGCGCAAGCGCGAGTTTCGTCGTCTCTGGATCGCTCGAATTAATGCGGCTGCCCGCATTAACGGTCTCTCGTACAGCCGTCTGATGCATGGTCTCAGCAAAGCTGAGATCGAAATCGACCGCAAAGTGCTCGCTGATCTGGCGGTGCACCAGCCCGAATCGTTCGCAGCATTGGCAGAGCAGGCGAAGGCGCAGCTGAGCGCCTAAGTCGTCCTCAGCGACGGATAAACAGTGTCGGGGCAAAAGTCCCGGATCTATAGGGACGCGACTGTGCAGCAGCTCGACGAGATCCTCTCGACAGCGATGGCAGCGGTAGACGCTGCCGATTCCACATCGGCACTCGACGCTGCACGCGTCGAGTTCCTTGGAAAAAAAGGTCAGCTCACCGCTTTGCTAAAGCAACTGGGTGGGCTAGACCCGGCTGAGCGTCCGGCTGCTGGTCAGGCGATCAACGCAGCAAAGGCGTCGGTCTCCAAAGCGATCGAGGCGCGGGGGGCAACGCTTGCAGCAGCGGCGTTAGCGTCCCGAATTGCCAGCGAGAAGATCGATGTCACCCTTCCTGGTCGATCCAAGCCCAAGGGCACGCTCCATCCCGTAACACTCGCTAGACGTCGGATTGAAGAAATCTTCCGCGGTGCCGGTTTCGGGGTCCGTCATGGGCCCGAAATCGAGGATGATTTCCACAACTTTACGGCGCTGAACATTCCCGAGAACCATCCTGCACGCGCGATGCACGACACGTTCTACTTCGGTGACGGTCGATTGCTGCGCACGCATACTTCGCCGACGCAGATTCGTACGATTGTGAATGAGGGTGTACCCATCCGCGTTATTTGCCCGGGTCGAGTCTATCGATGTGATTCCGATCAGACGCACACCCCAATGTTTGATCAGGTCGAAGGACTTGTGATCGACAAGCGCATCAGCTTCGCCAATCTGAAAGCGGTGTTGCACGATTTCGTTACGCAGTTTTTCGAACGCGAAGCGACGCTGCGTTTCCGCCCGTCATATTTCCCGTTCACCGAGCCATCTGCTGAGGTCGATGTGCTCATGGAGAATGGCACCTGGCTTGAAATTCTGGGCTGCGGGATGGTGCATCCCAATGTGCTGAAGAATGTGAATGTTGACCCGGCTGAATATGGTGGCTATGCGTTCGGTATCGGTATCGAGCGACTCGCGATGCTGCGGTATGGGATCACCGACCTGCGCACGCTCTTCGAGAATGACGTGCGTTTTCTGGGGCAGTTCTCATGAAATTCAGCAAGCGTTGGTTGGAGTCCATCGTTGGGCAAGAGCTTGAGCTGGATTTTCTGCTTGAGCGCCTTACGCTCGCGGGACTTGAGGTCGACGACCACGAGCCGCTCGAGCTGGATGCAAAGGTGGTGGTTGCCACTGTCGAGGGCGTTGAGCCACATCCCGATGCCGACAAGCTGCGTGTATGCCAGGTCAACGATGGCACTGACACACACAACATTGTGTGCGGTGCACCTAACGTAAGGTCCGGACTCACCGTGGCGCTGGCGCAAATTGGCGCACGTCTGCCGGGCGGTCTGAAAATACGAAAGTCGAAACTCCGTGGTGTCGAGTCTGCAGGGATGTTGTGCTCGGGGCGCGAATTAGGTCTCCGAGACGACCATGATGGCATTCTCGAACTGCCATCCGCGTGGACAGTCGGTGCATCGATCAGCGAACAGTTTGGAATGCCAGATTCGGTCATCGACGTCGATTTGACCCCTAACCGTGGTGACTGTTTCTCCTTGCTTGGTATCGCGCGTGAAGTTGCGACGTTTGCCGGCCACCAACTCGATGCGCCCGCAGTTGCGACGCCCGAATCCACGGACGACCAGGTTTATCCTGTAGCGATTCAAGCAGCAGATGGCGCCCCGGTGTTTTCAAGAACCGTTGTTCGCGGCATCGATCCCAATGCGTCAGCGCCGACATGGATGGTGGAGCGGCTTCGCCGCAGCGGCATTCGTAGCATTCACCCGGTAGTCGACATCACAAACTACGTGATGATGGAACTGGGACAGCCGATGCACGCTTATGACCTCGCCAAGCTTGAGGGCCCCATCCAGGTGCGGCGCGCCACTCAGGGTGAGCCTCTGAAGTTGCTGGATGGGCGAGACATCGAGCTGCCGGCCGATACTCTGGTTATTGCCGATGACTCCGGCGCGATCGGACTTGCTGGCATCATGGGCGGTGACTCTACGGCAGTGACGTCGGAAACAACCGATATTCTGTTTGAGGCTGCCTGGTTCACGCCTGCAACTATGGCGGGCGAAGCACGCAAATTCGGTTTGCATACCGATGCATCAATGCGCTTCGAAAGGGGTGTAGACCCGACGGAGCAGGCCCGTGCGCAGTATCGTGCATGCGCCTTGCTGCAAGAGATCGCCGGCGGCACTGTGGGCGAGACCGCAATCGAGGTGGCGGAAGAACATTTGCCGCCACCACGAACGGTGTCTTTGGACGCGGCGCGTCTCGAACGTATGTTGGGCGTTAAGGTAGCCAACCAAGAGGTCGACCAGATTTTCGCGAGGCTCGGTTTTGCCGCAGAATCCAGCGCTGACGGCTGGACGGTAAATCCGCCTGCGTTTCGATTCGATATTGCCATCGAGGAAGATCTGATCGAAGAAGTCGCGCGCGTCTACGGCTACGACCGTATTCCCTCTATCCGATCCGCCGGGGACACGGTACTGGCAAGTGCACCGGAGGCCATCGTATCCGAAGACTGGATGAGAGACCTTCTATCCGCCCGTGGCTTCAGCGAGATCATCAGCTACAGCTTTGTAGATCCGGCGCTACATGCTGAAATCGACCTGGCTCCCCCAGGCCCTTCGCTCTTGAACCCGATCTCACAAGAGCTCTCTGTTATGCGTGGGAGCTTGTTGCCCGGATTGCTGAGCACGGCTAACTACAACATGGCTCGCCAACAGTCGTCGGTTCGCCTATTCGAGGTAGGGCACGTTTTTCGCAAATCCACCGAACCTAATCATATCGGTGTGTTTATGGCGGGGGATGCTAGCACTGAGCACTGGGCAGAATCGGCACGCGAGATCGACTTTTTCGATCTGAAGGCAGAACTCGAGGCATTGCTCGGTGCGATCGCCCCTGATCAGATGCCTGTGTTCAAGCCGTTGACGGAAAGCTTAGCTCTGCATCCCGGACAGGCAGCACAGGTGATGTTGGGAGCACAAGTCGTCGGCTACATCGGAATGCTGCACCCTGCGTTGTCCGAGGCGCGCTTTGATGGCCGAATCGGTGGCGTGTTCGAGTTGAATATCGATCTAGCGGTTCAACGTACGATACCGAGTGCTGAGTCAATTTCGAAATACCCGTCCGTGCGACGGGACCTCGCGATACTGGTTGATGAGTCCGTATCGGCGGATTCGTTACTCGACACTGTGCGCAAATCTGCCGGTCGCTTGCTACATAATGTTTTTGTCTTCGATATTTATCGAGGCAAAGGTGTAGAAGCGGGGCTAAAAAGCGTCGCTTTAGGCTTGATTTTATTGGATTCGTCGAGCACTCTTACTGACGAACAAACCGCTAACGTAGTGACCAAAGTTACTGGTGAATTGCAGGCGGTCCACGGCGCAAAAGTAAGAGAATAATACGCGATGGCACTTACCAAAGCGGATATGGCCGATTCCCTGTTCAATGAGTTGGGGCTGAACAAGCGCGAAGCACGCGAACTCGTCGATATGTTTTTCGAGGAAGTGCGCGCATCACTCGCGGTTGGGGAACAGGTCAAGTTGTCAGGGTTTGGCAACTTCGATCTCAGGGACAAGAATGAGCGACCCGGACGCAACCCCAAAACCGGAGAGGAAATTCCTATTTCCGCCCGGCGGGTTGTGACTTTCCGACCAGGTCAAAAACTCAAAGCCAGAGTGGAAGCATATGCTGGAACCGGGAAATAACGACGAACTACCGCCAATTCCCGGCAAGCGTTATTTCACCATCGGTGAGGTAAGCGATCTCTGCGCGGTGAAGCCGCATGTTCTGCGCTACTGGGAACAAGAGTTTCCTCAGCTCAAACCGGTCAAGCGTCGCGGCAACAGACGTTACTACCAACGTCAGGACGTCATTATCATTCGGCAAATTCGTAGCCTGCTGTACGAACAGGGGTTTACTATCGGTGGTGCGCGTCAGCGATTGACCGGCGATGAAGCGAAGTCGGATGTCAGTCAGAGTCAGCAATTGATTCGCCAGATGCGGGTTGAGCTAGACGATATACTGAAGATCCTCAGACGTTAGATTTCAATTGCTTACAGCGCAAACTTAAAGTTACGGTCGGGGCGTGGCGCAGCCTGG
>JBCBNU010000049.1:0-19935 GCA_039821645.1 Pseudomonadota bacterium
CTCGACGAGAACGCACTGCTTGAGCGGCTCGGCAAGATGGAGCGTGATCTGGATCTCACCTTCTTTGTCGCGAGCGAACGGACCCGGCGCCAATACCTGTCGGATGGAACCACACTCGACCTGGAGGAAGGCGAGGTGGCCTGGTATTTCGAAGCCAAGGCGCAAGGCACCGATTTCATGGCCGACTTGGGCCAGGTGGGTGACGTGCATTTGTACTTCGATGTCGCGGTGTACGGAGACGACCGAGAGTTTCTGGGCTACGTCGGTGTTGGTAAACGTATCCAACGTTTTCTTGATTCGTTTAATCGGTATAAGTCCGAGTTTGGGTATGACTTTGTATTCGTGAATGCCACGGATGAGATCATGCTGACCTCGCTTCCGGATTTTCTTGTGACCGGTGCCTATATACCCACGCTCGACACGCTGGGTGGCTTCTCGGAGACCCGAACGGTCGGGGAGACCGTTGACGGTGACATCATCGAAGTCTCAGGCGAAGACCTTTTGATCACGGAGTTCCGCATCGAGGAGCTGGGTTGGCGGCTTCTGTTGCTCGTGCCCCTGGAGGCGAGACAAGCGCAGATCACGAGTACATTCGTGTCGAACGCGGTCAGTACCCTGATCATCCTGCTGCTGCTCGCCGCAGTCGTATTCGGTTTGATGATGTTCTATCGACGCAGTCTTGAGCGGACGGTCGAGATCGACGAGCTCACGGGCTTGCCGAACCGCGCGCTGGTGCAGCGACGATTCCGAAAGTTCCAGCGCGCTGGAGAAGCGCTCTGTGTCGTGATCATCGACCTCGACCATTTCAAGAGCATTAATGACTCTTACGGTCATGACGCCGGCGATCGCGCGTTGCGTGCTGTAGCGACCTCATTGAAGCAAGAGCTGCGCGAGGAAGACATCGTTAGTCGTTGGGGCGGCGAGGAGTTTGTCATGTTGTTGCCCGCCGCTTCGATTGAACTGGGACGGGCGGTCGCCGAGCGTGCACGAGGAAATCTTGAAGCACTCAAGATCGATGCGAATGGCGCAACGGTTTCAGTCACTGCCAGTTTCGGCGTGGCGTTTGGTTCGGCCAAGGCCGACTCGCTGGCTCAACTATTGGTGCACGCCGACAAGATGCTTTACGAGGCGAAAGCCAAGGGGCGTAATCAGGTGCAGCTCTACGTCGTTAGCGATCACGAGCAAAGCCAGGATCGAACCGCTTAGTACCAGGTTGTTGACCGGGTCGCGCGTTTCAAGCGTCCGATTAGTGCTGGGCCGTGATAGATGAAGCCGGTGTAGATTTGAAGCAAATCAGCTCCCGCGGTGATGCGTGCCCTGGCGCTGTCCGCAGAGTCGATACCGCCAACACCAACCAGGGTCATATCCGGACCCGCGGTTTTACGAATCAAAGACATGATTTCGTTGGCTCGCTGGCGAACGGGGGCACCGCTGACACCGCCGGCGCCAATTGCGTCCAACTCGTCAGTTGTTGTACGCAGGCCCTCTCGGCTGATGGTCGTGTTGCTAGCAACGATGCCGTCGATGCTCAGTTCAGTAACCAGTGCTACGGCATCAAGGATTTTTTCATCGCTGAGATCCGGGGCGATCTTCAAAAGTATCGGTCGAGGCGTTGCCAGCCCCTGGTTGATTTCCTGCAAGCCGCCGAGAATCCTTTTCAACGGTTCACGGTCCTGCAATCCACGCAGCCCAGGTGTATTCGGTGAGCTCACGTTGACCACGAAGTAGTCGACACATTCGTGCAGGCCACGGAAGCAGGCGGTGTAATCGTCGGCTGCCGACGCGTCTGGTGTGTCCTTGTTCTTTCCAATATTACCGCCGACGATCAGCCCGTCCGGCCGTCGCTCCAGTCGGGCGCGCATGGCATCCAGCCCTTCGTTATTGAATCCCAGCCGGTTGATAAGCGCATTGTCTTTAGTGAGTCGGAAGATTCTTGGTTTCGGGTTTCCGGGTTGCGGGCGTGGGGTTACGGTGCCGACTTCAACAAAGCCGAACCCGAGCGACTGCAATGCGCGCAGGTAACGCGCATCTTTGTCGAATCCGGCGGCGAGGCCGACTCGATTCGGGAAGGTGAGTCCCATAACCTCGGCTGGCTCGTCGAGATATCGCTTGGCGTAGCGCGCCTCGATCAGCGCGCGCGTTGGCGCAAAGCTGTTCCAAAGCGTGAGTTGATCGGTAACCAGGTGATGAGCGCGTTCGGCATCCAGCCGAAACAACGCGGAGCGCAGCAGCGGGTACATAGAAATTTTGATAAGCGATATCGGCAAATCACATTATAGGCCATCCATGACAGATTCAGAGGAATCGACCGTTAGGGCGTCACCAGGAGTTCGGTGTATTGATCTGCGAGGAACGCCGTGAACGCCACCGCCCCCTGATAACGGTTCAGATGCGTGGTGTCGCTAAACATGGCATTCGTTACCGGTTCGATCGTTTGAAAGTCGCGCACAGCTACTCCGGTTGACGATTCGATCTCGCGCACCACCGCGGCTTGACGTGCAAGTGCTTCAGGCGGATTTTTGATCCAATCGGTGTTCTTCGGCAGCATCACGACTGCTACGTGGTCCGAAATCGCCTGGAAATTCTCAACGATGCGGATGAAGGCGTCGACCAGCTCGGGGTCAAAATGCAGCTCTTCGATATCGGCGCTTTGAATCCGGTCTAGCCGATCTACGGCCAGGTTGTAATCGGAAGCAGCGAGATTGTAGTACTCATTGATCAGCTCAACGGTTTCGCGCGAGCGTTCACTCTTAATCGTGCCACCGCCCTGCCACGGGTAGTACCAGTCCGTGCCGTCGTAGTCCGGGTCGTCTTCCTCTAGACGCGGCGTGAGCACCTCCACAATCTCTCCGATGCGTTCCTCTGCAGCCTCGTCAGGTTCGAAATCGACACCGGTGTCATCGCGCGGAGCCTGGAACGGGCCACCGCGAGTGGAGTCTTCCATCAAAGCACTGGTCGGTAAGCCAACGCAGCGATGGATCAATCGCGCGTGCGGCTCGGCAGTCTTGGCAAGTGCAATATGTCGATTTGAAGAAGCACGCGCAAAAAAAGAGGCCGAGCCCCATGTGAGGCTCGGCCTGTGTGACACCATTGCGCTAGAAGTTGGTTTCGCCCGAGAATCCGTTGCCACCGTTAGTCGCGCCGCCTGTGCCGCCGTTCCCCGGTGTGATGGTATTGCCAGTGAGTACCGGCGTGACGCCGTCATCGTTCGTCGCATCATAGACGCCAACTGACCAGCCGCCTTCGCCTGCTGCACTTTGACTGTCAGACCGTGTGACAGCGCCATTGCCGCCGTTGCCGACTTGGATCAAGTTGCCGGCAATCATCGGTCCGGTATCGGTGCCGAGGTAGATGCCATAAGACGGGCCGCCGCCGCCGCTGCCGCCGTACCCACCAAAGCCACCGCTGCCGCCGGCGCCACCGTTGCCGCCATCGCCAGCGCCGGCAGTGCCGCTGCCGCCGCTGCCGCCGGTACCACCGGCGCCACCGCGACCACCTCGTCCACCTTGGCCGCCATTGCCGCCAACGCTGGTGGTGATGTCGTTGTCTTCGATGCGAGCTGTCGTCGTGTTGTGCAGATCGATGCCGATCGATGCACCGCCACTGCTGCCAGCGAATCCGCCTTCACCACCAGCGCCGCCTTCACCGCCGCCGCCACCGCCGCCGCCATCACCGCCGATAAATGTGGCGCGCCCGCCACCACCGCCGCCGCCACCAGCACCCGCGTAGCCAACAAAGCCATTGTTTCCGCGGCTGACGAGGAAACCACGATTCGCGCCGGTTCCCAATCGGCCGGTGCCGCTGCCTCCAGTTCCGACCTGACCGTTCTGGAAGCCATCTGCCCCCGTACCGCCATTGCCGCCTTCGTTGCGATTGGAATTGCCGCCGCTGCCGGCAGCGCCGCCGTTTGCGGATGGGCTGATCGATCGGCCGGAACCGACAGAGCCGGAGCTGCCGTTATCATTGGCGCCTTCGCCACCGTTGCCACCGTTGCCGCCTGAGTAGATGGCGTTGCCGCCGCCGCCGGAACCACGATTTTCATTGTTGCTGATACCGCCATTGCCGCCCCGTGCACCGGTAAACCCGACGCCATCGGTACGGTCCGTTTGATCGACAGCCGAGCCGCCAGACCCGGCAATGATCAGGTTGCCAATAATATCGACCGATTCGATGTCGATACTGCGCAGCGCAATGCTGTTGGCGTTGCTATTACGGAACGTCGCGGTCTCCGCATTCGATGCCGTCAACGTGTTCGACAACACCCGAAACGATTCCGCCGAAAAGGTAGCGTCGATCAGGATCGCGTGCTCACTGCTGGTGTTGGTATCGATATCACCGCCGGTGATATCCAGACCCGATACCGTGACCGGTTGACCGAAGTCGTTGAAATACAGCGCGCGAATACCCGCGACGATGCGCGTTCGATTGTTCTCGACGTCGCGCAGCCAACTGTCGTCGTAGCCGCCGTAGAGGCTGTTGGACCTGAGCACCAATCGGTCGAACGGGTCGTTGCCGGATATGTCGTAGCTCTCGTCGTTTGGCAATGTCTTGATGTAGTAGTCCGTTGTATCGGTGCCCGCCTCTGCTGCATCGCGCAATGACGTGAACGGCGCATCGATCGAGCCGTCCGGGTTGGCGCCGGCGAAGGCGCCGTCAATGAAGACCGCATCGTCGATGTCTTCGAGCACGATGACCTGAACCTCGGTAGACGCGGACAGTGAGCCGTCGGAAACGCTGACACTGAAGACCAATGTGTCGACGTCGGCAGGAGCATTAAAGGAAAACGACGCACTGTCTTCACCGGCGGGGTTGCTGACGCTCCCACCGCGAGTCTGCGTCCACGTATAGCTCAGCGTGTCGCCGTCCGGATCGCTGCCGGTCGCGGTCAACGCAACGCCGTCACTAACAGCACTCAGCAACAACGCGTCAGCGCTAACGGACGGCGCATTGTTGGTTGCTACCGGTGTTGGCGTGTCGTCACCTCCACCGCCGCATGCTGATATTGTCAGAACCGCCGCGGTCGCCGGTATAAGTCGACCCAGTTTTTTTGTCTGCAGCATCCAGTCGCTGCATTGTTGTCGAGCCGTCATGGTGTTCTCCCGTAATAATCGTGGACTCACACTGACAAGCAGTGGATAGCCGCAAATCCGGTCACGACGGAAGAATTTTTTTCAGGGAAGGCCTATTCGCTGTTGTCGGCTTCGCGCAGCAGCTTGCGCAGCCAGATTCGAGCCAGCTTGAACTCGCGACGCACTGTGGATTCGGAAACCTTCAATACCTCGCCGATTTCGGGTTGAGTCAGTCCCCCGAAGTAATGAAGCTCCAGAACCTGGGATTGGCGTTCATCGTGTACGGCGAGCTGAGTCAGCGCTTCATCCAACGCCCGGATGTCCTCGTCGCCGTCGTGTTCCTGCAGACTCTCTTCATGCAGCGTGACGCGCAGGGCGCCGCCGCCGCGCTTTTGGGCTGATCGGCTGTTGGCGTGATTGACGAGTAGCCGACGCATCATACGCGCAGCAAGCGCAAAGAAGTGACTGCGGTCCTGCCATTCGAGCTCAACACCGATCAGTTTCTCGTAGGCTTCGTGGACGAGTGCCGTCGGTTGCAGTGTATGGCGGACGCTTTCCCGTCCAAAGATGCCGCGGGCAATTTGATTCAGCTCGTCGTAGATCAGCGGTGCCACACGGTCGCGCGCGGCGGCATCGCCGCCAGCCCATCGATTGAGCAGTTGTGTGATGTCGTCCGCAGGATTCATTTTGAGAGCGTAACAAATGCGGACGTGGCAGACCGCCGATTGCATCACGCGATGCGCCAGCCTATTGCGATGGGGTTCGAGCGTTCTCCAGCGCTTCTTGCCACTCGGCAAGGATAGTCGCACGAATTTCCAGATTTTCGTCGCGCAGCGTTTGTGCAGCCGCTGAGTCCCCGTGTGCTGACAACACATCGGCCAGAATCAGACGACGCTCGACGTTATCCAGATGATCAGTGCCGATAGATTCAGCGGTCATATCAATCGCTTGCTGCAATAGCTGCTCGGCTCTCTCGAAACGGGACTCCGCCAGTTCGATCTGGGCAAGCCCGGTCAAGGCTTGAGCGGCGGTGGGATGCTCACCATCACCGCTCCCACTCATGACTTTGAGCGCTGTTTCAAACGCCTCTCGTGCTTCTTCGAAAGTCCCAGCACGGCGCAGCACATCGGCCAGATCCACACGGGCCAGTTGAGTGAAAGTGTGTTCTTCGCCAATTGTTCTTTCACGAATATCCAGACCTTCACGCATCAGCGATTCAGCGTTAGCGAGATCGCCTCGGTCGCGCGCGACCTTGCCGAGCCCGACCAGTGTGACGCTGCGATCGAAGTGACCTTGCGGTTTTTCAATCTCGGCGTAAATCGCCATAGCTTGCTGAAATGCTTGATCCGCCTGTGCTGTTGCGCCGAGGTTGGCGAGCATGTCGCCGTGTCCATTGAGCCAGTAGGCGACCGTATCGTGCACTTTGCCGGTGAGCTCAAATTGCACATCGAGCAGCTTCAAGAACATCGCATCTGCCTCGCCAAAGCGCCCGATTTTGCCGAGTGCGTGAGCCAGAGAATACATGCTCAGTGGCAGTTGAGGGTCGGTGCCGTCGGTGGCGCTTTTACGGATTGCAACGGATCGGGCCAAGTATCGGATCGCCATTTCATAGTCGCCGAGGTCGATGTAGTTGATGCCAAGGTTTTGCAGGTTACCGGCCAGGCGAGCATCTTCGGTTCCATAATTTATTTCCCTGAGCTCAAGCACACGCTCGTCGAGCTCAACAGCCAGACGTGGCTTGCCGGTGACTTGGTAATACGTGCTCAGCGTGCCGTACGGACACGCGAGGCGAATATCATCGTTATCGAGTAGCGACTCATACATGACACGCACCGAATCGGCCTTTTCGAACATGTCGTCATATTCGCCATTACGATAGTGAAGGTACGCCGAGTCGCATAACAACGAGCCGACCTCAGTTGAGCGCTGCCCAAACGATTCTTCGGCGATATTGAGGGCTTCATCGATCAGCGCGATACCCTCATCGTAGCGCCCTTGATACCGGCGTACTGCGGCGAGTGCATCAAGGGCATTGACGTGATCACCGGGTGCGTCTACCTGTGTATATAACTGAAGTGCTTGCTGCAGCAAAAGCTCTGCCTTCTCGGCTTGGCTAACATTCGTCATGACGCGACCAATGGTGCCGAGCAACCGAGCGCGTACCACAGGCGACACTGAGTCATCGCTAATGACGTTGTCCGCCCCGATCCCTACAAGTTCGGCAACGGTGAGTTCGTCACGGCTGCGGCGATAGGGGTCTGAATTTTCAAACAAGCCAGTCAAGAACTCTGCCGTTTGCTGCGCAACGTCACGTTCGGTATTGAGCCTTACTGTGTAAAAGGCGGTGAGACTTACCGCCGAGACGATAAGCAGCGTAGCGAGGCCAACGGCAACGCGATTGCGGGCGACAAAACGACTCGCGCGATAGGCCAGCGTATCGCGCCGTGCCCGAATCGGTAGTCGTGCACCGTAGCGCTTCAGGTCTTCGCTCAATGCGTTGATCGTAGCGTAGCGACGCTCTGGCTCCTTGCGCAGCGCTTTGAGCAGAATCGTATCCAGGTCACCGCGCAAAGCTTTTCGTTGTCGTTGCGACCACTGCATTAAATCGGCGTTGTCCGCTCGCGTGACTGCACTGCTGGGCGCCTCGGCGGGGGTCGACAGAATTGCGTTCTCGACGTCGCGCGGATGATCGCTGGTGGGCGTGTAAGGTAACCGACCGGTCAGCAGGCGATACAGCAGCAGTCCTACCCCGTAGACATCGGCTGCGGTACTGATCGGCTGGTTGCCGATCTGCTCCGGGCTTGCATAAAGCGGCGTTAGTGCGCGCCACTCGGGGCGGGTTTGTTGTCCGTCACTACCGTCATGGGGCAACAGCTTGGCAATCCCGAAATCGAGCAGTCGCGGTGTACCGCTGGTGTCGATCAGAATGTTACTCGGTTTGATGTCGCGGTGAATCACGAGCTGATTGTGAGCATACTGCAAGGCATCACAGACCGTAATCACAAGCTCCAGAATCTGCTCGTTGTTCAGTCGAGTTTTCTTGCAGTAGTCGGCTATGTTGTCGCCCTCGATGTACTCCATCACGAAGTACGGCAGACCGGTGTCTGTCACTCCGCCGTCAATCAGGCTGGCGATATTGGGGTGGTTTAACGTCGCCAGAATCTGCCGCTCGGCAACAAAGCGCGCCTGTGAAACCTCGTCAATCGTATGGCTATGCATAACCTTGATCGCGACGCGTTGGTCGAAGTCTGCGCCCTCACGCTCGCCGGCATAGACCACACCCATACCGCCTTCGGCGATTTTCGCGGTGACCCGGTAGGCTCCAATTCGCGAATCGACCATGGAATTGGCAGCACGTGCAGAAGCCTTGGCGATAGCGTCGGTTAGGTTGCCCGTTTGTTCGGCGTCGTAGGTCAAAAGCTCGCGTAATTCCTTGGCAAGGTCTGCGTCGCCTTCGCAGGCCTCATCGATCCATGCTTCACGGGATTCGCGTGGTTGCTCGAGCGCTTGGGCTAGAAGCGTGTTGAGCGTTTGCCAACGCTGTTTGTTATTGCTCATCGGAGGTGCTCGTCGCTATTGGGTCGGGTAGTGCCTGTCACACTGAGGTTAGCAGTAAACCCGCTTTAAACCGGTCAACTCCGATAAATTGCTGGCGGTTTTGGGGTCGGTGTATCGGAGATCGATCGAGCAAGATCAAGGGCGCGTGGGTCTTTTGGCTCGCGTTTTGGTAGTGCTCGTAGCTAAGCTGGACAGCGTGCTGCCCTGCGAAGGCGGGGGCTTTTGAATTCGCAAACCTGTCAGGCTGCAACCGCAAGCCGATTGCCATCATGGATACCGCTTCGGTCCGGCAGACAGTTGACCAAGCACTCCTGGCAAGAGCAAACGGCTCCGCAGATTCTATCGCAGTCTATGAAATCGGTTTACTGTTCGCAGGCTACCTCGGTGTCGAGGACTTTCAGTGGGGTGAAGGTTTCGTATTGAGCAATCGCCGCTTGTCTCAACTGACCCGTCGCGAAGCGCGCCGGCTGTAATTGAACGAGCCAGTCGTCGATGCTTCCGTCGTTGGCAACGACCCCGTTCCCTTCGATATTCAGCCAGCCGCGGGCGACAAGTGGTCCACAATCCGGCGTGTTGCCACAGCGGTGATCGTCGCCCTGGGCAACAAATGCGATGCTGCCAGCTGGCACCGAGAAAAACGTGTAGACCGTAGCGCCATAGAGATTTTGATCTTCGTTCGCAACGTTGACGGTCATCTCGCCGCCGGTTGCGACGAAACCAGTTCCGGACGCCGTCACGCCGGTCAGCACATGGCGGATGGACCACAAGTGGCCGGTTTCGTTATTGAATATTGTGCCGGCGATTGTTGCTGTTCCCGAGCCATCCCAGCTCAGGACTACGCTTGCACCGTCAAGGGTTGTGCTGAATGTCGGACCGACTCCGCTTGGCAGAACGAGAATATCCAGCCGCAAACCATAGTCGCTACTGAGTGCGCCGTCTGGATGGTCGCTAAAAAAGTTTTTGCCGGGATCTACCGTGTTGGTCCGAGCTACCGAGGCGGCTAACAGACCGAACGCTCACACAACGCCCGCGAGGTACTTTATGTCTTCAATCGCCGACTCGACGAAGCGAGTGTCTCGCCAGCAAATGGCTTCGGTGTGAACTGACGGTGAATTTGGCGTGTGGGGCGCGACAAGCTAGGTCTATGGACTTCATCAATCGTGTGCCGGTGCATGGCTTTGATGGCAACTTAGACAACGCGCATGCCAACCTCGGCGATCTTGTTGGTTGCCCGTTGAGGATCAACGAGGGCGTCGGCCTTCGAATCTGCGGCCCGTGCGGAAGCTCTTGCAATGGCGTTGCCAAGTGAGTCCACCAGGGCTACGTGCGGTCAAATATTTTTTGAACCGTATCTACCACCCGTTCGCGAAACCATTGATGCCCTGGGTGGTTCTGATCGCGGTGGTGCCAAACCAAGTACATGGAGATAGCTCGAGTCCTTATGGGTAACGGCGCAACGTCTAGTCCTTTGAGAGGACCCAACGACATCAAACGCAGCTCTGCTGCAACCATATCGGAGCCTTTGATGAACGGCACCAGCGCGCTGAAGTTAGGCACTGAAACTCGGGGCTCACGAAGAGTCGACGTATCGACATCGGATAGTGCGACCAATGAGCGTTGACGATCGCTGAATCGAACCTCAGCCAACGGGCGCGAGAGGAAATCGCGCCAGGTAGTTGGCGGTGGCGCAACACTTGCGTCGTGGAAACAGGCGAGGCGATCTTGGAAGAGCCGGCGTTGCAAAATATCTTGGCCAGGTGGTGGGAACGGCGTCACCAGAACATCGCACATGCCTTCCCTGAGTATCGCGGCATCGGGGACGCCCGATGGTATGAACCGGAGGCGCAAGTCGACGTCGGCCTGGCGTGCTTCATGCGACACCGTTGGGAAAATCAGGTCTCGTTGGAAATCGTTCGCGGCAATAACGAAGCGTAGTGGGCTCGCCGTCGGGTCAAAGTCCTGACGTGTTGTCAGCTGTCGCAGGTCATTGAGCAGGTCGCGAACCGGATCACGCAGTAATCGCGCGCGTTCTGTTGCAACGATGCCGCGGCCGGATCGCACGAACAGTGGGTCACCGAGTGTGATGCGTAACTTGCCAAGCGTGTGACTGACGGCGGATTGTGTGACATCCAGACGCTCGGCGGCTAGCGATACGGAGAGCGTATCGAGCACCGTCAGGAAGGTTCGGAGGCTGCGGGCATCCAGACTTAAATAATCAATATTACTCATAAACACTATGAAGGCACATGAGTAGTATCGATTCAACAGGGCGCACATAATAACTCGCAACTTTGGGAGGACACGCGATGAACTACCGATTAATGGCGCTTGTTTTGGCGTTGCTGACGGTTGGCTGCAGTGCAGAATCAGCAAGCAACAAAGACGTAGAAACCACTATCGATGATTCAACGATGGCCGTAGCCAAGGCATTTCTCGAAGCTGCAGGCTCGGGCGATGGTGCGACGCTCGCAACATTAATGCGTAACGACTTCGTCTGGCATAACGAGGGCGACCCGAGTATCCCGTGGATTGGTAACTGGGAAGGCAAGGACACTGTCCTCGAGACTTTCATGCCGGCGTTTGCGGCTGGCTTGGCTGTCACGCAATGGTCAACCGACTACGAGTTTGTATCGGGGGATCAGGCTGTCTTCATGGGGACGATGACTGCAACCGCGCAGAATAGCGGGGAAAGTACCGGCGTCATGAGTTGGGCCGTCCGTGTGCACGTGGTGGAAGGCAAAGTAGAGGGTTGGAACTGGTTCGAGGATAGCTATGCGGTCTCGCGCGCCTACCGCGGCGGCGATGTTGCTGCGACAGAGCAAACAGAAGACTAGGCCAACACAGCGTGCATCATGCAACAGGGGGACACAGCGTGGGCAAAAAACTCGATAACGCGATTGCGCTCTATCTCGAAGGAATCCGCGACGGCAATGCCGAGGACGCCGTCAAAAAGTACACGGGCGACCGCTACACGCAGCACAGTACTGGCGTCGCAGACGGTGTCGAGGGATTTTTGGCTTTTTTTGGTCCGTTCATTGAGCGAAATCCAGATCGTGATATTCGCATCGTGCGTGGCTTTGAAGATGGGCAACACGTCTTCCTGCAGGCCTACCAGGAGCTGAACGGTGGCCGAGACAAATGGATCACGACGGATCTGTTCGATACCGACGAGAACGATCTGATCATTGAGCATTGGGACGTGATCGGCCCGGTCGCCGACACCAGTGTCTCGGGCCATTCGCAGATTGATGGCCCAAGCGAGATTACTGACCTTGAAGCCACTGCCAAGAACAAGGAGATCGTTACCGCGTTTGCCGAGCAGGTGCTCAAGAACGGCCAATACGAGCGTGTGACAGACTACATCTCGACCGACACATACATCCAGCACAACCCGATGGTTGCGGACGGCCTTGAAGGGTTTGGCAAGTTCGCGGCAAAGCAAGCAGCGATTGGCCAAGCAATGGTTTACGACGATATCTTCAGAGTCGTTGGCCAGGGTAACTTCGTGGTGACTTACAGCAAGATGCGTATGGGCGACGACGAATATGCGGTATTCGATATTTTCCGTCTGGAAAATGGGCTGATTGTCGAGCACTGGGACAACATGGAGAAGATTCCGCCCAAGGCGCAGTGGGGGAATAGCGGCAAATTCTAGGGTCAGGCCGAGCCGAGACTCGGTCACTTGCGCGACTGCAAATTGTTACAAGCGCAGCAACTGACGGCGAGTGGCTTGCCGCGAAGCCCGTAGAGGCGTACGTCGCGTACGTGAAATTTGATCGAGCCTCTCGCCGAGAGTTTCGGCTACAATACTCAAACGCGCCCGTAGCTCAGCTGGATAGAGTACTGCCCTCCGAAGGCAGGGGTTTCCAAGGTACGGGTCCATTGGATGGCTCTCGCCATCGGGTTACAAATTCAAGCGCGTACCGTATCAACACCCTCAGCCAATGGCCAACCCGGGAGCGGCGAGGTCAGGGTGACGGCCAGAACTCGTCAGCAGTCTCTCGTCGCGCTCTGCCAGAAACGCGGTGAAGGCGGCGGGCCCTCTCCTCCAATAAGCCCGCGTCCCAGAATGAGTTACATCGCCGGCGAAATAATGTCGCAAAGATTATTTGCCGGGCTCGACGTTCGGGCGGCGCAGTCCCCGTACAAAGCGATGGATGACCAGCATATTGAAGAAATGCATGGCGCCCAGGATCAGCAACACAAGGCCGAGGCCGGAGGCCTGGTAGATGATCAGCTCATTGATCGTTGCGATATGTACGTTCGTTTGCATGCGCAGTAGCACAAAGCCGAGGTTGATCAGATAGAAACCAACGACCAGCAGGTGATTGGTGGATTCAGCCAGGGATGTATTGCCTCGAAAGCCATCCATGAGGAACGGCAGCCCGTTCTTGGACAGGGTTTGTGACACGTAGACAGTAATCGCGATACTGATTGTGATGTAGGTGATAAAGGTGGCGGTCGTGAGCATGGGTGTTCTCCTTATGAAAGAGGCCGGGGTGGCCTCGTGGAACAACCGTAGTCACTGGGGAGAGCGCTGACTTCCTACTTGCTGATTCAGGAACAAAAAAACAAAGCGATAATAGAAATCAATCGGTTACGAGTTTCCGGAATGATCTATCAGGAATCATGGCGAGGATTGTGGTGCCTGCGGCGGTAATTTCCCGGCGCTTCGCCCGTAATTTCGCGAAAGGCCGCGTAGAAGTTGGACTGGGACCGGAAACCCGTCGAAAGCCCAATGGACAGGACTGAAGCTGATGCATCCTGTTCAAGCAGGCGGCGGGCCTCCGCGACGCGATGCTCGCGGATGTAGCGCGAAAAACCCACGCCAAAGCGGGTATTCACGAGTTCGGACAATTGGTGGGTGGTGATTCCCAGTGTATTGGCCAGGGATGAGAGATTCAGGTCTTCGTTCTGGAAGACCTTGTCATCGTGCATGAGCCGCTCTAGCGAACTCGCCAACGCGTCGGTATCCGTATCGATGAGGGTCGACGAGGCATACGTCGCTCGAGCAGCCTCCGAGATATCATTCAGAATTTCCGGGAATACAACCAGGGCGGCAACGACGAGCCATAGCGCCAGGCCGATCGCATTGGCATAGCCAAGGTAGAACAGCGCAGGGTCCAAGTATGGAATGGACAGACCAAGCGCAAGCACCAGGACCGCCAGCACGGCAAATAACGAAAAAAAGAACATCTCGAACCGGAAACGGCTGCGTTGCCGGCGCATGCCAACGACGACTTGTGTCAGCCAGAAGGCATAGCCCGTTCCAATCAGAAACGCGACAGGGGCAACCACCGACGCCGGCAGGAACGTGAACAGCAGCAATGGTCCGGCATGAACCAGGTCTACTAGCTTGGGCCGCCGCTCCGGCAGCAGTATTTCGCGGCTAAAGAAATAGAAAGCGGGTGGCGCCACCAGCAGCATTAAGACGTATTCCACGCGGGTGAAGAGCGCCGTTTCGTCCTGGAGAAAACGGAAATGCTGCAGCTGCAGAACAACCAGCGTGGTCAGCAAGACGGCGCAGGCAATGCGGCCGGCCGTCGTCTTGGCCATCTGCGGCAGGAACAGCAAATATGCCAAAAGTAAGATCACTGCGGCGAAAACCGAAAAGCCGATCATCAGTTGCGTCAATGTGTGGACCATGCGACGCAGTGTACTGGGCAACGGCTGAGCAGAATACCGGATGGCATTGCCAGCGAAACCGGGTGATAATTGCTCGCTCATCTCTAAGCGCCCGTAGCTCAGCTGGATAGAGTACTGCCCTCCGAAGGCAGGGGTCACAGGTTCGAATCCTGTCGGGCGCGCCATATTTTTCAAAGGCTTAGGGAGGCTTCCCCAATCCTAATTCGATAGCGGTGACCATCTGGTGACCACGCGGTGACCAAGTTGGCGAGCGAGCTTGGCTATCGTTGGACGCGATAACCAGCGGTATGTATTCCCCCCGAAAAATGATCGCGGTTATGAGTAGAATTTTCTACCAAGAAGGAGATTCTACGAATGAAGAAGGGAAGGTTTTCAGGAAGCCAAATATTTTAGGTGCTTAAAGAAGCTGAGGCTGGCGTACCGGTGCCTGAGCTGTGCCGCAAATACGGCATAAGCAGCGCGTCGTTTTACAAGTGGCGGGCCAAGTTCGGCGACATGGATGTATCGAACATGAAGCGGCTCAAAGAGCTAGAGGAAGAAAACGCTCGGCTCAAGAAGATGTATGCCGAGGAGAAACTCAAGGCTGAGATCGTCGCTGAGGCGATCGAAAAAAGTGGTGAAGCCGTCTCGACGTAAAGAGATGGCATCACCCCAAACCAGAAACTAGCAATGGCTGCTTAAGCTCTACTCGTAGCCGCGATTAGAAATGGGGTGGATTACAGGAGTGACTAAAATGTTCAAAGGATGGAACAATGAGAATAATTGCGGTCTTACTACTTTCACTAGTCGCAGCAAGCGCTAGCGCAACAGAGCTTGACGACTTATGGGCTGAGCTGAACGCGAACGTCAATAACTACGACGCTTTCAGCTTTGTGCAGAACGGAATCACTTACATCGGAATCTCGTGGGGATCCGAAATCATTATTGATGACTACTACGAGTTCAACGCCGCTGGCGAAGAACTCTATTTTGGATTTCTGGGAGTGCCTTACTCAGGATGGGACTATATGCGTATGAACTTTGGCCAAGGCAGGTGCGCGACATTCATCGTTTGCGATGATCAAGAGTTTTGGCCGCTTGCTCCATGATGATGACTAAGTCCAAGTTATCTCTTTTGACAGGGTCTGCCGCCCTTTTCGTTTTTGGGTGGGCGGTTCTGGGCATCTTCGACAAACCGGTTGCGGGGACTGGCGGATCGGCAAAAGTTGCATCAGAAGCAATTGCGCGTGACGACATCGGTACTTCCAACTTTTCGGATAATACCGACGTGACACCAGTTGCTAGAGAATCTGGTGAGTTGGTCGGATTTGATCTGGGTCTGGCCGTCTCTGAACCGTCGCTTGCTACGACGGATCCTGTTGATTCTGTCTACGCTCCGACAAACGAGGAAGCGATAGCCAAATACGGCTCTGTGACATCGTGGCAGTTGCATTTGCTCGAGTCAGAGGATCAAGAGGCGTTTCCGGATTGGATAGATCAACAGTTTGACGCAGGGATGGCTGATACCGAAAAATCGTTGGAAAACGTTGAAATGATAAGTAATTTCCTGGCGCAGGCTGGTGACCAAGGTTATACAGGGCAACCAGTGGTCGAATGCAGCGCAATGATTTGCAGGTTGGAGTTCGACGGTGCCTCTGACCTGAGATCACTTACGAGGATGATAGGGCAGGATTTGGTTGCACTTCCTGAGGACATCGCCGGTTTCCATGGAATGCGACGCGGCCCTAACCGCGAATTAATCATTTTCGCCCCATTGAAAGGGATTCTGGGGACCGATCTCTAGCTGGAATCAACGTCAGCCTATGAGTCTGATCTGTGTGATCACACTCGAAGGCTGGCGTTGGTCTTTTCGTAAGCTTCCCCATCTGGGCGACAGCGATTAGTGGAGCTTTCTGGCATTCGCCTGTAGTGCTGATTCAAGCAGGTCAGCGTTTGCTTCCAGATTCTAATTCGATGAGGAATAAACAACCGTCTGAACTTGGTTCCCGTCACCGTTTTCTTCCGGTATGAAAGCGAAGTCATCAAAAACTGACGGCAGTGAATCCAAAGTCCAACAACCTGCATCGAACAACTTGGGCGTGCCACTGCTCTCCTCATCTTCGCGCACCACCAGTACTGCGTCTGATTCCAAATCCGCTGGGAACCCACGAGCAAAAATTGTGTACTCGAAGACGAACAGGGCTTTTTCACCATTTTCCGATGAGAACCTCGCCCGTTTGGGGCCTCTCACTCTAACTTCGTATATCGGCGAATGCTGTACGACTTGCTCATCGTAGATTTGTGCCAGGAGTTCACGCGCCTTGGCAGAACCGCCAATCTGTTCCACAAACTTTGAATGAAAGTAAGTGAGCACAGCGCTCGCATCACCTTCCATGATAGCGTACGAGTACTTCTCAACTAATTGTGATGCGTCATCTACAGTTAGATCGCTGGCGTGCGCATTATTGAGAATCATGACGAACAGTAGTGTTGAATACACGACGGATATACGGCGCATTTCAAGCTCCTCTGGCTTCGTTGTGGTTTACCGCCACGATGTGACGATGAAAGAGGTAGATGTTGGCTACGTTTACAAGTCCAATACATGTCGCCATGGCGACTGTACCCAACTCTGGGTTGCAAGAGTGGATACAGCCGCGATTAGGCAATTGTCTATTTCAACTCACTCTGCTCGAAGCGCATCAGTGATGCGTCCTGCTTAGAGATCCAGACTGTCGTGATGACGTCCCGCATAGACCCCGGCACGATTCTGTCGATATCACCTTTCACTGTCGTGGTAAATACGGCTTTGATTACCTGTTCCCCGACTTCCTCCCCTTGCCATGTAGTCGAGAACAAAACCCACTCCGGTAAACTGGTTCGCGGCGCGCTAGACGGGCTCGACTCAACTATGAGGGCTTCGAGATCCGAGTAAGACGGCAAACCGCGAGCTATGGCAGAACCAGAGAGAATGGTCATCCCAGGCGACCAATTCTTTGGAAGAAAGCTTGCCAAATGAATTGCAGTGAACAAATCTCGCTCCGCAATTTTGTACAAATCCTCTGCTTTGATATGGATTCCAATGTTGCTCGTTTTTTCGCCACCCAATGGATCATTCTGAGAGAAAGCGCGTTCATCCGTAGCGTACGCGACAACATCGTCTCCGACCGCTTCCGCGTATGGCTCCCCGCCTAAGGATTGGGCCAACGTTTTAGCACTGGGCGGGGTCCCAGGGTCAACGATCGCAGTTAAGCATCGCACCCATTGGCAGCTGTAGCAGACATTGCCGACGATTTCTCCTGCTGGGCCGGGAGGGGCTTGAGCACAACTTGGGCAACCACTGATCAGCCTAACTTTGCAATTTCTCGCATCTGCAGTGGGTGCAGTCACTAAGAAAACCGTAGCGCCTGACAATAACCAGGCAGTCGTTAGAACAAAAAGTCTTGAGAATCGATTTAGTCCAAACCACATAACCTTCTCCTTATGAAAATGTGTTTAGAAACCGGATCTGATTTCCGAATCGCGCGCCCGCGTCTTTTCCTCATAACTCTGAGTTTCTCGGCGGGCATAGCACAAAAAAAGATTGAGCACAATCCAAGCAGTGGGGTAAGCTCACAGCCTGCACGCAAGACGGCAGGTTCAAAATGGGTTGGTTAGCCCCCGATACCACGGACGGTTGAGTTATTAAGGTCGATTTCTTTCTGTTTGAGTGCTTTCATTTTTCGCCGTCTTCTCGGATTGTAGAAGCACTCGATGTAGTCAAAAATATCCGCTCTTGCATTAGCATGCGAGTCGTAACGACGACGGTTGACGCGTTCACATTCCAGCATACCGAAGAAGCCTTCGCAGGTCGCGTTGTCGACACAGCTGCCGACGCCACTCATTGAGCAAGTCAGGTTGTGGCCTTTCAGGAAGCGCTGATACTCGTCGCTGGTAAATTGGCAACCACGGTCACTATGCAGGATCACCGGCTGTCGCGACTCTCGCTGCCACAATGCCATCAACACGGCCTGCAACACCAGCTGCCGATTCTGGCAGCGACTCATCGACCAGCCGACCACGATTCCAGAGTACAGATCGACGACCACGCACAAGTACAGCCACAGACCGCCGACGACAGGGATGTAGGTAATGTCAGTCACCCACTTGGTGTTCGACTCATCAGCCGCAAAGTCGCGAGCCAGGTGGTTTTCTGCATTATCGGGTCGTGTCCCTGACTTCTTGTTGCGGTGTTTCTTCTTGCAGGGAATGCCCTTCAAGCCGTCCACCTGCATCAGGCGGGCAACGCGATTCAAGCTCGCTGTCTCGCCCTCATCACGCAGATCCTCCCAGATCCGCCCCGCACCCAGGACGTTGTCACTCTCCTCATGGAGGACACGAATGCGTTCCAGTAAGCGTTAGTTCTCTCTCTCGCGAGAACTCATCGGACGATCACGCCAGCCGTAATAGCCACTGGGTGATACTTTGAGACAACGACACATCAGTCTTATCGGATAGGCTTCGCGGCAACGGTCGATGACCCGGTACTTCACTTCGGGTCTTTCGCGAAGAACGTTGGCGCTTCGCGCAAAAAATCGCGTTCCTTCTTCAGTCGTGCATTCTCGCGCTTGAGCGCCGCCATTTCTTCGTCACGGGCAACGCCCTTGCCAAGAAATGCCTTAGAACCGTTCTGCGCCAACTCTCGTTGCCAGCGCGTGATCATATTGCGATTGATGCCCAGCTCGCGACCGATCTGGGCTTTTGTAACGCCTGGCTGATTCGCCAAGGCGACTGCTTTGCGTTTAAACTCCGTCGAGTAATTTCTTCTTTTCTGCATGACGCTCCTCCATGGCCATTGTCGGCCTTTTTGAAAGCGTCCGCGATATCAGGGGTTAACCCGGCGGCAAGCCAAACCCATCGTTAATGCAACGGATACTGCGCTTGCCCTGCGAAGGCGGCTAGTCGCGCTGCTCGACACGCTGTGCGATGTAGGCGCCGACGAGGCCGGCAACCAGGATTGCGATGTAGAGCTGTCCAGCCATAGTTTCGAGTATCACCAGAGAACGGGCCATTCCTGAGACCGGTACGATATCGCCGTAACCAAGAGTTGTTAGTGTGACGAAGCTAAAGTAGGTGAATGCTTCGAGGTCGACTTCGCTGCCGTTAAGGCCTCGAAACGACGCCGGTGCGATCAGGAACAGCAAGCGATAGAGAATTGCCCACAACACCCCAAGTAACAGGTAGACGCAGACGCTGCCGACAATACGGTTCCTGTTGATCGCCTGCACTGTGACCACCTGCTGCATGGCGATTGCGATCATGACGAGTAGATAAACAAACACGCACGACATTGCGCCGATCTCCAGTACAGGCATGCGGTACATGAGGTGCAGCAGTTGCAGCGATACACCGAGTGCCACCAGTGCGACGCAGGCACGAAAAATTACCGGGTCCGCCCGCATACTGCCTGTGCCAATGACAAGGACGAAGGTTTGCAGGACGGCCTGTAGTACCGGGACGTCGATTCCTGTGAGATCACGGGCAATCGGCATCCCGATGACCAGCACGATCATTGCCACAAAAAGATAGGCGAAGTTGTTTTCTTTCGCGTCCAATGAGCGATGGTCCCAGTCGGGTTACCGAGGCGATCGCCGCAGCAATTGGTTCAAAAGAAACGAGTGCCAAAGAGGGAATTTCATTCCTC
>JBCBNU010000050.1:0-19693 GCA_039821645.1 Pseudomonadota bacterium
CCTTGGTTAACAGTAACGTGTCATTTAGTTCGTAAAAGCACCCCATGATGCGGCCCCCTTCTCACTGTCGCTCAGGCTGATTCGATGGAGCATCTGACGAAACCCGAAACCAGCTCCATAAATGGTGTCTCGGTCACCGGCCACCCTGGTCGATCAGGGTCCGGCTCAAAATAATGCAGTGTGCTCGACAAGAAGTTCTTGAAGACATCCCCCTGCGTGTGCGTCGCAAACGCGGCCGCGTTCCGATACACCTCAACAAAGATCACTGCTTTTTGGTCGGCCAGTGGTATCGCTGGGGGGTTCGATGGCTGCCCGTGTTCTTCAAGTGGAAACGCCGTCGGCAAATGTACGCGATACATCAACGTATCCGGCTCGGCGGCTTCTACCTTTCCTGCGAGGTTCTGCAAAACCGCCAACAGTTTTTCATCAAGCCCGGATTTCAGCTTCCATTGCGAGACAAGACAAACCGGTGTGTCGCTCTCTGACATTCTTGTTCTTCTGTTATATTCGACCGACAACAACCATACGCGAAAGCAAAACAAAGAGCGATGTGCCCATGAGCGATCTACCGCCACTTAAGACCGTGATCGAGAAGCTCGGTCTGATCGCACACCACGTTGAGGGTGGTTACTTTCTTCAGACCTACAAAGCGAAGGAAAAAACGCTCAAAGCATTCCTGCCCGATCGTTTTGATGGCGATCGTGCGTTCGCTACTTCGATTTACTATGTCATTCCGCCGCATCGAATCTCGTCATTGCATTTGATGTTTGCCGATGAGGGCTGGCATTTCTATCTCGGCAGTCCGATTAACCTGGTTGAGATCACGCCTGAGGGCGAGACGATCGAAACGATTCTTGGCCAGGACATTACCAACGGTCAGGTGCCCCAGCACACCGTGATGCACGGTAACTGGCTCGGCGCCTACAACCTGAATCCGGATCAGTACTCACTGGTGGGTTGCACCGTGTCGCCAGGCATGGAGCTGGACGACTACCGGCATGGCGATCCGAAAGAACTGCTAGAGCAATTCCCGCATCTGACGGATCTGATCCACAAGCTCACGTGGCCAGACGACATCAAACCGCCGCCGTACGATCCGGATAACGACTAAGCCGCACTCAACGTGTCGACAGAAGTCTGCATGAGCTTCATGTAGACGCCTTCACCCTGTTCGGTTGCTACGGCGAGCGCGCGCTGCATCACGTCAAGCGCGTCCTGTTGTCGCTCATGTGTCACCAGGGCCTCCGCAAGCATTCTTGAAAACTGCGAGTGCATCAGCAAATTGCCATCCGGCGCGATCGCCTCGCGGTAGGTCGCTGTCAATGCCTCCAGCGCCAACTCACGGTCCGGGTTGGTGGTGTCCAGTGCCGCCAGCCAGTGAAGGAACAAATCTGCAAACGCCTCGTACCAGATCAGACGATACTCCTTCGCAAGCGATTTCATCGCCGTCGCTGAAGACAAGATCGCTTCGTGGTCACCCAGGCTGTGATTGAGTTCGAGTGCAACAAGATACGCAACGCAAAGCGATGCCGGATGATCCAGCGCCCTCGCCCACTCAAACATTTCCGATTCGGTCGCACGCGCTTCATCGCGCTTACCCTGCCAGGCAAGGCTCCATGCTTTGAGCCCCAGTGAAAACACCTTGGGGTCGTAGGTCAATTGCAGCAGGTAATCCCGCACACGATTGGGATCGTAGTGCTCGACCACGAGGTTCACGTAATGCACCGTCTCATCAAGGTTCCCTAACTGGTACTGCGCATTGGCGATCGCGCGATAACCGATCATGCGCACGAGATCACTATCGACCGCCTCGCCCAGTGTCTCGAGCTCGCGGCCGATGAGATCGACAGCGTCGAGTTCGAGATTGAACAGGCGCAACGTCCAAAGCCCGTACAGCGCTGCCGCTCGCAGCACCGGATTGAGGGTCTCACTGGTTAGTGCACAGGCCTTGACGAAAGCATCCTCCACATCCGGGTGGGTGTAACCCTTGAGTGCTTGGTGAATGCCACCGGAAGCGACCAGAATCTCGAGTAGCGTTGCATCCCGCGTATCGACTGACAGGTTGTCTACGTGCAGACGCGCGACGTCCAAACGCTCCAGCGCATCAGCGTACGCCCCAAGACTGTATTGCCTCTTGGCAGCAACGATCAGATAAGGAATCGCCTTTTCCCAGTCCTCTGCGGTCGAGAAATGATAAGCCAGCTGTGGTGCGACATCTGCCTCGCGACCCTCGTATAGCGACTCGAGCAACTCGCCAACTTCGGCGTGCAGCGCCATACGCTCGCCAACGCCGAGCTCGTGGTAGAGGTACTGACGAAACAGGTTGTGGGAGAAGCGGAACAGCGCGATCTGGTTGCCACCGACGCGAGAACTGGCCACCTCATGCACAAGCCCATGTCGCGCACCCAACTCGCGTGACAACGTGCGTAAGACCTTTCGATCAGGCAACTCGAGCAGCGCCGACACAACACCTGCAACGAAGGTCTCTCCCTGTACGCTCGCGATCGAAAGCAGCTCCTGATAGTCGTCGCTCAATCTCGCAATGCGCTCTTCGATGACGCCCTCGACCCGTGGCGGAATACCACTCCAATCGATCTCCCGAGCGACCACCCACTGCTCCGCATCATTCTTCACGAGATCGCCGCGCTCTTTCAGCGTCCGCAATAGCTCCTGAGAGAACAAGGGATATCCCTGCGTGTGCTGAAAAAACTGATTCCGAAAATCCGCACCGAGTTCGTTCGCTTCGGTATCGATCAGCGAGTCGACCAGCCCTCGTCGCTCCTCCTCCTGCTCATCGCCTAGGATCAGGGTGATATCGCCGTGCACACGCTTGAGCTCATTGAGAATCGGCGCCATCGGATGGCGTTCGTCGTTTCTGCCAAGCTGCAGGTCATTCGGTCGGAATGCACCGAGCAGGAGAATTCGTGAGTGGTTAATTCTGCGCGAAAGATGGAACAAAAGTTGTGCAGAGGCCGCATCTACCCAGTGCAAATCATCAACGATGATCACCAGCGGCACAGACTCGGAGAACTTGATCAGAAGGTCAGTGTAGAGCTGAAAAATACGCTCAGCGTCGATCGTGCCTTCGAGTTTCGCTTGTTTGCGAGCCGACTCCAGTTTGTCGACCCACCCCGCTTTCTCCGCTGAGAATCGCGCCGCATTGAAGATGAACGAACCACCCGGGATCAGACTGCCGAGCAGGTCAGGTGCTTCCTCAACAATGGTCTTGGTCGCGACAGAGACAAACGCACCAAGTCGCCCGACATTTGTTTCGCTAATCGCTTCCGATTGAAACTCATCCGCGTCCCCGGTCAGCTGCGCGAGAATTTCGATGAACGGCAGATAAGCATCAGACTGACCCGTTTGACTATCGCAGGTCGCAAGTGTTGCAAGCAGGCTTTCGTCGGCTTGCTGTGCCTGGCGCACAAACTCCTCGATCAACGCTGACTTGCCCGAGCCTGCGTCGCCCTCAACGAATAGCGTCTGCCCCCTTCCCGACAGTGCGCACTGAAGACCCGCCGACAATCGGTCCAGTTCCTCATCGCGCCCGTAGAACGTCATCTTTTCTTTCACACACCCCTCCGCGACGCCAAATATAGACCGGTGCCCTGGTCGACACCAGCGCCGCTCGGCCTGCGCTCGCGACACTGCTACTATCGATGCCTTGAAAAAACACTGACGGCCGGAGATCTCATGAGTGTTATTCGCAGTCTGGTTGCCATCGCAGGTTTCACCACCGTCGCCGCGTTTGCCGACCCGCCGATTGTCCAACCGGGTGCACCAGGCGAAACGACGCGGACACTCAGTGCCGATGAGGCGACAGAGATCGCAGACACCAGCTACACACCTGATGATGTGCGGTTCATGCAAGGCATGATTCCTCACCACGAACAGGCGCTGGAGATGGCTCGACTTGTCGCCGAGCGAACGAACAACGCGGATGTTGTTGATATCGCCGGTCGTATCGAGTCATCACAAGGCGACGAAATTGAATTTATAAACGGATGGCTATCCGACCGTGGCGAAGCGTCGCCCGAATCTGGCGGACACCATTCGATGCATATGCATCATCAAATGGCGGGGATGGCGAGTCCGGAACAAATGGCTGCACTTGCCGAGGCCTCGGGCACAAACTTCGATCGGTTGTTTCTGGAGTTGATGATCACCCACCACGAGGGCGCACTCACGATGGTGGAGGATCTATTGGAGCAACCGGGCGCTGCCTATGACCCGGTCCTGTTCGAATTCACCAACGACATCAACAACGATCAGACCAGTGAGATCGAGCGCATGAATGGCATGTTGGTAGCGCTATCCACAGACCCGCGCGCCGGACTTGGCGCTGGCATCACCGATGCCGAGACAGCGATTTCCAACCTCAAGTTGGTCGTCACGTTGCAACGACCTGACGGCTTTTTCGACCCAGCCAATCCTGGAGACCTCCCGTTAGCAAGGCTGGCAGCGAAAAACGAGGCTGAGCCGACTGGCGATCCTGAAGACTCGTCGGACGAGGAGGAAGAAAAAGCGAAAAAGAAAAAGGACCCGCGGACACCACTACTTAGCTTTGCCAACACCGACATGGCGTTCCGTGAGAATGTCCTCGTGACCGGCAGTTATCACGGCTTCAACGTCTATGAGATCTCGAATGCGCAACCAGAGCTGATGGCGTCCATTGTCTGCCCGGGCGGTCAGGGTGATGTCTCCATTGTTGGTGACCTCTTGATCATGTCCGTCGAACAGACCCGGGGGCGACTCGATTGCGGGCTTGAGGGTATCGCTGAGGATGTTAGTGACGCTCGTTTCCGCGGTCTCAGAATTTTCGATATCAGTGATCTGACGCGCCCGATACAGGTCGGCGCCGTTCAAACCTGCCGCGGATCACACACGCACTCCGTGGTGTCCGGGCCCGGGCGCGACGGCAAGATCATCGTCTACAACTCCGGAACCTCGGTGGTGCGCGACACCGAGGAACTGGCAGGCTGCTACGACGAAACCCCTGGAGATGACCGCACGGCACTGTTTCGTATCGATGTCATCGAAATCCCGGTCGACAATCCCGGTGAATCTCGCATCATCGACAGCCCTGCGGTATTCGCAGATCCCGACTCGGGTGTGCTCGCAGGCCTGTGGCGCGGCGGCGACCACGGCGATGAAACCCAGCGTACAAGAAAGACCGACCAATGCCACGACATCACCGTCTTTCCAACCGCAAATATCGCCGCTGGCGCGTGTTCCGGCAACGGCATCATCTTCGATATTTCCAACCCGCGAAAACCCAAACGCATCGACGCAGTCGTCGACGAGGGCTTTGCTTACTGGCACTCGGCGACCTTTAACAATGACGGTACCAAGGTTGTGTTCACTGACGAATGGGGTGGCGGCAGTCGACCGCGTTGCCGCGCGCATGACCCGCTCGACTGGGGTGCCGATGCTATCTATGACATCGTTGATGGCAAACTCGAATACCGTAGTCACTACAAAATGCCCGGGCCGCAAATGGATACCGAGAATTGCGTCGCACATAACGGTTCTATCGTGCCGGTGCCTGGCAGAGACCTGTTCGTTCAGGCCTGGTATCAGGGCGGTTTGTCCGTCATGGATTTTACCGACTCTGCTGAACCCGTCGAGATCGCATTCTTCGACCGTGGACCCATTGATGAAGAGTCGTTGGTACTCGGCGGTTACTGGTCGACATACTGGTACGACGGTCTGATCTATGGCAGCGAGATCGTTCGTGGTCTCGATGTCTTCGAGTTGTTGCCAAGCGAACACCTGACCGAGAACGAAATCAATGCCGCAAAGCTTGCGAATCAGGGTGCAATTTTCAACCCGCAGCAGCAGCTGCCGGTCACCTGGCCAGCCGAGCCGGTTGTGGCGCGTGCATACATCGACCAATTGCAACGAGCAGACGCTTTGCCCGCGGCGCTGGCGCAGCGGCTTGAATTGCAGCTGGCCCGTGTGGAGACCGCACTTTCCAATGACAGCAAGGACAGTGGCCTCGCCAAATTGTTAAAGCGAACAGCGCGCGAGATCGATGCGCTCGAGGGGGACGGACGACAGGACGGCCGGCAGGAGGCCCTGAGCAGCACGCTTCGGGAGATCGCCTATCGGCTGAATTGATGAACCGAATCTACCGGAGGCAGTCAAAACAGCGGACTGGCCGTACACTGCGCGCCGCGTCGCCATTTGTTATGTTTGAGAGTCTGAACACTAACCCGCGGGAGGAAGGACAATGAACCGGTATATTCCGGCGCTGATCGTTACAGCGCTAACACTGTCTGGCTGTGCCACCAACACCCGCGAAGTCGCCACGGTCGAAAAAGAAGCAGCTCCGGATCGCGAGATCGAAATCGGCTTCGGCGCTCGGCGCCGCAGCGATTACGGCCTGCTCGTGGTGATGGAGTACAATTCGAGCGGTTGGGCCGTCGCCAACATGATCGACTCCCGCAAAATCGGCTTCAACCGAACCATTCGAGCGCGCGAGGGGCAAGAGGTTTTGTTCATCAGTTCAGACCTCAAGTACGCGGAGCCTTTCTTTGAGGATCGAACACAGATCCAACAGGAAACTGTGGTGTGCAACGTCATGTTCAGTAACAACCCGTTGTACAACCCTTGCTCCAGTCGATTTATGACTGTGAATGCATTCAAGTCTCTCGGCAAATCGGCGTGGTCAATTCTGACGGACTTCGGGATGAGCTCAGGCACTCACAAGGCGCTTGATCACGACACCGTGGCCGAAGCGATTGCGGCCACGGACCTACTGACCACAATAGAAAAACAGGTTGCTGCCTGGGAGTATCAGGAATACCGCGATGCATTCAATGAAGCGAAGACAGCGATCGACTTCTCCGCCTTCATCGACAAGTACGCACGCCACGATCCCGACGGGCTGATTTCGCAGGCGATCGCGCGACGCAACGTATTGCTCTATCAGGAAGAACTCGATCGACAGGGTATTGATCCCGTGACCTTGAAGCAGCGCGAGGCACAGGCCAGCGCCGATGAGCTTGCTACATTCAGAGACAATCTGCAGGCGGGCATCAATACCAACTGCGGTCCGGTTCTGGCTGCCGAAGGCGGCTGGGTGCGCATCCAGAAAGCGGTCGATGGCTTCGGCGATGTGCACTGGATTCCACAAGAGAAAGTCTTCCCCCCGGGTTTCGACTGCAGCTTCAAGAATGGCGAGTACGTCGCGCCGCAATAGCCTCCCGACACCAAAACCCGGTATTCTCCGGCGAGCAACCATCAGAAAAAAAAGAATAAGGGATGGGACATGCTCAACTGGGAACGTATCAGTGAATCACTGAATGAGGCGCTGACGCTCGATAGAAAAAGTGCCGCTGAATTCGTCGCGCGCATACTACCGACCGGTGACGATCTATCCGCGGCGAACCGATTGCTGGAGACGCTCTACCCGGATACGGGCTTCATGTTGACTCAGGCTGGCGAAGGGATCGAGGAACCAACTCGATTCGAAACAGGCACACTCGTTGGGCCCTGGCGAATCGGTAAGATCATTGGCCACGGTGGCATGGGCGAAGTGTACTGGGCAGAGCGCGCCGGTGGGCTTTATGCTCAGAGTGTCGCGCTGAAGATCATGCACAGCACCGACAGCACCATCAACGCCGTGTTCGAACGCGAACGACAGCGATTGGCGCTGATGGAACATCCGGGCATCTCCCGCATCGTTGATGGCGGAACCACCGGCGCGCTTGCTGCCAGTCGCGCCTCACGGATCGCTCCGACAAACCCAGCATCTCAGCGGTTTCGACTTCACTCATCCCTGAGAAGTATCTGGCATCGACCACCCGCAGCCAGCGCTCGTTTTCTTCGGCAAGCTGACACAAAAGTTCTGCGATACCCACGATCTGTTCCGGCGTTTCACTAAACTCAGCGAGTTCAATCTCAGCATCCGCCAGATCAACCGCTCGCTGATCACCACCGTGCTTTTGCGTGAGCTTGCGGCGCGCGTGATCCACGACAACCTGACGCATGGCGAGACTTGCGGTCTTCAAAAAATGCTTCTGTGATTGCCATATCGTTCGACCACTCAGCTTGAGAAAACTCTCGTGAAGCACGTCTTCGGTCATCATCGTGTCACTGAACCCTGCACGTCTTCGCCGGATTCTTGCAATACGTAACAGCGCCTCGTACGCATCTTCGGCCAAGCCTTCCGCAACACGTTGCTCCTCTGGGTCGTAACCGCTCACGTGGTCTGCGTCTTTCTCGCTCATCCGGGCATGCTACCGAAAAAAAATGCGTGGGGCCTGTCCGGTTTGGCGAGACTTTTCGTTAGTACATAACAGGAGCCCTATAACACTGCCGTTCACGGAGCGTCTCATGCACAGAACGAAAACAAAGAGCGATCCTGCGATTTTCCGAACCATCATCAGGCATCCACGCGTCCTGTTAATCGCCACCTTCGCCCTCATAGTCATCGCTGCCATCGGACTCGGCGGCGTTACCAAAGACCCCTCTGTCGATGCGTTCGTACCGCAAGATCATCCTGCCGCTATCGCGCGCGACAGGGCCGCAGATATTTTCGGGCTTGAAGACCCGGTGGTGATCGGTCTGACCTCACGGACCAGTGAATCCGCCTTTACTGCATCGACGCTCGAGACACTGGTGAAACTCGATGTCGCAATCCGCCAGATAGACGGGGTGAAGAAGAACGACGTCATCAGTCTCGCATCGCAAAAAGCGATGCTTGCAGACAACGGCGACCTCTTGGTCGAACCTATAATTGACGACGATCAGTCCAACGATGAGGCCGCGGCGCGAGCCCTTCGCCGCTTCCAGTCGATGCCGATGCTCTCAGGAGTGTTGGCCGCGCCGGACATGAGCATGCTGATATTGATCGCACCGGTTGTTGACGCCAACAACGCAACACAAACGCTTGCGGACATTCGAGCGCTCGTCGCCGAAGCCACGGATGCTTCGACGCAAGCACATATTGCCGGTGTCGCCACCATGAATGCGCGGCTTGCTGGAATGGTCGAGACCGACACGCGGATTTTTGTCCCGGCGGCGATCGTTACGGTGCTACTGATTTTGTTGGTGGCACTGCGCCGAGTAAGCGCCCTCACGGGACCTTTACTGGTAATCGCTGGATCAGCCGCCGTTGCCATCGGCCTTATGGGATGGATTGGCGCACGGTACTACCTGATCACAACCGCGCTACCCGTCGTGATTATGGCAATCGCTGTTGCTGACGCGTTGCATCTCTCAACCTACTTCCTTCAGGCACGCACACAGCGTCCCGATTTCAGTGCCGCTGAAGCCGTGCGTATTGCGCTCTCGAAAGCCTGGCTGCCAATCACGCTAACCAGCATCACAACGATTGCGGCTTTCTGTGGTCTGTCATTCGGCACTGCAATGCAACCGATTTCGGAATTTGGTTTGTTCGCCGCGGTCGGCGTTGCAGCTGCGTGGGTACTCAGTCTGACAGCGCTTCCAGCAGTTTTGATCTTGACGAACTTACAGCCCAGCTGTGGTGCAGGCTCGATCGCAACTTCCGGCTGGCTTGACCGCAGCCTGCACAAGGTCACCGACTTCGCATTCGAACGGCCTGTTGTCTCGCTGTTAGCGACCACGGGCGTTTTTGCCCTGCTCGTCGCCTTCGCGCTGCAAGCGCGGTTCGACTATGAGCGTCAGCGCTATTTCACCAGCGACGATCTTGTCCTTCAGGCCGACAGCAGCATCAATCGCGCACTGGGTGGCGTGAACTTTCTCGACGTCGTGGTAACAGCACCCGAGGACGCCTCACTGATGACACCGGAAGCGCTTCAGTCTATTGCCGAGTTGCGGGGTGCGATGGCGGAGCTACCGCTAGTCTCGCAAGTGAATGGCATCGACAGCTACATCGCGCACATGCATCACCTGTTGACCGACGCGCCGGCGTCTACGCTACCGGACAAAGCACGAGCGCCTGGTCAGTACATGTTTCTGTATGAGGCTTCGGGCGAGCCCGAGGACTTCAAACGCGACATCGACTATGAGCACCGCACAGCATTAGTTCGAGCGCAATTGTCCTCCGACAACTATAGAGCGACACGAGAAACCGTGCGTGCGCTGGAGGGTGTTGTCGCAGACTGGACGCAATTCACCACGCTCAAGGCGGATATCAGTGGCAGGATCGCCGTGAATACCGGTTGGATGGATCAACTTTCCACCAACCACATCAAAGGGCTGCTGCTCGCAACTGCTCTGGTTTTCCTGACCACGTGGTTCGTCTTCCGCTCATTCGGTTATGCCGTAATGGCGATGGTGCCTGTCGTCTTTGGTGTCATTTGTGTCTACGCCACCATGGGTGCACTTGGTCTCGACATAGCGCCCGCAACCTCAATGACAGCGGCGATTGCGACCGGTCTCGGCGTCGACTTCGGCATTCATTTGATCTCCCTGATTCGCCAGCAACGCGCAAGCGGACACAGCACGTACGATGCGTTTTCTCACGATTACTTCGTTGTCGCTCGCGCGTGCTTCTATTCCGCAATTGCCTTGGGCGTAGCGCTCGCCGTGATTTGCATCTCCTCGGCGCCGGTGCTTCGCTGGTTCGGCTTGCTCGTGAGTACCGGAGCCTTCGGTTCGCTCATCGGTGCACTCATCATCCTGCCGGCGCTCTGGTCGGTGGTTTACAACTCTGTCGAAAGGAACTCGAGCTATGCGATGTCTTTATAGTGTGCTCGTTCTCGCAGCGCTGCTACCGATACTCGCCGCAGCGGATGAGATGACGGCCGATGCCCTCGCAACACTGCTGATCGAACGACCGGCAAACGAAGGGCGTGTTGGTACGATGCACTTCGAGCTAATCAACAAGCGAGGTCGCTCGCGCAACCGGGCTGCACTCATGATGCACTCAGATCGTGAAGACGCCCAACGGATCGGCATCTTTTTTTTGCGCCCGTCGATGATCCAGGAGACTGCATTTCTGAGCATCAATCGACCTGGCGACGACGATGAAAACTGGCTCTATTTGCCAGCGACGGAGCGTGTCCGTCGATTACCCACATCGGATCGTGGCGATACGTTCATGGGCACTGACCTTACCTACGGAGATATACAGGAGAACTTCAAGTTCCCCGCTGAAGACTGGTTCTTCTCGCTGGATACGAGCCCGGAACAATCGCCTTACCCGGTACTACACGGTGTGGCGCGCACCCCGGAAATTGCAAAAGAACTCGGCTACCAAGAGTTTCGTGCAGCCATTGACGTCGCCCATCAATTTCCGGTGAAGGTGGAATACACCGACACGGACAACGCACCACTCAAGACGGTGGAAGTTACGGCGATTGAATGGGTCGGTGATGCGCCTACCGCTATGGCTTTTGAGGTACACAACATTCAGACGGGACACACAACGCGCGTTCACTTCACCGAGATGCGTCACGTGCCGAATCTCGATGTGGAGTTCTTTGCTCCTGACGCGTTGGCTTACGGTATCCCGGAGGTCGACTGACATGTACGACTCAATAAAGCGTGTCACACGCCGCAGTCTCCTCGCTTCATTATTTCTACTGACATCGCAACCGCTCGCTGCCGATACCGACGTGTCGATCGCACAGATACTCGCGATGGGTCGCGCCGAGCATAACGCAGGACAGGCGAGAACCACGGTCGCCACCAAGACTCGAGAAAGACTCTCTCGTCAGACGCGGTTGAATTTCGATCTTAGGATCGAATCGGCGCTCGGCGACACAGGTCTCGGCACACGCGACACCTTCGCACCGCTTTCTCGACCCTGGGAACTCAGCGCAAACACTCGAGTAGAGATCGATGAAGCAACGATAGCCTGGCGTAAACGCTCGACACACTTGACCCTCGGGAAACAGAGTGTTGCCTGGGGGGTTCTTGATGGTTTGCAGGTCACCGACCGATTGAACCCCACACGTCTGCGCGAAGGTGTGTTCACTGAAACGCGGCCGGAACGAATATCTCGGTGGGGACTGCGTCTACGTCTGCGAAAGGCGGGCTTTGACTGGGACGCCGTGATCCAACCCGACACGACAGTAAGCCAGCTGCCGCTGCAAGGCGATACGTTTGAGCCACGGGCCGCTCGTCTGCGCGGTGGTTTGCCGTTCGAGACCGGTAACGTCACTGTCACCTTCGATCAACCCGCGACGACAACTGCGGGACTTCGGATGTCTCGTCGGAACGGCGATCAGGATTGGTCGCTGCTGGTTATTCGAGGCCCTGAGTATGAGCCCATCTTTTCGCTGGATGCGTCTGGGGTTACTGCACGCTATCCCACACGCATGCTACTGGGGGCGACCTGGCAGAAAACGCTCGGTAACCAAGTCATCAGAGCCGAAGTGGCAGCGGTTCCCAATCAACCCGTCAACCTCGGCACAGAGCTCGGCATCGCTGTTGAACGAAGCCGCTGGATCGGCGGTGTCGGCATGGACTGGGACCTGCCGGCTGGCTGGTTTGTGAATATCCAACTTGCGATCGACCAAATCGATGGACGCGACCTGGCGCGACCACGCAGAGACGAGATCCTGACGACGCGTATTCGACGTGCATTCGATAATGACCAGTGGCTCCTTCAAGCCGAGTTGATCGGCAATCTTGGTGACGGCGATGGTACGTTTCGCCCTAGTCTGAGTTGGCAGGTCAACGACGCGCTTCGCGTGAGCTGGGGTGCAGACATTATCTGGGGCGAACCCAACGGACTGTTCGGGCAATTCGATGACAATGATCGAGTCTGGCTGCGCGCCATAATGAGCCTCTAGAAGTGCTACACTCCTTCGACGTTCTGCGTGCGGAGGGGGTGTTATGCGAGCGCTGTTGGGACCAGCGGTTGCGAGGACCGATTTAGAACCGGGGCACACTCATGCCGCATGACCGCGGCAGAGACCATCATGAGCCCGAATATTTTTCCCTGGGAATACTCCGCACCGTAGCGCTCGCCGCGCCAGCGATCTTTTTTGTCCTCGCCATACTGACGAAGGAATGGAAAACCGCCCTTTCCCTGTCGGTCTTTTTCGTTCTTGCCGCTAGCGCGATCATCTTCCGTAGAGGTCGCGACCACGGCGTGACACTACACCTTCTCATTCTGTTCCTCGTCGCGCATCAGACCAACCTGCTTTATCACTCTACCGACGTCGCAAACATCGGCTTGATCTGGCATATGACGGTGCCACCGCTGGTCGCCCTACTCGGCAATCGATGGCATATCGTTATCTGGACTCCGATCATTCTGTCCATCGTGATCTGGGACTGGTACCTCTACCGCGACTATCCCTCCATGGCGCATCCGTTGAGCTTATTCAACCTGATCGGTGTCACGCTCGTCCTTTCCATTGCTGCCTACGGCGTCATCTCGCAGCGGGACCGACGACAGAAGTCACTGAGAGAGGCCTTGGACGCATCGCGAGCCGAATCACGTCAGCGCGAAGAAGCCGAACGAGAAGCGACTGAGGCGAACGCAGCGATCACCCGATTCCTCGGATCGATATCACACGAAATGCGCACCCCGCTGGCAAGTATCGTGGCCTCAGCAGAGGTGATCGAGCAGTCGGGGTCAGCAGGATTGGATCAACGCTGGACACGCAATATCAAGGAGAGCGCCGATTCATTATTGATGCTGCTGAATGACGTCCTCGAACTTGCGAGCAGCGATTCCGGCAAAACGCGCATTGCAGAAGAACGTTTCGAAGTAGAAGCCCTTTTGCAAAGTGTCACCGCGATTGTGCAGCCCATGGCGCAAATGAGTGCGAGCTTCCTGTTCATCGGTGCAACCCCAGACACGTTTGCCGAACGAATTGGCGATGCACCTCGGATTCGACAGGTGCTCGTAAATCTGATCAACAACGGCCTGCAACACTCCGGCGGAACTCGGGTCTGGTTGATGGTCAGTGGCCATGAAGATCGCCTAGACTTTGAAGTCGGAGACGACGGCAAAGGCATCGCGCAAGAGCACCATCATTCTATTTTCAAGCCGTTCTATCAGGTGAGCGGTGACGAGCATCATGCTGATCAGAAGGGCACAGGGCTGGGACTCGCTATCTGCAAGGGATATGTGGAGGCTATGGGAGGCAACATCGAGCTGAAATCTCGATTGGGCGAAGGCACCCGTTTCCTGTTTTCGATTCCCGCAAGGCCAACGGGTAAGCACCGACTCCGCGACCTGAATCCGCGAGGCACGCAGTGGCCTGAGAAGGTGAGCCTGTCAATTCCCTGTGAGAACGTCGAGCACTGGGCGAAACAGTGGTTGGATGTCTGGGGTATTGATTCCGTCGAGCGAGGAAGACCGCTCTCATTGCCGACGCCGAGTGCCAGCGGTCTCATCACATTCCATGAGCTTACCGGGCAATTGATGGACGTTCCCACACAACCCGCCGAGGCACGCGAGGTATCGACCGACCCCGGTAAAGGACTCAATATTCTGATGTGCGACGATGATGAAATCATCCTCGAGGCGTTTGCAGAGATGTTTCGACGCCGAGGGCATAAAACGAGTCGTGTTGCCTCCGGCGCGGACCTGATTGCACACCTGAAACGCGGCCATTACGACGTCGTCGTGCTGGATTTGAATCTCAATGGCGAGTCCGGCATCGATGTTTTGAAGCAGATCCGCGGTTTGCAGTCGAGCAAGGCTGACGTTCCCGTTTGTATTCTGAGCGGTAGCTGGAACCAGCGTGAAAACTGTTTGGACGCCGGAGCTCAGCTTTATTTGACCAAGCCCTGCACCTCGCAAGAATTGATCGACGCGGTCGAATCGCTAGCGGCATACGACAAAGTAGCGAACGAGCATGCACCTGTCGTAAGGTCTTGAGGATACTTCTCCGTCGAGCCTCAATATGAAAACCCTGTCCGCGGTGCTTATCGCTTTTTCGATCTTGGTATCTGGCTGCGCCGTCACGCCTCCGGGTAACAATGCAGACGAACAGTTAAGGGCCCTGTACGAGCGCGAGTTCGAGTGGCGCCAGCAGCAAGCGGGTCGCACACGAGATGCAGATGGTGAATGGACCTCGGCTACTTTGCTTCCGAGCGTAACCCCGGATTCTTATGCAAAAAAACTGGCCTATTGGGAACAGGCGCTTTCAGAGCTCAACGAGATCCCGAGGGGAGCGCTGAGCAAGGAAGAGGCGATCAACGCAGATGTGTTCGAGGCGGTCGTATCAGCGAACGCCAACAACGTACGTTTCAAGACCTACGAGGCACCACTGAATTCCGATTCGTTCTTTTGGACAGGGTTACACCAGCAGTACCGAGGGTTCTCGGATGTTGAAGGCTATGAAAACTACATTGCACGAATCGACGATATCCCTCGCTATTTCGATGAGCATATCGCCAACATGCGCAGCGGTCTGGCGAGAGGTTTCACACCACCTGCTGTCACCCTGCAAGGACGCACCGCTTCGATCGACCAGTTCTTGATCGCGGGTCGAGACAACCCTTTTTTTGAAGCTGCGACTCGTTTTCCGCCACGCATTGAGCAGGAACAGCAAGAACAAATCGCGCTTTCCCTTGAAACCGCGATCAACCGATCGGTTGTACCGGCGTACAGCAATCTCAAGCGGTTTATGGTTGAGGAGTACCTGCCCAACGCAAGACAAACGCTGGGTGCGAGCGAGTTGCCCGATGGGGAAGCGTTTTACCAATCACAAATTCTTCAATACACGACACTGACGCTCACACCTGGAGAAATACATGAAACAGGGTTGAGTGAGGTCGCACGTATCCGCAAAGCGATGCTCAGCATTATCGACGAGCTTGAGTTTGATGGCGACCTTGCGGCTTTTTATGAGTTCCTGCGCACCGACCCGCAGTTCTACGCGAAAACACCTGATGAGCTCATGGGGGTTTCAGCGTACGTCGACAAACGCATGGCCGCACGAATACATGACGTGCTCGGATTTCTGCCGAGGCAGCGACATACCATTGCACCGGTTCCCGACGCGATCGCTCCGATTTATACGGCAGGTCGAGGCGGCTATGGTCGCTGCTGGATGAATACCTACAATCTTCCGGCCCGTCCGCTCTACACGGTCCCAGCGCTCACGTTGCACGAGTGCTCGCCCGGTCACTCTCTGCAGTTCGCGATTGCGCAGGAGGCGCCTGGCGACATCCCCGAGTTTCGCGCACGCAACTACTTTTCCGGTTACGGCGAGGGCTGGGGTTTATATACCGAGTGGTTGGGCGGTGAGATCGGTATCTACCGCACACCTTACGAGCGATTCGGACAACTGACTTACGAAATGTGGCGTGCCTGCCGTCTGGTCATCGATACGGGTGTGCACCACTTCGGTTGGACTCGCGAAGAAGCACTTGCGTATCTGCGCGACAACGCAGCCTTGTCGGAGCATGAGGTAACAACCGAGATCGATCGCTACATCTCATGGCCTGCGCAGGCACTCTCCTACAAGTTAGGGGAGCTTCTGATTCGGGAAAAACGCAAGCTCGCCGAACAAACACTCGAGGGCGACTTCGACCAGCGCTATTTCCACGACAAGATTCTCTCTCTGCGTTCGGTGCCACTCTCTGTCCTTGGAAGTGAGCTCGATGCATGGATCGAAGCAGGCGGACCGGATCCGTACGAGGGTTTTGATATCGACTAGATCGGCATTTCTGGCCAGTCCGTTGCGTCGAGCGTTTCCCGGTAACTGTGCCATGCCGCATAAGCGAGCCACGGCATTGTGATGACCAACCCGAGCCCAGCCGTCGCAAAACTCAAGAGCGTTAGCGACACAATTAACAGACCCCAGAAAACCGAGACGCGCTTGTTGCGCAACACCGCGTTGATGCTCGAGACACACGCGGTCACCATATCGACATCTCGGTCGGCAATCATGGGTAATGAGAACACCGCAGTGGCGAAGGTAAATGCCGCGAACACGGCGCCGATGGCCGAGCCAACCGCAATGAATTGCAAGAATACTTGTGGGTCGCCACGCTCGATCATGAACAGAGCGTTGAGGACCATACCCGAACGCGACCAGATCATGAGTATCACCATCTGCACCAGCGCAAAGACACCCGCCTGACCAACCACGCGTCTGGCCAGTCTCAGCGCATCGGAGAGTGCCGGTTCGCGATCCTGCTCATGCGCTTTCGCGACGCTGTAGAGACCGACCGCCAGTAACGGCGCGAGGAACACAAAGCCAGACAATAGGGCCGCAAGCAAAATGAAGCTGCCGAGATACCAGGCAAGCGCAGAGAGCGCGATGCTACCGATCCAGATAGCCAATCCGAATTTCAGTGAGATCTCACGAGCACGCTCGAGATCCTGCCAGCCAGCGCGCAGCCACCGGAAAGGTGAACCGAACGTCAGTCTGGCGCACGGCACCACGAATGGTTTGCCAGAAGTGTCGTCGACGGACCGGTCTGAGGTCATAATGACATCCCCCGATTGTCATCCTGTCACCTACGGTAGCACAGCGGAATTACCCGTGCGTCTCAGCCCAACGCGCGTAAACCAATCGCAGATCGTATGCGATCCATTAGCGGTGTTGCGGCGTTTCGTGCTTTCTCAGCCCCTTCCAGCAGCACACGCTCGACGTGACCGGGATCGGCGATCAAGCGTTCGTATTCCTCCCGAGCCGGTGCGATGTGAGCGTCAACATATTCGAACAATTCCTGCTTCGCTGCACCCCACGCGATGCCTTCGCGAAACTTCTGAGCCATTGCCTCAGATTCCTCCAGAGTCGCAAATGCACGATAGATCTCGAAGAGCGTCGAATCATCAGGGTCTTTAGGCTCTCCCGGTTCCAGCGAGTTCGTTTTAATCTTCATCACCAACTTGCGTAAGCGCTTCGACGCCTCAAACAAGGGAATCGTGTTGCCGTAGCTCTTCGACATCTTACGACCGTCCAATCCTTTCAGCACCGCGGTGCTATCGTCGATCACAGGCTCGGGCAACGTGAGCAAATCGTCATAGTGATGGTTAAAGCGCTGCGCGATATCTCTTGCCATCTCCACATGCTGCTTCTGGTCTCGGCCTACCGGGACGTGAGTCGCGCTGAACAGTAGGATGTCCGCCGCCATCAACACGGGGTAGCTGAACAGCGCCATGGTGATGCCTTTATCGTCGTCCTTGTTGCCCGAGGCAGCGTTCGCGTCGACAGCGGCTTTGTAGGCATGCGCGCGGTTCATCAGCCCCTTTGCCGTCTGGCTCGATAACACCCAGGTAAGCAGTGGAATTTCGGGAATGTCACTCTGCCGGTAAAACACCGTGTTTTTGGTATCGAGCCCCAGAGCGAGCCAGCTCGCCGCGATCTCCATTGTGGACCTCTGAATCTTCTCCGGGTCTTCGCTCTTGACGAGCGCATGCAGATCCGCCAGGAAATAGAAGTTCTCCCTGTTTGGATCTCTGGAGCTCTCTATGCCCGGACGAATCGCACCCACATAGTT
The DNA here is from genome assembly GCA_039821645.1 of Pseudomonadota bacterium. Lineage (GTDB taxonomy): Bacteria > Pseudomonadota > Gammaproteobacteria > Steroidobacterales > Woeseiaceae > CALBPI01. Next base: position 18,355 of record JBCBNU010000050.1, read on the forward strand.
TCCGATGTGTGGCGTCCCGGTCGTGGTAATCCCGGTGAGCCATACCGCTTTATCGCTCATCGCTCAGAATCCCGCGGCGTGACCGTCCTTGCGAGACTCAGAAGCGCCGTAATAGACGCCCTCCTCATCGTCGAACAGGATTGCCTGATAGCCGCCGTAACCGCCTGCGCCTGCGCGCACTTTATGACCACGCGCTTCCAAGGCTTCTTGCGTCTGCACAGAAATACCGCTCTCTACATGCACAGTACCGCCCTCGCTCATGCGTTCACCGGTCGGCTCTGAAGACCCGTCATGCCGGAGCCGTGCTGCATCGCCTGCTTCCTGCAGGTTCATGCCGAAGTCGACCATGTTGACAATGATTTGTGCATGTCCCTGCGGCTGCATGCCGCCGCCCATCAATCCGAAAGACATCAGAGGTTTGCCATCTTTCATCGCAAATGCCGGGATAATCGTGTGGAATGGGCGCTTGCCGGGCTCGAATACATTCGCATGCGTCGGGTCGAGCGAGAACAGCTCGCCTCGATCTTGAAGAATAAAACCGAGATTCCCCGGGGTCATACCGCTGCCCATGCCACGATAGTTGGACTGGATTAACGAAACCATGTTGCCGTCTGCGTCAGCGACAGTTAGGTAAACCGTGTCACCATCCATCGGCGCGTCGCCAGCGGGTAGCTCTGTGGATGCCTTTTCGCCAATCAGCCTGCGTCGCTGCGCGGCATATTCCTTGGAAATCAACCAATCGACCGGAACATCGACAAAGTCCATGTCCGCATAGAAGCGAGCGCGATCCTCAAACGCGAGCTTTTTCGCTTCGACAAATGTATGGACGTATTGCTCGCTGCCATAACCCATGGAAGCGATATCGAATCCCTCGAGAATGTTCAGAATCTGCAGCGCAGCGATGCCTTGACCATTCGGCGGCAATTCAAAAACCTCAACGCCACGATAGGTCGTTGAGACCGGGGTCACCCAGTCCGATGTATGTTGCTCCAGGTCAGCAACACTCAGGTAGCCACCCTGCTCCTGGACATAGTCCGCGATCGTTTGCGCAATAGGACCCGAGTAAAACGCATCCCGGCCGCCTTCTGCGATCGCGCTGTAAGTGCTGGCCAGGCGTGGATTACGGAACATCTGGCCTTTCGCGGGTGTTTTGCCGTCCGGCATGAACGTTTCACTGAACCCCGGATACTGAGACAACACGCGCGCGTTGCGCTCCCAATAAAAGGCGATCAGTTCGCTGACCGGAAATCCCTCGCGAGCGTATCGGATGGCCGGTGCCAGCACTTCACTCATGGGCAGCTTCCCGTAGCGTTGATGCAATTCAAACCAGCCATCAACA
>JBCBNU010000051.1:0-19622 GCA_039821645.1 Pseudomonadota bacterium
TGAATACGGTGGACGAGCATCTCGATATGTTGATGGTATGCCACCATCTTGATCCAAAGATTGCTGAAGACGTCGCATTTGCGGAAAGTCGAATTCGACGCGAGACCATTGCGGCCGAGGATATCCTCCATGACCTCGGTGCGTTTTCGATCATTGCGTCCGATAGCCAGGCGATGGGTCGAGTCGGCGAGGTGCTCATCAGAACCTGGCAGACCGCGGACAAGATGAAGCGCCAACGCGGTCGACTGTCAGGCGAACAAGGCAATAACGACAACCTTCGCGTCCGCCGCTACATCGCCAAGTACACGATCAACCCGGCGATCGCACACGGTATTTCCGATCACATCGGCTCAGTGGAAGTGGGCAAGCTTGCCGATTTGGTGCTCTGGTCTCCAGCCTTCTTCGGCGTCAAGCCGGATCTGGTGCTGAAGATGGGCAGTATTGCGGCTGCGCCGATGGGTGATCCGAATGCGTCGATTCCAACACCACAGCCGGTCCACTACCGACCGATGTTCGCGAGCTTCGGGAAGTCGCTAACCGAGAGCGCGGTGACGTTTGTATCGGCGGCTGCTCAGTCACTGAATATCGGTGAACGCCTCGGACTCGCAAAGCAAACGCTGCCGGTCCGCAACACACGTGATATCTCCAAGGCTGACATGAAACTCAACGATGCCTGCCCGGACATCAGTGTGGATCCGGAGACCTATGAGGTGCATGCCGATGGCGAGCTCCTGACCTGTGAGCCGGCCGACGTGCTGCCAATGGCACAGCGCTACTTCCTGTTCTGAGATGACGATGATAAGAGCGACGGCTGTTGCGTCGAGCAACAGCGGAGACCCTGCGGATAACGTGGTGCTGGATTTTCATCACAGACACCGACGACGTTTGAGTATGAAAACGACATCCGGGCGTGAGTTTCTTTTGGATCTGCCAAAGGCGCGCGCACTCAAGAACAACGACGTGTTGGTACTGGATGACGGCTCACGGGTACGTGTTGTGGCTGCCGAAGAGGCGGTCATGAGGATTACCGCGGGTGATGCGAAGACGCTGATGCGCCTGGCTTGGCACATCGGCAATCGCCACTTGGCGGCGGAAATTCACGCGGACCATATCGTGATGGCCGAGGATCAGGTGATCGCCAATATGGTGAGAGGGTTGGGGGGGCACGTCTCGTTGACCCGTGGGCCTTTCCAGCCTGAGGGCGGAGCATATGACCACGGGCATTGATACAGCGGCGCTGTATCGACTCCAAACGTGGCTTTCGCCCTCTTTCCCTGTTGGCGCCTACACGTTCTCGCATGGGCTCGAATACGCGATAGACGGATGCTGGATCACCGACGTTGAATCAACTGAACGGTGGCTGTCTGATCTGTTGCGATTTGGCACCGGTTACGCAGATTTGGTGTTCGTTGCTGCTGGCTGGGACGCGGACGACTCGGAGGCCCTGGCGTTGGCCACGGCCCGGGCGCTTGCAATGGCCGCGAGCAAGGAGCTGCTGCTCGAATCAACGGCACAGGGCGCGGCCTTTGTTCAGGCGATCGCAGCTTCCTGGCCTACTGAGGTTTGTGACTACTTCATGGGTTTGGAGCAAAAGCCCTATTCGGTAGCGGTCGGTGCGGTAGCAGCAGCTCACGGCGTACCACGTCGAGGCACACTTCACGCTTTCGCTCATGCGTTTGTGTCGAATCTGATTTCGGCCTTGCTCCGTGCGATGCCGCTCGGCCAGACCGACGGTCAGCGACTCATTGCGGCGCTTGAGCCCATTGTGGACGAAGCCGTGGTATCGGCGGCTTCCACGCCGCTAGCTGAGGTCTCGGCGAGCACGCCGATCTCTGACATCGCTTCCATGCGACACGAGAACCAGTACACGCGGCTCTTCCGTTCCTGAGTAGTGCATGGTGTGAGGGCTTGCAGCGAATGCGGCGTTGCAGGATATTGAGACGGGGCAAAATAAGAGGCGGAACTATGGCCAAGAACGGCCCACTTCGTGTGGGGATCGGCGGACCGGTCGGTAGCGGCAAGACCGCGTTGACAGATGCGTTGTGCAAACACTTGCGTGATGATCACAATCTCGCAGTGATAACGAACGATATCTACACGCGTGAAGATGCGGAGTTTCTCACGCGATCGGGGGCGCTCGCGCCCGAGCGCATCCTGGGGGTTGAGACGGGCGGTTGTCCGCACACCGCAATCCGTGAGGATGCGTCGATGAACCTGGCGGCCGTTGCCGAGCTCGAAGGAACCTTTGACGGTCTGGACCTCATCATCATTGAGTCCGGTGGTGACAATCTGGCCGCCACGTTCTCACCGGAGCTTGCCGATATCACGATCTACGTTATTGATGTTTCTGCAGGAGACAAGATTCCACGCAAAGGTGGGCCAGGCATTACGCGATCTGATTTGCTCGTGATCAACAAGATTGACCTCGCACCTCTGGTTGGTGCTGATCTCGGCGTTATGGATCGGGATGCCACCAAAATGCGCGGTGAAGCGCCCTTTGTGTTTACCAATATCAAAGCTGGTGATGGCGTTGAGACTGTCGCAAGCTTCATCGTTGAATCTGGTGGTCTGGCCGCGTGAGTGACCTTTCCGCGAGATTTGAACGTGACGGCTACGCGGTCATCGAGGGCGCCATGGCGCCGGAAGACTGTGTTCGACTTCGCGAGGTCGCAAGCAGGATCGTCGATGACTTCGACATCGATCGTCACCGGACTGTTTTCAGAACCGATGACCGCGATGCAGGCCGCGACGAGTACTTTTTCGAAAGCGCAGAGCAAGCGTCATGCTTTCTCGAGGCAGAGGCACTGGACGCATCCGGTGCGTTAAGCAAGCCAAAGGCGCTCGCGATCAACAAGATCGGTCACGGTTTGCATGACGCAGATCCGGCCGTGGCCGAGTTCTGCCGACTCCCTGGAATCACGACGGCGCTGCGGGAATTGGGCTGGCAAGACCCGGTGCTGCAGCAGACGATGTACATCTTCAAACAACCCACGATCGGTGGCGAGGTCCGTTGGCACCAGGACGGCAGTTATCTGATGGCGAGCGGTCGTGGCGTGATGGGCATTTGGATCGCGTTAGAGCCGGCGACCCGTGAGAACGGATGCCTTTGGATGCAGCCTGGTGCGCACCGCACACCATTGCGCGAACGCTACGCCGTCGACAATAAAACGGGTGATGCATCCCTTGAGATCATAGACGACACGCCGTGGCAAACAGAAGACCCTGTCGCGATGGAAGTACCGGCAGGATCGATAGTGGTCTTTTCGGATCACATGCCGCATTACAGCGCGCCGAATCGAAGCGTCCGCTCGCGTCACGCTTTTACGCTGCATGTGAAGGAGGCTGGGGATCAGTGGCTAGCCGAGAATTGGTTGCAGCGGCGAAACCCGCCATTCCGCCTATATGCCTAGGGCTTAGCGGTCGCAAGAATCTTGGCAAGTCTCGGCCGGTTCGCCCGGATCTCTTCGTCCGTTAGCCCTTCTATAGAATGCGGGAATTTTAGCCAACGATCGGTTTCGTGCAGGTAGTAGTGCGGAATCAGGTCGGTTTGATTACGGGCAGGCTTATACCAGGGCACAGCAATCCGAATATCATGCGGTGCGTTGCGACGCGTCTTTCGCTTCAGCTCGTCGATAATCGCCTCGATTGTCCGCCCTGTGTCATATACGTCATCAACGATCAGAAGACGGTCTTCGAAACAGACGTTTTTCAACAGATAGCCGATCCCGTAGATCGCGATTTCGCGTGATTGATTGTCGATGCCGGAGTAGGAGGCAGTGCGCACAGCAATGTGATCGCTGGCGATACCGTGCCAAGCGAGATATTCCTGTACCGCGATGCCAATCGGCGCAGCGCCACGCCATAGCGCAAGGATGAAACTGGGCCGGAAGCCGCTGACGAGAATGCGTTCGCCCAGTCGGAAGCTATCGAGCAGCAGGTCTTCAGCATCGATGTAGAGCTTTTCGGCCATACGTCAATGTGCCGCGAGCGAAAGGCGGATGCAACTGCGCTGCATGCTAGTCTTGCGCCATGAGAATGCGCCGCTTTATTTGCGAACAAAATCTACTTGAAGACGCCTACCGCCTCGGCGTGAAGATATTCAACGAGGGGTTCCGACCGACATTTGTTGTGGGTTTGTGGCGTGGCGGCAGTACCGTCGGCATCTACGTTCAGGAATGCTTGCAGCATCTTGGCGTTGAAACCAACCACATTGCGCTGAGAACGTCGTATCGAGGGCTTGGCGACTACGAGGTGATGGTCGCCAACCCAGAACGCAATATCCGGGTTCACGGGACCCAGTATTTGCTGGAGACGCTGAATGCCGAAGACCGCTTGCTCATCGTCGATGATGTCAGCGGTTCGGGCCAAACGCTGCGGGTGGTGCGTGAGCGCCTCAAGCACAAACTGCGACGGAATCTGCCGGAGGCGATCCGCGTGGCGACGCTCTACCACAAGCCCGGTCGTAACCAGAGTGGTCGGAAACCCGATTTTTTTCTGCATGAGACAGACGATTGGCTAGTGTTGCCCTACGAGCTCGCAGGTTTGGATATCGAGACGCTGCAGCAGAAAAAACCTGAGGTTGCGAAACTTTTGAGACCAGAGCTGCGTATCACGATGGATAGCTAACTCGTCGCCGCGACATTCCTGCTACTCTTGCGGCCACGAAGCACGCTGAGTATTGGTCCATGATGTTCTTTTTTGCGCTGGTGGTGACTGTGACGATCATCATCGTATTTCTGCATTGGTACAGTTATCACCATCTCAAGGAATCGATCGTTGGTCGACAAAACTGGGGGTTGAATATCTGCTGCGGTAAGGTGGATGGCGGTGGTGTCAACGCCGACATCATGCAGCACAGCGACGTGCCGAACTTCGTACAGATTACTAATATCTATAAGCTGCCGTTCGAAGATGGCGCGTTCGAGACGGTCTTGTGCTCTCATACTGCCGAGCACATAGACGACCCAGATCGTTTTGATGCGGAGCTTCGCCGGGTTGGCAAAAAGGTGACTTATGTCCTGCCGCCAGTTTGGGACTTGGCGGCCGCACTAAACGTGCTTGAGCATCGCTGGATTTTCTTGTCGGCCCGCAAGATTCATGATCGTTTGCCACCTCGCGTACCGCTGCCTTTCGCACGGCGAATTCAGGCTCGCCTGGGTCAGAAGATCGCCGCGTAGCACTAGGGATCTACGGGCGAGTACGTGGCTGCCTCGTCTTCGGTTAGTGTGATCACCTTGAGTGTCCAGTCAGTGAAGCTCGATACGACTTCAAATTTGAACCGGCCTTCTTCCTCAAACAACTTCAGTCCGTTTCCGATTCCGCGAATTTTCATGATCTGGCTATGGAACCGCCCCGTGCTCGCATCGAGCAGCCGCAGCTCGAATCCTGCCTCGTTGCGATAGTCGCTGTTCACTCGCCAATCCAGTAGCCAAGGACCATCAACCGTGAACGTCCTGGTTTCTCCGTTGTTTCGGCCTTTGAACCGTGCGATCTCTTCCTCGCTGAATGCGGGAGCCGAATTGATGCCCAGCAGGATTGCCGCGCAGATTGCAAAGCCACGGATTGAAGTCATAGTTCCCTCTCTGTTCATGCTCGCTAACCGGTAGTGTTTAGTGCATTGGCCGGGCGTGCAAGTTCCGCAAGCTCAAGAGTTTGACACTACTTGCCGATAGCCGAATATGCAGGAGTCAACCGTCAGCACCGCCGTTACCGACGCAGAGCACTGGAAGGCCCAGTATCGAGAGTTGGTCGCCGAGCAGGACGAGATGCAGCGCGACATGGATCGCACTCGCAGGCTCATCGGTGAGCTGATTGGACTATTGTCGGCCTCCATCGAGTCAAACCAGGAACTTGCCGCAGAGGCAGGCACTCTGCGAACGAGTTGGACCCAGATAGCGAGTCCTCTCAACTCCGCAATGTTCGAGCAAACACGCGCACTGGCACCGAAGGTACTGGCGCAGGTCGATGTCGACGTTGGTGGGGCTGACCTCTCGACGCTCGAATCGCGTTTGCGCGAGGTAATTGCAGGTACACCCGAGATTGAGACGATATCCTCCCGGCAGCCGGTGTTACCCGAACATATTGAGTCATTGTTCCGTTCAGTGCTTGAGCACTATCAGGCACAGCAACATAGACTGAGTGAAACCGAGCGCTTCCTTGCGGAGGTTAGTGGAGCGCTTGCTGGGCTTGAGCAATACGTTGCCTCAGCACGTGCAGATATGGCGGCGGGTCGTGCGGCCACGGAAGGTTTACAGTTTGATGTTGCTGAAACCGTTGACTCAATAAAGCAGCGCGTTGCGGACACCAACGATCTTGATGAACTTCGGTCCAGCGTGCGCGATGGTATATCAGCGTTGAGCGACCGCATGCGCGCATTTACTCAGAATGAGCGTGAACGTTATGAGGCGGCGGAGCGGCGTAGCGCAGAGCTCGAATCCGAGCTTGCATCCTTAAAGGCCCATACGCACTCGCTGGAGCAGACGCTTGAAGCACAGGCGGGTAAGCTGCTTCGGGATCAATTGACCGGTGTCCACAGTCGACGAGCGTTGGATGCGCGTATCGAAGAGGAGGTGGCGCGACACCACCGACAGACTCAGTCGCTGGCGTACACGATCTGGGATATCGATCACTTCAAAAAGATCAATGACAATCATGGACATCCAGCGGGCGATCATATTCTGCGCAGTGTGGCGCAGACGCTTGAACGCTATACACGCGCCTCGGACTTCGTTGCGCGCCTCGGCGGCGAGGAGTTCGTGATCCTCTTGCCGGATACCTCCAAGCACAACGCAATGATCATTGTCGACAAATTGCGCGAGATCGTTGCGGCGAGCCAGTACGCCTTCGATGGAAACGATATCGCTGTCACGATCTCTTGTGGCGTCGCTACCCTCGGAGAAGGTACTTCGGCGGAGCAGCTCTACGAACGCGCCGATCGTGCGCTCTACCGAGCAAAACAGTCCGGACGAAATCGCTGTGAGGCGTCAGACGACTGATCAGGCGGCGTAGGTGTGATCGAGATAGGCGAGAATATCCTCGGATTCGAACATCGAAACGTCGGTATTCGAATCGATCAGGTAGGGCACCTGAACCTGCCCAGCGATCTTGTGCAATCGTGATCGATTGCGCCCTTCAAAATGGTACTCGGGAATCAGTTGATCGCGCACGGGTGGTGGAATGAAATCGGTGAGTTTGACCTTGCCCAACGTGCGTAACGTGTAGGGGACCTCCAACTCGCACAGGCGTTCGCGAACGAGTCTTGCGAAAGGGCTACCTTCAAAACTGTACAATTCCAATGGGGCGTTAGGTGCGCGAGAGGAAATCGCTCTCAGACCGCGGCCCAGCCTGAGTCCCGACGCGATCTGTGCGGCCGTGGTGTTGACACTGCGAAGCCAGAAAGCGGGTGCTGGACGCCGGTTGGCATAGGTTCTGAACAGGTACTCGATAATTGCGACCGAGTCGTACAGCTCAGTGTTGGTATTTGGATCGACCATGAACGGGAATTGTGCTTTTCCGCCGCGCGACACGACTTCGGGCCTGTAGCGCTCGCCGCTTTTGGGGCACGGCAAAATCATGACGTCGATATCGAGCGAGGTAATTGCTTCGCGGACGATCCGGCAGTAGGGACAGTTCTCCATGTCATAAAGTCTAATTAGCACGCGTGGCTGTTCAGCGACAGGCTGTGCCAGCAGTCCCCGCGGCGTTGTAACCGCGGACGCGGCGAGCGAAGAGGCGAGATCAAAAGCCTTGAATATCATGTCCATGCGCTCCGTGGTCTATTCGATGCGGGCAGTTGGGGGCCAGTCAAAAACCTCGCCCGACAGGCGCCAGCCGTTTTGCTCAGCCAGATGCGTGAGTTCCGCAATGCGATCTTGCGGGTCTGGGTGCGTCCCGAGATAGTTGTCCCATCGTATCCCGGATTCGCGCTCCTCGCTCAATCGTTCGAAGAACCGCAGTGCTTCGCCGATGTGACCGTACTCTCTTTCCACGAGTCTGAGTCCGAACTTATCCGCGTCGCGTTCCTGGGCTCGGCTGAAGCCGCGCAACGTCAGGTCCGTGACGTTATACCCGATTGCTGTATTGCCGTTAGACGCGCTGACTGCCGAGTAGAACAAACCGATCGCGGCAAAGCGACCGAGTTGGCGAATGTGGTCGCGATTGTGAAAATGCCCAAGCTCGTGACTGAGAACGAATGCGAGCGCGTTCTCCGTGTCGATTTGATCCAGAAGGCCTGAGGTCACGATGATAAGGCCGCCCGGTAGTGCCATCGCGTTGGGCGCAGGGTCATCGGATATCTCAAGACGAAACTGGTATTCGGTGTCGGGCCACTGCGCCACCATTCGCGCCAGCAGGTCCCCAACAGCCTCAGCCTGCGGGTGATCGCTTTGCAAGCGCTCGACGGGCGTCCAACCGGAGAACCACTTCACTTCTTTTTCCTCGGGAATGAATCGGATGAGCATCTCGATGGCAAAGACGATCAATACGGTGACCAGTGCCAGTAATCCGATAAGACCGAGGAGAACCGTCGAGGCTTCAACAAGCGGGTGCGTCTTGCTGACGTTGATCTCGGCGTCGGGCGCCCTTGGTTCGAAGCGCATGTTTCAGAGCCGGGACTCGAGCTTGACCGCTGTACCGAATGCCAGCATTTCGATGCCCGCTGTGCCCTCGCCACTATTAGCGTTCGCAATTCTCGAGGTCTCAAGTCGCACGTTGATGACTGCATCAAAGCCTGCCGCTCTCGCCTGTTCGATCAAACGCAGCATCGCTTCTCGTCGTGCACGGTCAAGCAGGGGTTCGTAGGTCTTGATTCGACCACCGAAAATGCCACGGATACCCGCGATGATGCGCTTGAAGTAATCGAGTGATACGACGACGCTTCCCGCAAATAACTCTGATTTTCTGACCTGCCACTCTTCTGGCATGCGGTCGAAAGTCATCACTGGAAAGCCGCGAATCGATGCTTCACGCGAACGAATACTGGCGAAATGACGCCGCTCCAGAAGTGTCCCTACGATGTAGGCGACCATCAGGACAGCGAGCGGTATCCCGAAGTTGAAAATAAACGTGATCGGGTCCATGACGGATTAACGCACTCGGACGGCGGTGCCGTAGGCGAACAGCTCCGATGCGCCCTGGGTAATTGAGCTCGTTGCAAATCGTACATTGACGACCGCGTTGGCGCCCATCGAGAGTGCCTGCTGCACCATGCGGTCCGTTGCTTCCTGGCGAGAGTCCGCCAGCAGCTCCGTATACCCGGCGAGCTCACCACCCACGATATTCTTAAGCCCGGCCATGATGTCGCGACCGACATGTTTGGCGCGTACAGTGTTCCCAGTGACAACGCCGTAGAACTCGACAATCTTCTTACCGGGAATTGTCTCAGTATTCGAAATAATGATGCTCTGAGGGGTTCGCAAATCCATGGATGTCGCCTGTATCAGAAGAAAACGTTGATTCCTTAACGAGGTGTCTGCGCGCTCTGCAGCGACTGCTCGTTGAAGAAGTGAGAGATCAGTGTATAGCGTATGCCCTGCGTTGTTTCGCGCACTTCGTGCAGTAACGAGGATGAGAAAATCAGCGCTGCGCCCGCAGACCCCTTGTAGCCCGTTGCACTGTACTCCTTGAAAACGACGTCGCCGCCCTCGTAGTCATCGTTCAGGTTGAGCGACAGTGCGAACTTGCGATGGGCTGTTGCGGCGGTGATGTTGTCGCGGTGGCCGACGGTATTCCCCTGACGGTTGCCGGCATAGCGGGCGACATGCAGATCTTCACGACGTGTGACATCGAACGCGAACGCTTTCTTCACCATGGGCACCACACGCGAGAAAATGCGCTCGTCCAGAAACTGTTGGGTGCTTTCGTCCTTGATGATGTGGTCTACGCGATCCTGTCGATTGTGATCGTAGACCGGAATTTGGTAGTCGCCTTGCAGCTCACCGGACCGTGGAGGACGCACCGCAAGTGGTGTGCCGGATTCAACCGACTCGATCAGTTTCGCGCATTCCTCGCGAGAAAGCACATCGGGCACGATGAGCACCGGCGGGTGCAATGGCATTTCGCCTAATGTGTTGGAAGGCAGCTCACTCATAATTTGCTCCAGAACAGCATCCGGTGCGGATGCTTCGTCAAACCAGGCGTGCACAGTGCGCCGTGGTGTGATCCAGATGATTCGATCTGTGGTGCCGCTGCCCTTGTGCAACCCTAGCGCGGCGAATTGTTGACCCGTTGCGTCAGCAGGTATTGGCCAGACAAAACCCGCGGCTTGTTTACGCTCAAGATTCCTCGCCGCACTTGCGTCGGCGCTGAACGCGACTACGGTGATTTCAGCCGCCGCCAGCGCTTTTGTTTTTTGCGCGAACACGGACAAAAGATGCTGGATGCGTTCCTCGTTTGCTGTGTTCAGCAATAGCAGGGCCATGGTTGAGCCGCAAAGGTAGTCATCGGTGAATCGCAACGGACGCCCGATTTCATCCTTTACGTCGAACGCCGGAATCGGTGCGCCGTGCCAGAGTGGGCGCACGTAATCGACAACTTGGTCGGCCGCGCGATCGTAAGTAGGTGTTTCGGAACTCATCACCGTAATTGTACCGCGCCGGAAAGTGAATCGTCAGACGGCGTTGCCCGCCGCCACGCCCGAAGCCCATGCCCACTGGAAATTAAACCCGCCCAGATGCCCCGTGACGTCAACCACTTCACCGATGAGGAACAGCCCGGGCTGCGTTTTGGCCTCCATCGTACGCGACGAAATGCCGTCAGTGTTTACTCCACCCAAGGTAACTTCTGCGGTTCGATAGCCCTCTGTCGCTGCCGGCTTGAGTGTCCAGTGGTGCAGCTGCGTGTCGAGCGTATCAACGCTCGCTCTTGTCAATTCGGCGGCGCGTGTTGAGCCCACACCGCTCCAGAGATGTTCGTCTAACTCACTGACCAGTGCCTTGGGTAGGGTTTGTGTCAGCAGCGTACCAACAGGCTTCGCCGGACTGGTCGCGCGAGCCTCGTTGATCATTTCGGCTGCCGATTGTCCTGGCAAGAGGTCGATCTCGATGGTATCGCCCGGACGCCAGTAGCTTGAGATTTGTAGCGCTGCTGGGCCGCTCATCCCTCGGTGGGTGAACAGAATGCCCTCATTGAATTGGGTATCGCCACATCGTACGGCGACAGGAAGGCTCACACCGGACAATCGGGCGAATTGCTCGTGGAGTGCGCCGGTGAAGGTGAACGGTACCAATCCTGCGCGCGTTTCGAGAACCTCGAGACCGAATTGTTGTGCAATCTCGTAGCCGAGCCCGGAAGCGCCCATTTTGGGAATGGACAGTCCGCCAGTAGCGACGACAAGTGACGGCGCACCGAAGACACCGTGTGCTGAGGTAACGCGATAGGCCTCGTTGAATTCGACTTTACTGATTTCGCTCTCAACCAAAAGCTCGACACTGACCTCACGACATTCATCCAGCAGCATTTTTACAATCTGTTTTGAGCTTTCGTCACAGAAGAGCTGCCCCAGCGTCTTTTCGTGATAGGCAATGCCGTGTTTTTCCACGAGCGCAATGAAGTCCCATTGCGTGTAGCGCGCGAGCGCGGACTTGCAAAAGTGTGGGTTGTTGGACAGGAAATGCGTTGGATCGCAGTATAGGTTGGTAAAGTTGCACCGTCCGCCGCCCGACATGAGGATTTTCTTACCGGGCTTGTTGGAGCCCTCGAGCACCAGCACGCGCTTGCCGCGCTGGCCGGCAGTGGCAGCACACATCAGCCCGGCGGCACCGCCACCGACTACAATGACGTCGTAAACTCTCAATCGAGTATCAGGTGCATTGGTCGGTTGGTTCCGGTTGCTGCTGCAGCAGCGACGTATTCCAGCAGTCGTTGTGGATCGAGCAGTAGCACAGCCGGATATCGATCGGATCGCCTTGTTGCCAGCGCTGTATCAACAGCCGGGTTCGATCTTCCCAAGGCACTCGAAACAGGTCGTTCTCCTCGCCAGCGGCCATCACCGAATTGGAAATGTTCGCGGCGCCGTACAGTTCGTAGCCAAATGCGTTCTCGGGACCGACCGTATCGAGAATCAGTTGATCGACGGTCTCGACAAGCGTGTCGCCTCGATACAGGGCGACCTCTCCTACCAGCGCTGGCCCGACCCCTTTGTTGATCGCTTGTAACCGGAACCCGGATTCGGAATAGCTTTGACCAAGCTCAATGTAGGGCCATACATCCGCGCGTTGTTGTTCACGGACGGCGGAAACCTCAAGAATAGAGACCAGCATGGCGACAACGGAAATGGCAATCGCCAGCAAAGATGTGATCTGGTTCATTCGATTCTCGGAGCGCTTCATACATTCTTTCCGGCTTGAGGTTGAACTCGCACATACGCATATTCCTGCAACAAGTGTATTGTTTTTTGGTGTGAAATCCGATGAGTAAGTTAAAGGCGGTCGCGCTGCACTTCGGCGTCAGTTTCCTGGTCGTCGCGACAGTATTCACATTTATCTTCACGCAGTGGTATCCCGCGCCGTTCTTCACGATCAGTGGTGCGGCCAGCGTTCTACCAATTCTTGTCGGCGTGGATCTTGTGCTCGGACCACTCTTAACCGCGATCGTTTATCGACCGGGCAAGCCAAGTCTGCGTTTCGATATGACCGTGATCGCGATGGTGCAGATTGCGGCGCTCTCATACGGAACCAACGTGCTTTATCAAGAGCGTCCTCAGTACCTTGTGTTCGCTGTAGACCGGTTTGTGATGCTGCCTGAAAAGGACCTTGTCCGGGAGTCTGCCGAACCGATTGCAGCGTGTGAATCATCCTCGTCCCCGCCATGTTCGGTCATAGCAGAAATACCCGACGATTTGAAAGCTCGGGAGGAGTTGATGATGAGGACCCTCGAAACGGGTGTCGATATCGAGCGTTTACCCGAATACTGGATCAGCCTCGCTTCCGCGCCGGAGCGGGTACTGGAACGTAGCGAGCCGCTGAGCCGACTGATTTCTGTGGATCCGGCACTCGAACCTGAGGTCGGTGATATCGCCCGTCGGCACAACGCGTCCGCCGAGTCTTTGCGCTACGTGCCTGTCGTGAACAAGCGTCTGCAGGGGATGGCCCTGGTCATCGATCCGGATTCTGCGAAAACTTTGGATGTGATCGCCGTCGATCCCTGGGATCTACAGGGCGACGCGACACCACAGAGCGAACAAGCGCTCTAGTCCACGTTGCAGGCCGAGCTTCGCCGCGCGGCCGCTTGCGCTTCACGTCGCACCATCCATCGCACGACCCGATCGAGGCCGAGCGGCGCCAGTAGCCCGCGTGAGATCGCGAATAGTCGGTAACCGAGGTTGATCAGGGGACGCCACCATCCCCGCCCCCACAGCCGTGCCATGCGATCCAGCCCGAGCGTGCGATAGATTTCGGCGAATGCATCTGGACCGGCGAGCCAGTGTTCGTCGCGATCCACAACGTAGAGCGCACTCATGAGTTCTTTCTGCGAAAGGCCGGCCTCGGCGCAGCGCGCGTCGGAAAAATTCTCGACGGAGCAATCCACGAGTTCGAGTGCATGCTCGTCATCGATGCGCTTGAGTTCCTCCATCTCCGCTTGGCAAATCGGGCACGAAGCGTCATGAAAAATTGTCAGTGGCGGCGTGAGCCGTTGCTCGGACAAAAGCTGTCTCCCGGTCAGGATGCAACAGGTGGATCATCGATACTGGTGTCGGGCGTGCCGGAATGGCGCAGGCCCGGGTGCAGCATAGCGAGAGCCGCCATGGCCAGCATCAACACAGAGTTTAGCAGGAACGGCCAGCTGGGCGATATTGCGTACAGCGTCAGGTGAATCACTGGCACGATGGAAAAACCCGCCGCATTCAAAGCCCCGGTGACACCGGCTACTGCGCCTTGCTCATCGGCATCGACCGCCAACGACGCGCCGGCACTGAATCCCGGTAATGCCAATCCCGCGCCAAGGCCGTTCAGCATAAGTGCGAACACCACGGGCGCGAAAGTCGTACTCCAGGCGAGGCCCAACTGCGCAGCACCGATCAGAACGGCACCTACCACCATCATGACCTTCGGGGATAGTCGGAATCGCTGTACCAGGACGAGCTGTGAGAACAGCGCAGCCATCGCGGCACCGGACAAACCGACGCCGACATACTGGGCGGCCTCGTCCGTGGAAAAGCCGAGGACATCGATAAACAGAAATGCGCTCGTCTGCATCGGTGTTGCCACTGCAAAGCTCACCAGGAGTCCATAAAGCACGTAGGGACGCATCCTGTGATCCCAATGTGCAAGTCGCGGTCGGTTGCCCCGCTGGCCCGGCGCAGACTTTTCTGGCAGCAGTATCAAAATCGCCATCATCACCACAGCGACCAGACCGGCGATCAACCAGAATGGTGCAAGCAACCCGAAGACACTGAATGCGGAGCCGAGTCCAGGCCCTAGTACATTGCCAAGGCCAAATGCAGCGGCCATACCGGAAATCGCGACCGTACGGTCTGCTCGGTCGGTGCGATCCACGATGTAGGCCTGCGAGGCGACACGCACACCCGGTCCGATCGCACCGTAGATGCTTCGCGTTGCGATCATCAGTGGGTAAATCCATATCAGTGCGACGGTGCCGGTAAGACCGCGGTCGATCACGGAAACGAATCCAACGGTCGACACGATATAGCCGATCATGCCAATGATCAGAATGGGCTTGCGTCCGAACCGATCGCTGAGGCGCCCCCAAAGCGGACTGGTGACCACCCACAGGAGCGCCGAAACGGAGAAGATCAGGCCGACCTGCCGTTCACTGAGTCCCAGCTCTCGGCCGATGGGCGGCAAGATGCTGAAGGTGACGGTCTGACCCATCCCGATGCAGCACACGGCACCCAACAGCAATGCAAACGCGAGGCGTCGTTCGCGCAGCAGCGATGCAGCGGCGGGTCTTGTGTCGACCTCACTCACCCGGTGTTCTGCAGACCCTGTGCAATGCCGTTGACACCGGCTAGCAGCGCGCCCAGCAGCGCATCATCCTCGCGATCTCCGGCTCGCCAGCGACGTAAGAGATCAATTTGCAACAAGCTCATCGGGTCGATGTACGGATTCCTGAGGAGGATCGTCCGCTGCAACGTCTTGTCTCCATCGAGTAGCCAGTCATGACTCGATAACTCGAGGATGTACTGCAGTGTCAGATCGAACTCAGCCTTGATGATCGGGAAGAAGCGCTCGTGAAGGTTGCCAGACAACTGAGAGTAGCGCTCCGCAACCTCAAGATCGGATTTGGCCAACACCATCTCAGCATCCGCTATCAGGGCGCGAACAAAGTGCCATTCGCGCATCATGTCTGCGAATGCGTCGTGGCCAAACTGTTCGACGGCGGCTTGCAGCCCACTGCCGAGCCCAAACCAGCCCGGGAGCACGAAACGTGCCTGAGTCCACGCAAACACCCAGGGAATGGCGCGCAGGTCATCGATACCCTTCTGTTCACGCCGTGATGCGGGCCGCGAACCGATCCGCATTCTCTCGATAACATCGATTGGCGTTGCGGTCCGGAAGTAATCGAAAAATCCCTCGGTATATCGAGTGAGTGACTGGTAGCGTTCTCGACTGACGTTGGCGACCGTTGACATCATCTGCGACCAGGTCGGATGCACTGTTTCGTTAGCCGCCGGCAACAGACTGGCCGCAGCGACCGACGCCGCGGACTGCTCCAGCGTTCGCAATGCAATACCACGCAGTCCGTATTTTTCGTTGATGATTTCGCCTTGTTCGGTGAAACGCATGCGTCCCGCGACTGTGCCAGCTGGTGCACCACGAACTGCGTCGTGCATCTTGCTGCCACCGCGACTCACCGTGCCACCACGTCCATGGAACAGCGTGAGCTCGATGTCATGTGCAGCCAGCGTGTCTCGCAGTGCGGCCTGTGCCTGATGTAATGCCCAGCGCGCCGATGCAAGACCACCATCCTTGTTGCTGTCGGAGTAGCCGATCATGATGGTTTGACGATCTTTGCGCCGAGACAGATGCTGGCGGTAGACCGGGTTAGCCAACAGCTGTTGCATAATGCCGGGACCTGCGCGCAGGTCGTCGACGGTCTCGAGAAGCGGTGCAATATCCAGAGGAACTTCACCACGCCGATTGCCAAGTTCGGCCCACTGTGCGAGCAGTAGTACCGAGACGACATCATCGGCGCCTTGAGTCATGCTGATGATGTAGGGGCCTATCGAGCGCTTGCCGTATTTTCGATGACAGAAGGCAATTGCTTGAAACACGCCGAGCGTTTTGCGCACTTGTGTGTCCTGCGTATCGACAGGTGCCTCACGAGCGGTAATCGCCTCGCACAGTCGCTCGAGCCTGTCGGCAGGATCACGGGTCATCCATGCCTCGTCGCCAAGACATTTTCCGACTACCTCACGATGCACCAACGAGTCCTGACGGATATCGAGTGTCGCCATGTGAAATCCGAAACACTCGATACGCCGCTGCAGTCGTCGTACCGCAAACAATCCGGCATTGTGTCCCTGGTTCTGGCTCAGACTGTCTGCGATCAGATCGACGTCTGCGGCGAAACGCTCGGCGCTTTCGTAAGGATAAGCGTCGTCGTCATAGGTGCTTTGCAGTCGCGCCTGAATCAAACGCAGAAGCGATCGATACGGCATATCACGGTGGCGGTTGGGCACTTCGCCCCAAGCTTTGCTGAAGTGTTGCCGGTATTCCTGAATGCGCGCCTCAACGGCTTCACTGACTTTGACACGGTCACGGCACTGACTGAGTTTGCTACCGACGTCCGCACATTCACGAAAATACAGGTCCAGAATCAGACTGCGTTGTCGAGACAGCGTGTTGCGAATGGTCTTCGCGCCGACATTCGGGTTGCCGTCCATATCGCCGCCCACCCAGGAGGCAAACGCGGTCAGCAACGGGATCTGGTAGTCGCCGACACCATCATCGCCGTAAGCGCTGATCAATGCCTCCTGCAAATTTTCATAGAACGGCGGAATCACCCGATAAATAACGTCGGTGAGAAAGAACAGAACGTGCTCCAACTCATCAGCGACGGTCATGCTCTCGCTGGGGTGTTCCTCAGTTTGCCAGCCTGACGTCACCTCGGCCCTGATGACCGCGAGCGCCGCATTGACCTCCTGCGCGGGAAGGCCAGGGTCCAGCAAGTCCACGAGTTTACGCACGATACGCTGCTCTTTACGCAGGATCGTACGGCGTGTCGGTTCCGTGGGATGCGCCGTGAAGACCGGTTCTATGAGGATATTTTCGAGGGCCGTTCGAATCTCATCGATACTGCAGCCCGCATCGTGGAACTGCTGGAACAGGTCATGCGCGCCGTGCGGTTGATGGGTGGCGTTTTCGCGCATGTATTCCCGCCGACGTCGGATCCGGTGCACTTTCTCAGCGGTGTTGACCAGCTGAAAGTAGGTCGAGAAAGCGCGGATGAAATTCTGTGCTGCTGGCGCATCGAGCTCGCCCACTACATTTCCCAGATCATCGATGGAGCGCTCGCCTTCTCGCCGGAGAATCGCCTCCCGACGGGCACTCTCGACATGTTCGAAAAATGCATCACCGCCTTGCTCGCGCAGCAGATCGCCCACCATGCTACCCAGAGTGCGCACGTCATGACGCAGCGCACTGTCCTTGTCAGCAAAGATCAGTGTCTTGCGGCTTGGCGGTTTGCGTTGCATCGAGAGATCAGTCGCGGAAGTTATTGAATTGCAGCGGCAGCTCGTGCTCGGCTTCACGCAGCATTGCGATCACCGACTGCAGATCATCGCGCTTCTTTCCGGTCACCCGAACCTGTTCGCCCTGTATTGCCGCCTGCACTTTCAGTTTCGCGTCCTTGATGGACTTGATGATCTTCTTTGCCAACGTGGTCTCGATGCCCTGTCGGACAACGACCGTCTGGCGGGCTTCCTGCCCGCTAGTGACTGGATCCTGAGCATCCAAACAGCCAATATCGATGCCGCGCTTGGCGAGCTTGTTGTGCAGAATGTCGAGCATCTGAGAAAGCTGGAACTCAACCTGGGCTTTGAGGCTGATAGTTGCCTCGTCGAGGGAAAACTCCGCACCAGTCCCCTTGAAGTCGAACCGGTTCCCGACCTCTCGGTTGGCTTGATCGACCGCATTGGTCAGTTCGTGGTGATCGACTTCAGAGACGATATCGAAAGAAGGCATATGGGTGCTCCGAACGGAAATTAGGGGTCTAGTAGCGCACTGGTGTTTGCCGCTTCAACCGGTTCAGCGACGAGCGTGTCCAGCAATCCTGTGATCAAGTTGCGAGTCTCGTCATAGTGTTGACCCGTGCCTGGTCCGGAGAACCCGGTATGAATCTCTCGAACCTCGCCGCGGCGATCGATGAAAATCGTCGTGGGGAATGCGAGTACCTTGTTCAGCGATGGTAAGGCCTCATTGGCGAGTGTCTTGTCGGACACACCTGCAAGCAGCGTCACGTATTCGATACCGAATTTTTCGCGGAACAGTCGAACCTGCTCCGCGGCTTCATCAGTCGCTTCCAGATGCTCGAACATGAGCGCAACAATCTCGACGCCCTGATCGCGATAGCGTGGGTAGATCTCGGCCATGAAGGCGGCTTCGTCGTGACAGTTGGGACACCAGCTACCCGCCAACGTCACCAGAATTACTTTGCCTTCGAACTGCGGGTCGTCGATCGACACCGGGTTGCCCCCAAGGTCCGGAAACTCGAACGTGAATCGATCGTAACCGTCTTTCAATGCAGTCAGCGTGGTCGGATCAGCGAGCTTCGCTGCTTCGTCTCGCCGCCCGGTCCACGATTCTTCGTATTCAGTGCCAGACCAGAATTGCCCGGTCAGCGCACCGCTCTCATCGGCTCTCGCCTTGAAAAGGAATGCATGCGCGCCGTCAAAAGTGGAAAGCTCGAAATTGCGGCCTGAAACACTGCCGCCAAGGTAGCGGTAGTCGCCGGTTTGCGTGAGGAATGTGCCGAGGAGTCGATTGCCGCGCTGGCGGAACTCACCGACTGCTGGGTACTGCGTGCCATCTGGCTCGGTAAACGTCACTGCCCAACGCCCGGACAAATCGCCGTTCGCCGGCACTACGTCTTCCGCGACGGGCCGTGCGCCTGGAATGGCCACAAAAGGCATCGCCTGAGTTTTGCCATAGCGTTTGACCAGCGTGAGCGTCCCACTGAGCTTTCCGTCCTGTACCCGCGCCCGGACTTCATTGTTGAACGCAGGAAAACGCAGCAGCAGACGATCGTCTGACAAACTGACCTCTGGCACCCGTGCGCGTTCGCTGCCGTTGATCAACGTAACTTCCAACTGATCGTCGACTCGCGACAATTCCATACCGAAGCGGATATCCCCGCCAGGCACTGTGATGTTCGCGTGCCAAGTGCCCGTGCGCAGCGTGACCGGCTGATCCGCAGAAGACACCGTGTCGGTCTCGCCTGTACACGAGCCGAGCGCTAGCGCAAAAAGTAGGGCCGCTAAGACTCCCAGCCTATGCCGCATGGTCAGATCCTGATCGTCAACGATGCGTTACTGTAGCAGAGGATGGCCTGGCATCGCTGGATCAGCGATACCCTTCCGCTTGTAGCGAGAAGAGCGTTGCGTAGCGTCCCCCGGACGCCATCAGCGACTCGTGGGTGCCATGCTCAATGATCCTCCCGTGCTC
>JBCBNU010000052.1:0-19395 GCA_039821645.1 Pseudomonadota bacterium
GTCGTAGGGCAAACGCACCAGTGTCGTTTGCAGCGTGCCACGGGTCACGGGCTCGCCTTCGCGTATATGCTCCAACGCACGGACGACGCGATCCAACGGCAGGAAAAAGCTCGACGCCGCACCGTTGCTACCGCCCGCATTCAGCGCGATCACATTGCCATCAATATCGACGACCGGTGAACCAGAGGAACCTCCGGATGTGCTGGAAGCGGCCTGAAAGTAGAACGTATTAAAGTCGTTGTAGTTGCCGCGACCATATTGGGGCGCTGGTCGGTCAAGACGCGCCAGCGTGCCGGCGAGGATTGATAGTTTCTCTCCGGCGTCGTTGCCGATAACCCTGATATCACGACCGACACGCGCACCATCGGGGTTCAAAGCGAGCGTGGCTGGTTCGATGTAGCGCAACTGCTTCGGATCGAATCGGTAGAAACCGAAATCGTGCACCGGGTCGCGGTAGACCGGTTGCAGTGTGACTTCCTCGTTGTTGAGGAAGATCGCTTCAGCAACAACCGGGCCGGGTGTGACGACGTGGCGGTTGGTCAGGATCAGACCGCGCTCTGCATCGACTACGAAACCTGTCGCTTGGGAACTCGTGTTCCAGCCGGTATCAAACGCCCGAGTGGCGTCAATCCTGATGGAGACAATGCCTGTCGAGATATCCTCTATGGTTTTGGCCCAGGTGTCGCGCTCGGTCTGTGCGGACGCCACCGAGGCGACGCCAAACAACCCGATCAGCAGCCACAGACGCCTCATGCAGCATCAGCCTCGTTAGGACGCCATGCAATGTCGAGCTGGCGTGCCGCCTGGACATCGTCGAGTCGACGCACGGGTAATGTCACCGGTGCAGCATGAATCCCGTCCGTATCATGCTCGGCGCGTTCGGCGACTCGGATCATTGCAGCAACAAACGCATCAAGGGTTTCCTTATTCTCGGTCTCGGTTGGCTCAATCAGCAAGCACTCCGGAACCAACAACGGGAAATAGGTCGTCGGTGCGTGAAAGCCCTCATCAAGTAGGGCCTTAGCAACATCCATCGCGGTAACGTGATGCTCTTTCGCGGTGCGCTTCATCGTGATGATGAACTCGTGGCTTGCACGTCGATTTTCAAAGGCAAGATCGAAACCGGCATCCGAGAGTTTCGCCATCAGGTAGTTGGCATTGAGTGTCGCGAACTCACCGACACGGCGCATGCCGTCATCGCCCAACATGCGCATGTAAATGTAGGCCCGCAGCAGAACACCGGCGTTCCCCATAAAGCCGGACAACCGTCCGATGCTCAATGGCATGTCTCTTTCCGATAACCAGCGATAACCGTCATCCGCTTTGCCTACCACAGGAATAGGCAGGAAAGGCTCAAGGCGTTTCGCAACGCCGACAGCACCCGAACCCGGCCCGCCGCCGCCATGCGGGGTCGAGAAGGTCTTGTGCAGATTCATGTGGATAACGTCAAAACCCATATCCCCTGGGCGGCACTTTCCGAGGATTGCGTTGAGGTTAGCCCCATCGTAGTAAAGCAGTCCGCCGGCTTCGTGAACGATCGCCGCGATCTCCTTGATCTTGCGTTCGAACACACCGAGCGTCGATGGATTGGTCAACATGATGCCGGCGGTGTTGGGACCCACAGCGGCTCTCAGTGCTTCAATATCGACATCGCCCTCTGAGTCCGTCGGCAGCTCGACAACCTTGCAACCGCACATGGTTGCCGTCGCGGGGTTGGTGCCGTGCGCCGCGTCCGGCACAAGAATCTCGTTGCGAGCCAGGTCACCGCGGTTGCGGTGATAGGCTCGAATCATTGCCACTCCGGTCAGCTCGCCCTGTGCGCCCGCCATCGGCGTCAGCGAGACAGCGCTCATACCGGTCACAGACTTCAACATCTCCTGCAATTCAAACATGCAGGTCAGAAAGCCCTGACCGTGAGTTTCCGGTCCGAGCGGATGACGCGACAAGAATCCGGGAAGCATCGCCAACGAATTACAAGCTCGCGGATTGTACTTCATCGTGCACGATCCAAGCGGATAAAAGTGGGTATCGATTGAGAAGTTCTTCTGCGACAGCCGGGTGTAGTGACGCACCACCTCAAGCTCCGAGACTTCCGGCAGAATGGTTTTTGTATCCCGGCGCTGTGCCTGCGGCAAATCAGAACCGTCGAGCAAAGCGTCCAAAGACTCAAGCGGCGCTTGCGCTGTAGCAAACCGACCCGCACGGGAGCGTTCAAAAATCAGTTTTGATGTCATGTCGAACTCCCCTTAGCCAGCGTCACGCAGGTTCGAACCTGCACCCATCACTTCTGCCAACGCATCGCGATAACGCTGAATATCTTCATCGGTCTTGGTCTCTGTGGCGCAGACCAGCAATGACGACCCAAGTTCCGGATAAAGCTCGGAGAGATCCAACCCACCGAGCACATCGCGCTCGGCAAGCGCTGTCAGCACAGGTGCTACCGGTCGGTTAAACTGCAAAACCGCCTCATGGAAAGTTGGACCCTCGAATCGACGACTCACGCCTGGGACGGTGCACAGAGCATCCACGAGCTGACGAGTGCGCGTGTGGCTGGAGGCTGCGACACGTGCGAGCCCCTGCTCGCCGAGCAACGACAGATACATCGTCGCTGCGGTCACCATCAAGCCTTGATTCGTACAGATGTTTGAAGTCGCTTTCGAACGCCGGATGTGCTGCTCGCGAGCCTGCAGCGTCAGCGTGAACCCAGCCTTGCCGTCGAGGTCCTGCGTACGCCCGACGATCCGCCCTGGCAGTTGGCGCACCATCGACTGTCGCGTGGTCATGAACCCGAAGTAAGGCCCGCCTGACGAGAGCGGTACACCGAGTGGTTGGCCTTCGCCGCACACGATATCAGCACCGTTCTCACCCCACTGTCCCGGGGGCTTGAGCAGCGCGAGCGCAGTTGGGTTGACCACCGCGATCACCAGCGCACCCACAGCGTGGGCAGCATCGGTTAGCGCATCAACGTCTTCGATCGCCCCAAAGAAATTCGGCTGTGAAATTACGACCGCAACAGGCGCCTCGTCACCACCAACCAATGACGCTGCATCGGCAAGTCCGCGCTCGCGATCGAAATCTGCCATTTCGAAGCGCAAACCCTGCGTTCCGGCAATGGCCTCAGCGACTTTCATATACGTCGGGTTGGAACCACCCGCGAACACAACTCGACGCGACTTCGATTTGCGGTTGGCGCGCACTGCCATCAATGCCGCCTCTGCGACCGCCGAAGCGCCGTCATACAACGAGGCATTACTCGCCTCCATACCCGTCAAACTCGCGATCATCGATTGGAATTCATAGATAACCTGCAACGTACCCTGGCTGGCCTCCGCCTGATATGGCGTGTAGGCACTGTAGAACTCGCCGCGCGTGGTCAATTGCCAGACTGCCGCAGGAATATGGTGTTCGTAAGCGCCTGCGCCAATGAATGACAGTGCGCTCGCATCTTGTGCTGCGCGATCATGCATGAGGCGAGTCACCTGCATCTCGTTCATCGGTGCAGGAACACCCTCGAGACCTTCGATGCGAAGCGACTCTGGGATCTCGTCGAACAAATCGTCGATCGACTCTGCGCCAATCGCCTCGAGCATCTCAGCGATGTCGGCTTCGGTATGGGGAATAAAAGGCATGCTGTTGCTCCGTTCTATTAGTCGTCGAGACTGTCGAGAAATTCCTGATAAGCATCGGCGCTCATCAGCTGCTCAAGGGCGGAGCGATCCGAGGGCGCAATTCGGGCAATCCAACCATCGCCGTAGGGGTCTTCATTGACCTTTTCCGGAGCATCAGCAAGTGCTTCGTTGACTGCTACCACTTCCGCCTCCAGTGGCGAGTAGACATCTGAAGCCGCCTTGACTGACTCGACAACCGCAATACCATCGCCGGCAGTCAGACTCTGCCCAACCTCAGGTAGTTCCACGTAAACGAGGTCACCGAGCGCTTCCTGCGCATGCTGAGTAATACCGAGGATCACACTGCCGTCGTCTTCAAGACGCAGCCATTCATGCTCTTCCGTATAAACCAAATCACCGGGTACTTCTGACATTGAGACGACGCTCCTGAAAAAGAATTAAACCGAAACCAGAATTTTGCCTTTGCGCACGAACGGCGGATTCACCACGCTCGCCGCAAGCCGTCTGCCACGTACTTCGACCTCGACCCGCTCGGGCGAGTCCACTGCAATACGTGCCAACGCGATAGATCGCTCCAACGTGGGAGAAAACCCACCGGTAGTGATTTCTCCAAGCTCCCCGCCTTCGGGGGCCAGAACCGTCTGATGATCTCTCACGACACCGCGGTCGAGTACGACAAGCCCGACTAACTTACGAGCCGGGGTCTGTTCCTGCAGCGCGGCCTCACCGACGAAATCACGAGCGCCGGCGAAGTCGACCGTCCAGGAGAGGTTCGACTCGAGCGGCGAGGTAGATTCATCCATATCCGAACCATAAAGGTTCAAGCCCGCTTCCAGGCGAAGCGTATCCCGAGCACCCAGACCTGCGGGTGCGATGCCCGCTGCAGCCAGCGACGACCAAGTGACCGGTGCGTCGTTCGACGGCATGATGATTTCCCAACCGTCCTCTCCGGTGTATCCGGTCCTCGCCACAAACCAGTCGCCGTCAAAGGCAGCGCGAAAGGGCTTCAATGCTTGCACGCGCTCCTGCAAAACCGACGGCAAAACACCTGCTGCCATCTCGCGCGCGAGTGGTCCCTGCACGGCGATCATCGCGAGATCGGATCGCTCGCGAAGCGTCACGGCGAACGCCTCAGCAACCTGCGCCATCCATTCGAGATCCTTGTCTCGCGTCGCAGCGTTCACGACGAGCCGGTAGCTGTCGCCACCCATCCAGTAAGCGATAAGGTCATCAATGACCCCACCATCCGCATTCAGCATGCAGGTGTAGATTGCCTGCCCTTCTGTTGTGCACTTGTTGATGTCATTCGCGAGCAAGCGCTCCAGAAATGCTTTCGGTTGCCCCGCTTCACCGCTGATATCGACCACCGTCATGTGCGATACGTCGAACATGCCGGCAGAGCGCCTCACGATGTGGTGCTCCTCAAGTTGCGAGCCATAGTGAAGCGGCATGTCCCAGCCGCCAAAATCCACCATCTTCGCACCCGCCTCGACATGGGTCTGGTGCAAACAGGTCTTGGAAAGATTGGTCATCAAGAGGCTCCGAGCAGACGCTGAACACGAACCGCGACGAGCGCAGTTCAGCCCCTCTGTCCGTTGACCTGAGAGATCTGCCGCGACCAAAAATGATGGCCGCCGTCCCCTTCGGTGGGCAGTTTCGCTGCCGCTCTCCAGAGCCGATCAGATGCTGCAGTCCGGTGACCTGAGCGTTTCCGGGCAGGTTGCGCCTTCGGTGGTCAGCATGTACTGACGCTCTCCCGCAGCATCGCTGGATCGAAGCGAAAGGATAGCGACAGCGCTGCGCGATTGCCAGTCCGGACCGATCGAAGCGTCACTAATCCAGAGGTAAAACCGTTGCGTTTTTCCGCTCGTTGATTACGAAGCTGGTATTCGCTGAGGCAACACCTCGACCAGCGAGCAATGATTTAGTCAGAAATTGCTCAAAGTGACCCATATCACGGGCGACCACTTTCAACAGATAGTCGTACTGGCCACTCAACGCGTGGCACTCGAGAATCTGCCCGGAGCTCGCCACCAACGATTCGAACTTCTTGAGCGTTTGCGGCAGATGGTCCTCCATCGAAACGTGAACGAAGCCAAGTATGTGCAGACCAAGTGCCGCCCGTTCGAGAAGCGTTACACGTTCACGAATAACACCGACAGCCTCGAGCTTTTGCACCCGTCGCAAACAAGGCGATGCCGACAACCCAACCGCTTCAGCCAACTTCTGATTGGAGATGCGTGCATCCCGTTGAAGGATCGAGAGTATCTTGCTGTCATAACTGTCCATTGGTGATTTCTATCATATTTAATGGATTTACTGATGAATAATTGCGCTTTACGTCCATTTATTAGCATTTTCCGCAATCCCAAGCCACACTGCTGAAATATAATTGAACGATGAAAATAGTTAATGAATCCACAACATCGTACGTAGCACACACACCACTTGACGATGGGCACATTGCTTACAGCGATGCCGAGCATCAGGTCTGGCAGACGCTAATCGAGCGACAACTCAAGCTACTGCCCGGACGTGCTTGCGACGCGTTCATTCAAGCTGGAGAGACGATCGGATTCGGTAGCGAGATTCCACAGTGCGCGGAGATCTCCAACACACTACGTGCCGCTACCGGCTGGTCGGTCACGCCGGTACCCGCGATCATCCCGGCAGACGAGTTCTTCTCACTGTTGGCCGAGAAACAATTTCCTGCGGCGTCTTTTATCCGACGACCCGAGGATCTCGACTATCTCGAAGAGCCGGATATATTCCACGAGCTGTTCGGTCATACACCGCACCTGACCGATGACCGGTTTGCCCAGTTCACCCACGCCTACGGTATGGCGGGCCTCAAAGCCGATTCACGCGACCGCGAACTACTGGCTCGCTTGTACTGGTTTACGACGGAATTCGGTCTTGTCCAATCGGACAAGGGCGTACGTGCATACGGGGCCGGGATTTGCTCCTCGCCAGGTGAGCTCCTATACGCCGTCGAAGACAAGCGCCCGGATCGCAGGGCGTTCGATGTACTCGATGTACTGCGCACGCCCTTCCGAATCGACACCTATCAGGACATCTATTACGTCATTGACGATTTCGACACGCTATTCGAGTTGGCCTACACCGATCTTTCGGATCTGATGCGTCAGGCAAAACACCTGGGTGACTTCAAGCCGTCGTGGGAACGGTAGTGCCACCGTCGGGCGCAGCCTCGCCTAACCCCAGCATCAACTGACGGCTAATTGCGGCGCGTTCCGCGGGAGACGCGGCGGCCGGACTCTTGCTCAGATGCTGGTCGATTGCACAAAACCGGGGCTTCAATCCTGCCCCGTTTGCTATCTGAATGTTGAGACCAGGACGCGCATTCATTTCCAACATGAGTGGCCCGAGATCTCGATCGATAACCAGATCAACGCCAAGGTATCCAAGGCCCGAAACCTCATGCCCCAGCGCAGCGATTTCCACGATGCGATGCCAATGCGGCACGACAGTGCCATCGATCGGTGAGAGCGTATCCGGGTGGGCTTCGATCCGGTCGTTACCGCTCACTGCTCCTGAGGTGCGACCGGTCGCGATATCGACTCCGGCACCCACAGCGCCCTGATGCAGATTGGCTTTGCCGCCCGATTGACGCGTCGGCAGTCGCACCATCGCCATGGCTGGGTAGCCTTTGTAGACGATGATTCGAATATCGGGCACGCCTTGATAGCTGATCGGATCGAAAACGCTATCGAATTGAACTCGATACTCAACCAGCGCGGCATCGGGCCCTCCGGTCAGGCTGAACTGACCAGAGACGATATTGGAGACGTGATGCAACAACGCAGTCTCCGACATCAATTCTCCGCTGATCAGTCGATAGTGATCGCCATACCGACCGTCGACCACCAGAATACCGTCGCCGCCACTGCCATTCGCCGGTTTGACCACGAAACTGGTTCGGTCCTGTAAGACGTCAGGCAAACGCAAAGCATCGGCTTGGCTTCGGGCGACAAAGTACAACTCCGGCACGGCCATCCCTGCATCGCGAGCCAAGCTCTTGGTCCGCACCTTGTCATCAACGCGTGGATACAGACGCCTTGGATTTAGCGGCATGATGTAGTCGGCATTGCGCTCGTTAATGCCGAGTACACCCGCTGCATGTAGCGGCCTGCCCCAGACGGGCATCAGTCTGTCTTCTCCAACGCTCTGAAGCGCGGCAATTCGAGTAGTCGATAGCCCGTATACCGACCACTGAGCAATACCAAAGCGAGCACCGCCAACAGTAATTCCGGAAACGTGAAAATCAAGTGTTCAAGCGCATCGATACCCATCACGAGATAAGCGAACGCTGCGACAAGGAGACTGCCGACGCCCGCCTTGACCGCATCCGCAGCGCCTCGCTCCTCCCAGATCACCGACATTCTCTCAATAGTCATCGCAATGATGACCATCGGGAACAAGGCCACCGACAGCCCGGTCTCCAAGCCGATGCGGTGCGCGAGAATGCTGATCACCAACATGAGAATGACGACGATGATCAAAACGGCAGTCAATCGCGGGACGAGCAACAAACGCAATCGTTCGAGTCCAAACCGGATTGCGAGCCCAAGACTGGTCAATAGCGAAAACAGAATGACGCCTGCAAGAAGGTCGGTCTCACGAAACGCGATCGCGATCAGTACCGGCATGAACGTTCCAAAGGTTTGCAGCCCCACAAAGTTTCGCAGAATCACCATAACCAATGCGCCGATAGGCACCATAAGCAGGACCGAGTAGACCGCCTGTGTCTGAATCGGCAAGCTGAACAACGAAAAGTCGAGTGCCATAGACCCCGTTGAGGCACTGCGTTGTTCGACAACGTCGAGACTGTCGAGTTGACTGCGCCTCACCGCGAAGTTGAGATCGATGTCAAAGCCCCCCTGAACATCCGACAAAACATCGAAACCTCGCCACCACGGGTAAAAGTTCTTCGCTAACCCCTTTTGACCGGTCCTCGGGTTGTACGCGGACCAACGCACGCCGTTGTGAACTTCGAGGTAAGTGCGAACGGGAACGTTGCGCTGCTCGTCCGCCAGCAGTAGCCCACGCACTGGTCGCGCAGGAACCCGCGCATAGGCCAACAACTCAACAAGGCGTTCCGCTCGCCGCAATGAGCCATTCAGTCCATCAAACAATAACTCAACGTTTGGCTCTGGCGACGCATCGTTCACCCTCTGCAACAACTCGGCCACCAGCGTATCCGTGTCTGCCGACTGCTCTCGCACCTCACCCATCAACACAATCGCCGCGGTGTTCAATGGCTCAGTCAGCACGGGAATCTCAGGGAATGGCGGCGTGGTATCCGCTTCCTCGACCGATGGATCCGCTGCGAC
Organism: Pseudomonadota bacterium; assembly: GCA_039821645.1. GTDB lineage: Bacteria > Pseudomonadota > Gammaproteobacteria > Steroidobacterales > Woeseiaceae > CALBPI01. The sequence continues at coordinate 8,984 of JBCBNU010000052.1, forward strand.
TACAACACGGTAATAGAGCCTCTGTTCGCCGCTCGCACTGCGTCTGGACCATCGCGCAAGTCGACCACCATCGGCATATTCGAGATTGAATCCATAGCGCCCGGATACCGAATTCTCCGACAGCGTGGCGAAGCCGCTGGTTAGCGCGGGCACTTTCAATTCAGCCTTGATGGGTCCTGGCCGCGCGTTAAAGCGTAACGAGGCTTCGATCGTCCATGCCGTGCGCTCCGCATCCGCCGTGAGTGGAAAGCCGAGCACAAACGCTTTGTAGAAGAATAATGATAGACCTGCGAGACCGCACAACACCGCCATGATTTGCACCGGTCGATTGTTCATGACATCTCACCAAACGCGTCAACACCGCGCATGGTGGTCGCGTGACCAATGGCGAGTTGCTCGGCAAGCGGGCTGCTCTGGAACCACTGCATGCCACGTCTACGCAGATCTGCGAAAGCACCCTGATCGCGCCCGAACAATCGATTGATGAAGTCCAAGCCAAACAACGTGGTCAGATTGTCAGCGCGCCGCGTCCTTCGATAACGACGCAGCCATGGCGCATCACCGGGGTCACCGCGCGAATGAACCACCTCCTTCACGATGCCAGCAAGCGCCACCGCATCCGCAAAACCGAGGTTGGCGCCCTGCCCGGCTAATGGATGAATCGCGTGCGCTGCATCCCCGATCAATGCCGTGCGAGGCGCGATTGGATCAGTGACATAAGCACTCTCTAACGGAAAAGAAATGACCGGTGATGTGGGTGAAAGCCTGCCAAGAATCTGGTCACTCGCTTCGCTGACCGCTTCTGTAAACGCCTCGGCACTCATCGTTTGCAGTGCGCGCGCATGTTCCGGCAGCGTCGACCAGACTAAAGATACACGCGCATCCTGAAGCGGCAGCAATGCGAGCGGTCCATCAGGCAGGAATCGCTGCAGTGCTGTGCGCTCATGGGCCAACTCAGGCATCAATGTGGCAACGACCGCGCGCTGATGGTGGGACCATCGTCGCACGCCAAGCCCCAAGCTCTGCCGCACACGACTCTGACGTCCATCTGCACCGATCAACAGCTCAGCCTCAAGCATGTCTCCGGACAGTGTCGTCACACTGACACCATCGTCACGGACCTCAATCTCCGCGACGCCATCAGCGAGCAAAGACACGCCAGAGTCCGACGAAAGATGCTCGAACAGGCTCGCCTGCAGCGCAGCAACGTCCGTCATGGCGCCGAGCGACTCTCGCCCCACACGATATGCGGCAAATTCGATGCCGTCCGCTGCCCAATGGCCCGCATCCCAGACTCGCATACGTTCGTACGGCGCGAGCGCGAAATCGGGCAGAGCGGACAGTATTCCGAGGCTATCGAAAAGGCACATCGATGCGGGAGTCATCGCAATTACCCGCAGCCCTGATTCGGTCGGCATCTGGATATCCCGAGTTGCCGGATCGCAGACCGTCACCTGTACCCGAGGCGCCGCTTTGCGTATTGCCGCAGCAGCCGCAAGACCCACGGGCCCAGCCCCTACAACAATCACTCGCGGTTCTGCTCGGACCGCCATGATCAGGCAGCAACCTCAAAACTGTCGCCCGCCATCCACGCTTCCACCTCATCTGCTGTCCGAGGCAATCCCTGAGTCAGCAATTCGGGCGTGTCGCGCGTGATCAGAACGTCGTCTTCGATCCGGATGCCAATGCCGCGCCACTTCAGGGGAACGTTCGCATCCGGCGCGATATAGATACCGGGCTCAACTGTCATCACCATGCCAGGCTCCAGCAAGCGCCATTGATCATCAACTTTGTAGTCCCCGACGTCATGGACATCGATACCCAGCCAATGCCCTGTGCGATGCATGAAAAATTCCCGATAGGCCTCATCCTTGAGTAGTCGTCGCAGATTTCCCGACAACAAACCGAGCTTGCGAAGCCCCAAGGTGATCGCCTTGACGGCCGCCTCGTGTGGAGAGTTCCAGTGGTTGCCCGATCTCGCCGCCGATATGGCTGCATCCTGCGCGGCGAGTACTACGTCATAAACCGCGCGCTGCTCGGGAGTGAACCTGCCGTTCACTGGGTAAGTGCGGGTGATATCCGAAGCGTACATCTGCGCTTCGCAGCCGGCGTCAACCAGAACCAGATCGCCATCGCACAGTGCGCTGTTGTTGGTCGTGTAATGCAGCACACAACCGTTCGCACCACCACCCACAATCGGCGGGTAAGAGGGTTGACTATCAAAGCGACGGAACTCGTGCAGGTATTCGGCCTCGAGTTCGAACTCCGTCATACCGGGTTGCACCGCCCGCATAGCGCGCAAATGGGCGCTTACCGCGATCTTTGCCGCACGCCGGAGTCGCGAGACCTCGGACTTCGACTTGAACAGACGCATGTCGTGAAGGAAATGATCGAGTGCGACAAATTCGTACGGCGCATCGACCCCCTTGATGTTCCTGCCGCGTAGCAATCGAATCCAATCAGTCACATGAGTATCAAAGTCCGCGTAACGCCCCATCGTGTAGTACACGCGCGTCGCGTTCTCCATTAGTCCAGGGAGAATGTCGTCGATATCTGTGATGGGAAATGCGTCATCCGCCCGAAAATCCGTCACTGCTCGCTCCGGTCCCGCGCGCTCTCCATGCCACAGTGCATCCTCCGGGTCGGTCTCTCGACAGAAAAGGATGAATTCGCCCGTCGGGCGCCCGGGTACCAGAACTGCAACGGCCTCCGGCTCATGGAATCCCGTGAGGTAGTAGAAGTCCGAATCCTGCCGATAATCGTGATTTACGTCGCGCGAGCGCGGACGCACCGGGGCCGCTGGCAGAATCGCAATACTGTCATTGCCCATGATGCGCATCAGTTGCCGCCGGCGTCGCTGATACTCTCCCAGCGCTGGCTTGAGCGCTTTTGGCACGCGCACCACGCTAGTGAACCTTCGCCTCACCGCCATCGGTGATTGCTCGGATCGAGGTCAGCGTTTCGTAGGAAAGCTGTGCCGCCACTCTGAGAAACTCAACAAGCTCAGCGTAGTCAGCTTCGTGTGCATCCTCCGCCTCACTAATTTCGTCCGCCTCAATCGCGGCTCTCGAAATCTCAGCAAGATCAGCTAACAATTCCGCCAGTGGCTCGGCCTCCAGAATCTCTCGTGCAGGAGAACCGCGTAACGCGGCGCCTTCTCCAAGACCATTCAGATAACCAGTAGCCCACAACGCGAGACTGCCCACCCTGTCTCTTATGTCATCTTCATCGTCGGGAAGACACAGGTCAGGCAAGCCCTCCCCAGCCTCCAGAATCGCGATCCTTTGCGCAGCAAACTCGACGAGCGCCTGGCGGGCCCCGTGCTCACCGCCATCAGCTTGTGCAAACAACTGCTGAACCCAAACACTGATCGCTTCATTACCGAGCATCGCTGCGAGGCTAAGCAGACGTCCGTCAGCTTCGGAGGCGGACACCTCTGCGCCGCAGTTGCCGAGCAAGCGTTCAATTGTGAGATAGGCGTCGTCGCCAATCGACATCGTCGAATCTCCCCAAAAATCAGTGCGGGATCATAACAAAAGCGCGGTCGAGCTCGTGGATTGCGACAAGTTAAAGCCTGCGACAGCACTCATACATTGACCGTTTTCGCGACGGTCACTATATTCGCGTGGTGACTGATGCATCCAACAACCAGTTTGATCAGGCGTTGCAACGGCTGGAATCTCGCATGGACGACATCGTTCGCGTGTGTGACCAGTTGCGCGAGGAAAACCGGTCACTGCGCGAGCGACAAGAAACGTTAATGAACGAACGCGCGTCTTTGTTGCAGAAAAATGAGCTCGTGCGAAGCAAGGTGGAGGCCATGATTGGTCGTCTCAAGGCTATGGAAAACGGCAGCTAGCCATGTCAGACGTTTATGCCCATGTCACCGTTCGGATCCTGGAGAAGGAATACCAGGTGTCGTGCCCAGTCAACGAACGCACGGCCTTGCTGGACGCTGCCGAGCTGCTGAACAAACAAATGCGCGAGATTCGGGATAGCGGCAAGGTTGTCGGTCTTGATCGCATCGCGGTAATGGCGGCATTGAATATGGCGAATGACTTGTTGAAGTCTCAGGGTAATGAGACGGACCTGAAAACAAACTTCTCTACCAGGTTGAAGGCGCTAAATGAGCGCGCAGACTCCGTATTAGGCTCAGCGCGCCAACTTGATTTGTGATGTCACGCACAAAGGGCACCAAGTCGCTGGCGCAAACAGACCATCACGTGTAACAATCCTACTTGTGCTTCCTGCCGCGTTCGACGACGGCCTGGAAACCTCTCGACCCTAATTATTAAACCTCGGGGCTGTGCCTGCAGGTAGATTTGCGCATTACCGGCGATGCCGGAAAGCCTGTTCTATCGTGGTTGGCCCCACCTTACTCTCAGGTTCGAGAGTGATGGTCGTTGACGGCGTAAGCGGGAAGTACACCTATCCAGCCTTCTACTACCTCAATGAAACCCCAGCCTGTATTGCTTGCCCACGAGGCACGAAAGTTAGGCATTCAGGCAAGGAAACGGCTGACTCGCGCGCAGCGAAGGCACCAAAGCCAGCGCATACTTCGTCGCGTGCTCTCATTGATCAAGATTGCGGGAGTCTCTCGCGTAGGCACCTACCTATCGAGTTCACACGAGGTCTCCACTAATCGTCTGAACTCAGTCTTGTGCGATCGTGGATTGCAGGTACTCGCACCTCGGGTCGCAAAGGGTGCATCAATAGTCTGGAGCGAACTTGCGCCGCGTCATTTCTTCCGTCGCAACCACTACCGAATTCGCGAACCAAGGATTGTGCAGACGCATAACAGCCGATCACCCTGCCAGCGCATTGATTTTTTGATCGTTCCGTTGAGCGCATTTGATGCGCAGTGCCATCGAACAGGGATGGGTGGTGGTTACTACGATCGAGAGATCGCACGCTTGCGAAAACTGCATGATGTAATTTGTGTTGGTCTCGCGTTCGAGCAACAAAGATGCAGCAGCATCCAATCGCAGGCATGGGATCAATCGATGGACTTCGTTGTCACACCATCGCGTACATTCGTTGCACACGGCAGCATCACAGCGACAACGAAAACGCTGGAACCCTTACGTTTAAAGGGAAATCATTAACTGTGCGATGCAGCACGCTCGGCGTGTAATCACACAACCGCGCGCGATTAGAGACTCGGTTGCCGTCAATGTCGTAGGGCTTCTGCGCACAACACTGAACTATCCACGATGCACTTCGGTAATTCGCATCGAGAATGCAAAGACTGATGCGCAACGAGACCCCCTATAAATGTAGTGCGAAACGCATCGCACACCTTAAACGTCGTCGCTGGAATTTTACGATCTTATGTATATACTCGGCTCCGGGTACCCACACGGAGAAGTCATTATGGCTACCAAGAAGACGTCGAAGAAAAAAGCTTCGACTCGTAAGAAGGCCACTACGAAGCGTAAGGTCACCGCCAAACGCAAAGTAGCTGCCAAGAAAAAAGTCGCTAAGAAGACTACTCGCAAGAAAGTTGCGAAGAAGAAAGTAGCGAAGAAAAAAACCGCCAAGAAAAAAGTTGCCAAGAAAAAGGTAGCTAAGAAGAAAACGGCGAAGAAAAAAACCGCTAAGAAAAAAGTTGCCAAGAAAAAGGTAGCTAAGAAGAAAACCGCTAAGAAAAAAGGCGCCAAGAAAAAGGTGGCTAAGAAGAAGGTAGCCAAGAAGAAAGTCGCTAAGAAAAAGGCGACCCGTAAGCGCGCGACTAAGAAGCGCTAACGGTTAGAGGCTCAGTCCGGCGATGGCTAGAACCCGGACTCAACGCCTTGATACAGGTGCCCGCCACTCGGCGGGCACTTTTTTTGCCCCCATATTCACAAAACCGTGACGGAACCAGTCACAAGCTATTGACTCCGTTGGTATATTTCTATTTCACGTGCGATGATCACCAAATATGGACCTTACAGACCACAAGAAAAAGGCCGCCGTTGAGGCACTGACCTTCCTGGAGAATGGCGTCGACGGACTTGGCGTCGGCACGGGTTCAACTGTTAACGAGTTGATACCGCTGCTTCCCCAGTATAGAGATCGGATAAGCGCCGTTGTGTCGAGCTCCGACGCGACTACCAAGCTCCTTGAATCTGTCGGCTTTGAGGTGACGGCTCTCAATAATGTCGGTTCGCTGGACCTGTACATCGATGGCGCCGACGAGGTCACCAAACATCTCTCGTTACTTAAAGGTGGTGGCGGTGCGCTCACTCGAGAGAAGATCCTCGCGGCGGCAGCTCGTCGATTCGTATGCATAGCCGATGAAAGCAAGCTTGTGGGAATGCTGGGAACGTTCCCGCTCCCCATTGAGGTCATACCAATGGCGCGGTCCTACGTCAGCAGACAAATTATCAAAATGCGGGGGCAACCGTTCCTGCGCGAAGGGTTTGTTACCGACAACGGCAACGAGATCATTGATGTCCACAACCTGTCGATCGTCAACCCGAAAGAAATGGAAGCCCGACTCAATCAAATTCCAGGCGTGGTGACTGTCGGCATCTTTGCTCACAGAGGCGCCGACGTCTTGCTCCTCGGCGGACGTGGTGGCGTGCGCCGTATGCAAGCCTGATAAAGCCGCACTTTCTTCAATCAAAAAAAGCAGCCGTTAAGGCTGCTTTTTTGGTATGGCTGGGGGAGAGGGATTCGAACCCCCGTTGGCGGAGTCAGAGTCCGCAGTCCTACCACTAGACGATCCCCCAAAACGCTACGAAATCCAAGTCACCTCGCGATGCAAAACACCGATCGGCGGCGTGCCGTTGCGTATTGAGTGGTGGCTTAGCGCTTCGAGAACTGAGTCGCGCGACGAGCTTTGCGCAGACCGACTTTCTTACGCTCAACCTCACGCGCATCACGGGTGACAAAACCGGCTTTGCGCAGCTCCGGTCGCAGGCTCTCGTCGTACTCCATCAGCGCACGTGTCAAACCATGGCGAATTGCACCCGCCTGCCCGGTTGTGCCACCGCCCGTGACGGTCACCGTGACGTCAAAGTCGCTCTTGCGCCCGATAAGCTCGAGTGGCTGACGAACGATCATGCGTGCAGTTTCACGCCCAAAAAACTGATCTAGCGGCTTACGGTTGACAGTAATGTCGCCGTTACCAGGGCGTACATAGACGCGTGCCGTTGAAGTCTTGCGTCGGCCGGTGCCGTAAAAAGCGGTGTCGCTCATAGAAGTTCCGTTCTATCTATTGGTCTGGACTCGCGCACTTAAGCCGAGATTTCCAAAGGAATGGGTTGTTGGGCCTGATGATCATGCTCACCGCCAGCATAAACTCGCAGTTTCTTGATCATCTGACGTCCGAGGCTATTCTTCGGCAGCATGCCTTTGACAGCAAACTGAATCGCCCGCTCTGGGGCATGGTCGATCAGCTTCTCGAAACTCATACTTTTGAGGCTACCAATGTAGCCGGTGTGGCGGTGATACATCTTGTCAGTGCGCTTGTTGCCGGTCACACGGACCTTCTCGGCGTTGATGACAATGATGTAGTCGCCCGTATCGACGTTCGGCGTGTACACAGGTTTATGCTTGCCGCGCAGTCGCAGGGCAATTTCAGTCGCCAAACGTCCTAGCGTCTTGTCGGCAGCGTCGACCAGGTACCAGTCCCGCCGCACTTCAGCAGGTTTTGCAGCAAATGTTTTCATGGTTTTCACTCGGTTGAGCAGGCGGACTGACCATTGTCCGGCGCTCGAAAACGGCACCATTCGGCGCAGAGAGCCGGCGATATTACGCGAGCCTGAACCCGATTGGCAAGGCCCTAGAAGGCATATTCCAGAGATATCGCCGTGAAAGTATCGGTTTCCTCATTGCCCACCGGCACATCTGAGTTGTAGCGGACGCGGTATGACGCGACCAAAGCGAGATCACCGACCAGTCGCGCCTTGATTGCCAGTGTCGTTTGGGCGAGCGTGTTGGCCTCGCCGGACTCCACCGAGAAATTCGCGGTGAACTCATTGGTCTCCGTAAATCGGTAGGCATAGTCAGTACCGAACCTGACGATCGTCTCGCTCTCGGTGGTCTCGTCTCGCAGATCAGACTGGCGCGCACCAGCACCCAGCTCCATGTCCCAGGTGGTCGACTCAGTATCGATGAGGTTTCGGCCATAACCGACCGCCTGAGTGAGCTGTTGGTCGTAGCCAGAGAACTTGTCTTTCTCGTAGCGTGCCAATCCGAACAGGTAGCTGCGCTCGTTGAGCGCAAAATCGCTCTTCCACTGCGCTATGTAGGCCTCTGCGGTGGTGTCCACGTCATCCTGCGCCCCCAACGCTTGCAGATCGAGGGTGTGATCCCACTTCGTATACGCCCAGTTCAGAGATGAACCTGCATTGACACTGGTGCTCTCGGCGTTACCGCTCGTGCCGAGATAACCGAAAGAAACCTTCCCGGAGAACTCGGCGTTCGCCGGCCCAACGAGCAACAGCGAACCCACAAACATAGACAAAAGTGAACGGTGCATCGGGTGTACCCCTGTTTTTGTAAGCGCGCGAGTATGGCAGGACAACAAATGCGCGCCAAGCGAATTCCATGCATCGTGCTGCTACTATAAGGGTCCTGAATATTGAGGAACGCAGGATCAATGCGTAACACACCCAACACACTTTTTGATCGCCTGATCGCGGGCGCCGACAATGCATTGCGCACCCTCTCAAGCGCTGCCCCGGAGCCATCCCGTCCTTCCCCTGCCCGCGATACAGTTGAGTCCAACCTCAACGAGCAGGAACGCAAATTGGCTGCGAGTCTAATGCGGGTTAACGATGCAGGAGAAGTGGCGGCACAGGGTCTCTATCAGGGTCATGCTCTGGTCGCACGCGACCGGGCAGTAATCGAACAATTGCATCATGCCGCTGAAGAAGAGTTCGACCACCTCGCCTGGTGTCGCAACCGATTGAGCGAACTCGACTCAAGACCGAGCTTGCTGAATCCCGCCTGGTACGCCGGCGCCTACGTTATGGGTGCACTGAGTGGCATTGCCGGAGACAGATGGGGGCTCGGTTTTATCGACGAAACCGAAAAACAGGTTGTTGAACACCTCGACGATCATCTTCAGAAGTTGCCCGCTCGAGACCAGCGCAGTCGAGACATCCTCGGCACAATGCGAGCCGAAGAGGCCGAACACGGGCGCGACGCACGCGATGCAGGCGCTGCAAACCTACCCCCGCCGGTAAAGGCCGCCATGCGCGTAATTTCTGGTGTAATGAAGGCAGGCGCCTACCGATTCTGAGACAGCGTGCAGTCGCGCGTCGCTTCAGGGTACACTTGACATATCATCATAATATACGTGGCGCGAAGGGACTCCGCTGCGCCAGAAATACAGCTGCGTCACGTGGAGGGTCGTGAAATTGGCAACCAATGCAACCAAACCGTTGAGTGAAGTGCCTGCAATCAACCGTTTTTTGAGTTATTGCAGAGTGCGAACGGTACCGTCGAAAACGGTCATGATCCACGCCGGAGACCTGCCGGACATCCTCTACTACATCGTTGACGGTTCTGTTGAGGTGATGATCGAGGACGAGGACGGCAACGAAATGGTGCTTGCCTACCTCAACAAAGGTCAGTTCTTTGGGGAAATGGGATTGTTCTATGAGCAGCCCACGCGCAGCGCTTGGGTGCGGACCCGCACCGAATGCGAAATCGCAGAAATGACCTACCCCCGTTTCCGGCAGATCGCGAGCGAGAGCCCTGGGCTCGTATTCGAGCTCGCGACGCAGTTGGCGACGAGGCTGGATCGCACCAACCGCAAACTGGGTGACCTTGCCTTTGTCGACGTCACCGGTCGCGTGGCGCACGCCATCATGGACCTGTGTAACGAACCGGACGCGATGACACACCCTGATGGCATGCAAATCAAGGTGTCACGTCAGGAACTCAGTCGACTCGTTGGCTGCAGTCGGGAGATGGCCGGGCGTGTACTCAAGGTGCTTGAAGAGCAGGGCCTCGTCACGGCCAGCGGCAAGACCATCGTGGTTTACGGGGCACGCCCCAAGCGCAAGATCTGACCGTTAAACAACGATCTCCACATGAAAAGCCCTGGCACTAAATCCAGGGCTTTTTTGTGCTCGCTGTCTACGCCCAAGAGCCGATCGCAGCACGCATTTCCGCGATCGTTTGTGCATAGTCGTCACTGCCGAAAATCGCTGAGCCTGCGACGAACGTATCCGCGCCTGCAGAAGCGATATCCCCAATGTTGCCCGGCTTAACACCGCCATCAATTTCGAGACGGATCTGGCGACCGCTCGAATCGATTCGGCGCCGCACTTCCTTCAACTTATTGAGTGCTTCAGGAATGAACTTCTGGCCACCGAAGCCCGGATTGACTGACATGATGAGAATCAGCTCAACCTTGTCGATGACGTGGTCCAGCCAATGCAGCGGGGTTGCGGGACTGAACACGAGCCCTGCCT
>JBCBNU010000053.1:0-19220 GCA_039821645.1 Pseudomonadota bacterium
GTTCGCCGTCCGGAGTGATCAGTACATGGCAGCGTGCCGTTGGCGCTTCTCTTGTTTCCGGATTTTTGAACACGACATGACGTCGATCGGCGTAGATACGCGACTGAAACCGGAAACAAGAGAAGCGCCAACGGCACGCTGCCATGTACTGATCACTCCGGACGGCGAACGAACGATGCAAACCTATCTTGGCGCGTGCGTCGAGATCGCACCGAGTGACATCACCGAAGCGTCGTGCGGGGATGCACAGATCGTGTTGCTGGAGGGATATGTTTGGGATACACCGGAAGGCCCTGAATCGATGGCTGCAGCTGTGCGGATCGCCAAGGCTAACGGACACCGGGTAGCGCTGTCGCTGTCCGATTCATTCTGCGTTGAGCGACATCACGCCGCGTTCAGCACACTATCCAATGCCGGCGCCGACATCGTAATTGGCAACGAAGCTGAGATGAAAGCGCTGTTCGAGGTCGCAACGTTCGATGAGGCACGAGCAGCAGCAGCAGCCAACGGCCGGCTGTTTGTGATGACGCGTTCCGAACTAGGTTCCGTGATCATTCAAGGCAGCGATGCAGCTGAGCAAGCCGCCGACACCATCGAACAAGTTATCGATTCAACCGGCGCAGGCGATGCTTATGTCGCGGGATGCTTATTCGCCCTCTCTCAAGGGCAAACCCTGTCACAGGCTGCGAAGCTTGGCACGAATTGCGCATCACTCGCCATACAGCAGGTCGGCGCTCGCCCCCAACCGGCAGCGCTTCGCGCATTGGTCAGCTAATCCCAGGCGCGTGATCGACGCCGCGTCTATTCAGGGTATACCGTCGCCAGCGCGACCCGGATCATGCCGTCGAACGTCTGTGCGCGCTCGTCTGTGCTGAGCGCAGCGCCCGTACGAATATTGTCGCTGACCGTACACATCGCCAATGCGGCAACACCGAACTCAGCGCAAATCGGGTAGAGGCCAGCAGTCTCCATTTCTACGCCAAGAATTCCGAAGCGCTCCATCGTGTCGAACATATCGGAGTCGGGCGTGTAGAAGAGATCGGATGTGAACAAGTTGCCGACATGGTGCGACACACCCTGCGCGACCGCGGCATCTACAGCACCGCGTAAAAGACCAAAGTCCGCGATGCAGGCATAATCATATCCACCGAAGCGAATCCGATTCACGTTAGAGTCTGTACACGTTCCCTGACCAATAATCAGGTCTCTGAGCGGCATGTCCTTGCGCACAGTGCCGCAGCTCCCTATGCGGACCAGTCGTTTGACGCCGTAGTCGGCAATCAACTCGTGCGCGTAGATCGATACCGACGGAATGCCCATGCCATGCGACATGATCGAAATTGGCTGGCCACGATAGCTACCGGTAAAGCCAAGCATGTTCCGCACATTGGTGACTTCCTGAGTCTCTTCCAGGAAATTCTCGGCGATGTACTTGGCACGCAGTGGATCCCCAGGCATCAATACCGTTGATGCGAAGTCCCCGGGTGCGGCATTCATGTGCTTTGTGGCCATGTTATTTGCTCCGCTTCGGTTATGTCCGCATGATACACCGCTGGCGAGCAAGGCCGCGAAGATGACCCCTATCCACGCTGACACGATACCCGATGAGTTCTACACCGAAGAGCGCTGCTTCATTCGCGAGTGGATCAACACACCTGATCAACCGGAAGCTTCTCTGGCGCAGTGCCGTGTCGTTGTCGGCACCACCACGCAAAAGCACAGATTGTCTGTGACCGAGTGGTATCTCGTCAGGCAGGGGATCGGCAAGCTTCGAGTGGCTGAAGAGGAACCGATTGTCATTAAACCGGGCGATCGGGTTTGTATTCCTGCTGGTGCCGCACAGCAGGTACTCAGTACCGGCGATGAGGATCTCGTTTTCGATTGCTTTTGTATTCCACGCTTTACGCCGGATTGCTATGAGTCTCTTGAGTAGATCGGCCCTGACCGGAGCCCTTTTGATCGCGTCGCTTTGCGGCTGCACAACTGTCGATCAGCGGCAAAGCGTCGATCTGATTGTGTATGGCGACTATGTGTTGACGATGGCCGATGACGAAGCACCGGTAACCGATGGTGCAGTTGCGATAGATGACAACCTCATTGTTGCGGTTGGCTCGAAGGCGGAAATCGACTTGAACTACTCTGCGGACTTAGCTGTCGACGGAAAGCAACGCGCTGTCATGCCAGGTCTCGTCAATGGACACACGCATGCCGCCATGACGTTGCTACGCGGGGTAGCTGATGACCTGCAACTGATGGATTGGCTGACCAACTACATCTTCCCGGCAGAGATTGATGTGGTCGATGAGGCGTTCGTCCGAATCGGCACGAAGCTCGCGTGCTGGGAGATGATTGAGTCCGGAACCACCGCCTTCGTTGATATGTACTTCTTTCCGGAGACCGTCTCGCAGGTCGTACAAGAATGTGGATTGCGCGCGGTGGTTGCTCCGTCGGTTATCGAGCAACAGTCGCCCGATGCGGCGAATGGCGAGATTTCCTTACAGCAAGCCACCGACTATGTTCTAAGTTGGCAAGGAAAATCGGAGCGGATTGTTCCTGCTGTCGGTGCACACTCGGTCTATACAATCAGCGAGTCAGGGCTGCGTAAAATCGCTGATGCGGCACATGAGGTTGATGCGCCAATTGCGATTCACGTTTCCGAATCACTCGCCGAGATCGACCAGATCAAGTCTGCCTATGGCAAGACGCCGGTCGAGGTGCTGGAAATGGTGGGTATGCTCCGACAGCCAGTCATCGCGGCGCATGTCGTGCACCCAAGTCCAGGCGATATCTCGTTGCTCGCGCGTTACGGCGTTGGTGCCATCCACAACCCAACGTCCAACCTGAAGCTCTCGTCTGGCGTGGCACCTGTGACCGAGCTTCGCGATGGCGGCGTTAGCGTCGGACTAGGTACCGACGGGGCCGCAAGCAACAACGATCTCGATTTGTGGGAGGAAATACGCCTCGCCGGATTACTTGCAAAAGGTCGCTCTATGGACCCGACCGATCTGCCGGCACGGACTGTTTTGAGATTAAGTACATGCGAAGGTGCGGCGGCGATTGGCCTTGGTGACCGGGTAGGCCAGCTCACTGTAGGCATGCGGGCTGATCTGATTCAGGTGGATTTCAGCAAGACGCGACACGCACCGCTATACGATATTTACTCGCACCTTGTCTACGTCGCCGACAGCACCGATGTCGTCACCACGATTGTTGATGGGCAGATCCTGATGCGCGAGCGCCAGATTCAAACGATCGACGAGTCGGACCTCGCGAGCGATGTACAGCAATGGCGAACCCGCATTGCTGAGGCGCTCGACCTCCCCGTCACCCAGCCTTGAGGAACTGCTGCCCGTAAGCCAGCGGCGCAAGACCAAAGTGCTCCGCCAACGACTGGCCGATATCGGCGAAACTCCCACGTTTACCGATACTGCCCGTTGGGATGCCACCACCCGCAACCAGCACCGGAATGTACTCGCGTGTGTGATCTGTGCCAGGCCATGTGGGGTCACATCCATGATCGGCACAAAGAATCAAAAGATCGTCGGGCTTGAGTGCTGCTCGAATACTTGGCAGAACGGCATCGAAGCTCTCTAAAGCCTCTGCATAACCGGCAGGGTCACGCCGATGACCGTACAACATGTCGAAGTCTACAAGATTGGTGAATACGAGCGTTCGCTCTCCCGCCGCCTCGATCGCATCGAGCGTTGCAGCGACCAATGCCTCATTGCCCGTCGCCTTGACGGTCTTACTGATACCCCGGTGCGCGAAAATGTCGGCGATTTTTCCGACGCTGATCACCTCTCCACCGGACTCAGTCAGTTTGTCGAGTAGGGTTGGCGCATGCGGCGGCGTTGTCAGATCGCGGCGGTTTCCGGTGCGCGTGAAAGACTCCGCGTCATCGCCAACAAACGGCCGCGCGATGACGCGTCCGACCCGGTATTCATCCACGAGTTCTCGCGCAATTTCGCACAGCGCATACAGTCGGTCGAGACCAAACGTCTCTTCGTGTGCGGCGATCTGAAAGACGCTGTCCGCCGACGTGTACACAATCGGCTTGCCGGTTGTGCAATGGGCTTCGCCAAGCTCCGTAATGATCTGCGTGCCGCTCGCGTGGCAATTCCCAAGCACGCCCGGTAGCTGCGCCCGTGAGATCAACGCATCCAGCAGCTGAGGCGGAAAAGCCGATTGACGGTTCTCGAAATAGCCCCAGTCAAACATCACAGGACAGCCGGCGATCTCCCAATGACCCGAAGGCGTATCCTTGCCACTCGACAGCTCTGCAGCACAACCCCAAGCCGCATCTGGCTCAACCTCTGGCTCTCCGTCGACCCACTGCCCCGTAACCAGACGGGCGGCGTGCATGAGACCCATACGAGACAAGTTCGGCAACATTAGTGGCTTCGCACGCTCACCACGCTCGAATGCATCTCGACAATAGCGGGCAATACTCCCAAACGTGTTCGCGTTGACATCACCGAAGCGTTCCGCGTCGGGTGTTGCGCCAACGCCGAAAGAATCGAGAACCATTACTACCGCACGTGACATACTAATCAGCCTTCGCAGGTGCTGCGCCCGCCATCCAGTCCCTATAATAGCGAGTTCGAACCTACTACTCACACTCGAGGACAGTTTACCGATGCCTGCAAAAAGAGAATTCGATATCGTCGTTTGGGGCGCAACCGGATTCACCGGTCGACTCGTGGCAGAGCATCTGGCCGACAGCTACGGGCTCGATGGTGAGCTCTCATGGGCCATCGGCGGGCGCAACGCAGACAAGCTAACGCAGATCGGTGCAACTCTGGAACGTGACGGCGCGCGCCCCGAAGTCATTGTGGGCGACGCAGGCGACGTCGACGCTATGCAGTCGTTGGCAGAGCGTACTCGAGTCGTCGCAACGACCGTCGGACCTTACAGCCTATACGGTAACGAACTGGTCGCAGCATGCGCACGAGTCGGCACACACTACTGCGATCTCGCCGGGGAGGTGCCCTGGGTCAGGCGCATGATCGACGCGCACGAACAAACCGCTGCCCAGTCTGGTGCGGTGATCGTGCCGTCGAGTGGTTTTGATTGCATCCCCTCAGACCTCGGCACCTTCTATCTGCAACAGCAGGCACTTGCAGTTTTTGGCACGCCAGCACAGCGTATTCACATGCTGGTCCGAAAAGCGGACGGCGGCATCAGCGGCGGTACCGCGACAAGCATGCTGGAAATCGCTGCAGAGGCACAAAAAAGCGCCCGTTGCCGTCGGTTACTGCTCGACCCCTACTCTCTCAATCCGGATAACACCGGCGGTGATGACAAAAACGAAAGTTTGATGTTCGGTCTTGATGAGCTCTCGGGTCAGTGGGTCGCGCCGTTTCTAATGGCTTCGATTAACACCCGTGTCGTGCGGCGCAGTGCCGCGCTGCTCAACCCTCTCTATGGTGATGACTTCCGCTACTCAGAGTTTATTTCTACCGGCACCGGTGCTGGAGCTGCGTTGAAAGCGGCAGCCATCAGCGCCGCTATGGCCAGCTTGTTCACAGGAGCTGCAATTCCGCCAACCAGAGCGCTGCTACGAAGAATCCTACCTGACCCCGGTGAGGGCCCCGATGAGAATGCACGAAAACGCGGTGGATTTGTCATCGACTTCGTCGGCATCACCGAGCACGGCGATTCGATCACCGCGCGCGTCACAGGCGATCGCGACCCGGGTTATGGCGCCACCAGCAGAATGCTCGGCGAAACCGCGGTCGCTCTGGCAAAGAGGAAGCAGCGTCGAGGCGGACACGGCGGATTCATGACACCCGCTTCGGCTATGGGGGATGACCTCATCGACAGACTTCAAACCAACGCGGTCATGAGTTTCTCAGTCAAAGCGCACTCGCCAGCCGGGTAGCACACCTAGCCGTTGACGACGGCGCCCGCAGGCGCGGCCGCACCAGTCACATGGATCGCCTGATCAAGCGCACCGGATTGATGAAACTCCTGGAGATGCTCGATCACGGCGTTCGTTACGCCCTGCCCTGCACAAACCAGTAAGCTCCCGGATGTCGAAAGAACATCCTCGGCGATCGTCATGCCCACCTCCAGCTCAAGGGCAGTCACTTCCGTGATTTCCGCCGGGGTGGCCGCTGAAGCACCCTCAACCAGGCGAGACAACAACCGGGGATCAAACTCGGAGGAGCGGCGTTTGAGTTCCTCAATTCGCTCGTCTTGATCGTATCCCCGCGCACGCAGCGCCTCCTCGGAGGCGACAAGGTGTAAAGCGCGCGCGCCCATTGGTATCGACTCCGCTCGGATCGAGTCCTCTGGCCAACCGTCACCGGAATAATGCTTATGCTGGTAGCGGATCGTCTCCGCAACCGCTTCCAGACGCGGTATGCGTTCGAGCTGCTCCGCCGCACGGTCTGCCGTCGCGTAGTAGACACGTCGCTCCTCATCTTCAAGCGGAATACCACCGTTTATCTTTGCAAGTGTGCCGGCGCGCAGCGAAACACAGCCGATCTGCGAAAGAAGCACCGCAGTCTGGATCGTCCAATGATCCTTGTCATTGAGCTCCGGAATGGCTTGCAGCAACTCATCGACCCGTGACTGGATCTTTCCAGTTCGCCCAAACACGTCCGGTCTTGCGAGCGACAAGAGGTCGGTCAGGACCTCGATGCTACCGATAAGCGTCTCTTCCAGAAGCGTCTTCTCGGCGGTGATTAACGAGTATTGCTGCAGCCCCTGTGATACCGCCTGACGAAGGCCATGAACGTCACAAGGTTTGGTCAAATACCGATAGACCTCACCATCGTTTACCGCGGATACCGCGGTCTGCTGATCGGAGTTTCCGGTCAGCATCATGCGCACCGAATCCGGCGACAATTGCTTTGCTGCGCGGAGGAATTCTACCCCGTCCATTCCAGGCATTCGCATATCCGAAACAATCAGCGCGAACGTCTCCTCATTTGCAATTTTAGCGAGCCCTTCTTCCGGGCCTACTGCAATGTGGACGTTGCAGTCCTTGCGAATTGCGCGCTTGATCGCGTCAAGGACGTTGGATTCGTCGTCTACAAACAATACTCGATTGTTCATGCTGCATTCCTCGTTTCGAAGAGTTTTAGGGCACTCTCGCGCCAGTCTGCAATGTGCTCACCGAGGCCCAGCGATTGCAGCCAGTCCTCGTCGAGCGTGAGTTCCCCATCATCGTGGAGCTCGTCGTGCAAGGCGCGAGCGACGTGCAATGCCACGATGGGGGCAAAGGCGGTAACCGGTGTTTTCTGCGGTTCAGCGTAGAAAGCAATTGCCTCGACAATGCCGTCGGATAGCCCCCAAAGACCGAGCAGATATGCACCGATTTCTCCATGCGTTACACCGAGCGCTTGCCGCTCTGCGTCGATGCGCCCAGAACCATCTGAAACCGCACGCTGCACCGACTCAAAGCGGTCGGGGATTTCGCCGGACAGGATCAACTTGCCGAGCTCGTGCAACATGGCCGCCTGGAAGGACTCCTCAACCTCGACGGCGTTGTCCGTCATTTTCTTTGCAATCGCACGTGCCAGGGAAGCGGTGCGTTGTCCACGCCGGCTCAATTGCTCGACGGAGACTGCGCTTCGCTCGTGTTCGAACATACGGAACGCGGACTGAGACAACACGAGAGACCGGATGACATCGAGGCCGAGATAGGTCACTGCGTGCTGTATCGAGCTCACGTTGCGGCGCAGCCCAAAGAAGGCCGAATTCACAAGTTGCAGGATCTTCGCACTCATCGCCATGTCCTCGGCAATGATCTCCCCCACCTTCGGCATATCGGGGTCTTCTTTGGCCATTTCCTGATTCAAGGCCGCGTAGACAGAGGGCACGCTTGGCAGCTGCCCGATTTCCGCTGTGATTTTACGTAGCTCGCCGTCCTGCATTAGATTGCGCAGCTTAGAGGTGCGCAGAACGGTTTCGCGGAGCGTGTCGGCATCACAGGGCTTCGCCAAAAATTGATGCGCGCTCGCAATAGAACGAATCGTAGATTCCTGCTCCGAGTGCCCCGACAATATGATTCGCGCCGTACCCGGATACCGTCGTCTTACTTCGGAGAGTAAATAGGCACCATCGTGTTCCGGCATCCGCATATCGCTGACGACAATATCGACAGGCGCCTCCGCCATGATCTCAAGCGCTTCCAGTGCACCCTCGGCGAAAAGCATTTCCCACTCATGTCGCAAGGGCCGCAACATGCGGCGCAATCCATTGAGAATGTTAGGCTCATCGTCCACAAAAATGACGCGCATCATGCGACCGCTCCCAGCGCATCGCTGCTTCGCCCGCTCTTACGCGGCAAAACAATTCGGAAAGTTGCACCTTTCCCGAGTTCACTCTCCAACAGTAGTCGACCAGCATGCTGCTCGGTTACCACACGTCTTGAGATCGCAAGACCTTGGCCAGTGCCACGCCCAACTTCCTTGGTTGTGAAAAACGGATCGAAGATCTTGCTTTTGATCTTTTCAGGTACGCCAGGTCCGTTATCGGTGATACTGATTTCGACGTGATCTTCATCGATGGACTGTGTCTTGACGATGATTTCGCCTCGCCCGTCTCGATCGGGCTGCTCGGCGATCGCATGAGCGGCGTTGACTACGATATTGAGCACAACTTGGCCCAGTGCTGAGGGCATGCACGACACCGGCCCGAGATCCGCATCCAGATCGAGGGTGACGTCTGCGACGTACTTGTACTCGTTGCGTGCGACCGTCACCGTACTCTCAACCAAGCGGTTTATATCCGATGGCTCCGGGGTTCCGGAACCAGGGTGCGAGAAATCTTTCAATGCGAGGACGATTTCCCGAATCTTCCCGATACCGGCCTTACCCTGATCAAGCGCTCCAGGAATTTCCTCACGCAGATACTCGAGGTCGGCTTCATCGATCGCCTTGCGCATGGCCTGCGATGAAGCAGCCAAGTCGCCGGATTCTGAAATCGCACTCAACAGCGGATCGATGGCCGCGAATACGCCATCGACGTCAGCAAACGACTCCTGCAAAAACGAAAGGTTGTCGCTCACGTACTGCGCCGGCGTGTTTATCTCGTGGGCAATTCCGGCCGACAACTCGCCGATGGATTCCAGCTTTTGAGTGAGTTGGAGCTGTGCATGCAGCTCATCACGTTCACGCTGAGCGCGATTTCGCTCTGTGACATCCGCGAGCATGGCTATCATCCCAACGACCATCCCATTCGCGTCGACGTGTGGTGAGGCGCTGTAGGCGCATTCCATCACATCGCCATCGCCGGTATGCAGCGTAACCGGTACGTCGCGAACGATCGCACCGCGTTCAATCTTCGCGCTGGTCTTGGCGAAGACGGAAGTATCGGTGTCGTCGCTGAAGAACTCGGTGAGCGAGTGCCCGGCGACCTCATCCGAGGTAAGACCCAGCGTGCTAAGAAAAATCCGATTGCAGTCGACGATCTCCATATCGAGATTGAGGCTCACCATCATCGTTGGCGAGCTGTCGTAGATCTCGCGTCGGTAGTTCTCGGCCTCCATCGCCCGCCTCGCCTGCTGTTCTTGTTCGGTGACATCGGTCAGGTAGACATCCATTGCAGCAACACCGTCTGCGGGGTGCGCCCTAGCGAAGACCGCCACGTGTCGTTGATTCCCGTGGTCGTCCGTGACGATATGACTGTCGCGATACTCTGGAATCGCGCCAGGACGCATACTCTGAAGCTGCGCGAGGCCCGCCAGCAACCCATGCAGGTGGTGATCCGAGACATGCTCCGCGGTTTCCACTGACAGGAAATTGAGGAGTGCTCGATTGGCACGGCTTACCGCCCCCGACGCATCGACGGTAAGCGTAGCCACCGGCATGTTGTTGTAGAGCTCTTCGTATTGATGACGCGCCGTAGAAATATGTACGCGCTGAAATCGTCTTACGATGCTGCGGTGCAGCAGCCTGCCGATACTCGCCGGATGCAGCTCCGATGGATCGAAGGCATCGTCCGCACCCGATTTCAGAACATCATCCATAACGAGTTCCGGCTGTCTGGTGGCGACGATCACTGTGGCGGGCGACACGCTGTTGACGAGTGCCGATAGGCGCTGAGATAACCAGGGCGCAACGGACACGGTCGCCAAGAGGACGCCATCCCAGGAATCGTTGGATTGCATAGCCTCGATCTTGTCGGCTTCGTAAGACTGTCGACTGACCTCGTAGTCCGCCATCTGATTCAGGTGAGCGTGCAGCGTATCTGCGACCTCGGCAGAGGAAGCATCTTCGAGAAGTAGAAGTTTATGGCGCATAAGGGAGAAAGCGGCACGGTGGTTGAAATATTTAGGAGAATCGCTGGGTCGAATCCTTGTATAGCCTCGTTCTCAGCGGTATTGGGTTGAAGGCGGGAGCGGCGCAGGGTAGTGTCTAGGTTCGCACTGTCACAAAAGTGCGTCAGGCCAGGACCCTCTACGGGCGTTACCGAATCACGGAGGTCAAATTGAGGCATGTCACCAGGTTCGCGATCACCGCTTTGATCGCGACGGTTTTGAGCGGTTGCGGCACCGCTATCAAGGTCCGTTCGGGCCAAATGCCCGATGCGATCGTTCAACAGCTACCCTTGCGAGTTGGGGTGCGATTCGACGAGTCGATCACCGATTTTTCCTATCAAGAGAAACTCGCGACAGGCGGCACCTACTCGATCGATCTTGACGACGCCTCCGCCGAAATGCTGACCTCTACTTTTGGCGACCTGTTCCAGGAAATGATTTTGGTCCCACCGGGAGAAGAGGTACCTCCGGTCGATATATTGATCGAGCCGACGCTCAGCGCACTAGAGTTTGTCGTACCCTCTCAAACGATCTCTAACGATTATGCTATTTGGATCAAGTATCAGATTAAGGTCTATGATTCTACTGGAAAAATTCAGGCTGACTTTTTGATCCCAGCCTACGGAAAGGCTCCGAAAGACTCCCTGGTCGGCGGCACTAAGGGCGCGCTGACTCAGGCAGCCATGCGGGCACTGAGAGATGCGTCTACTGTCCTATTGACCCGGTTTGTGGCGGATGCGAAGTTGGAAGGGCGTCAGTTACGGCCAGTACAAGTCGCCGAGCGGCCTGCGCCGGCGCAGACTGAACCGTCCAATGAAGACCCGGATACAACCGCCGACGAGGTTGTCGAAAGTGAACTATCGGAGCAATACCTATGACCAAGGCAAGTAAGCAACATCTCATTGGCATGCTCCTAGCCAGTCTTTGGCTGGCCGGGTGCTCGACAGCGCGAACCGATCTCGTGAATTCAAGCGACTTACCCGACTATCAGGGCGAATCCGTGGTTGTCATGACAAAGAGCTACCACGCAGGCAACAAAACGGAGACCGGATTTACGGATTGCGTCGTCAAATCAGTTCAAAAGGGTGGCACCGGCCTCAACGTGTTGTCTGGGGATGAATTTGTTGACCTTATGTATCCCTGGTTCGAGCCCCGCACCGTACCCAACAAAATCGAGGACATGCCAAAGCTCCTCCGTAACCCAGCGATTGCAAAGCGAATGCGGGATACGGGCGTTCGCTATGTGGTCTGGCTGGATGGCAGCACAGAGCGCCCTGGCGGCGGTGGTAGTCTGTCCTGCGCGGCCGGGCCAGGCGGCGCGGGTTGTTTTGGGTTCGCGTGGTGGGAGTCCGACTCGGACTACGATGCATCGGTTTGGGATGTCGAAGACGTAACCGAGGCGGGCAGCGTGGAAACGCAAGTCACCGGGACCTCCTATTTGCCCGCGATCGTGATCCCAATTCCATTGCTAGCGCGCACAAAGAATACCGCCTGCAAGGACCTCGCAGGCAGGTTAAAAGACTACATCGGGAATGCCGGCTAGTGGCGACGCCGGAGCCTGACGCTATGTGGATCGGCTGAGGCTAACCCGCCGCAGCCGACCATTCGTTCAGTCCAGAGGAATGCGAATCGTCTGACCGACGAAAATCTTGTCCGGGTCTTCGATCACTTCCCTATTCGCTTCAAAAATTCTCATGTAAGCGCTTGCTTTTCCATAGTATTTTTGTGCGATCTTACCGAGGGTGTCGCCGCTCTCAATGACGTAAAACTCGACCTTCGGCTCAGCCGGCGTTTCGGTTACGGCTGGGGCTGATTCACTGCCCTCAGCGCCGCTACCCTCGGTCACGGCAGGTGTCTTAATCACCATTTTATTGGTGTAAACGTCGGCGACGCCCTGGACGTTGCCGGCGATCAAAGCGCACTTTTGCATGGCAGCTACGGAATTGCAGGTACCCGACAAGCCCACAATACCGTTATCAAACTCTACACCGAGGTCCGTTACTCCCGGATTATTCTGCTCGATGAGTTCCTTAATTTTACCGACAGCCTCGTCTTCCGTATTGAAGACTCGACGACCGATGTCGCGTGCAAAACCAAATAGATCCATACCTAGTCTCTCCCTGTTGGTATCTTGTTATTTGAGAATGAATGTTACTTTAAGAACAACACGGAACTCTTTGATTTTCCCGTCTTCGCAGATCACTTTCTGATCCTTGACCCAAGCCCCTTCGATGTTGTCCAGTGTCTCGCTGGCTCGCTTGATGCCGGTCTTGACCGCGTCCTCAAAACTCTTTGAAGAGCCCGCAATGATTTCCGTAACGCGTGCAACGCTCATGATGTATTCCCCTTGCTGGAATGTGTCCCTTGATTGAAAGCGTGCGCTTTCTTCCCCTCGCGCAAGCTTAGCAGCGTCGATGGGCAGCGAACCAGTCTGTGTGGTCTACGGGGTGAGGCGACCGACGCGCAAGAGGCGATCTCGGTACCAGCTCGAGTCAAGCCTTTGTGTGTTGACGCGTTTTCCGCCAGAGGGCGCGTGAACAAAGAACCCATCACCCAAATAAATGCCAACGTGTGACGGCTTACCGTCGATATCGAAGAACAACACATCACCAGGTGTTGCCTCGGCGCGAGCCACTGCGCGTGAGGCCTGCCAAAGCCCGCTGGTGGTTCGAGGTACGTCGACACCTGCACCTGCGTAGGCAAAGTGCACGAGACCGCTGCAATCAAAGCCGCTCGGGGTACTGCCCCCAAAGCGGTACGGCACCCCGATTTGCTCTTGCGCTATGCTCGCGACGATCCAGCCGACACCAGCAGCTTGATTGTCCCTGCTCACAACGGTGTCGCCCGGTCGAATCGTTTCGGTAATTTGCTCAACCTGATTGCCAACGTGTCCGGCAGGCGGGTTCGTGGATTCCCACGCACATCCGGTCGCAATGCCCGCTATCGTCAAAATCACCATCCAACGCATAACAATGCCTCCTGATGAGAGATTGCGCACGATTTGCTGAACGAGGGATGAAACCGTGCCCCACACGCTCTTATCATCCACGTATGGAATTATGTCAGCTACGAATCGTGTCACAGCAGGCGCATAGGTTTTTGCTCGCTGTGATCGCTCTGCTTTGTCAGACCGCTTATGGACAATCTGCGGAATACGATATTCGGTTCACCATCGATGGATCCAAAGACGGGACCTACGACGTTCAGATGCTCGTCTCCCAGTCGAGCAGACTGTTGCGTGAAGTCCGCGTTGACCGGTTACCAAGCACGCTAACCGGGTTTGATGCCGATTCCGATCTATCGGTCGATGATCGCGCGCTGACCTGGAGCCCATCGGAGCGTGGCGGCATGCTTAGTTGGACCGCAAAACCCGATACAGCAAATGACACCACCGTGCACCATGATGCGACCTGGGCAGTGCTCCGATTCGAAGACCTGATCCCACCGATGGCGACTCGGGCCCTAAAGTCCGCATTCGGCCGCACTCGGGTCGTATTCAACCCGCCGTCGGGATGGTCTGCGGTAAGTGCCTACCCGAGCCGCGACGATGCTTGGGTTGTCTCGGATGATAACCGTCGTTTCGACCTGCCGAAGGGATGGTTGGTTACCGGCGAGCTTGCCGTGCGGCGAGACCGGTTGTCCGATACCAGGATCGCGATCGCCGCACCTCGGGGGATTGGGGCGCGACAGTTGGATGTAATGGCCTTTGTTGCCTGGCATCTCCCGAGCTTCCGCGCATTATTCCCTAACTTTCCGGACCGTCTGCTGATTGCGATGGCGGGTGATCCGATGTTCCGTGGCGGGTTGTCTGCGCCAAACTCACTATTTCTGCACAGCGACCGTCCGTTCATTAGCGGAAATGGCACCAGCACCCTACTGCATGAATTGGTTCACATCGGCGTAGGCCGATCCGCAGCCGACGGGGCTGACTGGATCGTTGAGGGTCTTGCCGAGTACTACAGTCAGGAATTGCTCGCTCGCTCAGGCAGCATCACAAGAAGGCGCCAGCAGCGCACCCTCTCCTGGTTCGCCGAATACGCGCAGTCTCGGCCAGATTTGCGAGCGGAGTCCGCTCAGGGCCCCGTTATGTGGCGCGCGGTCGGTGTTTTTGCGGCGCTCGACGAGGAAATCCGGTCGGCGACCAACAATGAGAAATCGCTCGACGACGTCGTTAGAGAAATTTCACAAGATGCGACCCGCCTGACACTGGCTGAGTTGCGCCAAGCGACACTAGCGGTGATCGGCGCGGAATCGACCTCCCTCTCCGACAAGGAACTCGACTTTGAGTGATCAGCACGAACTCGGCCTTTTACTTCGCGGCCGGATCCCACTTATCGCGATCAACTCGCGCGATGAACGCGGCATTCTTGAGCTGCTGACACAGCAAGTGATGGCGAACCCGACTCGAGATTATCTGCCGCTATTCCGTTGGAGTGTGACCGATGGGCTTCAGAGAATGGACATCGCACTCGAGCCGCAGACACTAAACAGCCAGCCTACAGACGTGCTTGCGCATATTCGTGCGGTGCGTAAGCCGGGTTATTACGTTTTGATCGATTTCCATCCTTATCTAAAGGATCCGCTGCACGTTCGGAAAATCAAAGACATCTGCCTGATGTTTCAAGAAAACGGCGGCAAACTCGTGCTACTCAGTGCGGGCATTGAGTTGCCGGAAGAGCTCAAGCATTTCTCTGTTCAGTTCGAAATGCGAGTGCCGGACGAGATCGAGCGCACCCGACTGGTTCAGGAAGCGGCCCGCGAATGGCGAGAGCGTAGTGGCCGCAATGTCAGCTCTGATCGACGCGCCATACAGATGTTGGTGCGAAACCTGGCCGGGTTGTGCCAAACCGACGTGAAGCGCCTCGCTTACAACGCAATTGCTGACGACGGCGTGATCGACAGCAACGATGTTCGCGGCGTGATGGAGGCGAAGTACAAGTTGCTTAACCGTGATGGTGTGCTCAGCTTCGAGTACGACACGGCGCGCTTTAGCGCCGTCGCAGGCATGCGTACGCTGAAATCGTGGTTAGGGGCACGCCGCAAGGCGTTTGTTGATGAAAACCCGCCACCGGGCCTTGATCAACCAAAGGGTGTTCTGCTGCTGGGCGTGCAGGGGTGCGGCAAGAGCCTCGCGGCCAAAGCGACTGCGGGTGCGTTGGGTACGCCGCTTCTGCGGCTCGAGTTCGGTGCGCTGTTCAATAAGTATCACGGCGAGACCGAACGTAACCTCAGGGAATCACTGCTGCTCGCTGCGACGATGGCGCCATGCGTCCTTTGGATCGACGAATTGGAGAAAGGTCTATCCAGCGGCAACGACAGCACCGGCACCTCACAACGTGTACTCGGCACATTCCTAACCTGGATGGCAGAGCGCCAGCCCGGAGTGTTCGTGGTCGCAACCGCCAACGACATCACGGCCCTGCCCCCCGAGCTGGTTCGAAAGGGTAGGTTCGACGAGATTTTCTTTGTGGACTTGCCAGTAGAGGATGTCCGAGCCGAGATTCTCTCGATTCACCTCAAACGCCGGGGCGCGCTGGATACCGACGTTGACTTAGCGGCTGTCGCTGCGCAGACAAACGGTTTTAGTGGCGCGGAGCTCGAGCAACTGGTGGTTAGTGCCTTTTATGCCGCGCACGCTGACGGAACAGGAATCTCAACGCAACACCTGCTGAATGAAATCGGCAAGACCAGCCCACTGAGCGTGGTGATGGGTGAGAAAATCGCCGAGCTACGAGCATGGGCCTCGGGGCGCACCGTCGCAGCTGACTGACATCACATAATCGGCGAGAACAGATTCATCGTGAGAGTTCGATCACGGAAATACGGACACGATGTCGGTATTTTGCGACATACGATACATACATATTGGAACGTTCCTCCGTTGTCCGAGAGCAGCAAGAAAACCGAGCCCCTCAACCGGCAGTCCGGCGATAGAGATAAGGTCTGGCTGCCTGAAATCGTTTACGAGTCATTGCCGTACTTGTACCTGCTCGCAGGGTTTGGCGCGTTGTTCACCTCGCTGTATATCACCGAGTGGTACTGGGTCTTGCCGCACTGCCTGTTGGTCACTGCCGTCGGGACACACGCCGGAGTCTCGATCCTGCTCAAACGCCTTCGGGCACGAGCCGGCCGGAACGCAACTGCAGCTCAAACTTGACGGCGCGCAACGACTGGCACAGCATCCCGGCCCTCAAGGGACGGGAACAATCGGTCGGACATGAAGACATTCCAACGTGAACTCATTATCGCGGGATCGATCGTACTCATAACGTTGATCGGGCTCGTGCCGTTGGTATATGCCGTCGGCAACAAGACTCTGGGACCTTATGGAGACGATGGGTCACTAGGGCGATATGTCGGCGACGTATTTGGTGCGCTGACCAGAGGGGATGCGGGAGTCTGGTTTTTCATTGCCACGCCGTTGATCGCTTTAAGCGTCGTTCGCTTAGGGATCAGGCTGGCACGACAGATCAAATAGTCTCTCGTAAAGACAAGCTGGATTTTTCCTGTATATTTACAAGAACATAGCGGGAGCAGCTCTAATCGTGATTAGTTGGCTCAAAAGTATTTTTGGAAAATTGCGCTCTGAACCAGCGCCGGTGGATGTGTTGCCACCAGATACCCGAATCGGCAGAGGCCTTGCACCTGATCTTCTGCCCGCCGAAGACCGAACCATTCCGCCCAAGACAACGCGTTCGGCGAAAAGCGCGTCTGCAGACGACCCTACGGAAGAGCTATTAATTCTCACCGAGGACGCCATCGAGAAGCTCGAGGGAGAGGGGTTCGATCCTTACAACCAGAATTGAGTGCAGCCCGAGCCTTAAGAGAATCTATCGGGCGCATTCAGGAAATCTACTGGCGAAGTCTGTCAGGCCGTCCGTATCATTGCGCTCACACGTGAAACACGCTCACCAAGGAGTGATGGTATGGACATTGACATCGGCATTGACAAAGCGGACCGCGAAGCGATCGCGGAGGGACTTTCACGCCTGCTCGCGGACTCTTACACCACCTACCTGAAGACGCACAACTTCCACTGGAACGTCACAGGCCCCATGTTTGCAACTCTGCATACGCTGTTCGAGACCCAGTACACCGAGCTATCCACCGCGGTGGACGAGATCGCTGAGCGGATTCGTGCCCTCGGCGTATTTGCTCCCGGCTCGTACGCTGCATTTTCGAAGCTTTCGGTGATCGAGGAAGAGACCGGAAACCCTGATGCGAAAGGTATGCTAAAGCAGCTGGTTGCGGCTCAGGAAGCCGTTGCCCGAACCGCTCGGACTGTCATGCCGCTCGCTGAGAAAGCCAGCGATGAGCCAACAGCCGACCTGCTCACCCAGCGTATGCAAATTCATGAGAAGAACGCATGGATGCTGAGAAGCCTGCTTGAAGACTAGCGGGCGATTTCGCAGAGGTGTCGCCCCCAGATGCCGTGGTTGACGGCGTCTGGAGCGGCACGTAGGCTCGGTGGCGTTACTTACATCCAGACGTTTCAGGGATCAGCATGAGCATCCGTATTTCGTTCGATCTTAGCGATAAGGATCTTGACCACTTCCGCATGATCATGCGTCAGGCGTCCAAGAACGCCACCACGCTCTCCGAAGCGGAGATCATCGGCGCTGCTGAAGACCTGTTGAAAGAAGTCGATGAGTCCAAAGTTCCCGACTTCATTACCGAGCGACTGTTGAAGCTGCGTGTGATGACGTCGATGCTCACCGACAGTGAATGGCAACTGCCCTCGGAAGAGACAAAGCGGGTCCTCAGCGCCCTCGCCTATTTCAGTGAACCCGAGGATTTGATTCCTGATCACATACCGGGCCTCGGCTTCCTTGATGACGCGATCATGGTTGAACTGGTGGTGCGTGAGCTGAAGCACGAGATCGAAGCCTACGAGGATTTCTGCGAGTTTCGTGCCCGCGAGGAAACGACTCGCGCCGAGGACGACGAGGTTACACGCGAAGAGTGGCTCTCAGGTCGTCGCGCTGAATTGCATTCCCGAATGCGGCGCCGGCGTCGTGGCGGACGTCGTCGAAGCTCCACCGGCGGCAAGATGAAGACTCCGTTTTCGATTTTCTGACCATACGGGTTGGAACTCTCAGATATCGAATTGCGTATTGCGCAGGCGCTGGTTTCGGACTTGGACGATGAACAGCGCCGAGCCGCACGCTCAGACTTTTCGCGGCTAGCTGACGACTACGAGTCTTTGGCCTTAATGAACGAGCTGCCGCATTACGCTACCCCCGCACAAGCGGCGATGGCCGAGGTGCCGGGAGTGGAGACGCTCGGGTCGGGAGAAACCGCCGCCGCGCTAGGTCGCGTTTACCGTCGCGCCATTCAGCTCGCTGGCCAGTAGCGAGAGGCGACGAGCACCAGCGTTAGCCACATCGCTACCTGAGCTTGCCAGCGCCAGCGATGGTCGCGAAGCAGTGTCGCGAAACTTGTCGCACTAACGGCGGTCAATAGGATAAACCAGCCGACGCTGCCGGTGAGCGCTGGAAACTCTTCCTTGATCCTCGGTTCATCGAGACCCGTGAAGAGAAACAACACGATCACCACCACCAACCCGAGAGAAATCGCCACTGAGGAACCCATGACAATGCCAGTGATTATGGTTAAAGGGCGCATGGATTGGCCTCAAAATTCAGGGTCAACTTCAGCGGCGTGTTTGCCATTGCGGGTTTCGCCCTAGTAATGTCGGTGGGAACAGTGCTACAAGTTCTTTTAGGCAAATCTCAAACCTACAGTCAGGAAGTAATGATATGAGTCTGATCCAGCGTACCGCCCGCGTCATCGCAGGGCTTACTGCCTCGATTCTGGTTCTCGGCGCAACGCTCGCGTCGGAAGCAGAGAGAGAACCGCTGGAACCCACTGTCCAACATCACCGAATCAGCTCTCTGGTCACACGTTTCATCGAGAAATCGCATTACACGCGGACCCAAGTCGATGACGC
>JBCBNU010000054.1:0-18552 GCA_039821645.1 Pseudomonadota bacterium
GAACCGGGCGCTTTTCCTGCTGATGAGGTCGAAACGCTGCTCGGCGAACGCGTGCTCGATGTTCGTTCGCTACCCTCATCCCTGAATCATGTCTGGTGCGCGAACGTTGCCGGCGAGCAAGTGGTGATTCGTCGCTCCGGACAAGGACGACCATCGGCGCCGATCGTGAATTTCAAGCGCGAGCTGCAACTACACGCCCGCGCGGCGCAGTCAGGGTTGGCGCCGAAGATCATCGCCTACGAACCCGACGATGAACTCCTGGTTACTGAATTCGTCGGCGCAACGATTTCAGCGGATGCGCTTAAGCAACCGCGAAACCTCGAGCGCCTCGCACGGCGAGTTTGGGAGCTCCACGCGCTGGGTGTTACGGATATTCCGCTTGGGCCAACGAACGAAGTGTTGCTGGATACTTACCGCAGTCAGGCGCCAGACAGCAGGTCGCCCACGCGGCAAATGCCGACGGACCATGGGGATTGCGTGATATGCCACCATGACGTGCATGCCGAGAATGTCCGTGACGGCAGCGAGCTAAAGTTTATCGATTGGGAGTACGCACGAGTCGCGCCTCGGATGAATGATCTTGGTGTCTTGTGTGAGAACCTCGCGCTGACAGACCCCCAATCGATGACGGTGCTGGAGGCCTATCTTGGTCGCACTGCGAACAAGGATGAGCTGAGGCAACTTCGCTCGCACCGCGACTGGGCGCGAAATCTGTTCTCCCTATGGTCCGCACTCATCTACCAATGATTTCGGAGCTCGCGCAACTTCAAGAACACTTGTCGTGGGCTCGGCTGCGCAGGTAGGTCAGGAAACGACTCGCGCAGCCGTGCTATGACTTCGGGCGATTCAAGGCGAAGAAAAGTGTTGATCTCCCGTTCTTGTCCGAGTGTCAGGATCATGTCCGGGGCATCGGTTTGCTCATTGGCTGCATCAATGAGCGCTCTTGCCGCGATATTGTCGGGCTCACGATCCAGTGTGAAGCCCAGATTGCCACTGAGGTACTCGTGTCCGGGAAACAGCCGTATGTCGTCATCCAGCCGTGACAACTGCGTGTCGAATGTGTCGAAGAGGACATCAGGGTCACCGCCGTTATGGCAGTTGCCAGCGCCGGCGTTGAACAGCGTATCGCCACTGAACAGGGCAGGGGCATCGCCATGCGCCAACAGACACAGGTGGCACATCGTGTGGCCCGGCGTATCGAGACACTCCAGTTCCACCGAGCGCCCGACGCACACTACATCGCCAGCGCTCAATCCAACGTCCATGTCCTTGATCTTCGCGCCCGCGTCCTTGTGCGCCAGTAGCTTGGCGCCAGTCGCATTGATCACCGCCTTGTTCCCACCGATGTGATCCGGGTGTTCATGCGTGTTGAGCACCTGCGTGATTTCCCAGCCGTGAGACTCCGCGACGCTGAGGCATTGACGAAAGTCCAGCGGATCGATCGCAAGAGCTTCGCCGGTTTCCGGGCAGGCGACCAGGTAATTGAAGTTGCGATAGCTGTTGGCAACCCAGACTTGCTCTACCAGCACCGTGCTACTCCGCCTGATAAACCCGTTTTCCACCGACCCAGGTTTCGAGCGTCTTGATCTGCCAAATTTCCTCGGCAGGAATCTCGAAATAGTCTCGGTCGATCACAATAAAGTCCGCCCACATGCCCGGTGTGAGTTGCCCGATGCGGTCGCCTTGGCCGACCGAGCGACTCGCCCATATTGTGAACGCGGCGAGCGTTTGCTCGCGTGTGAGTGCCTGATCAGGGAACCAGCCGTTGGGCGGCTCACCATCTTTGCTCTGGCGCGTCACCGCGGCGAACAGGCCATCAAACATCTCCGGCTTCTCGACCGGGAAGTCCGATCCAGCGGCCATTTTGACACCTGCCTCGAGCATCCGTTGCCAGGCATAAGCACCTTTGATGCGCTCACTGCCCACACGGTCCTCGGCCATGTTCTTGTCGCTCGTCGCGTGTGTCGGCTGAAAGGACGCAACAATATCCAGCGACTTGAATCGCGGAATGTCCTCGAGCGCGACAACCTGTGCGTGCTCGATACGATCGTTGAAGTCACCCGATCCATCCTGGCGCGCGGCTTCGAACGCATCCAGCACCGTGCGGTTAGCAGCATCGCCGATCGCGTGGATGTTTGCGGCAAAGCCCTTTGCGTGCGAAGCCTTAATGTATTCCGTCATCGTTACGGTGTCTTCGAACAAGAGACCCTTGTTGTCGGGGTCGTCCGAGTAGGGTTCCATCATGGCGGCACCGCGACTGCCAAGTGCGCCGTCGGCGTAGAGTTTGACCGCGGTTACCTCGAACAGGTCGTCAGCATAATTTCGTATGGGGCCATCGAACTGGGTGAGTACAGGGATGCCACCAAGCATTGCCGACACTCTGACCGGCATCTCTCCCGAGTCGACCAGATCCTGATAGAGCTCAACTTCCAACTTGGTGACGCCAGCGTCATGAACGCCCGTGATGCCCAAAGTGGCCAGCTCTTCCATGGCCGTCTTGAGATAGTCGCGTTGGGTTTGTGCCGGTGGCTCCGGAATTACCGCCTCGACAAGGTCCATAGCGGAGTCAACGAGCACACCCGTGGCTGATCCCGACGCATCGCGCATAATCATGCCGCCCGATGGGTCAGCCGTCTCATTGGTAATGCCAGCAAGCTCCAGTGCTTTGGAGTTCGCCCAAGCGGCATGGCCATCGATGCGGTTGAGGAAAACAGGTCTTTCAGAAACGACAGCATCCAGATCCTCGCGCGTTGGGAAGCGGTCCTCTACCCACAGCACCTGGTTCCAGCCACGGCCGAGCAACCATTCGTCGTCGGAGGTCAGCGAATCCTCGAAGCCACCGATCGCGCTCAACGTCGTGTCGAGACTGGTCATTCCCGCAAGATCCAGCGTCTTGCGCAATTTGCCGAGGCTCGATACGTGCCCGTGTGCATCGATCAGCCCGGGCAAGACGCTCTTGCCCTGTGCGTCGAGGAGCGTTCCAGGCTCATAGTCCTCTGCCAACTCCGCACTACCGATCGCCACAACTTTGCCGTCGACGACGACGAGCGTGTCGAACTGCACAAGCTCGGTATCCGACATGGTGTAGCCGTTTGCGTTGATCACAACAAGGTCAGCTTTTGGCAGCGCTGGTGTCGTGTCGGCGCCGCATGCGGCCAGCAAAGTGCTGGCCATGATGGTCAGGATCGTGTTTCTCATTCTGTTTTTACCGTCGCCTGCCACGCGATTGCGCGCCACTGGCCGTCTTGCTCCCGGAAGGTTCCTGTATTGAAGTAATAGTTGATCGAGGCATCTTCTGCTTCGCTCTGTGGCGTAGCGACCAGCACAAACGCGACCACAGCGAACTCGCCATAAACGCGGATGTCTACGTTCTCGGCGGAGTAGACCAAGGAAGGGTTATCGGTCGGCTCAGTGCCCGCCATCGAATCAAGAATGCTTTGTTTGTCGGTTCGCGTGCCGGCTGAGGAGGTGTAGACGAGATCGTCGTCCCAGAATCGCTCGTGTACAACCACGTCGCCGCGGCTGGCGCCGGCGAGGAACGCATCCAGAAGGCTCCGAAGCTCACGCTCGGCAGCGTTTTTTGAATCCTGTGACCAGGCGTCCATGCTCAGCATGGCGAGCAAGACAAACGCCACCTTGGAGAGCGACGGTAACGACGAGGTTCTCATGCAGTTAGCCTCCACTGTTTAACATCCAGAGCATACACTGTGCGACATGAGTACTTTATACGTCGTGCGTCACGGCCAGGCGCGCTTTCTGACCGAAGACTATGATCGCTTGTCGGAAACCGGCCATGAGCAAGCGCGCCTTGTGGGTGAACATTTTGTTCGGGAACAGATACAGCCGACACATGTTTGGTCTGGCACCCTGAAACGCCAGCGAGATACGGCGTCCGGCGCACTTGGGGTGCTGGCTGCTGCGGGCGAGCCTCAACCAAATCGAGCCACAGCTCCGGGGCTTGACGAATATCCTGCCGATGAGCTCATGTCGTTCCTGCTGCCGGTTGCACGCCAAGTTGATCCACAGGTGGAACAGGACGCTCAGGCTCTGCAGCAAGCAGATGATGACCGTGTGCGGTATCGACTGATCCATCGCCAGCTGGAAGCGGTGATGCGTTTGTGGATTGCGGGCGAACACAATATCGAAGAGGCGGGTATCGCTAGTTGGGCACGTTGGAGCGGCGGTGTACGTGATGCGCTTCGTGACGCCATGAATGTGCCGAGCGGCTCGACGGTCGTCCTGTTTACATCCGGCGGGCCGATTGGTGTCGTTGTTCAGACAATTCTTGCGGCACCGGATCTAAAGGCTGCCGAACTGAACTGGCGGGTGTTCAATGCTTCGATTACTCAGGTTGCGTTCTCCAATCGTCGTGCGTCGCTGGATTCCTTCAACGAGATCGGGCACTTACCCAAGACACTTCGAACGCACCGATAGCGGTTCGTCTAACATTTTGGAGGCTTGTCGAGCTTTTTGGGCTCAGTGTCCAAAATTTCTTCGAAAAAATGTTTGACAAGAATCTGCGTCTAAGGCACTGTTCGTCTTGCGAGTTAGTCATCGTCCCCACAGCTTCGCTGGTTGACTAACTTCGTTGTCCCCAAAGGTCTCTTCTCCTCGCATTGGAAGAGACACCTGGGCCGGCCTCTCTTCTGACGCCGGCCTTTTTTAATTCCCGCTTCTTTTGCCCCGGCTCTCGCTCGGATTGTGTCTAAACATTGTCAATCTGAAGTCGCTAGTTCTTAGACAGCGTAATCAGTGGTGCTGTTGTGAGTCGGGGGCCTCGATTGCGTTTGCTATCAGACCCCTTTTTGTTGGTATTGTCTGTAGCGACAAAAAGCACAAGGAACGAAGATTGGCCAATACGGAAGTAGAACAGGAGTTCAGGCATGAAAATGGGTCTATTTGCGATCGTTCTCGTCGCGTTCGGATTGTCGGGCTGCGCGGTATCGATGGAAGAGCTGGTTGCGCAAGCCAACGAGACAGGTGATTGGAGCGAGGTTGAGGCCAGAATTGAGAGGCAGGAGCAGCGCGCTGCGCGTGCAGAAGAGCGCAGGAAAAAGTGTGCGGGCGGCACGGTGTCGGTGAAGATGCAGACACGTGAAGCGCGCTGCATGGATGTGCGTCAAATCGAGGCGATGTTGAGGCCGGCATACCAGCCCTTCGGGTTCTAATCGATTAGACGCAGCCGCACGGGGCCTTTGGCTGTTGACGGGTCGACGGGTTTGCCTTTCTGGGTGATTACTATTTGTCCTCGATTCTCGAGGCGCCTCGCTGCGGTCCGTACGGTTTCCATCTCGGTCCGCCAAGCATCGCCGAAGAAGCGTTTTGCGACTTCGCTGGGACACGCGGTGCTGGATCGAGGTCGCGATCGCAGTGTTTCAAGAATCGCGTCCTCCAGCTCGCGATCGCTGTCGCTGAGCCCGCGGTTTCGACAGGCATCCGAGCAATACCGAACGGCGTCCCAATTGCGTGCCCATTTCTTGCGCCACGTCATGGTCCTGCCGCAGACCGCGCAGTCTTTTTCGGGTAGCGGTTTACTCACGCGGCACTTAACCGTGATCGCAAGATCAATCCGGCCGCAGCGCAGCCACTAAGCCAGGCGGACTCGATCTTGGCGCCGCCGCCGAGCCAATCACCGGCTACCGCCAGCCCTGCTTCGGCATCGAACAACGCGCCGCGGGAGTCCGGGTTGACGACGCGCGCATAGCGCCAGCGATGAACGTTTGCACTGACGATCGAGCCGACTTCCGAGGTTTCGCGAAGCGCTTCCGTCAGTAGCCCCACAACCGCTTCATCTGCATCTTCGAGGTGCTGTCGTGACCATTCAGGGGTTGCGTGCACAACGCACTGTTGATGACCATTGTCGAGCGCGTGTGCGGCGAGCCAGCTTAAGATATTCGAATCAGAAAATGCACCGCGCCATGACGGTGAGGTGTTGGCTTTGGTAACCGCCATCAGCGCCCAGCAGGGGTCGTAGGTGATGCCCTTCGCCATCTGTGCAAACCCGTGGTGAACGGGATCTAGCAAGTCGGCAGCCTGCGGTGCAGGCGCGGTCACGATGACGTTATCGAAAATGCGTTCACGCTCCGGCAGAGCGTCCAGCTCGTCGCAGAGGCGCCAACCTGCATCGACGCGTTCCAGCGCCGTGATTCGACAGGCGCGTCGCAGGTCAATGCCTTCAGCCAGGTGCTTGCAGATGGCGTTCATGCCCATCGTGCCCTGCCATCGAGTCTTTCTGGACCTATTGGTCCGGGTTGCAAGGTCATGAATTTCGCCGGGCCACTTCCTGACAACGCCCGCTTCCTCCCAGGCTTGCAGCTGCGCTTCGAAACGCCGGTCGCTAGCCGTTGCGTACTGTGCGCCATGGTCGAAGCGCAGGTCGTCAGCTCGGCGTGTTGCCGTTCGACCGCCAGGGCCACGCGATTTCTCGAACACCACAACGTCGTGGTTCTGATCAGTAAGGGCTGCGGCTGCCGTCATTCCAGCGATACCCGCACCGATGACGGCGATTCGGAGTCGCTCGCCCTGCGTGCGGTTCACATGTGCCGCGTACTGGGGCATGTCGAGCCGTTTGGCATGCGCGGCAACCGACCGCGGTCGAATCGTGCCTAAAACAGGCTGCGGTGGATCAAACGGGCGATCAAACAGTCCGAGTGCCCACAGCAGCCCGCCGTACGAAGATGGGTCGTTACCATCGAGCGCATACCGGTGATTCAACTCGAGCAGGGCATCAAGTGCTGATTGTGGAGATTCCCGCCACTCAACAAGGGCCTTTGCCCAAGTCATTCTCAGGTTATTGTGCAACTCTCCGTGAACCAGCAATGACCGCTGTGCCAAATCCCACAGCTCGTGGCCACTGCGTGCCCGGGCAAGCGTATCCATCGAGTAGCTTTCGGTGCGTGGGTCCTTCGCGTGCTCCTCCAGGGTCTCCTGTGCCCAGCCCGGCAGAGCAGAAAGGCTGTCCGGGTCTTTGCAATGTGCACAGAAGTGGTGAGCTAGCTCACGCCAGATCGTGAGCTCTTCGATGAACTTCTCGCTCCCGGGAAGGTTGAGCTCGGCAGCTTCTTTGGCCAGTCGGAAGGGCGACACCATGCCGTAGTGCAGGTAAGGAGACATTCGACTTACGCCGATCGGCCACTGGAGTGCCGCGTCGTTGCGCTTGCGATGGTAGCTCGCGAGACCACGCTCACAGAATGCATTCCAGCGGCGGTAGCCTGCCTCTGTCCCCCCCGGTGTATCGAGGACGGGTCCGATGCGATGATCGATCGGTTGCCGCTCGATTGCTGCGGCAATGTCGGTATCGCTCATGTTCGCGATGTCCAGCGGTTCGAAGACATCCTGCTCCGCTGTCATCACGCGCCAGTCGGGTAGTGCTGGCCAGCCCGCTGGTATGCGTTGTCGGAACTCGTGTTTGGTCTTGTCTTTGAATTTGAATGCGCGCGCAGGGGCCTGATCGAGGAAGGACATCGGTACGATGCAGCGCGCATCGACTTTCAGGATCGCCGCCTCGGTGCGCGTCGCGAGCACTTTCTGCCAACGCACCAACGGCGCGACCGGCATATGCTCCGCAACAACAAGTGCCGCACGTGCGGCGAGCGATGCCAACGGTGAGTCGGTGCCCGCCTCAGGTAACGAAAAGGCGTAGGTGATACCACGTGCCTGCAAGGCTTTGGCGACATCGCGCGCACCCTGCAAAATGAAGGTGTGACTGCGATCGCTGTCGTAAGCATGGCCGCCGCCGAGCCCCTGATACACCAACAGCGGCTTGTCGAGAGCGCGGGCGCATGTTATCCCCACCTCAATGGCGGGGTTTTCGTCGACACGCATTGCATGATGCATCCAATACAGCACCCATTCGCCGTCGTTTTGGATGCTGCCGGCGCCAACAAGCTCACAGCGCTCTTCCAATGCAGCGCCAAGTGTCAAAGTAGAAAATCGACTGTCTAGATTTTGCACAATAAAAATCCATAGAAATTCCTCGATATTTTATAGACACTCGGCGGCGAAGCAGGCTGTATTTCTGTACAGTATCGAAATGCAAGAAGCTTCCATCACAGTGGTATGGTTCAAGCGCGATCTGCGGGTGCATGATCATGCGCCGCTCGCTGCTGCGGCGAGCCTGGGGCGCGTACTGCCGCTCTACATCGCGGAGCCGAGCGTTTGGTCCGCGCCAGACCTTGACTGCATGCACTGGGGGTTCGTGTCCGAAGCACTACGGGATTTGCGCTCGGAGCTCGCGGCGTTGGGGCAGCCGCTTGTGGTCAGAACCGGTGAGGCGGTAGAGGTTTTCGAATCGTTACGCCAGCGATTGAATATTCAGGCGGTCTTCGCCCATGAGGAAACCGGCAACGCGCTGACGTATCAACGGGATCTAGCGGTTGCCGATTGGGCGCGCGAGCAAGGTGTCGAGTGGCGTGAGTGGCCGAGCAATGGTGTCGTTCGGCGACTGAGCTCACGCGACGGCTGGTCACGGCACTGGTCAAAGCGAATGAATGCGAATCTTGTGGATGTGCCACTGGGTATTCAAAGTGTGCCGGGCACGGATCCGGGTTCCATACCTGACGACCGTATATTGAAACTCACCGCCACCCACCCGGCGGTTGCCGAGCGGCTACAAAGCCAACCCGGCACGTTGGCGGCGGCGCACGAAACGCTTGCGAGTTTCCTTGCAGGCAGGGGAAGCAACTACGCGCGGAGTCTATCGGCACCGGTGAGTGCGCGTCGCGCGTGTTCGAGGCTGAGTCCCTACCTCGCCTGGGGGCTACTGTCGTTGCGCCAAGTGGTGCATGCGACAGAGGACAGCGATCTCGCCAAGCGCTCACGCAGCGCTTTCGTGTCTCGATTGCACTGGCGGTGCCACTTCATCCAGAAACTCGAGAGTGAGCCTGAGATTGAACACCAGTGCTTTAATCCCGCCTACGAGTCGTTGCGGGGAGATCCGGATGAGGCTCGACTGCGCGCCTGGCGCGAAGGGCAAACCGGATTTCCTTTTGTCGACGCCTGCATTCGATCGTTGCAGCAAACCGGTTGGATCAACTTTCGCATGCGCGCCATGCTGGTGAGCTTCGCGGCATACGATTTGTGGTTGGATTGGCGAAGCTTCCGAGACTTTCTGGCGTGTCAGTTCATCGATTACGAACCCGGCATCCACATCTCTCAGATCCAGATGCAGAGCGGTACAACAGGCATCAACACGCCGCGTATGTACAACCCCATCAAACAAGGTCATGACCATGACCCGAAAGGCGCTTTCGTGCGCCGCTGGGTGCCGGAGCTTCAGAGTGTGCCAGATCTTTTCATACACGAGCCCTGGAGGCTCTCACCGATAGAGCGCGGTGCAATCAACTTTCGCGAAGGTGTCGACTATCCGGCGAGAGTCGTAGACCACACGGAGGCGATCCGGTTCGCTCGATCCAGAATCAGCGAAGTGCGTAATGATCCGTCGCACCGAAAACAGGCAGCACGTGTTTTTGATCGACACGGTAGCCGGCGCAAAGCCTCCGACCGCATGACGCAGAAGCAGTACCGGGAACGTCGCGTCGGTGGCGCAGACGCGACCCGCTTCGATGCGCCTCGAGTGCGCAAAGACGACCAGCTGAGTTTGTTTGACTAACGCCGGTCCTCGCGTACCCTCTGCGAATGCGTGTGATGAGTTTTAGTGTGGACGGGCGCCAGTCGTACGGCGTGGTCAGTGCGGCGGGCGTCGTCGATGCCGGTATCCGACTCAGTGAACACGTCGATTTGAGGTCTGTGCTTGCTGCAGAGGGTTTGGACCTTCTGAGGACGCTGGCAAGCGAACACACGGCCGACTATGCGCTGGAGGATGTTACCTTTGAGCCGGTCATCCCCGCTCCCGACAAGATCATTTGTGTCGGTATCAACTACAAGCCGCACGTGCTGGAAACAGGACGCGACATGCCGGAGCACCCGGTCTTGTTCGTCCGCTTCCCGGGAAGTCAGGTTGGTCACGACGAGGCATTGGTGGCGCCGTCGCTATCGCATCGTTTCGATTTTGAGGGAGAGCTCGCGGTCATTATCGGTCGAGCTGGTCGTCATATCCCTGCCCATGGCGCGTTGCGTCACGTGGCGGGGTACAGCTGCTTTAATGACGGCTCCGTGCGCGACTACCAACGCCACTCGCCACAGTTCACACCCGGCAAGAACTTCTCTCGCAGCGGCAGCTTCGGTCCCTGGATGGTCACAGCCGACGAGATTGGTGATCCTGCGACGCTCAGCCTCGAGACTCGGCTGAACAACGAGGTGATGCAAAAGGCCGAGTGTTCCGAGCTGATCTTCGATGTGCCCGCGCTGATCGCTTACATTTCGTCCTTCGCGGAGCTGTTGCCGGGCGACGTCATTGTGACGGGTACACCGGGTGGTGTCGGTTTCGCACGTAAACCGCCGATCTATATGCAACCGGGTGATACGGTTGAAGTCGACATTTCTGGCATCGGCGTGTTGCGCAATTCGGTGACCTCCGAAGTCGAGACGGTTACGATGCGAGCACTGCAATCGCCGTGAGCGACGAGTCAACCATGCAGACTGCAGGATGGCGCGAGTGGGTGACGCTGCCCGATCTGCCAATTGGCCCGGTGAAGGCAAAGCTCGATACCGGTGCGCGAAGCTCAGCGCTGAACGCCTGGAATATGGAGTCGTTGGAAGTCGATGGTGTGGCCTGCGTGCGCTTTGATGTCTACCGCACACATAAGGACACCACCGATATCGTGCGCTGTACCGCACCGATTGTTGATCAGCGAGCGGTGAAGAGCTCCACGGGAAATCGCACACACCGGTTCGTTATCGAAACGACACTGCATATGGGGGCGCACCGCTGGTCGATTGAAATAACGCTGATAGACCGACGCGATATGTTGTTCCGTATGTTGGTGGGCCGCACGGCGCTCAGTCATCGTTTATTGGTCGACCCATCGAGCTCCTATCGGGTGGGGGCAAAACCTACAAGACAAGGAATTCGGAAATGAAGATCGGGATTCTCTCGCGAAACGCGAATCTCTACTCTACGCGTCGACTCAAAGAGGCGTGCATCGAACGGGGCCACGAAGTCCGGGTGATCGACCATCTGCGCTGCTACATGAATATTGCCTCTCACAAGCCTGCGGTGCATTACAAGGGCGAGGAGTTATCGGGTTTCGATGCGGTCATTCCGCGTATCGGAAGTTCGGTGACGTTCTACGGCACCGCGGTGGTGCGCCAGTTTGAGATGATGGGTGTGTTCCCGTTGAATGAGTCGGTGGCCATCAGTCGATCGCGCGATAAATTGCGCTCTCTCCAATTGATGTCACGCAAAGGTATCGGCATGCCAGTCACCGGCTTCGCCCACTCGCCGGATGACACCGATGACCTGTTGCGACTGACCGGCGGTGCGCCGGTCGTGATCAAGTTGCTCGAAGGTACCCAGGGCGTTGGCGTCGTGCTGGCTGAAACACAGAAGGCCGCTGCTAGTGTTATCGAGGCGTTTCGAGGCATTAATGCGAACATCCTCGTTCAGGAGTTCATCAAGGAAGCGGGCGGCGCAGATATCCGGTGCTTCGTGATCGGGGGGAAGGTTGTTGCGTCGATGAAGCGCCAGGCGAAGGATGGTGAGTTCCGGTCAAACCTCCATCGTGGTGGAACCGCGTCACTGATTCGTATTACCCCGGAGGAGCGCTCGACCGTAACCCGTGCGGCTAAAATCATGGGCCTGAACGTCGCGGGTGTGGATATCCTGCGATCGAACCACGGACCTGTTGTTATGGAAGTGAATTCGAGTCCAGGGCTTGAAGGCATTGAGAAAGCGACGGACAAAAATATTGCCGGCCAGATCATCGAGTTTATTGAGAAGAACGCACGCCATGGGCGAACCAAAACCAAAGGCGCAGGCTAAGACCTCACGGGAGCGAAACCAACGCGTTATCCGCCTTGGTGGCTACGACATCGGACCGGGCGAACGTCGCTCGGTGGCATTGCCCGTGACCGATCTTTATACGCATACTCAAATGAGCATGCCGGTAGAGGTCGTGAACGGCAAGCGCCCGGGTCCTGGGTTGCTCGTGAGTGCAGCCATCCACGGCGATGAGATCAATGGTGTTGAAATTGTTCGACGCCTATTGACGACCGCTGCGCTCGACAAGATTCGAGGTACGCTCATCGCAGTGCCAATCGTCAATGTGTTGGGCTTCTTGAACCTCTCACGTTACTTGCCCGACCGACGGGACTTGAATCGGTGCTTTCCCGGTAGTTCCAAAGGTTCAGCCGCGAGTCGACTCGCGCATCGTTTTTGCGAGCAGATTCTCCAGCAGGTTGACGTAGCAATCGATCTGCATACCGCGGCTGTGCATCGCACTAACCTCGCACAGATTCGGGTGACCGCCGGCGACGAGAGAGCGCGCGCACTGGCGGATGCGTTTGCCGCGCCGGTTATTGTGGCTTCTGAGGTGCGTGAAGGGTCATTACGCGCTGAGGCTGAGCGTCAAAAAATCCCCATCATCGTCTATGAAGCGGGAGAGGCGTTGCGCTTTGACGAGTCGAGCATCCGCGCCGGTGTTCGCGGCATAAGGCGCGTGATGCGCCAGCTTAAGATGCTTCCCGGCAGACCGCCCGCATCCTTTGGTGAGCCGGTATTGGCCCATGATAGTGCGTGGGTCCGCGCGCCGCAGAGCGGCATTCTCGTCAGCGCCGTGAAACTCGGCGAAAGAGTGAAGCGGGGACAGACGGTCGCGACGATTTCCGATCCTGTTGGTGCAGATCAAACGGCTGTCACATCGCCGCATGACGGCGTCGTCATCGGGCGAGTGCAGTTGCCACTGGTACACGCGGGGGATGCCTTGTGTCACATCGCCGAGTTCGAGCATCCGAAGGAAGCGGAACGCACGGTCGCAGCGTTCGTGGAGCATCAGGCCAGTGGTTCGGCGAAAGTCTGACGGCGCTTTTTCTCTTTTGGGAACGGCGGTTCAAATATGGATGCGGGTACTCCGTGGGTCGTAGCAGCGACTCGTCGAATCGGTTACGCTGCGCGATATGACAAAACCACGTAACTGGTCGGTGCGTGGTGTCACCCTAGCTTGTTTTCTAATTGCAGCGAACGGATTCGCCACGCCGGACTGGACGAACGTCGAAGCGCTTCGGTTGATGCCACTAGATGCGTTGATTGACGAGATCAAGCAGGACTCAAGCTCTGCCAGCGATGCCTATCTTGATGCGGCCGAATACGCGCTGCGAAGAGCTCGGGAAGAGAGTTCACCGGACATGATTGCACTCGGTTGTGCCTATCTCACGCGAGTGCATTATCGTCGCGGTGCTATCGATACAGCCTTATCGACCGTGGACGACTGCATCAAAGAGGCAATTGCTGGCGTTTCGGCAACCAACTCGGTCTTACTGCGCTACATGCGATCGTCGTTATTGATCGCCAATCGTCAACCGGAGCTGGCTCGAAAGTCATTCGAAACTATTCTTGCTGAGGATTTGTCGAAAGTTGACCCTTCGATCTTGCGACAAGTTCGCGCCAACTATGCGTTAGCGCTCAAGCACGATGGTGAGCCGCTGGAATCGTTGCTGGTGCTGACGGCGGTGCTCGATGACGCTTTAGAATACGGAGAGCCGCCAGAGCAGACGCTGATAGGCAATAATCTTGTCGTTAACCTCGAACAATTGCGGCTTTACGAGGACGCGCGTGACTGGATTGTGCGCTTGCGGCCCGCCATGGAAAGGATTCCTGATTCATTTCAGGTGCAATCGCTGAGGCTTCATGAGATTCAGTTGGAAGGCTTGGTCGGCGATCGCGCAAAGGCAATTCCTGCTATGCGTGCATACATCGAAGCAATGGAGGGAGGGGCTCCGGTGATGGTTGGCAGTGCCCATGCATACCTGTCCGATATGCTGCACGAGGAAGGTCGGTACGACGAGGCATTGGCCGCAGCGACCGAGGCCGACAGACTGCTGAGTGCAAATCCTGTTGAGACAGTGGATGCACGGTTGCGTCTGGCGCGGGCCGAGTTAGCCCTCGGCAATTTTGACTCCGCGCAGGGCATACTTGATGAGGTGTCAGCACTGGACGTTAAGGTCGAATCAAGCCTTGCGAAGCTTGAATCGCTGAAACTGCAGCTCGGCCTTGCTCGCTCAGGTCAGCAGGAGTTGTTGTCGAACTATCAGGATCTGGATGCGGCGCGGGCACGCCAGGAGACCACCCGCCTGTCGCAGCGGTCCGGTTACTACAATGCGCGGCGTGAGGCTTCGCGCAAAGCGACTGAGCTCGAGGGTCTGCAACGGCGTCAGGCGCTGCTGGAGGCGCAAAATATCGCGAGTGAAGCGCGCGCGGAGTCGGCCAGGCAATCACGGAATCTGACATTGGTTAGTGCTGGCTCGATCGTTGTCCTGGCGGCCTTACTGGGTTATCTCTTGAGCCGACGTCGCTTCGATCGGCGGTTCCGCATTGAGCAGGCAGCGTTGACCGAAGAGCTTGAGTCAGAGGTCAGAGTGCAGTCAGAGGCGTTAGCCAGACGCGCCCACAAGGAAGCGCTCGGCCAACTGACCGGCAATGTTGCACACGACTTCAATAATTTGCTTCAGGTAATGAGCATCGCGAATGAGCGTCTCGCGACAGAGTCGATTTCGGATGCCTCACATCGACTGTTGCAAGGGTCTAACGAAGCACTGTCCAGCGCTCGAGGCATTATTGGTCGGCTGCTGGCGTACGCGAGACAGCAGGAGCTGGATGAGCAACCGATCAGCATCCCGGATTTCCTTGACGACACGCGGCCGCTTCTGGAGGCAGCGCTTGGCACGTCCGTCGCGCTCGAGGTGGTCAGCTTTTTACCGCCTTCGGTTGGCATCAAAGCGGATACGGCGCAGCTAACGTCGGCTCTCATCAACCTGTTGAAGAATGCGGCCGAGGC
This sequence comes from Pseudomonadota bacterium, assembly GCA_039821645.1. Taxonomy (GTDB): domain Bacteria; phylum Pseudomonadota; class Gammaproteobacteria; order Steroidobacterales; family Woeseiaceae; genus CALBPI01. Next base: position 14,892 of record JBCBNU010000054.1, read on the forward strand.
TATGCCTGGCAGTGGCACAGTTCGCCTGTCCTTCGAACTGTTGGACGTTCGCGAGGATGATACGGGCGGAGACCACGATCTCGATGTCGGGAGATACATTCAACTCAGCGTCTGCGATGACGGCGCCGGGATGTCCGAGGATCAGGTCCGACGTGCGATCGAACCCTTCTTTTCGACGCGAATCGACGTATCGGGAACTGGCCTCGGGCTGAGTTCGGTCTTTGGTTTTGCGCGTCAATCTGGTGGGGACCTGCAGATTACGAGCGTACTTGGACAGGGCACGACGGTGTCGCTGTATTTTCCGGTGGTTCCCGTCTCGCTGGTTAGTCGCAACGAGCCTGAAGCGGTCGAGGTCGAGCACTCGGAGCTTGGCGCGTTGGTTGTCGAGGACAACGCAGTTCTGGGCGAAGCGCTGGTGGCCATGCTTGAGTTCATGGGAATTTCGCCGCATCTGGTGACGTCGGCAGAGGCGGCGATGGCCGAGCTGACCGCGCGACCTGATCGAGTCGACTTTGTCATTTCCGACATCCGCATGCCGGGACAGTACGATGGACTGATGCTGGCCAACTGGGTGGAAACGAACTTTCCGGCGTTACCGATACTGCTGATGAGTGGTTTCAGTGATTCAGAGCGTATTGAGCGCCCAGTGCTTCGCAAACCGTTCACACAAGCAGAGCTCGAGGCGGCGCTAGCACGGGTTTCAAGGGGTGATCGACCCATCGCCGGCGAAACGTTGAATGATGGTCGGGGTGAGAGGATTTGAACCTCCGGCCCCTGCCTCCCGAAGACAGTGCTCTACCAGGCTGAGCTACACCCCGACAAATCATTCATTCGATGCTGATTGCGTTAGCTGGCCGGGACCTCAGCCGCAGATCTAGAATCGACGGGCCACCGAGAATTCTGCGATGGCCTCAAGTGCATCCCGGTAATCTGAAGCCGGCAATACACTTAACGCTCGATTGGCCGCGTCTGCAGCCTCTTGAGCGCGGACGCGAGTGTACTCAAGCGCGCCAGTGGATTCAATTGCCGAACAGATATCAGAAAGTCGCTCGATACTGCCTTCGCGCACCGCGTCAACGAGTAGCGCGCGCTCGGAGCCGACACTTTCCCGGATGGCGTGGATGATTGGCAGAGTAGGTTTACCCTCAGCCAGATCATCGCCGAGATTCTTACCCAGTTCCTGCTCGCTGGCACTGTAATCCAGCGCGTCATCGACGAGCTGGAATGCAACGCCCAGCTCGCGTCCGTAGGTCGCGAGTCCTTGACGCACGTCGGCTGACGCGTCAGTGATGATCGCTGCGATGTCGCCGCCGGCTTCGAACAGTCTCGCCGTCTTGCGATAGATCACCTGACGGTAAGCGTCTTCGGTGGTGTCAGGATCACCAACGTTCATTAGCTGAAGGACTTCTCCGGCCGCAATCGTGTTGGTCGCATCGGCCAAAACCCGCATCACCGCCATATCATCGATGTCGACCATCATCTGAAAGGCGCGGGAGTAGAGGAAATCGCCAACAAGCACGCTCGCCTGATTGCCGAATACCGCATTGGCGGTCGCTCTGCCGCGACGCTTCTCGGAGCCGTCTACGACATCGTCGTGGAGCAGAGTCGCGGTATGAATGAACTCAATGATCGCCGCCGCGGCAATGTGACGTGTTCCGCCAAGATCCGGACCCGCAATGGCTCGGGCCGCCAGCATGACGATCAAAGGTCTGAGGCGTTTGCCTCCCGCACTAACGATGTAGTTCGCAACCTCTGCGACCAACGGAACGTCGGTGCTGAGTGCTGAATTGATCAGAGTGTCGAGGGCGTCGAGGTCACCGGCACAGAGGGCCCGAATATCCTCGAGCGTTACGACCGGCGATGCGGTGGTCGCTGCATACATGGCCGGAATTGTGCCTGAAATGGGTGCGCTTAGCCACGCTCGACAACGGTTGATGCATGAAAGCTCGTGCATCTGGCCATTGACCTGTACGCCATGGGTTCGTATTATTTCACGTCTTTTGTGCGGGCCGCTGTCTCCATGAGCGCGAGGTGCTCGCGCAAGCCTTTGTTTTTACTGAGGCTTCAATAAATTTTGAGTAACGATGTGGGTTCGTTTCCGACCGCCGAGTCGCGCGAAACGCGTCGTGGAGCAATGAATATGTACGCGGTTTTCAAAAGCGGTGGCAAACAATATCGTGCGACCAAAGGTGATCGATTAAAGGTCGAGAGGTTGCCAGTCGAGACGGGCGCAACTGTCGAGTTTGACGAGGTTCTACTGGTCGGCGATGGCGCGAATGTAAAAGTCGGTGCGCCAACCGTTAAGGGCAGCAAGGTCAAAGCGAAGGTGCTGGACGTTGCGAAAGGCAAGAAAGTGACTGTGCTGAAATTCAAGCGCCGTCAAAATTACATGCGTACCAAAGGTCATCGCCAGTGGTACACAGAAATCGAAGTCACCGGTATCAGCGGCGCACCGCGTGCCAAGAAAGCGGCAGCGGCTGGCGAAGAAGAGTGAGAGGTTAAAGCGGCATGGCACATAAGAAAGCAGGCGGCAGTACCAAGAACGGTCGCGATTCAGAGTCCAAACGACTTGGTGTGAAGCGTTACGGTGGCGAGCACGTCATTGCAGGCAACATCCTGGTGCGCCAGCGCGGCTCGCACTTCCACCCGGGAGCAGGCGTGGGAATGGGGCGTGACTACACCTTGTTCGCTAAGGTTGACGGCGAAGTCACGTTTGGTACGCGTGGTCCCAGAAATCGCAAATACGTGAGTGTTGTTGCTGCCGGTTGATCCAGCGAGCGGCGCTTACGAGCTGAAAACCCCGCCGCTGAGCGGGGTTTTTTGTGCGTATGGTTCAGGAATTGATGCGTGAAGTTTGTTGATGAAGCGACAATGCGGGTGCAAGCGGGTAGTGGTGGCAATGGCGCGCTGAGCTTCCGTCGCGAAAAATATATTCCCCGAGGCGGGCCCGATGGGGGTGATGGCGGCCATGGTGCCGACGTGATCCTGCAAGCGGACGCAAGTATCAATACATTGGTGGATTTTCGGGTGCAGCGCCGATTCAAGGCTCCCAACGGTGAGCCTGGTGCGGGTCGAAATCGCACGGGTGCGTCCGGCGAGCACCTGGTGATCGCGGTGCCGGTTGGCACGGTCGTGGTCGATATCGATACACGCGAGACGATCGGTGACTTAACTGAGGATCAGGCCACGTTGCGCGTTGCGGCAGGCGGGCGTGGTGGGCTTGGCAATGCCCGATTCAAGAGCAGTGTAAATCGCGCGCCGAGAAAGACCACGAACGGTACGCCTGGTGAGGCGCGCCACCTCCACCTCGAGATGCGACTGATTGCCGATGTGGGCCTGCTCGGTATGCCAAATGCCGGCAAGTCGACGCTGATCACGGCCATGAGTGCAGCTCGGCCTCGCATCGCTGATTATCCCTTTACGACCCTCCATCCGAATTTGGGTGTCGTATCGGTAGGCAATGCTCAAAGCTTCGTGATGGCAGATATTCCCGGGCTGATCCCCGGTGCGGCCGATGGCGCAGGCTTGGGCATCCGATTCCTGCGACATGTGCAACGTACACGGTTACTGCTACATCTCGTCGATATTGCGCCACCCGAAGGTTCTGTCGCACCGGCGCAAGCGGTTCGAGACATTGCAGCCGAACTTGCCAAGTTCGACG
>JBCBNU010000055.1:0-17863 GCA_039821645.1 Pseudomonadota bacterium
GTCCCATCTACCTCTACGTCCACGTAGCTTCCGGTAGCGAACAGGTCGTATTGCGGATCCAAAGCCCAAACGTAGCCGACGCCAAGTTCGAATGCTGTCAGGTCAACATCAAAATCGAAATCCTGTGAGGTATAGCTACCTGTGACCAGCCAATTCTCGTGGAAGTTGTAGCTGCCTCCGAGCGCGAATCCATCACCATCGATATTCGCGATTTCGCTATCCACGAATCGCACCTCAAGAAAATCATAGCTCACATCCGTCGCCATGGCCGGCGTACTCAGTGTCAACGCACCCGCAATCGCGGTTGCAGCGCGTGTAATTGTATTCATCGAAATCATTCCTTCCTAAACGATTAAAGTATTGGTGCGCCGTGCGCACCGCCCTAGCGGGGCGGATGGTAGACATGCCTGTCTGAACGCACAATGAACAAAAAAGGCTTTGTCGCGTGTTGGAGACAAACTTTCGCACAGAGTGCATACATGCCGAATCGATTTTTCTTTCAAATGAAACGATAGAGCCTGTCATTTGTGCCTGCGTGTGTCACCGGTCACAATGTTCCGGGGGGACCGGTTTGCAAGGAGTTTTGAATGACTAGATCCTCCCGACGGCGCTTTTTGGCTGCGGCAGGCGCGTCGGCGCTGGCTGCCGGTTGCGCAACACACACCTCAGGAAGTCGCGCGCAGGCCGAGGCAATTGGCGCGTTTCCAACATTACCGGGTGGCGCTGACCTGATTGGGCCAGAACCTGGTGTGGCCCGGTTGCACAGCAATGAGAACCCTTATGGCCCTGCGCCTTCCGCGGTCCAGATGATGGATTACGCGACCCGGAAGGGCGCTTACTACTCTGGCCGAATCGGTGATTCACTGATCCGTGTACTGGCCGAACAACATGAGGTTGCCCCGGAACAAATCACGCTATCGACCGGCTCTGCAGAGGCGCTAAATGCGATTGCTATTCGCTACGGTCAACAGGGAAAGATCCTTACGCCGCGCCTGTTTTTTGACGCAACCGTGATGTACGCAAAACGTCTGGGTCTTGCAGACGTGGTGCGCGCGCCGATGGCGGCCGACCTCAGTATGGACTTTGCTGCACTTGAATCGATGATCGATGACGGGACTGCGCTTGTGCAAATCTGTAATCCAAACAATCCGACGGGCCTTTTGAGCGATACCGATATGCTTAAGGCCTCGGTAACGCGAATGTCGTCCCGCGCGACTGTCGTTGTGGATGAGGCCTATATGGAGTTGACGGATCAACCGGAGCGCCATAGTTGTGTCGATCTTGTTCGAGCAGGTCACGACGTCATTGTGTCGCGTACGTTCTCCAAACTCTATGGCATGGCTGGGATTCGCGTTGGCTACACCGTCTCTTCGGCGCAAGCCGCGCAAGAAATCCGTCATGCCAGAATGACCTGGATGTCCGGCGTCGGTATCGCTGCAGCCTTGGGATGTCATGATGACCAGACTTTCATCAGACGCTCAAAGACCATGATCGTCGAAGCGAGAGAAATGGTTCTGGACACACTTGCGAAGCTGGGTGTGCCCGCGCTGCCGTCGCAGGGGAATTTCGTCTACTTCAACAGCGGTCAGGATGCCAATCTGATCCAGCAGCGATTTAGCGATCGGGGCATCAAGATTCGGGGCACTTACATGGAGTATACCACCTGGAGTCGAGTCTCGATGGGGAAACTCGAAGACGTCTCGCGCTTCTGTCGTACCCTGCCGGATGTGCTCGAGGCCTAGGCTATCTGATTGTCGAGCATCTCCGGTTTTTGTGAACGCGTGCTAGCTTACCCACCTCCTATTCAAGCCGACGACGCCGTCTTTCTCGATGTGGACGGGACACTCATGCCGATCATCGACGATCCGGCGGCAGTGGTCGCGCCCGAGGAATTGCGGGCGGTGATCGCGACGCTTAGCAATAGAGTGGGCGGTGCACTCGCATTGGTAAGTGGGCGAAACCTTGAGAGTCTCGATCGCGTATTTGCACCACTGAGGCTGCCTGCGGCAGGTTCACACGGGGCCGAATTGCGCCTAAGCAGTGATAGCGAACCTTTGGTGCCAGCAGCCAACACATTGCCTCGGAGTGCACTCGACAAACTGCGAGGGTTCGCACAATCGCATAAGGGCTTGCTCCTCGAGTCGAAGCCGTCAGGCGTGGCTCTGCACTATCGACTCAATCCCGACATGGAAACTGCCTGCCGCGAGCAGGTCGTATCTGTTGTGCAGACGCTCGAGCCCGACTATCGATTGATCGCCGGGAAGATGGTATTCGAGATTGCGCCAGCTTCACATGACAAGGGCGTTGCGATTCGACGATTCCTCGAGCGCCAGCCATTCGCGGGTCGTCGTCCGGTTTTTGTTGGCGACGACGTCACCGATGAGGACGGGTTCAATGCGGTGCGCACCCATGCCGGTGTCGCCGTTCTGGTGGGTGACAAAGCACCGACAAGTGCCGAGTTCGCGCTGCAGGATGTTCAAGCCGTACGTGATTGGTTGCAGCGTGCTTGTTTGGATCAATAAGGGAGCAAAATGCCGGATCTCAATATTGGATTAATTGGCAACTGCCAAATCTCGGCGCTGATCGACAGAGACGCCACGGTCGTCTGGAGTTGTCTCCCGCAATTTGATTCTGACCCCGCGTTCTGTCGACTGCTGCGACGCGAAGACGAATGTGATCTGCCCGGCATATTCGATATCGAGTTGATCGATCAGGTGAGCAGCGAGCAGGCCTACGTGCAAAACACGGCGATCCTCACAACTACTCTGACGGATGCGCACGGTGGCAGTATTCAGATTACCGACGTCGCACCACGCTACGAGCATCTCGGCCGGATTTTCGCGCCGGTAATGCTGTTGCGCAGGGTGCGAGCGATCCAAGGGAGCCCCAGAATTCGCATTCGCTTGCGACCCGCGACCAACTACGGCGCGGACCAAGCACCATTCACGTTGGGCAGCAATCATATTGAGTATCGATGCAGCGACGTCGATATGCGTTTGACGACCAATGTATCTCTGACACATATCGTCGATGAGAACGCCTTCATCGTCGATCGTGAGTTCTACCTAATCCTTGGACCCAATGAGAGCATTCGTGAATCCTGCGGCGATTGCTTCTACCAGCACTACAGAGCGACACGCCAATACTGGCAGCGCTATACGCGAACCCTGTCGATTCCCTTTGAGTGGCAGGAGGCAGTGATCCGCGCGGCCATCACTCTCAAACTGTGCACTTTTGAGGACACCGGTGCGGTAGTTGCGGCACTAACCACGTCGATTCCCGAAGCCGCCGACAGCGGACGCAATTGGGATTATCGCTACTGTTGGCTCCGGGACAGTTACTTCGTAGTACAGGCGCTTAATCGACTTGGTGCTACCAAGACGATGGAGCGCTACATCGGCTACATGATGAATATCGTCGCAGGAGCCGAGGACGCCCCGCTCAAACCGCTGTACGGCATCAGCGGTCGCTCGTTAACCGACGAGCGTATCGTGGAAACTCTGGCTGGCTATCGGGGCATGGGACCTGTGCGGCGCGGAAACCAGGCTTACGAACAGATCCAGCACGACGTTTATGGTGCAGTTGTATTGTCGGCGACCCAGTTGTTCTTTGACAAACGTCTCGTACACGAAGGCGCGGCCATCGAATTCGAGCGACTTGAAATGCTTGGCGAACATGCAAGGCAGTTTTTCAACGCACCCGATGCCGGTCTCTGGGAGTACCGTGGGCGCAAACGCGTGCATTCGTTCTCCAGCATGATGTGTTGGGCTGCATGTGATCGTCTTGGTCGCATCGCAGCGCAAATGGGTAAGTCATTGCGCCACGATTACTGGACGCGTGCAGCGTCCGAAATCAAATCGTATTGGTTGGAGCAGGCCTGGGATGCGGATCAACAGGCGTTTACAGAATCGTTTGGTCGGCCCGAGCTTGATGCCAGTTTGTTGACGATTGGTGAATTGGGCTTTTTACCTGCCGATGATCGGCGCTTTATCAGTACGGTTGAGCGGCTTGGTGAGCGCCTAAAGCGTGGGCAGCACATGTTCCGCTACGACGCTCCGGATGACTTCGGTGCGCCGGAGAATGCGTTCAACATTTGCACATTCTGGTATATCGATGCGCTCGCTCGGATCGGTCGGCGAGAGGAAGCGCGTGAAATGTTCGAGAACATGCTATCGCTCAGAAATCCCCTAGGCATGTTATCGGAAGACATCGAACCCAAAACGGGTGAGCTCTGGGGCAATTTCCCTCAGACTTACAGCATGGCGGGCATCATCAATGCCGCAGTGCGATTGAGCAAACCGTGGGAGGAGGCGATTTGAGTACTTGGCCGACAGGGAGGCTTGTGATCGTTTCCAACCGGGTTGCTGTTCCGGAGGCGAACAAGCCTGCTGCTGGTGGACTTGCCGTCGGCGTTTTGGCCGCGTTGAAAGAGCATGGCGGCGTTTGGTTCGGTTGGAACGGTGAACTCACCCATACCGATGCGTCGAATCCAACAGTGGAGCGAATTGGAAATGTCGACTACGCGACGATCCCATTGCCGGCCGTTGACTATGAACGCTACTACAACGGTTACAGCAATAAGGTGCTGTGGCCCGTCTGCCACTACCTGTTGGATTTTCTGCGATACAACTCCGAAGACTTTGATGGTTATCTCAGAGTAAATTCGTTGTTCGCGCGCAAGCTGGCACCGTTGCTCGAACCCGATGACCTTGTTTGGGTGCATGATTACCACTTGATCCCGTTGGCCGCAGAGTTACGTGCGGCGGGCGTAAAAAATCGTATCGGTTTCTTCTTGCACGTACCGTTTCCTGCATTTGAAGCGTTGCGAGCTGCACCCGGACACGAGTACCTGCTTCGTTCACTGTGTGCTTACGATGTGCTCGGTTTTCACACACCGGGCGATTTGGCCGCATTCAAAAGTTGTATTCGTGAACCGATCGTCGGCGCAGAAATCGATGAGAAGTCTGTTATTCGTGCTGGAACGGGACGTCTCGTTGCCGATGTGTTCCCGATCGGTATCGACGTCGACGAAATTGTCGCAATGGCGGCAGCGGCAGCGGACACCGATGAAGTAAAGGAGATGCAAGCAAGCCTCGCAGGACGACAGCTACTGATCGGTGTCGATCGGTTGGACTACAGCAAAGGACTGATGCAGCGATTGCTCGCTTACGAGCGACTTCTTGAGCGCTATCCGAACAGCCAGACTCAAGTCACGTTGATGCAGATCGCCCCTCCGACGCGTGCCGGCGTTCGTGCTTATGAGGAGATACGCGAATCTCTCGAGCAAGCGTCCGGTCGAATCAACGGCCGATTTGCGACGAGCAACTGGGTGCCTATTCGCTATCTCAACAAAGGTGTCGCGCGGCAGCCGCTCATGGGTTTTTTCCGAAGCGCCGCAGTTGGACTTGTTACGCCGGTACGTGACGGTATGAATCTGGTCGCCAAAGAGTTCATTGCAGCGCAGGATCCCGACGATCCGAGCGTATTGGTATTGTCGAGTCTCGCGGGTGCAGCCGCTGAGTTGCAGGATGCGGTCATCGTTAACCCTCACGACAGAGACAATGTGGCGGACGGCATCGCGCTCGCGCTGAACATGACTTTGGAAGAGCGGCGTGAGCGACATAGCAGGTTGCTGGATGTGCTGCGCAAGAACGACATTACCGCTTGGCGTACTCGATTTGTGGATGCCTTGATGGCGGCTGCGATACCTTGAAGCGAACGCTTGATACGACCAGAGTTTTCCCTCAGCATCGCGATCTGTAATCCCCCCGTTCTTACTCGGGGACATCAGTAGAGATTCATGCAGCTCTCACTAGCTGCCTGGGTGGTACGCCTCCGATGGCGGAATTGGGTCTTTCGTTATTGTATTGCCACAGCCACTGCGTCGCTAACAGCTGCGAATGCGAGATGCTATTGAACTGGTGTAAGTCCAGCCACTCGTGTCGGACGGTACGATTAAACCGCTCGATGTAGGCGTTCTGTGTTGGCTTGCCTGGTTGGATATAGATCATCGTGATTCGGCGCTCGTTGGCCCAGTTCACCAGAGCCTGAGAAATGTACTCCGGACCATTGTCACAGCGGATGGCTGAAGGTTTACCGCGCCACTCGATGATCTGATCCAGAGCTCGGATAACCCGCGCAGCAGGCAGCGACAGATCCACTTCGATCCCCAGCGCTTCGCGGTTGTAATCATCGATCACGTTGAACGTCCTGAAGGTCTTGCCGCTGACCAGACGCACGCTGATGCCATCGCGTGCAACCACAGACTGAGCCATCTCACATCGCCGAGATGGCCTTAGAGCTTTCCCTCAAGTGCTTCCTGGCGAAGCTACGCCTTGATCCGCTCCTCGGCGTACATCTTCTTCAATCGGGCATTCTCAGCCCGCAGCTCCTTGATCTCCTTCATCAGCGAGGCATCCATGCCACCGAACTTCGAGCGCCATTGGTAGATCAGCGCCGTGCTGACTTTGTGCTCTCGGGACAACTCAGCGACGGGTACGCCGCCCTCATGCTGCTTGAGCATAGCCAGAATCTGGCCGTCGGAAAATCGAGACTTCTTCATGCTTCGCTCCTTGTGCGATCCTCATAAAAGTCTCTACTCAAAACCTCGACTAAAATCCGGGGGGATTACACCAGCTCGTCCAGCTGCGGCCCTACGACCACTAGGGTCGCCACCGTCCCAGGTGGATATACCGCGACCCTTTGCGGCAGGGATTTTCCGGATCAACTCACCAGCGCGCCGGATCGCTCGTGCTTTGATCCGTGCCCCGTCACGCTCGAGCGTGTCGTCCTCGATCTGTTTGGCGCTACCGTTGCGGGTCACCAATCTTTGGGCTTGCCTAAGACCAATAGCGGCAAACCGATCGCCACGAGCACAATCACGACCAGAATTTTGGGGAGTGATATACCTAGCTGCTCAGCCATGAGTCCAGCGGCAATGCCGATCAGTGAGCCGCCGGCTCCCCGATGGCCATTCACAGTCTCCAGCGCCCGGTGTTAGTTCGCGCTCGCCAGGCCTCTCTGCTGGAGCTTTCTTATTCCGAACGGCGTCAGTAGCGCCATGAGGAACAAAGCGATCGAACTCGGCTCAGGGACGTTTATCGAAATGCTCTGAATTACATTGCTGCCTTCGTTGCTTCCCAAGGCCACCGAGAAAACCCCCATACCCCTGAGATCGAAACTCGCATTAAACTGCCCAAACAGCGGGTCACGGGGGTCTGGAATAAATGGGAAATCGCTGTCCAGAGAACCCATAAAGATACCTGCCTCATCGAAAAGCAGGATCTGCAGATCATCGGTCGCAGCGTCATTTCCGAAAACGTCGAGCCTGCGGATTCCGCGACTAGTTGTTACTTCTAGTGCCTCGACAAAAAAGTTCTCCAAAGGCTGCTCTGACGGCGTACCCAGCGAACCCAGATAATTCGCGTACCCAAATACTGAAGCACCGAGAAAAGGTTCTTCCAAACCACTGGGGGACGTAAGGTATTGGCAGCTTGTCGGTGTGTCCAATCCGCAGGTCGTTTCCCCAATCACGACGCCAGTTCTTGTAACGCCGGTTCCACCGATGAGGTCTGACGAAAGCCACGATAATTCTGTATCTCGAAAGATCGAGGACACGTCCGCGCCTACGCGGAAGTTCTCCGCATCGATCACAACGGGTGTTGCGAGAGCTAACTGAGGGAGCAGTAAGAACAAAAACGCTACGACTCGCATTGCCATCTCCTTTGGTATTGCATAAACGGAGATGCAATATGCCTGCCGGAAATCATTTTCTGTGTCGGAACAAACACATATAAGGATATCGACGTGCTTTCGATGACTAACCTGTAAAAACTTTCGACAACAGATTCAGACAAATCGCAGCCAGTTCGAGATTTTCCGACAACAGATTCCGAGCGAGGTGCTACGTTCGACGCGGTAACGAAAACATATAAGAGTGGACGACATGGAAGCACGTCTGATCACAGTGTTCGTTCTTGCGGCGTTACTGCTGTCGACAAACTCGTCGGCGAACGAGTTTCTCAAGAAGGTAGAACCTAACGAGCTTCATGTGACAGTAGGTGTCAGCCCGGACTGCTCCGTCACCGATAACGAGGCGCTAGGCATCGTAGAAGGCGTTCTTGTGCGCTCTCGCATAAAGCCGCTAGACAAGTGGGACACTGATGAATTGCTTCTGGTTGTTTCAATTGATTGCCTACCTCGTGAAAACACGAATCCGTTTTACAGTTTCGATATTCGCTCAAGACATCGGCGAGCTCTGCTCTCAGCAGGTTCTGTAGCATCGGCGCCCACATGCTATGCAGGTTGCCGCGTTGTGCGGGCCAGAGTGCACTCAACGCACTGATCTCTGTCATTGCGTTGTGCAAGGTGCGAGCGTGATTGTCCAGCTGCGACACCAGTGTTTCGAGTTTCTTGGCGCTTTTCAGGGTAACCTTGTTCACCGCCACGAGTGCATCATTCCTCTGCTACAGCTCAGCGGTGTACTCCGCGATCCGTTTGGGCGTCAGCTGTAATTCCGCCTCCGACAGTGCGGCCTTGTTGTTCTGGATCTTTGCCTCGATGTCAGCGCGTTTTTCGTGGTTGCTTTTGCCCGCGTCACCAATAACGCGGAGCTCGAAGTTCTTACATCCTGTCGTATGAATAGCCAGGTAGAGACTGTCACCGTCGGACTTGCGATACTTGTGCTTCTTGGGGCGTAACGCTCTGACTTGGGTATCAAGTAATCGCTTCATCGGACAACGCTGGTTGCATTTATATGCTACCAAGTGGTGCACGAATCTGCAGACTAGTTCAATGGATAATCAACAAAAACAGACAGATAGCGACGCAAACCGTTGTATTCGCGTGTTGTTCGTTTGCATGGGCAACATCTGCCGGTCACCGACCGCGGAGGGTGTGTTCCGACATCTTGTCGAGCAGTCCGATTTGGTGTCTGAGTTTGAAGTAGACTCCGCTGGAACACATGCCTACCACGTCGGTGATTCACCCGATCCGAGGTCGCAAGCGAAAGCGGCGGAGTATGGTGTTGATCTGTCGAGTCAGCGCGCAAGACGTGTTGAAGAGTCGGACTTCCGCGAGTTTGACTATATTCTCGCAATGGATGGCGACAACCTGGCTGCGTTGGAGCGTATTCGCCCGGAAGATGCCAGCGCGAACCTGTCGCTGTTACTCAGTCACGGGCCAGACCATGGCTACGTAGAGGTACCGGATCCTTACTATGGTGGTGCGAGAGGGTTCGAGCTGGTGTATCAGCTTGTGCACGACGCTTGCAGAGGGTTGCTGGCGGAGTTGAGCACGCCGCGCTAGGCGGCGCACTCACCCAATTAGTCGTCGCTGGACCAGACGGTATAGGTCTTATCCGACGGCTTGGGTGCCTGAGTTTCCCAAGGCAACAGCTCAGGCTTCGGGTCCGGTTTCTTCTCGGCCTTTTGGCTGGGCTTCTTCGGCGCCTCATCGGGCAAGGCCTTCATTCGAGCAGTGTCGCCGGCATCTCCCCCATTCGACGATGACTTCGGTTTGGACTGCTTCTCCTGAGGTTTCTGGTTCGCGCCGGGTTTCTGCTCTGTGCTTGCGGAGGCCTTCGATGTGTCATCTCGTGGCGGTTTTTTCTCACCTGACGCAAGACGAGTCCGTGCGCCGCCGCCTCGGGTTTTGCGATCGCCTTTCGGTGTATCGTCCGATTGTGACTCGCCGCTCGGCGAACTCGTGCGCTCTGCGCGTTCGTTTGAAGTAGCTTTAGCTTCGTCAGCTACGGGTTTTGATTCCGTTGCTGCAGGTTTGTCGTCCGAGCGATCTGGTTTGCGTTGCGCGGATTCTGATGAAGTGTCGGAGCCGGTTCCCGAAGCATTCTGCTCAGTGCTGTTTTGTGCCGCACTGGCTTGTTCGCCCTGCGACTTTTTACGGCGACGACCACGCGACCGACGACGACGCTTACGCGGTTGATCCTGATCTTCGGCGGCAGCCTGTGCGTCTGTGTCTTTCGGCGCTTGCTGAGCCTGTTGCTGCTTGTCGTCCGCCGCAGCTTCGTTCCTGCGTTCGGCTTGCTGCTTTCTGCGGTTTTGCTGCGCAGGTTTCTTGCCGCTGTCGTCAGCAGATTTCTTACGGTTGTCCTGCCGCTGATTGCGCTGCGAGGACTTTTCGTTACGCTGCTGTTGACCACCGCGCTTCTTGCCGCGCGCGTTGTCGTTGCTGCGTGTGTTTCGCTTTTTGTTGTCAGCTTGTTTGCGATCGGCAGCACGTTTAGCCCTGCGCTCTGCATCTCGCTTCTTGCGTTCGATGCGCTCTTTCTCTTTTGCCTTGCGCTCTATCTCTTTGGGATCCGGTTCACCGAACAGCCAGTACCAGATGCGGATAAAGATTCCTGGCCGTGGTCCCGTGCGCTCTTCCTGTACGAGTCGCTTTGGTGTGGGCGCAGGCGTCGCAGGTGCAGCGATCTGGACGGCTGCCTGTTCAGGCTGAATTTTTTCACCACCCCATTCGGTTGCCGACTCGTCGACGACCTCTTCGGTCAGTTCGACGCTGGTGCCACTGTTCTCAGCCAACTCGACCTGATCATCGCGGACCCGGCGAATTTCGTATTTCGGCGTTTCAAAGGCAGGGTTCGCGACGAGAATGAACTGCGTGCCATGACGCGCTTCGAGTTTCTGTACCCAGTCACGTTTCTCATTGAGTAGGTAGGTAGCGACATCCACCGGTAGCTGCGCGATGACTTTGGAGGTGCGCTCCTTGCGCGCCTCTTCGCCGAGCACACGCAAAATAGCGAGCGCCAGCGATTCAATAGAACGGAAGTTACCCATGCCATCACAGCGCGGGCAGAGTTGGTGGGTTGATTCACCGAGCGATGGGCTCAGACGCTGGCGCGACATCTCAAGCAATCCGAAGCGTGAAATCTTGCCGATCTGGATGCGCGCACGATCGGCTTTCACGGCTGCACGCAGTCGGTTTTCCACCTCGCGTTGATTCTTCGATGCATTCATATCGATGAAATCGATGACGACCAAACCGCCTAGGTCACGCAGACGCAGCTGTCGCGCAATTTCATCCGCTGCTTCGAGATTGGTATTGAAGGCGGTTGTCTCAATATCAGCACCCTTAGTCGCGCGGGCGGAGTTGATGTCGATAGAGATCAAAGCTTCGGTGATATCGATGACGATTGATCCTCCCGATGGGAGATTCACGCTGTGTGCATACGCCGTCTCGATTTGAGACTCGATCTGGTAGCGAGTAAAGAGGGGTACGGGATCGGAATAACGCTTCAGCTTATTTGCGTTGTGCGGCATTACTGATTCGATAAATTCCTTGGCTTGCTCGTAAGGGCCCTCGGCATCGATCAGGATCTCGCCGATCTCGTTGGAGATGTAGTCCCGCAAAGAGCGGATCACCGCGTTGCTTTCCTGATAGATCAGGAACGGCGACGCCTCGGCAACCACAACTTTCTTGATCGCTTCCCAGACGGAAAAAAGATTATTCAGATCCCACTCGAGTTCTTCGGCGGTTCGGTCGATGCCGGCGGTGCGCACAATCACGCTCATGCCGTCAGGAACGTCCAACGACGAAAGCGCTTCGCGAATCTCTTCACGATCTTCACCGGTGATCCGACGGGATACGCCACCTGACTTCGGTTTATTTGGCTTGAGAACGAGGAATCGGCCGGCGAGGCTGACGAACGTCGTGAGTGCCGCGCCTTTGTTGCCGCGCTCTTCTTTTTCGATCTGGACAACAATGTCCTGGCCTTCCTTCAACACATCGCGAATCGATACGCGACCCTTGTCTGAAGGCTCTTTGATGTAGTACTCGGGAGAGATGTCCTTGAAGGGCAGGAACCCGTGCCGCTCCGCCCCGTAGTCGACGAAGGCCGCTTCGAGACTCGGCTCGATGCGGGTGATTTTGCCTTTGTAGATGTTGGCCTTTTTACGTGCCTGAGAGGGTAGCTCTACGTTAAGGTCGTAAAGCCGCTGGCCATCGACCAGCGCCATGCGCAACTCTTCTTCCTGAGTTGCGTTGATCAACATTCTTTTCATTGTGCCCGGGATTCCGTAGGAGTGCGGGCGGAGCCAGTTGTTGCCGGATGCTCGATTGTGAGCTGCCTGAGGACATTGCGTGCAAGGGAAGCTCCAACCAGACGCACCCTGACGATGGTCGTCGAACCGCGTCAAAGGCTTGGGAGATCATTGCTAGCAGTAGAGGCATTCGAAATTTGAGCTGTGTGCGCATAAACGCAAAGACAAAGGAGCATTCGCTCCGGGCTTCGCCGCATTGACCGACGCCGAGTGGCAGCCGGCCCAAATTGATAAAACATCCTGATCTGCCGGTGAACCGCCAGATCGTGATTCGGGTTGTCCGTGGAGTGAATCGTTGCGGAGCGAACATAGCGTTCGCGATGGGTCCGATTCGGTGACGCCGGCTGGCAAAAACCAGGCGGCGGCGCGCCGCGGTACTGGCATAATATAACAATCGGAGCAGGTGACGGCAAACGGGTAACTACTTGTCAGAGAAAGAGAAGCCTGAGCGAAAGGGCAGAGGTGTGGCACACGTCACAGTCGATGAAGATGGCGCAGGCCAACGGATCGACAATTTCCTGATCGCACACCTGAAAACGGTGCCACGGACCCGCGTATATCGCATGCTTCGCAAAGGCGAGGTCAGGGTCAATAAAGGCCGTGTCAAACCCACCCATCGACTGGCGGTTGGGGACTCCGTGAGGATTCCGCCGGTCTTTGTCGATGAATCCAAGTCCCCGAAAGCGCCCAGGCGAGTCACAGACTTGCTCGCGCAGTCGGTGCTCTACGAGGACCGGGATCTCCTGGTGATCAACAAGCCGGGCGGTGTGGCGGTTCATGGCGGTAGCGGGGTGTCCCATGGCGTTGTGGAGGCACTCCGGGAAATTCGCCCTGAATGGTCGGAAGTGGCGCTGGCGCATCGTCTTGACCGCGAAACGAGCGGAGTGTTGGTTCTTGCCAAACGCCGGGCGGCGCTGCGCCGCTTGCATGCAGATTTCCGGGAGGACCGCGTCAGCAAGGTGTATCAGGCGCTGGTGGTGGGTTACTGGCCGCACGGCAACCGCGTCATCGACCTGCCGCTAAAGGTTTCCGAGCGGCGAGGTGGCGAGCGACATGTCGTTGTAGCCCCGGACGGCAAACCCTCTGTCACAAGGGTCACGGTAACCGATGGTCGCAAGGCAGCTTCGCTGCTGACAGTCAGTCCGGAGACGGGGAGGACGCACCAGATTCGTGTTCACCTCGCGCACCTCGGGTTCCCAATCGCGGGCGATGACCGCTACGGTGATGCGGATACGAATCGGGCATTGTCCCGTCGAGGGTTGCCCCGGCTGTTTTTGCATGCGCAATCCATTGGTTTTGACGATGGCGTTGGTGGTGAGCAGTTGTTCACCGCGCCGTTGCCGACGGATTTGTCCAAGGTGCTCCCGAGGATGTTGGCAGGCAACTAGGGCAGCTTCAGCCCGAACTCGCGCAAGGCCGCGGATACTGCGATCAACGGCAGACCGATCAGCGCAGTCGGGTCGGTTGAGCGGATCGCTCGAAACAGAGAGATGCCCAGCGATTCCGCCTTGAAAGCGCCAGCGCACGCGAGCGGTTCATCCACCCGAACATAGCGTTCAATTTCGGGCCGAGTCAGCGCGCGAAACTCGACTTGTGTGCGATCCAGACCCGAGCGAGATTCACCGTCATGGATCACACACCAGGCGGTGAAAAACGTCACGGACTGCTCGCTGCAGCGTTCCAGCTGAGCGACCGCGTTCTCGACTGATCCGGGTTTCCCGAGTATATCTCCACCATCCCAGGCGACCTGGTCCGATCCAACGATGATCGCGCTTCCTTGGCTTCGCGCGGCTACGGCAGTCGTCTTAGCCGTCGCGAGTCGCAATGACAAAGCCTCAGGCGGCTCACCCGGCTGCTGCGATTCATCAATGTCCGGTGAGTCCGTTGTAAAGGAGACGCCCAGCCGTTCCAACAATGCGCGTCGCGCCGCTGAGCTCGAGGCCAGAATCAGCGGGGCGCTCGTCATGCGGGGTGTCCAGAGCTTTGACACCGAGACGGCTTCTCACTTACCATTTGCCGGTTATGAGCATCACATTTAACACCCCGATTATTTTGTCGGACGTAGATGCCCATGGGCTCGAGCTTGCCGGGAAACTCGGTCTAGGCCAAATGCAGGGTATCGATGCACTCGCGAGCGCCGCAGCGGCGGATGCCGTGGACAGCGATGCGAGCGAGATTGTTACCGGAGTCGAGGCCGACCTGATTCTTGTCCCTGGTGGCAAGCCACGGCATTGGATCCTCAAAGGTCAGATTGATGGACGCGTCGCTTTGGTTTGTCAGCGGTGTCTCGAACTGACTGAAGTTCGGGTGGGTCGTGAGGTAAGCCTCGCGATCGTTGCCTCAGAGCTGGACGAGGAGCATTTCGATGCGGCGTTCCCGGGAATGGAGCGTTGGGATCACGACGAAGAACAGCTGGTGTTGGCTGATCTGATCGATGAATGGATGATGCTTGAGCTGCCCATGGTGGTGGCTCATGAGAAAATTGAGGATTGTGGCCCGTTGGCGACCGCGCTCGAGCGACCGGTAGAGCAGGCGAAGACACAGACACCTTTTGCGGACTTGGCCAATATGATGACGGGAAAGTCTGATTGAGCTAGTTCGCGGAAGCAGCTTTTTTTAATGGAGTAATGTCATGGCAGTTCAAAAGAGCCGTCGCACCCCTTCGACCCGCGGCATGCGTCGTGGTCACGACAAACTGAGAGGCAAAACGCTTTCAGTCGAGCCGACAACGGGCGAGAAGCACTTGCGTCACCACGTGAGCCCTGATGGGTTTTATCGCGGTAAGCAGGTCATCGCGACCGAAGCGCTAGAAGCGGACGACGAGTAAGTCACGCTGTAGGTCTAGCGACCTGAGTCCATTCGGCGAGCTAGGCCTAGCCAGTAGTCCCTGATTTGCTAGGGCAGTACGACAACCTGGAATTCAGGGAGTCCACAACCATTGCGTTAGACGCAATGGGGGCCGACCTGGGACCCGGCATTGTGCTCGACGCGGCCGCATCCACGCTGGCACGCTTTCCTGACCTCAACATCATCCTCGTTGGAGACGAATCGGTCCTCGGTAGCCACCCGACGGCGACTCACACGCGGGTGGCAGTTCGTCATGCCGCAGAGGTGGTCACGATGGATGACACGCCATCCGAAGCCTTGCGCCGCAAGAAACAATCGTCAATGCGGGCGGCACTCGATTGCGTGCGCGAAGGTGAAGCTGCTGCCTGCATCAGCGGTGGCAACACCGGTGCGTTGATGGCGACCGCCATGCTCGTACTCCGCACCGTGACCGGTATCAAGCGACCAGCAATCATGGCCGAGATTCCGACGACAGCTTCGCCTACGTATCTGCTTGATGTCGGCGCCAATGCCAGCTGTGATGCTGAGCAGCTCTACCAATTTGCGGTCATGGGCAGCATCGTCGCGCGTCCACTCAGCGGTGCGCGCGAGCCTAGACTGGCCCTCCTGAATATTGGTAGTGAGGCCGGGAAGGGTGATGATCGAATTCAAACAGCGGCGCAGCGACTTGCTGCCAGCAATCTGAACTACATTGGATTCGTCGAAGGCAACGACTTGGGAAAGGGTGTTGCGGAGGTCATCGTTACTGACGGGTTTACCGGCAACGTTGCGCTAAAGACGATGGAGGGCACGGCCTCGTTGGTCGGCCACTTCATGCGTGCATCATTCAATCGCTCACCTATAGGCAAACTTCAGGCGCTGTTCTCACGAGGCTCGCTTAGACACCTTGCGAACACACTCGACCCGAGAGGGTATAATGGCGCGAGTTTCGTCGGGCTGAACGGTATCGTGATCAAGAGTCATGGTGGCGCCGACGCTAAGGCATTTGAGCATGCGATTGAAACGGCGCTGCTTGAGATTCGGGACAATGCACCTGCGGCCATCGCCCGCTGGATGAGCAACGAGGCAGTCTGAATGTTTTCAAGAATCGCCGGGACCGGCAGCTATGCACCGGAACGAGTACTGACCAACGCCGAGCTTGAAGGCATGGTCGAAACCAGTGATGAGTGGATTCGTTCGCGTACCGGTATTGAGCGTCGCCATATCGCTGCCGATGACGAAAAGACATCTTCGCTGGCGATTCGGGCGGCGCGCCGTGCGATGGAAGCAGCTGGCGTCACCGGGGTCGACGTCGACTTCATCGCTATCGGTACCACCACTCCGGATGTCGTATTCCCGAACGTCGGTTGTTTGATTCAGGAAGCGCTCGATATTCCGGCTTGCCCGACGATGCAACTCGAGGCCGCCTGCACCGGTTTTATCTATGCACTGAGCGTTGCTGATCAATACGTCAAGGCCGGCACGGCCAAATGTGCACTCGTCATCGGTGCCGAAACGCTCTCGCGAGTCACAGACTGGACCGATCGCAACACGTGCGTCTTGTTCGGCGATGGCGCGGGTGCGGTGATCCTGAAGCCTGACGAGAATAATGGCGTGATCTCTACGCATCTCGGTGCAGACGGACGCTATCGCCATTTGCTGAAGATGGACGCGGGCCCGTCGCAGCGCCTGACCGATGTAGTGCGGGGGGAAGCATTCATCCAGATGGCCGGCAACGAAGTGTTCAAGGTTGCCGTCAAGACGCTTGAGCGTATTGTCGACGTTACCCTCGAGGAGAACGGGATCGACAAATCCGATATCGATTGGTTGATTCCGCATCAGGCCAATATTCGAATCATCCAGGCAACTGCGAAACGACTCGCTATGCCGATGGATCAAGTGGTATTGACAGTGCAGGAATACGGCAACACCTCGGCGGCCTCAGTGCCTATGGCGTTGGACACCGCCGTGCGCGATGGACGCGTTCAACGCGGTCAGCTACTGTTGCTCGAAGCTTTCGGTGGCGGTTTTACGTGGGGGTCAGCGCTGGTCCGCTTCTAGGACGACTCGCTTTAAATCAGCGAACGCGATGGCAGGCCGCTGCGATCGGTGCGCATACGGCGTTGCATGCGTCCATGCAATGCCCAGCGGCGTTTCTCAAGTCGCTCGATACGCACCGACTCAGGGACGGTGGTCA
The DNA here is from genome assembly GCA_039821645.1 of Pseudomonadota bacterium. Lineage (GTDB taxonomy): Bacteria > Pseudomonadota > Gammaproteobacteria > Steroidobacterales > Woeseiaceae > CALBPI01. The sequence continues at coordinate 17,083 of JBCBNU010000055.1, forward strand.
TAAGGCTGCTGCGATAACGACAAAAGTCCCGATAGGCTTCGATGACGTGCTTGAGTTCGAGTAGCAGCAGCTCGATGACAATTGCATCGTCGAGCAACCCGAGCCCCGGAACATCATCCGGGATGAGATCGTCCGGGTCACCGAAGTAGACCAATGCAGCAAGGATTTTCTCGCGTTGGCGCTTGGGTAACTCCCAGTCGGTGTCTTCGAGCATATCGGTCATGGCGACCAGCTTTGGCACGCGCTCGCGAACAAAGTCCGGCGCCTGGCGGGAATCAAAATCGTCGAGCAGTGTGCGTGCGGCTTCGAGAATATCGTGCTCGTCGGCACTGCGAATCGTGTCGCGGGCATTTTGCATCGCCTTACGAAGGGCGCGGATATCCTTGTTGGTTATCTTGATTTTGACGACGATCGCCACGCTTTGATGCCCCTAGGTTACAATCGCGCCAAGGCTACGTGGCGCGCAATCAATGGTCAAACGCTGCATGAGTTTCGAATCTAAAACCGTTCAGTATCTTGCAACGATGGTTGCCGGATCGTTGTTGGTATCGGTCAGTCAGGCTGCTGAGTACCTTCTGCCGGCGGCTGATCAGCACATTATTGGCGAAGTCCGCGAGATCACAGCGACCGAACAGGACACGTTCGTGGACATCGCGCGTGTTCATGGTGTTGGTTATACCGAACTGCGGCGCGCCAATCCCGACGTCGACCCATGGATTCCTGGCGTGGGCACGACAGTAGTCCTACCGACGCGATTTGTCTTGCCGGACGCGCGCCGTCG
>JBCBNU010000056.1:0-17728 GCA_039821645.1 Pseudomonadota bacterium
TCCGGCCTGATGACAGCCGGCGATAATATTACGTTCTCGGCCTGCTTTCTAGCGGTTTAAGCGCTGTTTTGCCTCTCTTAGCCTGGCTCGATGGTAAAAATCGCCTCTTGCCCCCCGCACTTGCTCCTTTTTGGGGCGTTTTTCCGGCATTCCCATGATCCACAGGGTGGCCAGAGGGCCGATGATCGGGATGAACACGATCAGGCTATAGCCCGCCTTAAAGGAGCCGAGGCTCTGTTGATCGCCAATTCACGGAGCTTCTTCATCGCGGTCAAATGGGCTAGGTTGGCGTACATGCTACACCTCAACGCGCCGCTAGCGCGCGGCGCAAGTAGGCGAGAATCACAATATTTGCTACATTCTAGTCGTCTAATTGGCGTCGAATCAGTGCGGACAACGCAAGAGACCACGGGGGGCATTATGCAGGTTCACTATCTGGAAGTAGTCACGGCCGATGTTGGAGGCGCGTGCGAAAAGTACAGCGCAGCCACGGGGGTGGCGTTCGGCAAAGCGGATCCGGGGCTCGGCGGTGCGCGCACCGCACCAATGGCCGACGGCGGCATTATGGGCATTCGGGCGCCGATGCACGACGGTGAAAAAGCGGTCACACGTGCCTATTTACAAGTTGACGATATCGCGGCGGCGGTCGATGCGGTCGAGAACGCGGGTGGCATGATCGCCGTGCCGCCGATGGACATCCCGAATCATGGCAAGTGCGCGATCTTTATGATGGACGGAATCGAAGCCGGCCTGTGGGAGGTGTTATGAGTTACATCGACGGTTTTGTGCTGGCGGTGCCGATTGCGAACAAAGATGCTTTCATCAAGTACGCACAAACGGTGGATACGGTCTTCACGGATCTCGGTGCAACGCGCGTTGTCGAGTGCTGGGCAGATGATGTGAAAGATGGTGAGGCTACTGATTTTCGGAAAGCCGTAAAGGCGACCGAAGAAGAAACTGTCGTCTTTTCCTGGATTGAGTGGCCGGATAAAAAGACCCGCGATGCGGCGATGGAGACCATGATGTCTGAGGATTTCTCGGATGAGCGCATGGATATGGAAAAGCATCCGATGCCCCTTGACGGGAAGCGACTGATCTATGGCGGCTTCCGGCCCATAGTCGAGCTGAGCTAGGTTTTATCGCTCAAAGTGTTGGGAGCAGGCGCGTGTCCATTCATGCTCGAATCGATGATTTGAGCGCGCCCGAGTCGCGAGAGATTGTCGCGGAGCACCTTGCCGACATGCAGGGCAACTCGCCGAAGGACAGTGTGTTTGCTCTCGCGATAGACGGGCTGCGTGAGCCGGGTGTCATGTTTTGGACCGCATGGCATGGAGATGCATTATGCGGCTGCGGCGCGCTTAAGGCATTGGATGCGACCAATGGTGAGATCAAGACGATGCGCACGCGCGAGGCGTTTCTGCGTCAAGGTGTAGCCAGCGTTGTCTTCGATGCGATTCTCGCAGAAGCGCGCAAGCGCGGTTACGAGAATCTGTTCTTGGAAACTGGGACAGGCGCTGCGTTTGAAGCGGCACACCAGTTTTACTTGAGGCGTGGTTTTGACTGGTGCGGTGCGTTTGACGATTATCCCGACACAGACTTTAACGTCTTCATGAAGAAGACACTGCGGGACAACTAATCTAATGCATCCATTACTGCCGCCAACCTTCGTATTGCTGGGGCTCACATTTGCTGTCTGGATACTGCTTTATCTTCGGCGTGTCCGGGAGATGAAAGCCAAGCGCATCCATCCGCAAAAAGTTGCCTCAAGAGCTGATGCACAACGCCTTCTGGAAGATACGTCCGCATCGAACAATTTTCAGAACTTGCTGGAGGTGCCGTTGCTCTACTACGCACTGGTTGCGCTGGTCATCGCAACCGACACCGGGCCCGGCATCATCGCAATGCTCGCTTGGGCGTTTGTCGCGTTGCGTATCGTGCATAGCGTGATCCACGTGACCTACAACACGGTGCTGCATAGGTTCTGGGTGTACTTCGCCAGCAGTGTCATGCTGTGGTCGACCTGGGGTGTTTTTGTATGGCATCAGCTAGGCCTGTGATGCGTTCCGGCTTTTTGGTTTTCGCGGTCGATGCCGATCAACACATTCTGGAAACGACGATTCTTGAGGTGATGTTCGTGTTGCAACGCTCGGGTGTCACGAACGTCGCATTCGAGATACTGCAGGCCTTTGTTTTGCTGTGGGCAGAGCTTGCCGTCGGTGTATTCACTTCCCTTGGCAGCTGAGCTCGAACATCTCTTTATCTACGGGACGCTCGCACCCGGGCGACCGAACCATCACGTGATGGGCGATATCGAGGGTGATTGGGTGGAAGCATCGATGCGAGGCCGCCTGGTTGAAGACGGTTGGGGTGCAGAACTCGGTTATCCCGCCATCATTCCTTCGGATGACGGGCCTGAAGTTTCAGGTTTTGTATTCAGCTCCAGCAAATTGGTTGAGCACTGGGCGAGATTGGATGCCTTCGAGGGTGACGCGTACGAGCGTGTATCGATAAACGCAACTACAGCCGCGGGTGATGTCGTCGAGGCGTTTGTTTACGCACTGAAGGCTCGTTAAGCACGCCCGATCGGGTATCGTGTAACCACCGGTCGGGGTGCCGGGTTAGTGGGGATTTTTCATGGCAGCACCGATTGTATTTTTTGATATTGCGAGCGACAACACCGACGCACTGCAGTCGTTTTATGCTTCCGTCTTTGATTGGGAGTTAGACGCGCACGGGCAATCCTCCGTGTCCGTTATGGCGCCAATCGACCGCGTATTCCCTAGCGTGCCGGAGACTGAGTGATGAAACCGCGAATGAGCATGATTACGCTGGGCGTGAAAGACCTTGAGGTGTCGATTGGTTTTTATCGGCACCTCGGTTTCCCGCGTGAGGGCGATGAAGAAAACGTCGCTTTCTTCCGGCTCAACGGAACATGGCTGGGACTGTATGGTCGCGAGGCATTGGCGGAAGACGCAAATGTTTCGTCGGAAGGGTCGGGTTTCGGTGGATTTGCAATTGCGCACAATGTCACGAGCGAGGCGGAGGTGGATGCGATCATGCAAGAGGCAGTCGCGGCGGGCGCCACAATTGCCAAGCCGCCGGAGAAGGTGTTCTGGGGTGGATATAGCGGTTACTTCAAAGACCCGGATGGTCATCTGTGGGAGGTCGCGTACAACCCGTTTTCGTGGATTGGTCCCAAGGACGAATGAAACTCATAATCACGAAGAGCTTGCAAACCGACCAAGTTGAGGTGGTGCATGCCGATGGGTCTCGCGACGTCAGTGAATTTCCCAAAAAAGGTGTTGTGCCACACGACGCTGTACATTGGATTGTCGAACGGGAAATGGGGATGAAGGCTGGTTTCTGGGGCACGGTTTCGGCCGGTATGAATATCGATGCCGTGTCAGCACTTTCTAAGGCGGGCGGACACGCAAGTTCCAAACGTGCGTCGGTCCCCGAGGATTCGATTGTCGAGCTTATTCAAGCGGAGCGGCTCGTCGAGTGTTTCGAAGCAGATATGTGGAGTACGCCGAGCGATGCCGCAGTTTTTCGAGAGGTGTTGGCTGCCGCTTGTTCTCAGTCGCATGTGCCCGCGCCTTCAGTCAACGACCAAAGTATTCTGAGTATTCGGCAAACCTTGTCTCGCTTGCGCGAGGAATGGGCACATACCGGCGTGGGTGAGAGCGTTGACTTCGGCGAGTGGTTGACATCCAGTTAGTCGCAACCGTCGAATAAGGTCGTACATAGAAATTCGGAGATGATTGCGTGAGCAAGTTTCAATCGTTGGTCGCTGTCATGGTTGCTGTTGCAGGGTTATCCGGCTGCGCCAGCACTGGTGATCTTGGTCCAATTCGTACCGAGGAAAAGGTCGATTTGGAACGCTTTATGGGCGACTGGTACGTGATCGCTGCTATCCCGACGTTCATCGAGAAAAAAGCGTACAACGCGATTGAAAGCTACGAGCTTCGAGAGCCCGGCATCATCGACACCACGTTTTCTTTTCGAAAGGGTGGGTTCGATGGCAAAGCCAAAAAATATACACCAGTCGGTTTTGTTCGTGACGATGGTTCCAACGCGATCTGGGGTATGCGTTTCGTGTGGCCGATCAAGGCTGAGTACCGCATCGTGTATTTAAACGAGGATTACACCCAGACGGTCATCGGTCGAACCAAGCGTGATTATGTTTGGATCATGTCGCGTACGCCGGAAATGCCGGCTCAGGACTATGACGCGATCAAAGCGATGTTGATCAAAGAGGGTTACGACCTCACGAAACTTCGCGTCGTGCCGCACCGCTACGACGAGGGATGATCTGACCGCTTGAGCTTAGAACTGGAACCGGAACCCTAGCGTTGTAAGTGTGCCTGCTTCGCGGCGTTCGCCGTCGTACCAACGATGATCAAAGCGTGCGCTCCAGTTTTTGCTCAAGCGGTAATCGGCACCTAACCCATACGCATCAGCGCTGCCGTCAAAGATCAAGATATTGAAATTCTGGTCGGGGTCAACGTCAGCGTCGTAAGAGAAGCTCCCCCATGTTGCATGCAGCAGTAATTTATCATTCACCGGTAGGTAGCCGCGCGCATAAACGCCAACGCCATTGATCTCGATCGTCCTAACAGTGCCGTTGAAGAAATCGGTGTCTTCGCCAAACGTGGCAATGTTTATGCCGAGCGCAACGTATTCGATGAAGCGCCACTCAACGTCGAAGTTCCAACCGATATCACCGCCGCCGAATTCGTCACCGGGGCCATCGACGTCTTCGATGGTTGATGGGCCAAATCCGAGCGAGAAAGCAAAACCGGTCGGATTGGCTTCTTGTGCTGCAGCAGTTGCGCAAAGGCTTAGCAGCACAATGAAAATTGTCGAACGAATTAGTCGCGTCATCGAACCCCCGCCCCCAGAGTGCTTGGAACGTTAGTCCCGCTCTCGACGCCGTCGCACGGGCGAGGGAGTTTCCTTGAATAGATCGCCGACCAGTGCAAATAGAAAAGCGGTACTCGCACCAAACAGAATAAACCCACTCATCGCCTCAAACGTGCTCAGCAGCTGCCAGGCTGGCGTGAGCACAATGTCGCCATAACCAACTGTCGTCGCTGTTGCCACGGAGAAATACAGCGCGCGTGTGAGGCTTTCGAACTCACCGAGGGCCATGTACAAAATTGCCCACGACCACACCTCAATGGTGTGCAGGAAGATGATGCCGAGTACTGCTGCAACGATCAGCATGAAGGTGCCCGGGAGATGCTCGAACTGACGCTCGATCCGTGGCGTAATGCGATTGAGCCAATCGAGCAATACGACCAATCCGCCAATATGAAACATCACGCACGCGACCGTGACGATTGTGCCGAGTGTGAGTTGTGTGAACACGGCTCACCCTTCCCTATGTCCCAGCTGCAGTGTCGGAGAAATCCGCGAAGCGCGCAACTACACCAAATCTCTCCCCAACTTTGCCTTCATAATACGATCTATGGCTTCGAAGATTCAGAAAATCGCGTTGCCGACGTTTTCGCTGCTGCGCGCGTATGAGGCACGCGGCTACACCGATTGCTATTGCGCGGTAGTTGATGGCGGCGTCTCACTGGAGCGCTACCTTCAGGCGTTCTATGGAACGCGTCTGTTCGCCATCGAGCGGCGGATTTTAATGTATGCGGCAGGCAAGCCATCGACTCAGGCCGATATCGATGCGCTGGCGGCGGGGACATCGCAGCAATTCGCAGCGTGGTCCGTTGAGCGGCGCGAAGATCGACAGATTCTGCTGTGTGACTTTACCGATAAGACCCGTTCCTGGTTGATGTGTGAGCCTCGGAATGGCGCAACCAGTCTTTACTTTGGCTCTGCTGTGGTTGCGAGCGATTCGGGTCAACGCGGAAGGGTCAAGTTGCCGTGGTATATCCGGTGGACGTTTCCGGTCCACAGGCTGTATTCACGGTTGCTGTTAGGCGCAGCCGTGAAGAATCTGCATACTGTGTAATTTCGCGGGCGCGCGACCGGTCTTTGAGAGCGAGCGCAAAGATCCACAACCAGATTACGAGGGACACCACCATGACCGACCAACTCAAGAACATCACCGAGCATCAGTGCGAAGCGCCACCCGCAAAATACGATGATCTGTCTGCGTTGTTCCTGAACTGCACGCTGAACCGAACGCCTGTGCTCTCCCATACCGAGGGGCTGATCGGTGTTGCAGATAGCATATTCAAGGCCAATGGCGTTAAGACCGAAATCATTCGTCCGGTCGACTACGAGATTGCTGCGGGTCTCGGCAAGAACATGGCAGAAGCTGATGAGTGGGCGCGTGATGATTGGCCCGAGCTGCAAGCGAAAGTCGATGCCTGTGACATCCTGATCGTTTGTACATCGGTTTGGCTCGGCGAAAAAAGCTCGGTCTGTAATCGCGTGCTTGAGCGCATGTATGGCTACACCCACGATTTCAATGAGAAGGGTCAGTATCGCGACTATGGGAAGGTGGGTGCGACCTTGATCACTGGCAATGAAGATGGCGTGAAGCACTGCGCGATGAATATTCTGTTTTCGCTCTCGCACATCGGCTACACCGTCCCGCCACAGGCGGATGCCGGCTGGATGGGTGAGGCAGGTCCAGGTCCTTCCTATCGAGACGAGGGTTCCGGCGGACCGGAAAACGACTTCACCAACCGCAACACCACGTTTCTGGTTTGGAACTGCTTGCATCTGGCTCGCATGCTGAAAGATGCGGGCGGTATTCCCGCGCACGGCAACCAGCCCGAGGTTTGGGACGCAGGCTGCCACACAGACTTCCAAAGCCCTGAGCACAAGCGCTGAGTCAGAGATGCGTCGTGTGTTAGCAGCAATGATGATGCTTACGGCTGGTGCGATGGCTGCCTTGGCCGACTCCCACCCGAGCGATGCAGTCGCCGAACGCCTGCAAAAGAAGATGGTCGGGGTGCGTCAGGAGTTCAGTGACGTTGAACACGTCTCGACCAGCACACTCTCGGAAATGCTCGAAGACACGTTGGTCATCGACGTGCGAAAAGCCGATGAGTTTGCGGTGAGCCGCATTCCGGGCGCGGTTCACGCGCTTGACACCGAGAGTCTTCTCAAAATCGCCGGCACGGCAGGCGATCGTCCTATAGTGGTGTACTGCTCGCTTGGGGTGCGTTCGTCGATCGCGGTTCGTGAGCTCGAATCGGCGGGTTATGAGTCGGTATCCAACCTCGACGGATCACTGTTCCTTTGGGCCAATGAGGGCCGGCCGCTCGTCAATGACGCCGGTGAGACCGATAAGGCGCACCCCTTCAATGCCTGGTGGGGACGCTATCTGGACGGATTCCTACACGCCTACAAACCGGATTGACATGATCTGCGTCAATTTAGATTGACGCTATTTCCCCTATAAGTGTACATTGAAGTTGACAGTCCACTGCGGTTGGGGCTTCAGCCGGATTGGTGCAGTTTTAGGGGACTACTGAATGAATGCCTGTTTGCGGTCGGGTTTTAGCCTCGGCGTCTTCTTGTTTTCGGCCCCATTCGGTCTATCGGTTCAGCCAGCACAAGCGCAATCCACTGAGGCCGAATCATCGAGAGTGGTTCTCGACGAAATCGTCGTTACCGCCCGAAAGCGCAAAGAGCGAAATCAAGCGGTTCCCGTCGCCGTCAAAGTGCTCGATGCGGAGCAGCTTCGATTGCAGGGCTTTGACACCATCAGCGACTCGGGGCTGCTAATCGCTGGGCTCACCTTCGATATTGGCGGATTCGTGCAGGACACACGTCCGGCAATGCGCGGCATGCAGAACGAACGCGGGCGGCCAAGCGTTGCGATGCTAATTGATCATATCGATGCGTCGACAGAAAACCTCAGCATCCCGGGTGGTTCGAGTGCGTTGTCCACCCGACTGCTCGACGTTGAGCGGATTGAGGTAGTGAAGGGGCCACAAACATTGCTATACGGCCGCAACGCGTTTGGTGGTGCGATCAATGTGATCACTCGCCGGCCGACCTTCGAGTGGGAAAGCCGCGCGGGTGTGGAAGTCGGCAACGGCGGTCGGCAAACCGTTGATGTGGGCGTTTCCGGACCGATCACCGATAAACTGGCATTCCGCACTTCGGTCGCGAAGCACGACTTCGAGGGTTTCTTTGATAACCCGAACACGGGTGAGGACCTCGGTGCTGAGAATTCACTGGCAGGTTCGTTAGCGCTGCTATGGACGCCATCCGAGCGACTGACGGTCTTTAGCCGCTATCAATACAGCGATGAGGACTACAGCCAGCCCGCATCTGCGCTGGTGCCCTACAGCGATCGCTTGCCGGTTCCGGGCGGTACGTTTAGCGCGGGTCCTCCAGGCTCACCGCGGCTGCCATGCCCCGAGGATCTTTCGGGTGCGTCACCACAAGTGTTCAATGCCTGTACTCGCGGTGTTGTGCTCGGCGAGTTGTCTGCCAGCGAGAGCGATATCGATTACTCGCTCGATCCTGCCACCGGTGCGCCGTTTGTCGGCCTGGAGCAGCGCCAGCAATTCGGTACGCTGCAGGTCGATCTTGAGCTTGCGAACGGCACGTTGACCTACGTCGCGGGCTTCATGGAAAACACGAGCTACGACCGTGCAGATACCGACTACACCGACTTCGCGGTGACTGACCCGTTCGCGTTTTCTACTTCGACGATCAACATTCTCGACTACGACTTCAAACATCAGTCGCACGAATTGCGCCATGCTGGCTCGCGAGACCGCGTGAGCTGGATCGTTGGCGCCACAGCGTATCTTGAGACAGCTAAGCTTCGAAATGGCGCGCAGTTCTGGCTGCGTAATCCGAATTCATTCCTCGCCGGGCCACCTTTCGGACTATCGAACGCACCGAACCCGGGTGCGATTGCAGACAACCCGCAGCGTCGTGAGACCGATCACTTCTCGGCGTTTGCATCGTTCACGCTCGACATCAACGGCGAGTGGAGTGTGAGCACTGAAGGTCGCTATTCCATCGACGACATCGATTACACGGTACCGACCTGGAACCGCCAGCAGGTGAGTCTTCTGCAGCAGGTGCCGCTGGAGTTTTGTCCGCCTGAGACCGACGATCGCGATGTGCCGCCGTCACAGCGGTATCCAAACGTTGCGTACAACTGCTTCGTCAGCGACAGCGTTGAGAGTAACGTATTCACACCACGCGTCGCGGTCGAGTACACACCGACAGATTTCTCGCTCTACTACGCCGCGGTTACGACGGGCTTCAAACCCGGTGGCTTCTCAGCGAATGAGGCGGTCACGCTCGAGGGTCAGCGCTACAACGAGGAGCGCGTGACCACCTACGAGATCGGCGCGAAAAACGACTTCCCCGAGCACGGTCTCAGGCTGAGCACTGCAATCTATTTCAACGACTATCGTGACCAGCAAATCGGGGTGCAACAGCAGCCAGCAGGCAGCATATCGCCGATTCCCGGTATTACGAACGCCGGTCGTGTTGAGGTGTTTGGTGTCGAGTTGGATGCCTCCTGGCGCATCACCGACCGCTGGCACCTGACTGCAGGCTATGCCTATACCGATGCCGTGTTCGACGAGTTCATCCAGACCGCGGAGCAATCAACGACGTTGAACAAAGCAGAGGCGGGCAACATCGACGCGGACTTCTCCGGCAACCGTGTGGGCAAGAATCCACGCCATTCGTTGAATGCTTCGATCGACTATCGCCAGCGTCTCGGCGCCACCGACTTTGATCTTGTGACCAGTGCGACCGGTATCTACCGATCACGTCGCTACATGGACGAGTCGAACCTCAACTATCTGCCGTCGTTTTGGCGGATGAATTTGGTCGCGAGCCTCGAAAGCGATCGCTACCAGATCACGGCCTTCATCGATAACGTGTTTGATGATGACTCGGTTACCAATGGGCAGCGTGTCGTAGATCTCGGCAACCCGGACGGGTTTGCGCCGGGGCGCGGTTATCTGTTGCACATGCCATTGCCGCGCAGCTACGGCGTGCGGTTCGCGGTGAACTTCTAAGATCGATGCAAGAGTGTCGCAGGTCTCAGGTCAGGCCTGCGGCACTCGAAATTGCGAATACACGAATCGACGTGTGACGGGCAGTGGCTTGTCGACGTGTTCGAATTCACTCGCAGCGAAGGCGTCCAGTCGCTCCATCACGCGTACTAGCAATTCATCCGGTAGCACCCAGCTTTCAGCGTCATCTTTTTCGCGAATCTGATCGAGCACCTGCCGTGGCGTCAGTTTGGTTTGCCACTCGGCGGCCGTGCGCTCTTGTCCTTCATCAACCGGTTGTGCGCCGAGTTCAATTAATCGCCCGACGAAGGCGCGCGCACCCGGCGGGGCGCTGATCTGTTCGCTAAGTTGTACTGCCGCCATCCGAAATTCGTGACGAATCTTGCCCGCAAAGGACTGCGGATCGATCCAGTCTCGTCCGAGCATTATGGTGCCGCCAGGTTTTGTGAGGCGCAGCAGGTTCGTTAAGAGCGCGTGCCAGTCGGCAATAAGATGCAGCACATGCACGCAGAGCACCGCGTCGAATACCTGTGGTTTGAACGGCAGGTGATCCAGATTGCAACGCACAAGATGCAGCCGACCGGTTTCACGATTGGATACTGTATTTAGTGCCGAGAGCATTTCGGTAGAGAGGTCTGCGCCTACAACTTCACAACCTGCGGCTAACGCGGGCAGGGCAATGCGGCCAGTACCCACACCGGGTTCGAAGAGCAGCGCGCCTTCACCAATCTCGTTGGCAATAACGCGACCGATTTCGGCGGAAACGGCTGGTGGGTGACCACGGACCGCGTCATAGTCGGTCGCGACCCGGCGGTCGAAGCTGAAGTCGAGGCGCTGCTCAGGCACTGGTGACGCCCAACGTGCCTGTCATTGCATCATCGGTGTCGGATCTGTTTCGCCGGATGCTCTTCGCTTGCGCCTGGAATACATCCGGTTTCAGTCCGAACAGGAGTGCCGCAGCAACGATGAGCAGGACTGACTCGAGCCCGAATATCGCCCAATAGGCGACTTCTGCTTTCATGAGGCCGCTCGCAATAAGGCTGGTATGCAATGTGCCGGCGACTACTGCAGATAGCCCCATACCCGCGGCCTGTGCCACGCCCCAGAGGCCCATATACATGCCAGTCGCACCTTCGACTGTCATATCCATCATCAGTGCGAGCGCACCGACGTTAAAGATGCCGGCACAAAATCCGAGGTAGAAAAGGGTCGGCAGCAGCAGGTTTTCAAGTTCGAAGAATCCGACATACCCAAGCAACACGAAGCCGATACCCGCGCCTGTGCAACCGATGAGCGTAGAGATGTGCTTTGGAACGCTAAACCCTGCACTAATGGTCCCCATCAGCACCATACCGAGCAAAATTCCGCCGCCCCATACGGGTTGGAGTTTGCGGGTTTCACTAACCTGCATGCCAAAGACTTCCGCACCGAACACTTCGATCAAATTCTCCTGGAGGAAGATGGCGAAAATGGCGAGACTGATGAAGATGAAAAAGCGCCGCGTCTCCGAGTTGGCGCTGATCAGGCGTGCAGCGGAGGCAAGTGGATTGCCAGCGGGTGCAAGCGATCTCGCTTTATTGATCGCGGTCTGAATCTCCTCGGCGTTCATTCGGCGCTCCACGCCAACGAGGCCGATGACGACAGAGAGAATCACGATCGGTGGCGTGAGGTTGTAGAGCCTCTGCATGGTTTCCGGGGAAAACTCCGGTTGCACAGCGTTCATCACGATTGCGGAGAAGATCGTGCTCAAGATCATGACGACCCAGACAACCGCGATCACGGTCGGGCGGTACTGTTTCTCGGTGATCTCTGCGATCAGCGAATGGTAACTATCTGCGATCACGGCCATGCATAGCCCGAACATAACGAACAAAGCCACACCCGCGATCATCGCGCCGGTTGATCCACCACCCATCGAAATGGTCACGGTCGGCAATGCCAGGAAAAGCAAGCTAGCCAATGCGCTTGCGCCCAGCAAGTAGGGCGATCGTCTGTACCCCATCACCGGGTGGCAATCGGCAATCCGGCCTGTAACGACCTGAAATGGCGCGAGGAAATAATGGATTGAAAGCAGGGACGACACGATGATTGCGGCAATGCCGAACTCCACAATCGCGACTCGATTGAAGTCGATTGTCAGCAACGCAAACATCCAGCCGACTGCCACCTTTGGTAGCGCAATCCTGAGTGTCCACAGGGCCATTTTCAGAGCCTTGAGCACTGTACTTCCCAGTCAGAGTCCCCATTGATGAGTGTCAATCAGTCCTGACTAAGTGTCAAATCGTCTTTACAGTATCAATTGTTTAGCTCAAACCGGAACCGGTGCATCATGTCGGGCTCGAGGGTTGGGTTTCCGTCAACGACCCATGGTCGGAAACGCATCTTCTCCGCGACTGATCAGGCTCGTCATCAGAAATAGCAGGGATACAGTGATCAGTAGACCAGTGCCTGCGCAGTGGGACTTATTGCCACGTTCTCTTTGTTCAGCGCGATGGTGATCGCTGTCGGTTTGTAGCTGGACGCTACAGCGGCGCGAGGCTCGGATAAACGAGGTACGCCTCGCGCTGTTCGGCGACTTTCGCCTTCAGATCCGCAATTGCCGCTGCGAAAATCGGGTTTTCGAGGTCCTGTTTAAAGGCAGGCGTGACGAACACCCACCACACCGACAATAGTTTCGGGTCTTGCACTGAGCGCGCCGCCGCCTCGAAGTCACCTTTTGCGAGCGCTTCCATCGTCGGTGCGAATTCACCGCCGGTCAGTTCAAAGGGTACCGTTGCGAGCGCGCCTTTTATCGCTGCCAGGAGCTGATTGGCTTGCTCAATGTCGCCCTCTGCCTCGAGGATGCCTGCAGCGATCAACGCCGTTGTAATTTCGGAGAGCTTTACGGCTGGTGCGGGTGTATCAAACAACTCCGGTCGCTCGGATTCCAGTAACAACTTGGCTTCGTCTATTCGACCACCCAGAAAAAACGCTTGCCCCATGCCGATCCGAAGCCCACTCGGCATGCCCTCGAGGCTCTCTACGGGTACAAGAAAAGACGCAAGCCCATCGCGTTGTGCGCTGAGTATCAGATCGATTTCCGACATACCCGGAATCATCTTGTTCGGAAAGTCGCGGAACACGCGCTCGCTGCACGCCTTGGCCTCATCGACCATGCCGAGCACTGCTTGCAATTCACACTCACTCTCGCGCGCATCCGGCGAGCTTGGTGAGAGTCGAGCGGATTCGGTTTGCCACCGTAGCGCTTCATCGAGTTGGCCACGGATTACAAACAAATCCGCTCGGGTGCCGTACAGGTTGTGAAAGTCCGGATTGCGTCGAATGCCGTCGACGATGACACGGTCAGCACCCTCGTAGTCGCCCACCTGCAATAAAAACCCGGCTTCGGCAGTGGCAAGAATAGGCGCCTGTGGGTCGATGTCCCGGGCGGTACGGATCTGCTCGAGACCTGCCTCGAGACGACCTTCTTCGCTGAGGAGCAGTGAATACCAATGGCGCGCGGTCGGGTAGTGTGGTGCACGTTCGATAGCTTGGAGAAAGAACGTCTCGGCTACTTCGTTGTCGTCCTGGTCCCGGCGGAGATCAGCTAATGATGTCAGCGCTTCGCCCGACTCTGGGTTGAGGAACAATGCTCGGTCGATCGCGCGTCGCCTGCTGGCGAAAGAGGTCTCGGCATCGACGTCATCGTAATCGGTGAGCAGTGAATTCGCATCGGCAACACCGACCCATGCCAGGACAAAGGTCGGGTCAAGTTCAACGGCACGCTCAAAATACACAAGTGCCCGTCGGATATTGGGTGCCGTGCGCCGGGCTAGCAGCGTCCGACCGAGCGAGTATTGCTCGAACGCTTCCGGATTACTCGTCGGACGTTTGGCGAGCTGCGTTCGATCCTGATCTGACAACACGCCACTCAGTGCCGAGACAATCTCACTCGTAATGCTGGTTTGGGTATCGAACAGGTTCTCGAGGTTGAGTCTTCGATCCCAGGAGTTTGCCCAGAGCGACTGTCCGGTGTCGGCGCGGAACAATTGCATGTTGATCCGGACGTTCTCGCCCGCGCGCTGGAAACCGCCGGTGAGAATCGTGGCAACACCCAATTCTTCACCGATTTCCGTGAGGGGTTTCGTGGTGGCTCGGTAAGTCTCTGCGGTGGGCCTGGCAATCACCTTATCGAGCGTCCCGAGACGAGCAAGCTGGGTAAGCAGATAGTCGTGCATGCCGTCCACAAAGAACGTGTCGTCTTCGACGGCGGTGATATTTTCAAACGGCAATACAGCGATGGAGCGGTCGACTGCCACGTGAGGTGTTGCCTCGCTCTTGAACTTGTCGACGACGAGATAGCCGACGGCGATCGCCAGAGCGGCCGTAATCACGAGCTGGACGTACTGGCCCGCGTTGGCCGGTGCGTTGCTGGCCTCCACGCTGGTGTCTCGTTTAACGCCTTCAGGTGTGAGCTCAAAAACCCAGGCAAGACCGAGAGCGATCGGAAACCCGATGGCGATAAGTGCGAGCAATGCCTTGAATGCCCATGTCGGCAGATTCAGGTTCTCCAGCATCACATCAGCCAATTGCAATGCAATCCAGGACGCCGCGAGATAACCGATACCGACCCGGTAGACATTGCGTCGCTTTAGTTCCTGGAGCAGTGACATCGTGCGCTCGGGTGTAGAGTTGTGACGGCTGACGTCCTAAGTGTAACCCGTGCTATGAACATTGGCGCCCAAGACTTTTTCGGTTTATGGCGCCGCGGTGTCTCCACGACTGGGTTTAGGAAGGGCGGATGTCCATCTAAGAACCGTGTTCTCCAGGCGCTCTACATGCGTCAGCGATTTGTAGGTGTGTTTGACGCCTCGCCACCACAACTCTTGTGAGCGAGTTGAGAACGCCTTTTGATAGGTGGTCGCTGCGAATTGTCCTCGGTGCTTGTAGTAGGAGCTCGCATAATTCGAAAAAATGGCAAGTGTCGCTCCATTGCGTCCGTCGACCGCTTGAACAGCATTTGCGGTATCTTCGATCGAAGGGAGTACACGCAGCTTGAGCGGATCGTCCTGGCCAGTCGTTCCACCGGCTTCTGATTCGTCACTTTTTGAACGTTGACGAGAGAGAAACATACGAAGCTTGCCGCTGTATTGTTGCCAACGAAGATAGCGATCGATCAACGACCAACGTCGGTAGTCCGAGTCGGGGTAGCACATCGGATCGAGAAGCAACATCCCGACCACCGTCTCGTTGGCCAATGCAAGGCGCACAGCATTATCAGCGCCTGAGCACAGTCCGGCCAGCACCAAGGGTAGGTTGCCAAGACGATTTCGGATTGCTGCGTGAAGGTCCGCAAAGTCTTCAGTGACCGAGTCAAGATAATCTACGTCGGGCCTCGCAGGCGTGTCGCCCTTGCCGGACAAATCAACGCGGACACTGGCGAAACCAACCGCTGCGAGCTTTCTTGCCAGCCGAACATTCATCCGTGAGGGTCCGACGCGGTGAACCAGCCCGGCATTCAGGAATACGAACACTGCCTGGATCTTGGTTGAAGGCTCAGGTAGCGTCAGAATCGAAAAAACACGAGCCCCTCGTCCGGCGGTCAGGACTTCCTCTACGCAGCGAGCAGACATTGGCGAATCTCCTCAAGCACGGGTCCTGGCATCAGAATGTCGTCCGAGAACTGGTGCCAGTTGCAACCGAACCGTACCTGTCTCGAGTTCAGTTGCGGTGCGTCTGCGGGCGGTGGTTCCGTATAAATGGCAACAGTATGCGCGGGTGCCGTCCAGCCGGTGATGTCGGCACTCTCCAGTTCGCGAGCCAGCGCCTCGGGAAACGGAAATCCGAGTAACTCACCTGCCACAGATTTCCGATCCGTGTTGGTCAACCATCGGTTTCGGAAATTCGACATTTTTCTGTGCTGGATATAGGTATCGATGTAGGGCTTGCCCTGCCAAATCGGATCCCACAACACGATTTTGCCAACAGCATCAGCGTCCTCTAACCATCGAGACAGGAGCAGCGCCGCAGCGCGGACGACGACCAAGTTTACCGTTTGGCAGCCGGACAGCTCACGCGCTTCGCTAACCACCCGCCTGAGGTCGTTACTCCATGCCGAGAGCGACTCCGGTTCACCGAACGAATCGCCGGTACCTCGGTAGTCAAATCGAACGACATGTTGTCCTGCGGTCGCAAGCGATATGGATAACTCGCGCAGGCAAAGTTGTGTGCGCTGGCATTCTCCGAAAAAGGGTGCGCACACGATCGTGATTTGATCGACCATCGCATCACCGGGAGGGTGATAGGTCACGAACAAGTCCGGATCGTCTCCATTCAGGAAAAAAGCTTCGATCATCGTGGGGGCGCTATTACGAGGAAAACAGTCGCGAGAGCAGACCGGTACGCTTATCGCTGGTCCGGACAAACAGGTTGTCGATAGCTGTTGCGCGAACCGACGCTTGCGATCTCGAAAATTCCGTCAAGCGTTCTTTGATAGAACTCACGAGGGTATTGATGGATGTGCTTGCGATGCGATCCGCGCGGTAATCGAGCTGGACGAAAAGGCCCGTGGGTGTGCGTCGTAACCAGAAGTCGAGGTCGCGGATCATCGCAGTTCGAGGCACGTCGATCTGGTCGAATGCCAGATTACCAAAGCGGGTAGGGCGTTCGGTAGCTTGCTGATAACTAAAAGAGATTCTTGGGTCAGGCAGTTTTGACCCTATCGCCTTCTCGATCTGCATCCTTGAGATCGCTTGGTGCTGGCTCAGCTCTGAGACGCGTGCCTGGGTATTCGCCAAAGTGTCGTCAAAACTCTCGCCTGACGTAATCGATACCGGGAGGTCCTGGTAAAACAGTCCGATGATGGAAAACAGTTCGGGAAAATAGCGTCCGGAGGTTGCCAGATCGATGGTGACGGTGTCCTGCCCGGCGCTCGATGCGAGTGCCTCAACAAACAACGTCAGTGCGACGTCCGACAGCTTGCTGTGGAATTTGGCCGCTTGAGCCTCTGCCTTTTCAGTGAGCTCAAGCGGCAGTGCGAAACTGGCGGCAGCGACTTGCGGTTGCGTATCTTCAGAGGGCGGTTGCCATGCGGGTAGTTCAACCCACTGCTGCGTATGCGTCTGCCAAAACGTGACGAGGTCTTGATCGATGGATTGGGTCCGCTGCCAGGATGCGAAGTCCTGATACCCGAGCGCGTCTTTGTTTTCCGTCGAGATTGGTTCGTCAGCCACATATGCTGCCTCAAGCTCACGTAGGAAAATGTCAAACGACCACCCGTCGAACGCGAATTGGTTGGGGACGAAGACCAGGTAGTGAACCTGATCGTCCGTAGAGACCAGTTGCACCCGAGCCAGAGGTCCATTGCGAAGATCCGTTGGCTGCCGTGCGACGCTTTGGACGTGATCGACGATGTTAGCCGGGTCGGCGATACGAGCGTGCTCAAGCATCGGCAAGATATTGCTGCTTGCTGCGTCTGTGCGTGGTGCAGTACCCGATTCGTCGAGAAGCATGCCGAACGCGTCATGTCTCTCGACGATGGTACGCACAGCGTCTGCCATTTTGTCGGGATCGAGCTTGCCGGTCAGTCGAAAGCAGGATGGGAGATTGAAGTGCTCGTCGTGACCGTCGGTGGTGAGCTCAAGAATTTGCAGCTGCCCGAACGACAGCATCCGTTCGTCATCCGCTGCGAGCCGACTCGGTCTTCCACTATCGTCTAATGCTTCCGCACTGACACACTGTCTTGCGATGCTTGCGACGTCTTCGGTGTACAAGAC
>JBCBNU010000057.1:0-17162 GCA_039821645.1 Pseudomonadota bacterium
CGCGCCACCTCCACCTCGAAATGCGACTGATTGCCGATGTGGGTCTGCTCGGTATGCCAAATGCCGGCAAGTCGACGCTGATCACGGCCATGAGTGCAGCTCGGCCTCGCATTGCTGATTATCCGTTCACGACCCTTCATCCGAATTTGGGTGTCGTATCGGTCGGCAATGCCCAAAGCTTCGTGGTGGCGGATATTCCCGGGCTAATCCCCGGTGCGGCCGATGGCGCAGGCTTGGGCATCCGTTTCTTGCGACATGTGCAGCGCACACGGTTATTGCTACATCTCGTCGATATTGCGCCACCCGAGGGTTCTGTCGCACCGGCGCAGGCGGTTCGAGACATTGCCGGCGAACTTGCCAAGTTCGACGAGGCACTTGCGGCACGGCCGCGCTGGCTTGTCATCAATAAGACCGATTTGATGCCGGAAGAGGCACTTCGAGACCGGACCGAGGCGTTGGTCGAAGCACTGGATTGGGACGGGCCCGTCTACACAGTGAGTGCCGCAACTGGGTTAGGAACAGATGCGTTGGCTGCGCAAACCATGGCGTGGTTAGAGCAGCACGCGAGCGAGTTTGCTGAGGAAGACAGCGCCGTCGAGGATGGCGGCGCACAAAGCGAATAACGGTCTGGCCGTTAGGCGCTCATCGCCTTGACCATCTTGTTCAGACGGCTCTTATGGCGTGCAGCCTTGTTCTTGTGAACAATGCCTTTGCCTGCCATGCCATCGATTACAGGTACTGCAGCTTTGTAGCTCGCCAATGCTGCGTCCTTGTCGCCGCTTTCTACATCCGCAATCACCTTCTTAATGAAGGTACGCATGCGTGAGCGCTGGGCCATATTCGCAAGACGCCGTTTCTCGGCTGTACGGGCGCGTTTGCCCGCAGATTTAATATTCGCCACGTTTGTTACTCCGAAAGAACGTGTCAGGCACGCGCCAGAGTAGGGCGTGCGAAAAACAGCCCGCGATTATCGGGCTTCGACGGGGCCAAGTCAATAATGCCGCAGGCGATTTGCACGTCCGGTACACTTCGAGCGCCATGAGTCCCGCAACGTCCCGAACCAGCCAGCGCGAGTCCGATCGTAGCCTTTTGAGGCGCACCGGCATCGTTGGCACTATGACGTTGCTCTCGCGTTTCCTCGGTCTTGCAAGGGATATCTTGTTTACGCGATTGTTCGGCGCGGATTGGATGATGGACGCATTCATTATCGCGAATCGAATCCCGAACATGCTGCGGCGATTCTTCGCCGAGGGCGCGTTGTCACAGGCATTTGTCCCCGTACTGGGAGAGGTGCGCGAACACGAGGGAGATGAGGCCGTCCGGCGGCTCTCCGCCAGAGTGGCCGGTACGCTTGGCGCTCTCCTGTTTGCGCTGAGTGTGGCAGGCATCGTATTCGCGCCGCTGATCGTTTTGATGTTTGCCCCCGGATTTGCTCGGGATGAGGATACGTTCTCGCTGGCAAGTCTGATGTTGAGGTTCACGTTCCCCTACATCCTTTTCATATCGCTGACCTCGGTGTGTGCGGGTTTGCTAAATACTTACGACCGGTATGCGATCCCGGCGGTTACGCCGGTCTTGCTCAATGTGGTCCTGATTGGCTTTGCGATTTTCGTATCGCCCCAGTTTGAACGGCCCACACTGGCACTTGCGCTGGGCGTCTTTGCTGGTGGCGTGACCCAACTGGCTTTTCAACTACCGTTCTTGATTCGGGCCGGTTTACTGAGTCGTCCTCGTTGGGGCTGGCGCGATTCCAAGGTGCAGAAAATTCTGACGTTGATGCTGCCGGCGATACTCGGCTCCTCCGTAGCCCAGATTAACCTGATCGTCGATAACATTTTTGCGACGTTGCTCGGGGAGGCGCGGACCACGTGGCTCTATTATTCGGATCGACTGATGGAGTTTCCCCTGGGTGTCTTCGGGATTGCCCTCGCAACCGTAGTGTTGCCGAGTCTTACGCGGAGCTTCAGTCGTAACGATACGGACGCGTTCTCCGCAACGCTCGATTGGTCGTTGCGCCTTGTGTTTCTCCTCGCTCTACCGGCGACGATCGGTCTCGCTCTGCTGGCAGGTCCTCTGGTGACAACCCTGTTCTTCGGGGGTGCCTTCACCGCATTCGATGTGCAAATGGCTCGGGCCAGTCTGTGGGCGTTTTCGGGTGGCCTGACTGCCTTTATCACTATCAAAATTCTGGCACCAGGCTACTTCGCGCGCCAAGATACGAAGACGCCCGTCAAGGCGGCGTTGGTTGCGATGGTTGTGAACTTCCTCGGTAACCTTGCGTTTGTGGCGCTGCTGACCCGATGGGAGGTCGCGGCAACCCATGCTGGCCTCGCATTCTCGATGACGCTTTCGGCGGTGGTTAATGCCGGTTTGCTTTGGATCGGTCTGCGCAGGCAGGGGATCGTCTCTGTGCGCCCCGGATGGCGGCCATTTTTGTTTCGCCTGCTCCTTGCCAACGCCGCGCTAGCGACGTTTTTGTTGCTCGGCTCACCTGCCCTGGACTGGTGGCTGGCCGCGGAACTTGCGCAGCGACTGTTGAGACTTGGCTTGCTGGTTGTCGGCGGCGTATTTGCCTACTTCGTTTCGCTGGCAATAGTCGGACTACGGCCGCATCATTTGCGGCTTCAATCACTGACGGGATCGACTGGCTCATGAAACTGCGCCGCGATATCTCCAGCATGCGCGCGTTTCGCGACGGGCGCCGGGTGGCACTTACGATCGGTGCGTTCGACGGTGTCCACCTGGGACACCAGGCACTTCTTAACCGCGTCAGTGAATTAGCCGCTGAACAAGCGCTGTTGCCGGTAGCAATGAGTTTTGAGCCAACGCCGAAAGAGTTTTTCTCAGAAGGCGAGGCGCCTGCGCGACTGACCCGATTCCGAGAGCGCTTTGAGCTGATGCGCCAGGCAAGTATGGCTGCGTTTTTCTGCGCACGATTCACGAGGCGCATGGCGGAAATTTCTGTGGATGAGTTCGTCGAATCGCTGTTGGTCGAGGCGCTTGGCGTGTCGCGCCTCGTCATTGGTGACGACTTCCGGTTCGGGCACCTAGCCGCTGGCTCGGTCGCTGATTTGCGGGCTGCGGGCGAGCGTCTGGATTTCTCGGTAGAGCAGGTTCCGAGTGTTGAGGTGTCGGGTATGCGCGCGAGCAGCACTTGTATTCGAGAGGCGCTGGCGCGGGGCGATCTGCAATTGGCAAACCAACTGCTTGGACGCTCATTCCGGCTTTCAGGCAAGGTGATTCGCGGTAAGCAGCTTGGACGTACATTGGGCTACCCCACGGCCAATATTGCGTTGCACCGGCGTACGAGTCCCGTTCAAGGCATTTTCGCGGTCCGGATAGATGGTATTGACGAGCGCACTTACGAGGGCGTCGCGAGTATCGGTACTCGTCCGACAGTCGCGGGCGTGGGTGTATTGCTCGAGGTGTTTGTATTCGAGTTTTCCGGCGATCTTTACGGAAAGCGTCTCGATGTGGAGCTTGTGAAGAAACTCAGGGACGAACTCAAATTCGATTCTCTCGACGCGTTGACGGAACAGATGGATCAGGACGCAGCGGACGCTCGTGCGGCGCTCGCTGCTGGTACACTTTCGCGATGAGCGATACCACTCCTGCCCATACCGACGCAGCTGACAGCCTTTCGAAACCGCAAGGGCGCAGCAAAATGCTGTGGCTCTGGTTATCGCTGAGCGTTGTTGTTGTCGATCAGTTCACGAAGTGGGCTATTGTTGATCGGTTTGTGTTGTACGAGCGCATCGAGATCAACGCGCTGCTCAACGTCACTCGGCTACACAACTATGGAGCGGCGTTCAGTTTTCTGGGTGATCAAGGGGGTTGGCAACGCTGGTTGTTTGTCGTGCTTTCGATCGTGGTGACAGCGATCATACTGGTTTGGTTACGCCGCTTACCTCGCGCCGGTCACCATTGGCTTGCTGCTGCGCTGGCATGCATTGTCGGCGGTGCCATCGGCAATGTGATCGATCGAGTCCAGTACGGTTACGTCGTCGATTTCATTCAAGTGCATTGGCAGGATGCCTACTTTCCGACGTTCAATGTCGCCGATATTGCGATCAGCGTTGGTGCGTTTTTGTTGATCGTCGACAGCTTCTTGGGGAGTGGCAGAGCCGGCGACGCCTGACGCCGCGTAAGCATTCGTTACAATAGCGGAGCACTATCGAAACCAGCATCGGTCCGGTTCGGCTGGACCAGAGGCGCGACGATGTGATTGGTCGACAGAGAACCATCGGCACTCGGGATCGGTCTGCACTGCAATACGGGTTGCACGAATGACGAAACCGTCATCGTCGGCTGATATCATTTCGAGATTGAATCGCCCACCTTCAGTGGTCGATATCGCAGACGAATGACCCAGTTCGGTCATGTCGCTGGCGTAACGCCCATGCACAATAAAGTAGTTGACCTGTGCGGTTGCGTGGCGGAGCAACGCGAGGCGACCTTCGTTGCGCTCCACCCGAATTCGGCTATGGGAGTAGGTCGGGAACGCCATTGTCATAATGATTGCCGCGATTGCGACTGCGATCAGCATCTCCAACAAAGTGAAACCTTTTCGGTGTCTCATTCCAGTACATCCCGCCAGGAAACCAGTCGGCTGCGATTGCGGGAATCGACCGGCAAACAGATCAGCATCGTTTGAACTTCTGTGACAAAGCCGCGCGTACCCTCTGTACGAAATTCTGCACAGGTGCTTGCGGGCCAGTGCTCTGTTTCCGCATGAGGCTCGAATAGTGTCATCGTCGTTTGTGTTCGAACGCCACCGGCAGCGTGCAAGACGGTAGCGTCGATAGGGGTCTGATCTACGGCGAAGTTGCGCACGGTGTGCCGCAGATTCTGTTCAACGGTTTCTTCAACGAGGATCGCGTCCGACTGCCATCGCACATCCAGTGCCGAGATACCTGTGCCCCGAAGCGCGCTCGCACTCATCAGCCCCAACATGGTGAGCATGATCAATGCCATTAGCATCACCATTCCTCGCGGTCGCCGCGTCATAGGTTGGGTGACGCGTTGCGTACCCACACCGTCTGGCTCGCAACAAACCGGAGCCGACCATCATCGGGCGGCAGGTAGGACTGACGGCCCATTGCGAGCGCGCGGACCTGGCCATTCGACCATCCACCGGTTTCGCTGCGAACAACGAGCCAAAAGCGGACACCTAGAACTACAAGTTCGGAGATCCCATTTTCGCGGCGACGATCGAGTCGTGGATCGCCCGGTTCCAGCGTCATATCGGCTGCGCCATCCGCATCGCTATCGACGAGTACAACGATTTGCAGGGTCTCAATGCCTTGAGCGATCTCCTCGTCGAGTACATACGGCCGGGACGACAATGCACTGAGCGTCATCCGTCTCAGAACGGGTTGATCCGGGAACAGCGTTGATCGTGCAGCCACGTAGTAGCCGTGTACTGAAAGGTTGTGTCTTTGCGAAAGCGGGTGTTGAGAAGACAAGTCATCGAGCCGCGCTTGAACAAGGCCGTAGCCAGGCGTGGTGATGACCTGGAGGCGTGGCGAATCCGCTGGAACAACTCTCGGCGCGAGACTGCGCAACGCGATCGCATCGGATAGTGGGACAGCGTTGGCACCGCAGCCCCAGATCT
The DNA here is from genome assembly GCA_039821645.1 of Pseudomonadota bacterium. GTDB lineage: Bacteria > Pseudomonadota > Gammaproteobacteria > Steroidobacterales > Woeseiaceae > CALBPI01. The sequence continues at coordinate 5,615 of JBCBNU010000057.1, forward strand.
CCGGTGTGTCGGACACCAACACCGGCGCCCCGAGATCGAGGACGAAATCTGCGTGGCATCGCCGGGGGAGGGCAAGCCCAAGAGGGTTCGTGTTTCCGGGAATGCTGCGACCCTCGATATTTTGCGCCGATCCTGCAAGGCTCCAGTGGCCTGCCATTCGAATGTCCTCAGTCAGGAACCGAATAGCGACGTCTGCTTGCTCTTGCATGAAAGCGAGAGTCTCGGTGCGTCGATAGCCATCACTGGTCAGCGCCAGCGCTTGCGCAATCGTGCCCGTGATCGCAACGCCTATTCCCAAGGCGATCATGATTTCAACCAACGTGATACCGAATTGCCGACGCAAACTCATGGCAATACCTCCTTTCGATAGACTTCGGAATACAGTGCAGAGGCGGGCTTCCAGCTCACGGTGACACGCAACCGACCATCGCCACCGCGATTCGCGGTAATCGTGCCGTCAGGCAGCGTCTGCGCTGCCCGTCGATCATGTTGTTGCAGTGTCAGAACAAACCGCGCCTGCAGCTCGCATGCACTCGTGTCCCCGTCGTCGCACCGGCGCTCAAGATCCGGCTGCACGGCGTTAATTGCACGACATGATTCGGCGACGCTGGTCGCCAGGTGCATGGCAACTTGTCGGTATCTTGTGTTGGCGTGTTGGTGGAGTGTGCGGGCGAACAGTTGATAGGTGCCGGCCAATGTCAGACTCACGACAACAGCGGCAGCAAGCACTTCGAGCAGCGTAAAACCCCGTGCGAATGCGGACCGTGTCATTCGCACTGTCCACCGGGGAGGTCGGATACGCGCCCTCGTCCGGTATAGCTCACCACCAAGCTTCGCGGGTGGCTGTTTGCGGTCTTATCGCAGGCAGTGAATGTGCCGTTGGTCGAGCGTCTGTCAGGGGGGGCGAAGTAGAAGAACGTGCGGTTCGCTTCGAGACGCACGCCCGGCGCAGGACGGCCTTCAATCAACACGGGCTCAAGGTCATCCCTCACGGCTGGACGGTCGTTGTCTGTGTTGACGAAGACGAGCCACCCGTTCGAGAAATCGCCGGTTGGCGCGCAACCTCTGCTGAGCGTCCTTGCGCACAGCGTGATGAAGGTCGAATGGCTTCTGGCCAGGCGTCGCGCATGCGCGATATCTTGCGCGAGATCGAACAGCGTGGTGCGCACCCTTGCCCTAGCGGACCACTCTGACCACGCGGGCGTCCCAATGGCCAGGAGCAACCCGGCGATCGCGAGTGTGACGAGCAGCTCGAAGAGGGTGAATCCGTTCACTCGTTTGCTGGAGTTCCTTTCCATGCCGACTATTCTCAGGGCGGCGCGAAGCGCGTAGTAGCGGCTTTACTCCGGGAAATTCCCAAATTGACACACAGCTCAAGTGCGGTACTCACGAATTGCGGTCGAGCTGTCAAGTACCTATAATCGCGTGCCCCACGAGGCCGATGTAGCTCAGTTGGTAGAGCAACGCATTCGTAATGCGTAGGTCCGCAGTTCGAGTCTGCGCATCGGCACCAATCCTCTCGCCCGTATCCTGTGATCCTGGCCGACCGCCCGGCATCGACGATCGCCTTTGACGTGTCGCAGCACGAACCGGCATCATCGCTCGCTTGAACACGCGACTCATCATTTTGGGGGTGGTGGTCGGTTGCGCTACGGGGCCTTTTGCACGCGCCGCCGAAGCGCCTGTCCCGCTGGAGGAAATCGTCGTCACAGCCACGCGTCACGCCGAGGACGCGGACGCTCTGGCGCAATCGGTGACGATCATCCGTCGTGGGGATCAGCCAAGCGATTTCCTGATCACCGAAGCACTGCAAAACGCGGTGGGCGTCTACGTGCAGCAGACGACACCGGGGCAGGGTGCACCCATCATTCGGGGGCTGCGTGGCTCTTCAGTGCTGCACCTTGTCGATGGCATGCGGCTTAATAATGCGATCTTCCGCAGCGCACCGACTCAGTACTTTGCACTGGTGCCGGCAAGCAGTGTTGATCGTGTCGAGGTACTCAGAGGCACTTCTGCATCGGTCTATGGCACGGACGCCGTCGCTGGCGTTGTGAACGCCGTGACTCGGCGCCCCGAGCTTCAAGAAGCGGGTTGGCAAAGCCAGTCCTCGCTCGATGTGCGTTTGGACAGCGCATCCGAAACGCGCGCGCTGGCGGCAGGCTGGAGTTTTGGCGATTCAATACTGGCCGGTGATTTCAGTGCTGAATATCAGGTGACTAACGACCGGCGTATTGGTGGTGGGTCCCGCGTCGGTCCCAGCGGCTTCGAAGCGTGGGGAGGGCGCGCTGCACTTTCCGGCGCGTTATCTGAGGACTGGATCTGGTTAGCGGATCTGCAGTTTATGGAGCAGCCGTCGACACCGAGGGTAGATGAGCTCGTGCCGGGTTTTGGGCAGACCCAGCCGTCGTCGTCGGAGTTTGCGTTCGCGCCGAATCGTCGAACGTTCTTTCACGCGCAAACCAGCCGTCGTGATGGTTGGCTGAATGCCGACTGGAATATCGATCTGGCCTGGCAGCGGATCGACGACGACCGTCGGACACGCGATCTCGATGCGCCCACCCGATTGCTCGAACAAAACACGAGCGACTTGTACGGATTGTCTGTCGTTGCGAACCGTGACCGTGATGGCGAACGCGTTCGCTGGGTAGCGGGGCTCGACCATTATGCGGATCGCGTGACGAGTGGCCGCTGGGAGCAGCAAGTTGCATCGGGCGCGGTCCAGAGCGTGATGTCTCGATTCCCGGATGGGTCACGGGTGCGTCAAACCAGTCTGTTCGCAGAGATGCAGATCGAGAACCTGGGGCGCTGGCACTGGGGTGGTGGAATTCGGTTTAGCAGCAGTCGCGCGGTGCTGGCGCGCACCGAGGCCACACCCGAAACGACGACATCGGTAAACGATCTCGGCATCGATCTCTCTTTGCGCTATGAACTCAGTGAGGCTCTGAACTGGGTCACCACGCTAGGCGCTGGGTTTCGAGCGCCCAATATATTCGATTTGGGTACATTGGGGGCGCGGCCGGGCAATCGTTTTAACGTACCGAATGCCTCGTTGGAATCCGAGCGAGTGCAACACCTCGATACCGGTCTGCGTTATCGCACGGACCGAGCCCGCTTCGAGCTGGTGGGGTTCTACCTTCACTACGATGACCGCATCGCGTCGGTATTGACCGGTGCACAGACACCTGGGGGGCGCGATGTCGTACAGAGCGCCAATGTGTCTACCAGCGATATTCTGGGTATCGAGTTCGGTCTCGAGTACAGACTCACACCAGCCTGGCGTCTGAACGCGGTACTGAATGCAACGCGAGGTGAACAACGCCAGCGCGGCCAATCCGACGAGCCCGGGGACCGTATCCCACCCGTCAATGCCAGCCTCGCAATCAATCGATACACAGACAACTACCGAGCCGAATTCATGGTTCGCAGTGCGGCATCACAGACTCGACTAAGTGCCCGTGACTTACGAGATATCCGGATAGATCCGGGTGGCACCCCGGGATGGGTAGCTGCAGACCTGGGGCTTGAGTGGTTCGATGTGGGTGGTTGGCAAATCAATGCGGGTGTCGAGAACCTACTGGACCATCGTTATCGAAATCACGGCTCGGGCATCGATGCGCCCGGCCGAAATCTCTACCTGTCACTGCGAACCACATTCTGACGAGCCGCACCGATAGGTCGAATTGGCTATACTCATGGCTTAATAAAAATCAGGGGCCGATCTAATGCGTTACTGGATTACGTTCATTGCCAGCATGCTTCTGGCGATGCCGGGGTTTGCACAGGATAAAGAAGAAAGTTCACCAGGCTTCAACGAAGCGACCTTCAAAGGACTGGAGTGGCGTTCGATCGGACCGGCACTCATGTCCGGTCGCATCTCGGATATTGCAATCCATCCCGACCGCCAGAGTACCTGGTACGTTGCGACCGGCTCTGGTGGCATCTGGAAAACCGAAAACCGAGGCACGACCTGGACACCTATTTTTGATGATGAGGCCGTGTATTCGATCGGTTGCATCACGATCGATCCGAACAACCCGAACGTCATCTGGGCAGGGACCGGCGAGAATATTTCGGGTCGCCATACCTCCTTTGGTAATGGTTTGTATCGCTCTCGCGACGCGGGCAAGAGCTGGGAGCAGATGGGCCTCGAGGACTCCGAACGGATCGGTATGATTCGTATCGATCCGAGAGACTCGAACACCATTTTCGTGGCGGCGCAGGGGCCTTTGTGGTCGGGTGGTGGCGAGCGTGGTTTATTCAAAACGACGGATGGCGGCGAGAACTGGGAGAAGATTCTCGGTGAGGGACTCGGCAACACCGACGAAGACGACAAGTACACCGGCGTCTCCGAAGTTCACATGGACCCGCGCAACCCCGATGTTCTGTATGCCGTGTCGTGGCAGCGTATCCGCAGCGTCGCAGCACTGATGGACGGTGGTCCGGGCACCGGTATTCACAAGTCTGAGGATGGTGGCGAGACCTGGCGCGAGCTCAAAAGCGGTTTGCCGGGCTCGGTGAAGGGCAAGATCGGTTTCGCGATTTCGTCGCAAAAGCCGGACGTCGTATACGCGACCATCGAATTAGCGAATCGTGAGGGCGGATTCTGGCGCTCCGAGGACGGTGGCGAGAGCTGGGAGAAGCGCAACGACTACCTGTCGGGCGGCACGGGGCCGCATTACTATCAGGAGATCTTTGCGAGCCCACACAAGTTCGATCGTGTTTACCAGATGGACGTCTGGATGCACATGACCGATGACGGTGGCAAGACATTCAACATGGTCAACAGCGATAACAAGCACTCTGACCACCACGCCATGGCTTTCGACCCGAACGACCCCGATTATATTCTGGTGGGTGTTGATGGCGGCATCTATGAGAGCTACGACAGCGCCAAGACCTGGCGTTATGCGGCGAACTTGCCGATCACACAGTTCTATAAGGTAGCGGTAGACTACGACACACCGTTCTACAACGTTTACGGCGGTACGCAGGACAACAACTCTCAGGGTGGTCCGAGCCGCACGATGAACGCCCACGGCATTACCAACAGCGACTGGTTCATCACGTTGTTCGGTGACGGCCACCAGTCGGCAGTAGATCCGAACAACCCCGACATCATCTATGCAGAATGGCAGCAGGGTAACCTCGTGCGCTATGACCGGCGCACGGGCGAGCAGGTGTACATCAAACCGCAGGCCGCCGAGGGCAAAGCGCCGGATCGCTATAACTGGGATGCGCCGATTCTGATCAGCTCCCATGATTCGAAGACGATCTTCTTCGCATCGCAGCGCGTATGGCGCAGTGATGACTACGGTGATTCGTGGACTGCAATCTCGCCGGATTTGACCCGCAACGAGCGTCGTGTTGATGCGTCGATGATGGGTCGCACCTGGAGCTATGACGCGCCTTGGGACCTGTATGCGATGTCGGAGTTCAACACGATTGTGAATATCTCGCAGTCGCCGATTGATGAGAACATCATTTACGCCGGGACCGACGACGGACTGATTCAGGTGACGGAAGATGGCGGAAAAACCTGGCGCAAGATCGATCGCCTGCCGGGTGTGCCCGAGCGTTTCTTCGTCAATGACATCAAGGCTGATCTGTTTGATGCAGATACGGTCTACGCGGTAGTCGACGATCACAAGAACGGTGACTTCGCGCCTTACATTCTGAAGAGCGAAAACCGTGGGCGCCGTTGGAAACAGATCACCAGTAATCTCCCCGACAATCACATTCTGTGGCGCGTGGTCCAGGATCACGAGAAGTCGGACCTGTTGTTCGTCGGCAGCGAGTTCGGTGTCTTTTTCACCGTCGATGGTGGGGAGAACTGGACCAAACTGAAGGGTTCGGTTCCCAATATATCGTTCCGCGATCTCGCAATTCAGAAGCGTGAAAACGATCTGGTCGGGGCGACGTTCGGACGCGGTTTCTACGTGCTGGATGACTACACGCCGCTGCGTGATGTGACCACGGGCATGCTCGAGTCGGGTGCCACCTTGTTCCCTGTGAGAAGCGCACCGTGGTATGTGCCGAAGCGCGGTCTGGGTTGCGCGACCAATGGTTGTCAGTCGTCACAGGGCAACGCGTTCTACGTGGCCAAGAACCCGGAATTTGGTGCCGTGTTCACCTACTACCTGGCTGAGGATATTCAGACTGCCAAGGAGCAACGGCGCGAAAAAGAGAAAGAGCTTGAGGCCGATAATAAGGACGTCAGCTTCCCCGATATGTCCGTGATCATCGATGAGGCGCGAGAGGACGCACCGGCGATTGTCTTCACTGTACGCGATGCTGAAGGGAATATTGTGCGTCGTGTTGAGGGACCGGCGAAGGCGGGCTTTCACCGGGTTGCCTGGGACCTTCGCTATCCAGCTTTGGATGCGTGGACGCCGCGTGAAGCCGAGTCTGGATACGAGGCTGGTCCTGGGGTCATGGTGGCGCCGGGTCAGTTCTCTGTTGAGATGTCACAGCGTATTGATGGCGTGACCACGGCGATGAATCAAACGCAGACGTTCGATGTAGAGTCGATCCGTGCCGAACCAGTGCTCCCGGGTTCTTCTCAGGAAGAGCGCGTGATTTTCAATCAGCAGTTGGAAGAGCTGTTGCGAGTCGCTGATGGCACCAGCAGTTCTATGGATTTCATGGACGCCGAGTTGAACGCAGCGAAAGCGGTGCTCAAGCGCTTTGTTGCGGGTGAGTCGATGTATCAGCAAGCGGTAGCGATTCAGGATCGACTGCATGACCAGGTAGAGCGACTGTCCGGTAACAGTACGCGTGACATCTACCACGACTGGGACATGATGACGGTTTACGACCGCTACTGGCATGCGCGTTTTGCTCCGGGTACGAACTTGTACGGACCGACACCGGCACAACGCGAGTCCTATCGGATCGCTCGTGAGCTATTCGATGACATCGTGACCAACATGGATGCCATCGAGCGCGATCTTGATGCGCTTAAGGTTGCGATGGACGCGGCGGGAGCGCCTTGGTCGCCGGGTCGATAAGCGTGAGGGCAAATGTGATCGAGTCGACCCGCAGGTCGACTCGATCACGACGTTTCTCAGTAGCATCGCTGCTGACACTGTCAGCGCTCGCATCGACGAAGGCTATGAGTGCGACGGAAACAGCATCGTTTTTGTCTTCGCTGATTACGAAATTCTGTTGATCAGCGACCCCGCTGCAGACCGCATGCGGGTGATGATTCCTATCAACGATGCGAATGCATTGGACGAGCAGGAACTAACGCGTTTGATGAAGGCCAACTTTGATTCGGCGCTCGACGCACGCTATGCGATCGCTACCGATGTGCTTTGGGGCACGTTCATTCACCGCCTCTCAGCACTTTCGGAGCTGGATTTGCTATCGGGGATCGGCCAAACGATCAATATTGCGGAGACCTTCGGAACCAGCTACTCGTCGGGAGAATTGGTCTTTGGTGGTGGCGATTCCAGCGCGATTCAGCGACGCGAGCTGATCGAAGAGTTACAGCCTCGCGGAAAGGAAGCCGTATAGGAGCATCATGGAATCCATTTTTTCGTTGGCAGTGACCAACCTCATTTCACCCGTGATCCTGAGCTTTGTCCTCGGCGTGGTGGCTGCGGCCGCTCGGTCCGATCTCACAGTGCCGGAAGCCGTTGCAAAGGGCATGTCGATCTACCTGCTGTTCGCGATCGGGTTTAAAGGCGGTGTCGCTGTTGCCAACAACGGAGTTGATGCGCAGCTCGTGCTGACGTTGCTCGCGGGCATTTTATTGTCTGCACTTCTGCCCTTTATTGCATTCGCCGTCTTGCGTACCGTGTCTTCTCTAACTCGAGTCGACGCCGCTGCTGTCGCGGCCCATTACGGTTCCATTTCGATTGTGACCTTTGTTGCCGCAACGTCGGTGATCGACGCTGCGGGGTTGGCAGCCGAGGGGTTTATGGTCGCAGTCGCGGCGACAATGGAGGCACCCGCTATCCTTTCTGCGCTGTGGTTAGTCTCGGTTGGACCGAAACGGTCGCCGGGTGAGGCACGTGTGGACCCGATGCTCGCGCGTGAAATATTGCTCAATGGGTCTATTGTCTTGTTGCTTGGTAGCTTCCTGATTGGCGCGATTACGGGCGCCGATGGGCTCGCAAAGATCGAGAGTTTTATCGTGTCGCCATTTCAGGGCGTGTTGTGTCTGTTCCTACTCGACATGGGGTTGGTTGCAGGGCGTGGCTTGACGGAGAGTCGCGGTAATTTGAGTGGTCCTGTATTTCTTTTCGGTGCGTTGATGCCGTTGATCGGTGCGAGCGCCGGTGCAGCAGCGGGTCTATTGATTGGTTTGTCCACCGGGGGCATGACGCTCTTGATGGTGTTGGCAGCATCGTCGAGTTACATCGCAGTACCCGCCGCAATGCGTGTCGCGTTGCCGGAAGCCAGGCCATCGATCTACCTGACGCTGTCACTCGGCGTTACTTTTCCTTTCAATCTGACGCTGGGCATTCCGCTGTACCTGGCGGTTGCAATGGCATTGAGCGGAGGCGCTTAAATGGAAACTTATTCTGCAAAACGTGTCGCTATCATTATCGAGCAGGTCATGCAGAGCCGACTGCTCGACGCGTTGGATTCCGCAGGTGTCAAAGGTTACTCGGTATTACCGGTTCTTGGCGGGTCAGGTCGTTCCGGTCAATGGCTGCGCGACGGTCAGGTTACGCGCGGTACCGGCATGGTGCAGGTAATTTGCGTGGTGCGTCCGGAGCAGCTTGAAGCGCTCCAGGACGCAGCCTTCGCGCACATCGAGCATCACATGGGCATCGTCACGATCAGCGATGTTGAGGTACTGCGTTCGGCACGTACATCATCGAACTGATGCGCTCAGGGGCGGAGCAGCGCTTCTGCGTCTCTATCTGCGATCATCATCGTCGGTGCGTTGGTATTGCCGGCAACGAGCTACGGCATGATCGAAGCGTCGATCACTCGAATATTCTCGCAACCCTTCAGCGATAGCGACGGTGACACCACGGTGAGCGCGTTGTCAGTGTCACCCATGCGGCACGTCCCCACAGGGTGATAGGCCGTACCGAGTTTTGAATACATGTAGCGGGTGAGGTTCTCTCGGTCGACCACATCCGGTCCGGGGGCGATCTCCGAGGGTTTGAGCACGACGCAACAACCAGCCGCGAGCGCCGGCGACCTTGGCTGCAATCTGCAGCAAGGGAAAGTTCCAGGGCGTGACACATGCTACGACTCCGATAGGCTCTCTCAGTACCGGGGTGTCGCCGAAGTGCTGCTCAAACTCGAAGTGCCGCAAGTAGTCTGCGAAGTAATCGAACTTGCTGATCGCTGCGCCTGCTTAAACGCCTCGCGACAATCCAATCGTTGAACCGACCTTTGTGGTTATGGATTGTGCGATTACCTCGGACTGCTCTGTCAGGGCGTCGAAGACGCGCTGCAGGTAGTTCGCTCGTTCGGCAGGTGGGAGAGAGGCCCAACCGAGGAATGCCCGTTGAGCGGCAGCAACCGCCCGGTCCACGTCCGATAACGAACTGCTGATCAGCGTACCGACGACCTCCGCGTTGGTGGGGTTCGTGATATCGAAGCGGCGTTCCCCGCCGGATTCAGGCCACCGCCCTTCGATGAAGCTGTGCCCGAGTAACGTCATGTAATCGTCTCTGTATCAATTAGCGGTTGTTGTCAGGCCAATGCCAGGCGGGTTTATCGAGCATACCCTGACCGGCAACCTCGGTCTGGCCCAGTTGCTTTTCCAGGTGCACCGAGTTGCATTCGTCAGCACGTTCCAGCGTCGCTATCAGTCGAGGCGCATGGGATACCACCCAAACCTGTGTCTGTGCTGATGCTCGTATAATCAGTCGCCCCAATGCCGGAAGCAAATCGGGGTGTAAGCTTGTCTCGGGTTCATTCAAAACCATCAATGGCGGTGGTCGCGGGGTGAGCAGGGCGGCAACCCACAACAGGTAGCGCAGCGTACCGTCTGACAGTTCGGCGGCGCTGAGCGGGCGCAGCAACCCATCCTGGCTGAGCAGGAGATTGAATCGCCCATCCTCCTGAATCCGGACGCCGAGCGTCGCCCCCGGAAAAGCATCCTCGATCGCGAGATGCAGTGCCTGCTCATCGCCGATCTCCAGAATCGTCTGTATTGCCGCAGCGAGATCACGTCCGTCGTGGTGTAGCACCGGCGTTCGTGTGCCCAGTTGCGGGAGCCGAGCAGGGGCTTCAGCGTCCGAACGAAAGTGATCATAGAAGCGCCAGCCCTTGATCGCTTCGCGTAGCGTGACGATTTCCGGTGCAAGCTCCGGGTCAATCGTCTGTGCGAACATGCTGTCGAAACCACTGGCGTGTTGATCGATGACTTTCCAGCTTCTCCCTTCGCGGACTTTAATCAGTGCACCATCGCGATCGACAAGTGCACTGGCAGGTCGATAGGCATTGCCCGCCCAAATGCACTCTCGCTTGATCTCCGGGTCCAATGAGAACGCTGTTGGTCCGAGGCTACCTGGTATCGGGATACCCAGCGAAATCGAATATCCAAATTCATCGCCGGAAAATCCGAGTCGAAGTCGGGCAGCATGCTGTTTCGGTCCACCCTGAATCGGCACGCGTCCCTCGCGCATCGCTTTGCTCAGTTTTTCTGGCCCGGCCCAGAATGTTGAGCTGAGTCCACCTTCACGCGCCAGTGAATTGACGACCCCACCCTGTGCGGTCTCCGACAACAATCGCAGCGCCTTGTAGAGATTGGATTTGCCGCTAGCGTTCTCGCCAGTGATCACGTTTAAAGGTCCAAACGGCACCTGCAGATCGCGCAAGGAACGGTAGTTGCCAACTGAGAGGGTCGTGATCATCCGTGCTTGAGTTTCGTGAGCCGTTCCAACAGAGTATGCGCCCATGAGCAAGCCCAACAAGAATTTGCAATTATGGCGACGGCTAAATGGTAACGCAGCAGGTCGCTGGTTATTCGGCAAACTGGTCGGATTTGCAGCGCCCTATTTTCGGACGATCAAGCCGAAATTTCTGACGTTGGAGCCCGGGCACGTCGAAATCCAAATGCGCAATCGACGTGCGGTGCAGAACCACTTGCAATCGGTTCATGCGATCGCAATGTGTAACGCCGCAGAGCTGGTCGGTGGTCTTTGCCTCGACGTTTCGCTCGATTCCCGGTTTCGCTGGATACCTGTCGGTATGACGGTGCAATACCTCAAGATGGCCAAGACCGATCTAGTCGCGCGCTGCGAACCTGGCAGCGCGCAATTTGATCAGCCCGGCGATGTTGTGATGCCGGTAGGCGTTTTCGACACCGATGGCGTCGAGGTTTTCCACGCCGACATCACTATGCGGGTTTCGCAGAAAAGGCACTAGCTTACCGGGACACAGTCTCTCTCCAGCTTCGATATCATCCCGAAACATTGCCGCTCGCTCATAGTGTCGACTTCGTCGGAGAATTGGCTGCGGTAGTCTGGCCCAATAGCGCCATGTTTAAACTGATTCGTGTGTCCATTTTGCTGAGCATTCTGGCGTTTGTTGCGATTGGCACCTGGTTGTCTCAGGTACGCAGCACCGACTGGAA
>JBCBNU010000058.1:0-15034 GCA_039821645.1 Pseudomonadota bacterium
ACCACGCTGGCTGTGGTGGTTGATCCTGAATCTTGTGATTCTCAACATCCGCCCCAAGCGCTCGGCTGCCGCTTATCAGGAGATCTGGACGGACGACGGCTCACCGCTGTTGTTGTTCAGCCGTGAACTCTCGCATGCAATCGCAAACCAGGTCGCCGAAGACACGGGCGTTCAAGTCGCGGTTGAGCTAGCCATGTCTTATGGGAATCCTTCGATTGAAGATGCCATCGGGCGACTGCGCCAGCGCAATGCCCGCCGCCTGGTCGTACTCCCGCTGTATCCGCAGTACTCCGCGACCACGACAGGCACCGTCTTTGATGCCGTTACCGATGCGCTTTCACGCCTGCGATGGGTGCCGGAGTTTCGCTTCATCAACCAGTATCACGATGCTCCGGGCTTGATCGATGCGCTAGCAGATAGCGTTCGCAAACACTGGGATGAGCACGGTCAGGGGGAAAAACTGCTCTACTCTTTCCACGGCATCCCTCAGCGTTACTTTCGGGCGGGCGACCCCTATCACTGTCAGTGCCAAAAGACTGCAAGACTGGTATCAGAGAAGCTCGGCCTTCGCGAAGATCAATACTTTGTAGCGTTCCAGTCACGTGTCGGGCGAGAGCCGTGGTTGATGCCCTACACAGACTTCACGCTCGAAGACTGGGGCAAAGCTGGCGGCGGCAAGATTGACGTGATTTGCCCTGGTTTCGCTGCTGACTGCCTTGAGACACTCGAAGAGATCGCACTCCAGAACCGGGAGCTCTATCAGGAGGCCGGTGGTGAGGATTTGCGCTATGTCCCATGCCTGAATGCATCGGATGCACACGTCGCCGTGCTCTCGAAGGTGGTTTCCGATGCGGTATCCGGTTGGCCAGAGGCAATCAATGCGGTCAATGAACACCGCGAAGCGACAGCAGAGCGTGCCAGTACGCTGGATGACGCCAGCCAGGCATGAGTAATCGATTCGTTGAACTGGCCCTGCCAGTCGACGATCTGCTGGCAGCACGCACCGAACTGACACATCTCGGTTTCGCGGAGTGTCCGGTCACCGATGCTTGGTCCCACGGTTATACCGCCCTCAGACTCGGCACCATCACGGTGGGTTTGCACGAAGCCCTTATTGAATCACCAACCATCGTCGTGACGCGATCGGCACTTGCTGAATCGGTTCGCAATGATGCAGATACGACTGACTGGCAGCGACTCCAGCTCGATGAGGACGAGTTCAACTACGCCTTACGAACCGCACCGGAAGGACAAACGCTGCTGATCGTCGAGGCAAGCACTCATGCGAGCCTTGAGCCTATGCCCATCGGAGAGCTTGAATGGGTCGAGTATCTGCGGCCCACTTCAAACTTCACGCGCAGTGTCGGCTTTTGGGCGCCTTATGCAGAAACAACCTCTGCGCTCAGTGAGTCACCGATCCTACGACTCAGGATGGATGTCGGTGGCCTGCCAATGGGTTTGCAAGGCTCGACTGGCGAGCCTGCCATCGTCTTATGTGTCACCCAGGTCGAAGCACTGATTGCGCGGCTCGCACAATACTCTCTGGCTTTGCTACCGGCCGAGCATCCCAACGAGGTTGGCAGGTTGCGTCTTGCGAGCGGGATGCTTGTCGTACTGGCGACCCAGCAGCCATTGGAAGATTTGCCCTAGCCGATCACTTCGAGCTGATCGCTGAGCCGCTCCCCCTGGCGACGAAACGAAGGACCAAAACCCGCTTCATCGCACAGCGCATTCAGGTGGCCGAGATCCGGAGATTTACGGTGCAACGATGTTGCGTCGAAATTGAGTGGCACATCCGTTGGAATAATGGTTAGCGCGCGCGACACATGGGCAATTTCCCGATGCATTTCGAGCTTTTGGCCCAACTTGGAGGCACCTCTCACTGCTACATCGCACACGCGATCAAGGTTTGCGTACAGGACGTCCAGACTGCCAAAGTGGCGGAGCAAGGCGACTGCAGTCTTGCGACCAACACCCGGGACGCCGGGGATGTTGTCCACACTATCGCCCGCGAGTGCCAACAGATCGGCGATCTGTTCCGGGTAGACTCCGAAGACTTCCGGAATATCCTCGTAGCCGAGTTTCTTGTTATTGGCGAAATCCCAGAACGTATCGACCGGCGAAAGCAGCTGCGTTAGATCTTTATCACGACTCATGATCGTGCAGGGCACACCGTGTCCCCGGGCGTCATGGGCAAGCGTTCCAATGATGTCATCGGCTTCGTATTCGTTGCTCGCCGCCTCACGAAGACCCAGCGCCGCCGCCATCCGACGGCATTGCTTGAACTGTCGATCGAGCTCTGGCGGCGCCGGCTCACGATTGGCTTTGTACTCTGGATAGATTTCGTTGCGATAGGAAATCGCGAGACTCTCATCGAAGGCGACCGCAACCTGATCCGGGCCAACATACTCGAGAAAATCAGCAAGAAACTTAGTAAACCCGTACAGTGCGTTGGTCGGGTTACCGTCGCCATCCACCATGTCGTCCGGAACAGAAAACCACGCCCGGAATACGTAAACGCTCGCATCGATCAGATAAACCATGACCCGGAAGTGTACCGGGGTAAGACGTTTACGTCAGAGGTACTTGCCACCATCTTGCAAGTGCTTCATCACGCGCTTGTGCAGCGGGCTCGAGCGAGGAAAATGAGCGAGCAGGTACTCCATCTGATCCGCGAGCACCCGGCGTCCCTTCAGGAAAATATACTCGGCATAGGTCGGTGTGAACGGCACGGCGATCAGCTCCATGCCCGCCTGTTCGGGCGTGCGGCCGCCTTTATGGTTGTTGCACCGCCTGCAGGCCGTCGCGACGTTGGTCCATCGATCCTCGCCCTGCTGGGAAATGGGCGTGATGTGGTCCCGGGTGAGCTCGCTATTGGCGAATCGTCCCCCACAATAAAGACAAATATTCGCATCGCGTTTGAACAGAGTTCGGTTGTTCAGCGGCGGCGTGTACGCGTGGCGTTTCTCTGCCAGTCCCTGGTGGGTGCCATTTGTAGCGATGATCGAGTTGACCTCGACGATGCTCCGCGACCCATCCAGACCACTGTACCCACCTCTGAGTGTGTAGAGGTGCGAGCCGCAGGCGTAAGCCACTTGTCCCATATGGTAGAGTCGCGCTGCCTCTCGATAGTCGATCCACTCAAGCGGCATGCCCGCCACATCTGTACGGAGTACCTGCTGTCCCAAACCGGGACCTAGCGGTGTTTGCGTCATCGGTTCGCCTCGCGTTAACGACTTCTGAACGGACTCTGTGTCACCCTCGGTGTCACGCGCCCAATAAGATCAGAGCACTCGGAACCTCGTCAAGTCATCCGGAGCGCCGTTCCTTGAACCGATCTTGACATGCCATAATGGCCAACCGACCACGGATCTTGCGCCATGTGGCTTGCCTTCGAGCGATTCCTGACTGACGAGTTATACACACGCCGAATCACATTTTTGTGACAGCCGGGGATATTTAGTCAAATTTCCGTCATGGGACACAAACTCATGATAAATAAAGTGTTTGTTCGGTTTTGATCCCCCCACTCGCAAAACAGCAATCATGCTTTTTGCACTGGGAGCCGGAATGACCACACACAATCCACAGACTTATCCACAGGTTTAACAACGATTGAAGGAAAAACAAGAGGATAAGGGCCGCGCGATCCCGGTGGCGGTGGATGTGCCACTCAATCAGACTTTTGATTATCTCGCGCCCAATCCCGCACCGGCTGCGGGAACGCGGGTCCGTGTAAGTTTTGGCAGGCGAAATGCGGTCGGCCTCGTTTGGGCCCGCGAGGTCGGCGCAGCAACCCATTCGGGCGATCTCAAAACCGTATCCGAATGCGTCGACGAACAACCATTCATCGACTCGGCGACCATGCGCCTACTCGAGTTTGCCGCTCGGTACTATCACCACCCGCCAGGGGAAGTCTTCGCCGCAGCCCTGCCCGGCTTGCTGCGCAGTGGCAACGATGCGACGCTCGAACAAGCCCACTGGTCACTCTCCGAAGCAGGCACTAGCGCCGACAACCAGGCCTTGGCCAAGCGGGCGCCAGCTCAGGCCGCCTTGTTGGGCGCTCTGCGGGACGCCGAGCACCCGCTCGACGAGGCGACTCTGGATGCTCAACTGGGCCCACAGTGGCGTCGTTTGCGCAAGCCGCTAAAGGAGCGACGCTGGATCATTGAAACACGCAAGATACGTGTCACGCCCGCCAAGACATCACCGCGCGAGCCCGGGCCGGCGCTAAATGACGAGCAGACCATCGCCGTCGGCGCGATTGCCGATGCAAAGGGGTTTTCCAGTTTCCTGCTCGACGGCGTCACTGGCAGCGGCAAGACAGAAGTCTACCTGGCTGCCATTGCGAACGTGCTCACTGAAGGTGGACAGGTTCTGTTACTGGTCCCTGAAATCAGCTTGACGCCGCAACTGGCGCGCCGAATCGCAAGTCGGCTCGGCGTGGAGCCGACGTTGTTTCATAGTGGTCTTTCAGAGCGGGAGCGCGCGATCGCCTGGCTTTCCGCACGCCATGGCACCCGACAGTTATTTATCGCAACCCGCTCAGGTGTTTTTCTGCCACTGTGTCGACCGCGCCTGTTTATCGTTGATGAAGAGCACGACAGCTCCCTGAAACAACATGAGGGGTTCCGATACCACGCTCGCGATCTCGCAGTTTGGCGGGCACGTGATACCAATGTACCGATCGTGCTCGGCAGCGCGACCCCTGCTCTCGAAACGCTGGCGAATGCGAAAGCCGGGCGCTACCAGCATTTGCGACTGACGCGCCGTGCAGGCAACGCACGGCCACCGCGCCTGTCTGTGATCGACATGAACCGCTTCAATATGATCGACGGACTTGCGCAACCCGCGGTCGATGCGATGCGAGCACACCTGGAGCGTGGCAAGCAGGTGCTGGTTTACATCAATCGCCGTGGCTACGCCCCAACGTTGATCTGCTCCAGCTGTGGTCACATCGCCGAGTGCACGAATTGCGATGCGCACATGACCGTGCACCAGGGAGCCGGTCGGCTTCAGTGCCACCACTGCGGTCACCGCGAGGAGATGCCGTCAGGCTGCACGGTGTGCGGCGCGGTGCTCAAACCGTTGGGCGAGGGTACCGAACGTGTCGAGCATGCTCTGCGCACGACATTCTCGGAATACAACATCGCGCGCATCGACTCGGACACCATGAGCAATCGCGGTGCACTGGAGACGGTTCTCGAAGATGCGCGGTCCGGCCGACTCTCCATCCTGATCGGTACTCAGATGCTTGCCAAAGGGCACCATCTTCCGAACGTCACTCTGGTCATCATCGTCAATCTGGATCAGGGTTTTTTCGCGAGCGATCTGCGTGCGAGCGAGCGTCTCGCCCAGTCATTGGTTCAGGTTGCGGGGCGCGCGGGTCGCGCTGATGAGCCAGGTGAGGTTTTGGTGCAGACCGCATTCCCCCACCATCCGCTGCTCGCCACGCTAGCGACCGAAGGTTACCCGGCGTTCGCCAGTGCCGCCCTCGATGAACGGCGCAAGGCCGCGTGGCCCCCGTATCGGCATCTGGCCGTGTTGCATGCGGCCGCTAAGACCGAACAGCGTGTCGTTCAGTATCTACGCGCCGCTGGTGCCGCAATCAACGCGGCGAACGTCGAGGTGCTCGGCCCGGCCCCCGCCGCAATGCTGAGACGCCAAAACCGCTACCGCTATCGTCTGCTCTTGCAGGCATCGGAACGGCGCTCATTGCAGGCGAGCCTCGACCAACTGACCACATGGCTGGCATCAAGACGCGAGGACCACGACGTACGCTGGTCGCTCGACGTCGATCCGCAACACGATATCTGAGTGCTGCTGCACAAATTCGCTAGGGCGCGTTACACTGCCGCGCTTGCTTAGGAGTGCCGTGTGAAAGAAACCATCATCGAGTTGTTGAGTGCCGCTCGCGACCACATCGCGGAGGCCAGACACGTATCTATTGCCGACTTGCCGGCGGTTGAGCTGAGTCGCACCCGTGACCAGCAACATGGTGATTTTGCGAGCAACCTCGCACTGCAGCTCGCACGCCCCTTGCGCGACAACCCACGCAAGATCGCCGAAGCTCTGATCGATGCATTGCCCGCGCATAGCGATGTCGACAAAGTCGAAATTGCTGGCCCGGGGTTTTTGAACTTCTTCCTGAACGCGAGCCAATCCACCGCAGTGGTAGCCCGGATCATCGAACAGGAAACAGACTTCCCGCAACTGACCGCAGCGGCACCGCAACGCTATCTGGTCGAGTATGTTTCGGCGAACCCGACGGGTCCTTTGCACGTTGGACACGGCCGCCATGCCGCCTATGGCGCGACCATCGCAAACCTGTTGCGGTGTGCCGGACACGAGGTGCATGAGGAGTACTACGTCAACGATGCCGGTCGGCAGATGGATATTTTAGCGGTCAGCACGCTCATCCGAGCATTACAGGAATGCGGCAGCGAGATCGCGCTACCGGCTGCCGGTTATCGGGGAAGCTACATCCGGGATATTGCAGCGGACTGGCTCAAACAGCACGGCGAACCGGGACTCAAGGCGGCTGCCCTGCTCGACTCGGCTCCTGAAGATGGTGACGACGATCGCAAGGAAGCTTACGTTGATGCCTTAATCGACAATGCAGAACAACATTGGGGCGGGTTCGGCACGCTTCGCACCTTTGCCAAAGACGCGATCCTCGATGATATCCGCGATGATCTGGCGGAATTTGGCGTCAAGCCGGACGCCTTTTTCTCCGAGGCGAGTCTCACCACCGGCGATGCGCTTGACGTCGCGCTCGATGCATTACGTAAGAACGATGTCGTTTACGAAAAACAGGGCGCACTGTGGTTTCGTGCGACCGATTTCGACGATGAAAAAGATCGCGTCGTGGTGCGTGACAATGGCAAGTCAACATACTTCGCCTCCGACATCGCCTATCATCTGAATAAGCGGCGACGCGGTTTCGACGTGCTGCTCGATGTCCTCGGTTCCGACCATCACGGCTACGTCGCGCGGGTACGTGCAGGACTGATCGCCATGGGCGAACCTGGTGACAGCCTGGATGTTCAACTCATCCAGTTCGTTAGTCTGTATCGTGGCGGCGAAAAAGTGGCGATGGGAACGCGCTCGGGCAACTTCGTCACGTTGCGTGACCTGCGCAATGAGGTCGGCAATGACGCAGCACGCCTGTTCTACATCATGCGCAGCCACGACCAGCCACTCGATTTCGATCTGGAACTCGCCAAGTCCAACACCAAAGACAATCCGGTTTACTACATCCAGTATGCACATGCGCGAATCGCGAAGATCTTCCGTGAGGCGGCAGAACAATCGCTGACTTGGGATCGGGATGCTGGTATTGCCGGTTTGCCGGAATTGACGAGCAGCTACGAGATCGCCCTTTTGCAGAGTCTCGATCGATTCGCCGACATCATCGTCAGTGCGGCTGACAAACGGGCACCGCATATCCTCGTGAACTATCTTCGCGACCTAGCGGCGGAACTGCACAGCTACTACAACAACAGCGACAAAATTCTGGAAGATGAAGCACCGGTGAGGAATCGTCGATTGACGCTGATCGCCGCGGTACGTGTTGTGCTGCGCAATGGGCTCAGCATCCTTGGCGTCAGTGCTCCGGAGCGGATGTAGCATGGCAAAGCGAAAACGCGCTGGTCGAGCACGGAGCCGCAAGGCAACCGGCGGTCCGCACTGGGGATCGCTTTTGGCTGGCTTCGGCGCCGGCATCACCATCGCATTGTTCGTCTGGATTTATGGTCTCCCGGAGCTGCGGCGGAGCAACGTATCAGCGCCGAGTACGGCCACCGCGCAGAACGCGAGCGTGCCGTCTGAACCTGCCGAAGAGCCGCCGGAAGTTGTCGTAAAGCCACTGGAGGTCACCGGCGCCGAGTACGACTTCTATGAATTGTTAACCGACGACCAGGTCGATGTACCGGTCACGGAGACGCTCGGACCTCGCAAACCGCTAGGCGAAATTTCGGAGCCCGGTTCCTACATTATTCAGGCGGGTGCATTCCAAAACCGCGACGACGCCGACAGCATGCGCGCCAGGGTGACGATGCTCAATATGCCGGTGCAAATTCAGATCGCACAGGTGCGGGATCAGTGGTTTCATCGGGTCATCATCGGCCCAGTGACCAGCCCTGCGCAGGTGAATGACTACCGCCGACGCCTGGCGGCAGACAACATCGAGCATCAGGTTCGAAAACGTGCCCAGTAACGCGCGTGCGGCCATGGCGTTTGCATTGCTGGTACTCGCCGGGTGCACGACACCGCTGACCGAAACCGATCCTGAGGTTGCCCATCCCGAAGCCGTGCCGGAGGCAGCCCCCGAACCGCCTCCTGCCGCGCCGGAACCTGAACGAGCGGATCCTCGCACTCTGCGTCTGACCGTCGCTGCGGTTGGCGACATCATGCTGGGTACTGACTACCCAGAAAATCGACTTCCGGATGACGACGGAGTCAGCTTTCTCAGTGCGGTTACGCCGGTGCTCTCCAAAGCCGATATCACCTTTGGCAATCTTGAGGGGGTACTGGTCGACGGTGGCGAACCCGGCAAACGCTGTAGCAACACGAGCGCTTGCTACCTGTTCCGTTCACCAACGCGCTACGCCGCGCATTTGGCAGCGGCGGGCTTCGATGTTGTGAGCCTTGCCAATAATCATGCACGCGACTTCGGTGAGGAAGGGCGCGACATGACCATGGCAACGCTGGATCGCTTCGGCATCCACCATTCCGGCCGTATTGGCGATGTTGCTTCGTGGCAAGTGAACGACCTCAGCGTCGCGATGATTGCTTTTGCGGTCACCAAAAACTCGTTCAGCATGCTCGATGTTGTCGATGCGGCATTCCGCGTGGCGGATCTTGCGACCACACACGACATTGTCATCGTGAGTTTTCATGGCGGCGCAGAAGGGCTCGGCGCGCTTCACATTCCGTTCGCAGAGGAGACCTACTACAACGAGCCACGCGGCGACGTCGTGGTTTTCGCGCGCGCGATGGTCGACTCCGGCGCTGATCTGGTCTTGGGTCACGGCCCCCATGTTGTGCGAGCTATGGAGCGCTACAAGGAACGGCTCATCGCTTACAGTCTCGGCAATTTTGCGACCTACTATGGCATTAGCGTCGCCGGACTGAAGGGGGTCGCGCCGATCCTCATCGCAACCATTGATGGCACCGGCGCCTTTATTGAGGGCGAGCTGATTGCCACGCATCAAATTCGGCCCGCTGGACCGACGCCTGATCCAGGACTCCGCGCCATCCGCGAAGTGCGTCGGCTGTCCATCGGTGATTTCGGCACCCCCGGCATCACCGTCTCCGAGGAAGGTGCTTTGTCTGCAATCGAGCGCAGCGAAATTCGAACGGCCGTTCAGCCACCCGACGCTCGCGACTGATCTCTCACTTGAACGAGCGCGCCAAGTGCTGCGTCACGCCTGTCCCATGGGACAAACACATGGTCATGATAGTAGCCGGCAACGACGTTGGCGGGGATGTTGTCAGCGCGAAGCGCCTCGGCAACGACAGCGGTCAGACCCACTGCCTCCAAACTGGAGTGAACACGCAACGTGATTCGGGCATAAGGGGCTGAAGACTCGACGACCTCTTCTGCGAGCGATGCCGGTAGCACCAACGTTGTGGCTTCGGATTCCTCGCAGACCATAAATGCGCTCGCTCGCAACTCAGCGGACGGATGGTTGAGTGCCGCGAAGACGAACGGCGTCGGCGCGAGCTCGGGAGCCATCTCGCACAAGAGGCTCGAAAGATTGGTTTCACCGACCACCAGCCTCAGTCGTCGCTATTCCCGGCCTGGCGAAAGTCGACGCCCAGCGAGCGCAGCTTGCGATACAGATGGGTACGCTCCATGCCGACCCGCTTGGAGAGCTGACCCACCTTGCCGTCACATAAAATCAACTGCTGAGTGAGGTAAGCGCGTTCGAATTGCTCACGCGCCTCTCGCAGAGGGAGCGCTAACAAGTCCTGCTTCACCAACGGTTCAACCGGCGTCTGTGCCACCGCGAGCTCAGATTCGATTTCCTGCAACGATACCTCTTCATCACCACCTGCCAACAGACAGCGCTGCACCATGTTGCGAAGCGATGCGAGATTGCCAGGCCATGGGTAGTTGCGTAGCCGATTCTGAGCCGCGATGCCGAAGCGCCTGAATTCCAATCCCTTCTGATCGACCAGCGTATCGACGTAATAACGCAGCAAATCCGGTACGTCCTGGGAGTACTCTCGCAAGGCGGGTACCTTCAAGCCCAATACATTGATTGCAGACAGTAAGTCTCTGCGCAGGCCGTCGTCAGCCGCCACACGCTCGTAGTCAGCTTGTACCGAAGCAACTACGCGCGCTTCAAACGCGGTCGCCTGACTCGAGCCGACCGGTGTGAAACTCCCCTGCTGCAGCGTGGCGGCAAGCAACTTCTGCACCTTCAGATCAAGATCACTCAGCTCCGAGATGAACAGCGTGCCGCCACCCGCACGAGCAAGCAGCCCGCTTTTGGTGTCGCCGAACAGTTGCACTTCTGCATTCTCTGCACTTACGGCGCCGGCAGACACGCTGACGAACGGCGCATCCGACCCCGCGCCTTTCTCATGCAGATAGCGAGCGATAGCCTCTCTTCCACTCCCCGGCTCTCCGGCGATCAGAACGTTGGCATCATGCTGTGCGATCTGCGTCGCGCGCTCACGTAGCTGTCGGACCAGCGGACTGCGGCCCACCGGCTCGACAATGCTCATCAGCGGCGAAGGATGTTCGGTGTTTGGTCGGCGTTGGCCCTGCGACAGCCCGCGCTCCACAGTGCGCAGGAGTTTGGCGAGCGACAGCGGTTTCTCGATGAAATCCACGGCGCCAAGTCTTGTCGCCTCAACCGCGGTATCGACCGTGCCGTGCCCCGACATCATCACCACAGGACACAACCCACCGCCTTCCGAGGACCACTCGCGCAGCAGTGTGATCCCATCGGTATCAGGCATCCAGATATCGAGTAACACGAGGTGCGGGTCCACCGATTCGCGAGCCACTCGCGCCTCTGCCGCGTCAGCCGCAACCGTCACGGCATAGCCCTCCTCGGAAAGGATTTCCTGGATCAGGGTTCGAATATCCGCTTCATCATCAACAACGAGAATTCTCGATGCGCTCATGAGTGCACCCTCCGTGACTCTGATCTTCGAGGCGTGCGCGTCAGCATGGCTTCACGCGCTGTCTCGTTTAATGGCAGAACGATACTGATCTCTGCCCCACCCTCGAGCCGATTGCCCGCGCTAATCGTACCAGCATGCTCTTCCACCAGCTTGCGTACGATCGCAAGCCCAAGGCCAGTCCCTTTCGGTTTGGAGGTCACGTAAGGGTCGAAAACCTGGTGAACGCTCGTTGTCTGGAAGCCCGGGCCGTCATCGGTGACCCGAATCTCGACCATTGGTTGACCGAACCGCTCGATGCTGCCGAGTCGCACCTCAATGGTGCCGGTTTGCCGACCAGCAAGTGCTTCGACCGCATTGCGCAGCAAGTTGTGCAGCATCTGCCGGACACGACCATTGTCCGCTTCGATCGGCGGCAAGTCCGGATTACTCGAAAGCGAGATATGCAGGTGCGGTGCCTCCGCGCGGTAAAGCTCCTCGAGCTCAGCGGCCAAGCGCTGCAAACTGAAGCGGGAAATCTGCAAATCGGGCGTGCGCGCGTAATCGGAAAACGCGTTAACCATCTCTTTCATCGCCTCGACCTGCTGGACGATCGTGTGGGTTGCTCTATCCAGCATCTGCGAATCCTCAACCGGCAGCTGCTCGAGATATTTCCGGCGCAAACGCTCTGCTGACAACTGAATCGGCGTTAGCGGATTCTTGATCTCGTGTGCAAGGCGGCGAGCCACCTCGCCCCAGGCGGCGTAGCGTTGTGCCTCCAGCAACGTCGTGATGTCGTCGAACACGATGACGAAGCCGGCAAGCGCCATGCTGTCGGTCGTAAGTTCCGTACACGCACAGGTCAACACGCGACGACCAGTAGGCTCACGCAACATGATTTGCTCACGCCACTCGGTCTCTCCCGAAGCAAAATGCGCACTAGCGATATCGTAGAGCTGACCCAATAGCAGTTCGCCCTCCGCGACGTCCGCCAAACGCTCACCTCGGCGCTGATCGATATCCACCCCAAGGATATCGGCGGCGGCAGCATTGGCCGTGCGCACCTCGAGCTCCGGGGTAAGCGCAATAACACCGGTCGACAGACGCGCAAGAATGGTTTCGAGGTTGGCACGCTCGGTTTCCACCGCACCTCGGATACGCTGCGCCTCATCACGAGCAACACGCAGGCGGCGCGTCATATCGTTGAACGAGCTGACCAGCACACCGATCTCATCGCGCGGTGGGGGCGCCAGCTCCGTTTCCAGATTACCCTTGGCAACTGCTTCGGTACCCGCCACCAGTTGCTGAATCGGTGCGACCAGACGCCTTGAAAAAAAGAACGCCCCATAAATCGCGGCTAACGCCGACACCAGCAACACGACGGTCAGCGAAAGTGTAAATGTGCTCTTTAGCGGTGTTCGGAGCAAAACAAGTCGCCGATAGTCGGCGTAGGACTGGCGAACGTTTGAGACGATTCCGGACAAGCGCTGCGTCACCGGGTACACGGCCTGGAGAATACGCATGTCCGAGCCCGTTTCGCCGATCAGCGGCACCGCCGTTCGCACCTCATACTGGTCGTCTTCAAGGAGATCCAAACTGAAATAGGGTCGAGACGCGCGAACAGTCATCAGCACCTCATCGGTCGGCAACAACGGTACGCTGCTGACCGAGCGCTCCGAACTCAACGCGAGGATGCGGCTGTTGCCCGAGAAGATGACCAGCTCCAAAGCACCGGATACCTCGCGCTCCTCGGCGAGCACTTGCAACCAGCGAGAACTCGGCTGTCGTTCGACGCGTCGCGCAATCGCCTGCGTTCGACGCAGGCCATTTCGCATCTGTACATCCATTGCGGCACGACTGAGCTCCAGTGCATCGTCAAGTCCCTGTTCCACTTGCACACTGAACCAGCTATCAATCCCGCGATTAATGAACTGCAGCGAAAAGTAGTAAACGACAGACAGCGGCAACAATGCGAGCCCGATAAACGCTGCCACCATACGACTCTTCAATCGTGCACCAGGCACCTGGCGGCGAAGGTCCCGGATCAATCGGATGATGTTGCCCAACAAAAGACCCGACATGATGGCAATGCCGACACCATTGATCACGAGCGTGAGCTGTGACAGGCGGTCGAGCTCAGCAGAATTGTTGGAAGTCTTGGCCAGCAACACCAGTGCACTGAGCGCGAGTACCAGTCCCACCGCAGCAGCGACGGTGTAGAACAGGTGGCTCAGCGATCGAGTAACCATGTGACCTGGTTGCTGTTCACGCGCCAATCGTTGCGCCAAAACAGCAGGTAGCGCAACGAAACCGGATACTCGGAGATGCTCACCCCCGCACGCATGGCGACACGATAGCGACCGTCGGGCTCGAGTAGCGTTGCATCAATGAGCGGCAAATTATCGACACGTCCCAGCGCATTCAGTGCGCCAAAGATGGTCGCGTACGATCTTCTTTGACCGGTATTGAGGTTGCGTAAAGAGTAACGCTCACTGACAGAATCGAAGCGCAGCTCGTGCTGAACCCGCACGGTGTCGATCTTGCCGTCAAGCCACCAGCGGCGAACACGATCGATTTCGAACTCCATAACGAACTCGAGCGCTATGCCGCCGGCGAGCGCCTCATCGATGCGATCAGACAGTTGGTACTGCAGGCGCGCATCGGCGAGATGAACGCCATCAACAAGCTCGGAGTCCGCTGATCGAATCTCGACGCTTCCTCCATCAGCATGAGCGACCGCGGAGCCAAACCCCGTGACGATGCAAATGCAGATTGTGGTCACAAGGCGCTTCATGTCAGACATTCCGACCGCGGTTCGAGTTCGTGTGAATTCAGTCTGGACGCCAGAAGCGCGAGAGGAAAAACCCGTCAGCGTTCTGCGTTCCCGGCAGTATTTGCACGCCCCCAGGTTTCGCTTTAATTACACCTTTAATGTTGTCTAGGCGCAACTCATCGAAGCGGGCCTCTGGTGCAATATCGCGACAAAACCTGTCGGTAACCTCGGAATTCTCATGCTTGAGAATCGAGCATGTTGCGTAGACCAGACACCCGCCCGGGCTCAGCAGTGGCCACAATGCTCGGAGAAGCGCCACCTGGCGTTCGGCCAGAGCCGCAATGTCTTCGCTGCGTCTCAGCGATTTGATGTCGGGATGTCGCCGGATAACACCCGTAGCGGAGCAAGGCGCATCGATGAGTATGCGGTCGAACGTAGCGCCATCCCACCATGTATCCGGCTGGGCGGCATCAGCCGCAAGCGTTGTTGCCGAGAGCCCGAGACGATCCAGCGTCTCATCGACCATCACAAGACGCTCAGCGTCGATATCCAGGGCCAGCAGGTCGAGCTGGTTCCTTGCCGCTTCCAGCAAGTGCGCGCTTTTGCCGCCCGGGGCCGCGCACGCATCGAGCACCCGCATTCCGGGCTTTGCAGCAACGACATCAGCCACCCACTGCGGGGCGAGATCCTGCACAGAAACCCAGCCGTCATCAAAACGAGGCAGTGCCGATACAGGTACCGGGCCACTCAGACAAATCGCGGCTTGGCCAAATGTCGAATCGACGGCAATACCGCTCGCAGCAAGCAATTCGCAATAGGCACTTAGCGTCGTTTTCATCGCATTGATGCGCAGCCACATTGGCGCTCGGGCATTGTTCGACGCCATGATCTCAAGCGCCTGATCGGGCCAATCGGTACTGAGTTGCTCCTCAAGCCATCGAGGGTGCGACAGCCGAACACTGTCAGGTTGACGCTCCAACTGCGCGAGCAGCGCATCGCGCTCTCGATCAAATCGGCGCAGTACCGCATTGGCCAGCCCTTTGAGACGAGGACGCTTGATGCCCGGCAGCGCGTTGACCGTCTGAGAAACCGCGGCGTGCGCCGGGGTGCTCATTTGCCAGCGCTCGAACAAGCCGCCGAGCA
>JBCBNU010000059.1:0-14901 GCA_039821645.1 Pseudomonadota bacterium
GCGCGGTGGTTTCTTTAAACGCATGGGCGACAGCGTCCGACTCTGGTTCGAGTAACCATGGCGCGTGCACTGGAATACGGTTGGCACGACGGCGCCGTAAGACCGCTCAGTGAAATCCGGATATCGCCGCTGGACCGAGGGTTTCTGTTCGGCGATGGCGTTTACGAAGTTATCCCGGCGTACGGCGGTAAACCGCTAGGACTCGAAGAACACCTGCGCAGAATGACCTTGAGTCTTGCCGCCATCGATCTTCCCGAGCCCTGCTCACAGGATGCGCTGACCTCGATTATCGATCAGGTACTCGCAGCGAACGGCCCCGGCAACCAATCGATTTACATCCAGGTCTCACGAAGCGGTGATGATGGGCGAGATCACAAGTTCCCGGTGGCAAACACGCCGAGCCTGTTTCTCATGACCAGCCCGTTAACGCCACCGACCTGGGCTCGCTATAGCGAAGGCTTTGCGGCGATTTCGCTGCCCGATGATCGGTGGCAGCGCTGTGATATCAAGTCTACGTCGATGCTGGCCAACGTATTGGCACGTGAATCCGCGACGCGGTCGGGCGCATTGGAAGCGTTATTGGAACGGAATGGATTCCTGGTCGAAGGCGCGGCAAGCGCCATTGGTTGTGTCATCGACGGACGACTGTGCCTGCCGCCGGAGTCCACCGCGATGCTACCGAGCGTCACACGGCACCTGACGATGGATATTGCATCGGGCATCGGCGTGGCGACGCACATCGCGCCAATCACCATGGATCAGGTGCGATCGGCCGATGAGCTGCTTTTGATGTCCAGCACGAAAGAGATCGCACCGTTGACCAGTCTCGATGGCGCACCAATTGGTGCCGGTAAGCCCGGGCCAACGTGGGATGCACTGTTCACGGCCTACCAGGAAAGGAAGCGCACACTGTGAGTGAAGAAGAGCTGATCGATTTTCCGACGCGCTTCCCTGTTAAGGTCATGGGGCGGAACACGGAGACTTTCGCGTCGCATGCACAATCGCTGGTACTTCAACACACGAATGGTGAAACAGCACTGGCCGTTGCTAGTCGCCCGAGCACCAATGGCAGATTCCTTTCGGTTACGATCGACATCACCGCGCGATCGCGTGAACAACTCGACGCGATCTACCAAAGCCTGACCGACGATCCCGAAGTGCTGATGGCGCTGTAGAGGTGTCGACGGTGAAACGCGAATGCCGCATTCGCTGGTTAGGCCGCCAGGAATACGAGCCACTATGGCGCGCGATGCAGGGGTTCACGGCAGGTCGTATCGAGCAAACGATGGACGAGCTTTGGTTCTGCGAACACCCGCCGGTTTTCACACTCGGGTTGGCAGCAGATCGCTCACACGTACTGGCTCCGGGCGACATCCCACTAGTAGGTATCGACCGAGGTGGGCAGGTCACCTATCACGGGCCTGGGCAGCTCATGATCTATCCCCTACTGAACGTCAGGCGACGAAAGCTCAGCGTAAGAGCACTAGTGATGGGTCTCGAACAGGCGGTAGTGAATTACGTTGCGCAGTCCGACGTGATTGCCGCTGGCCGCAGAGATGCGCCTGGCGTGTATGTGGACGTCGCCAAGCTGGCCAGCATTGGCCTAAGAATTCGGCGCGGTTGCAGCTATCACGGTATGGCGTTGAACGTTGACATGGACACCGAACCGTTCGATCGCATCAACCCATGTGGGATGGAGAACCTCCCGATCACAACCCTGGGCGATCTGGGGCTAGAGCAGTCTGTTCAGAAGGCTGCTCTCGGTCTGAGCGATCACCTGGCCGACACACTTGATCTTGAGTATGTCAATCGACCTGGCGCTGCGATTCGGTGACGCCCGAGCGCGCCGCGGCCAAACGGTCTGGCGTGCCAATATCGAACCATTTGGATCGGATATCGAACGCACCCAGGGCATTCCTATCGGCTGCGTCGCGCAAGAGCGGTACGATCGAGAATCGACCATCCGGCAAGCCCGCAAAGAAATCGCGTCGATAGCATGCAATACCGGAGAACGTCATTGTCTGCCTATCCGTATTCGTTGCGCGCCCGGCGTTGATCCCGAAGTCACCGCCGCTCCGATAAACCGGGTTTGGGGTCAGCCCAATCGCCGCATCGCACTCGGTATCAATAGTCGGGCCCATAGCGGATGGAACAAAGTCCGTCCAGATATCCGCATTGATCACCCAAAACGTCTCAGTCCCAAGGATCGGAAGCGCGCGAACAATCGCACCGCCGGTATCCAACGTTGGGTACCCCTCAGGACTGAACAGCACGCGCACACCAAACTGCGATCCATCACCTACATGAGATGCAATCTGCTCGCCGAGCCAACCGAGGTTGATGACGACACGCGTGATCCCCGCCGCCGCGATCGTTCTCAAGTGACGGTCAATCAGCGGCTCACCACCGACTTCGATCAGCGGTTTTGGAAGCGTGTCAGTCGTCGGTCTCAGTCGCTCACCCCGACCCGCGGCAAGAATCAGCGCTTCAGTCATCGGCGAGTCCCGGCAAGCAATCCACCTCAATCCGTTCCGCAATCCACGAGAGCTCCGGATAGATATCGGCAATCGCACAGATATAGTTCAACGTTCTCGGAATATCCGGTAAGTAGCCGTTTTTGCCATCGCGAATCGAAAGCCGAGCGAAAATTCCAGCAGCCTTCAGCTGACGCTGGACACCCATCAAGAAAAACCAACGCAACCGTTGTGTCTCGTTCACATCTTGGCCAACTCGGCTGGCATTGAGCCAGCTACATGCCCACGCTGTCACTTGCGATAGCGGCCAATCGACGTAGCAGTCGCGAAGCAACGAGACCAGGTCATAGGTGTAGGGACCGGCCATTGCATCCTGATAGTCGATAACACCGATTTCATGCTCGGCGGTCACCATCAGATTGCGGCTGTGAAAATCCCGATGGACGGCCACTGCAGGCTGCTGCAAAGCACTCTCGACAAGAATCCCTGTCAAAGCATCCCACTGCTCCTGGTGGGTATCGGTCCACTCGAGTGCGAGATGTTGACGCCACAACCAATCGACAAACAGCTGCATCTCGGTACGCAGTCGCGCCTCGTCGTAGGGCGGAAATCCATCGACTACCTCTCCGGGAGCACTCTGCAACTCATGCAGCAGTGCAGCGGCTTGCCGATACCACGTTCCTGCCTGTTCCGGGTGCGCTTGCAGAACCTGAAGAAGGTCCTGATTACCAAAATCGGTCAGTAGCAAGAATCCGTTGTCGTGATCAGCAGCAAACACTGTCGGCACAGGCAGTCCGGTGCTGCCAAGCGCGTCGGTCACCTGTTCAAAAAGCGCGGTGTCCTCGCGCTCGGGTGGCGCATCCATCAGTATCAACGACTCATCTCGCTCGTGCAGTTGTGCGTGACTATCGATCCACGGCTCGTCCAGCGAACACCTGAAGTAGCGGCGAAAACTGGCGTCCGCCGACGCAATCGTGAGGCTGCCATTTAGCCCTAGTCGCTCAAGCCACGCATCGGCACTTCGCCAACGCGCATCATTCGGTGTGCTGCTGCTCATCGCGCGCATGGTAGCGCATTGCTTTACACTCGTGCCTACCAGCCACAGTCGGATCAAGCCCATCGCGAGCCGCCGTTACAATTCGCTCACAGTCGCAATGTTGTCGGCGCTGGCGACGGTAGCGAACGCGCAGTCCCAGCTGCCGCTATGCGCCCCTACTGAGATCGAGAACCCCGTCGTCAGTCAGCCAGCGATCAACGCCGATGGGACGATTACGCTCGAGTCCGGCGCCGGGATCATGGACTTCGAAGGCAACGCGCAACTCAGTCAGGGTGTACGGGTTGAGCGAGATACATTACTCCTCACCGCCGAGGAAGGCGCATACAGTGGCAAGGACGGTACGCTGAGCCTGAACGGAGGTGTTTCTTATCGTGGTAGCGGTGCCGATATCGTCAGCGAAGAGGCCATGCTCAGCGCCTCGGACGGGCGCGTGTCGTTCGCAGACGCCGAATTTAGTCTCGGCAACGGAGCGTCGCGCGGTGCGGCCAGCCTGCTTGCCATTGACCGAGAGGGAACACTGGAACTGAACGAGGTGAACTACACGACCTGCCCGCCTGAAGTAGACGACTGGCTGGTGCGCGCAGGCTCGATCATCCTCGACACAAACTCCGGTGTCGGCACTGCACGCGGATTGACCTTGCGCTTCAAGGACGTGCCGATTCTCTACACGCCCTACCTTTCGTTTCCAATTTCCACGCAACGCAAGACTGGCTTCCTGCTGCCTAACTTTGGACAATCGGCGCGCAATGGGCTTGATATCAGCACACCCTGGTACTGGAACATCGCGCCCGCATACGACGCCACTATTACACCGAGAATTCTGTCCCGTCGAGGCATCCAGCTCGATACGCAAGTTCGGTATCTGACCGAACGGAGTATTGGCGAAATCGGACTTGCGCATTTGCCAGGCGACGACCTGGAGAACATCGACCGAACGTTTTTTCGGTGGCAGAACCAGACCGACTTCGCGCAACGTTGGCGCGCCTTCGCCGATGTCACCGACGTGTCCGATGATCAGTATCTTGAAGACCTGGGTGGCAGCTTATCGACCTCGAGCGTGACCCACCTCAATCGCACGCTGGGAGTGCGATATTTCGGCAAGAACATAACCGGCGATATCAGCGCCACAAACTACCAAACGATCGATAACGCCATTCTCGGCGACGAAGAGCCGTATCGCATGCTGCCGAGGGTTCGATTGAATACGCTCTATGCGGACATGCCGTGGGGGTTCGAGGCTGGCTTCGACTCTGAATTCACGGAGTTCGACCGTGACGTTGGGGTTACGGGTCGAAGACTCCATGCCGCGCCCTTCGCCGGATTCAACTGGTCTTCCGGGGGCATTTATGCACGCCCAAGGCTGCAGTGGTGGCACACGCGGTATGTACTGGAGGAGCCGGGAAATCCGGGTACCCGCACTGCGACCCGCGACCTACCGATCGCAAGCCTCGACGCCGGTTTAAGACTGGAACGTACACTCAGGACGGCCGGCCTGATTCAGACGCTAGAGCCGCACTTGTATTACGTGCATGTGCCGTTCCGCGATCAGAGCGACCTGCCCGTCTTTGACACCATCCTGCCGATATCAAGCCTCGAGCAGCTGTACCGTGAGAACCGTTTTATTGGTATCGACCGAATCGGGGATACCGACCAACTGACGGTCGGCGTTCGCACCCGACTGCTGGCTGAGAACAGCGGGCGTACGTTGTTGACCGCCACCATTGGTCAAAGCCGTAGCTTGTCTTCGCAGGAGGTCCGTCTCCCGGATAGCGTCGTCCCGCAGGGTAATGCCTCGGACTATATCGCCGAATTGCTGGTCAACGTTTGGGGTAACTGGAATGTTGAACTGGCGCAGCAGTGGAACGCGGAGCGCAATACAACGACCAAATCGGAGGTCCGCCTGCAGTATCGACCGGGCAATAAGCGAGTGGTCAATCTGGCCTACCGCTTCCGCGAGGACTCGCTCGAACAGGGTGATGTCTCGTTCAGCTGGCCGGTCGCCTCGCGCTGGAACATTGTGGGCAGGTATAATTACTCCCTGCGCGACAAGGTATCTCTGGAGCGATTTTTCGGTCTTGAGTACGAGAGTTGCTGCTGGGGCGTTCGCGTTGTGTCGCGGCGATTCATTAGCCGCAGGGACGGTACCGCCGACACCGCGATCTCGGTTCAGTTGGAACTCAAGGGTCTGACCAGTGTCGGAGACCCTGCGGATCAGCTTCTGGAACAAGGTATCCTCGGGTACCGATCAACAATCGACTAACCCATGAACAGACTTCAATCGCCATTGCCTTTCGTCCTGGCCCTGTTGCTTACGTTCGCCGCAGGCTCCGCGTTCGCTCAGGAGGAAAGTGTCCTGTTGGATCGCGTTGTCGCACTGGTGAACGACGGTGTCGTGCTTGAGAGTGAACTCAACGTGCAGGTGCAGATCATCAAGCAACGCATTCTTGAGACCGGGCAGCCGATGCCGCCGGAGAGCGAACTTAAATCGCAAATCCTCGAACGACTTATCGTTACCCGATTACAGCTTCAGCGCGCAGATCGAATGGGCATTCGAATTTCCGATGAAGCGCTCAACAACGCCTTGGCAAGTGTGGCGCAACGCAACGGTATTCCATTCGAGCAGTTGCCCGAGGTCATGTCCGCGCAGGGGATCTCGTATCCCGTTTATCGTGAAGATATGCGCGAGCAAATGGTGATCGAACAGGTGCGTAATATTTCTGTTGTAAGACGAATCAGCGTCACAGAGCGCGAATTGGAGCAGTGCCTGGCACGAACCGAGCAACAGTCAGGCGTGAACGCCGAATATGATCTTTCGCACATGCTGATCAGTGTCTCGGGCACCGCGACAGCGGATGAATTCCGCGCGGCGCAAGACAAAGCGGAATCGCTCTACAAGCAAATCAAAGATGGTGCGGATTTCGCAACGCTGGCCATCACGAATTCGGACAGCGAAACAGCACTGGAAGGCGGCAGTCTCGGTTGGAGAAAAGGCAATCAGATCCCGACGCTCTTCGCTGACGCGGTCTATGAGATGAGTGTGGGCGACGTCTCACGGCCCATCCGCAGTGGCAGCGGTTTTCATCTGGTGCGATTGAACGAGATGCGCGGTGCTACTGGGCGCAGCGAAATCGAACAAACCAAAGTCCGACACATTCTTGTGCGGCCCAACGAAATTCTGGATGAGGCGGCGGCGCGCCAGAAGCTTCAGGACATTCGTTCGCGAATTCTCGAAGGCGAGGATTTCGCTGATCTTGCAAAGCTCAACTCCGACGACCCCGGCTCCGGCAATCTCGGCGGTGATCTCGGCTGGACACAACCCGGCGTTTTTGTCCCGGAATTTACCGAGGTCGTCAATGAACTCGGGCTGAATCAACTCTCGGACGTGGTCCAGACGCGATTCGGTTTTCACATTATCGAAGTACTCGGGCGCCGGGTGTACGACAACACCGACGAAGTGCGCCGAAACGAGTGCGCAACCAGTCTGCGTAACTCGCGGGTCGGCGAGGAGACCGAGTTGTGGCTGCGTCGTTTGCGGGACGAAGCCTTCGTGGACAAGCGTATCTGAATCCTTTGAGGCTGGCGCTCACAACCGGAGAGCCCGCAGGGATAGGACCGGAAATCTGTCTCAAGCGTGCACTCATGCCGCAACCGTGTGCCTTGATCGGTATCGGGGACGCAGATTTCCTTTCGCATCGCGCCGATCAGATGGGCATACGCATCGAGATCGAACGCGTGACCATTGACGCCCTCCCAAATGCGCACACGCCCGGCCGACTACCGGTATTGCACACGCCGATTTGCGCACATGATTGTCTCGGTGTGCCCGATTCGCGTAACGCCGCTGGCCTGATTGAGGGGCTGAACCGCGCGGTGGACGGTTGTATGGCAGGAGACTTTGCGGGCATGGTCACCGCACCGGTTCAAAAATCGGCAATTGCCGATGGTGGATACCGCTTTCTAGGCCACACCGAATACATCGCTGAACGAAGCGGTGCGGATCAGTCGGTAATGCTGATCGCGAATGACACTTTGCGCGTGGCGCTGGTCACCACGCATCTGCCTTTGAGAGCGGTCGCAGATGCGATCACCAAGCCCAAGATTCTGCGAGTCGCTCGTGTGCTGGCCAAGGATCTTTCTCGACGATTCGGCATCGCTGATCCAACCATCGCAGTATGCGGGCTCAATCCGCATGCCGGCGAACAAGGACACTTAGGTCATGAGGACGATGCGGTGATCAAGCCCGCCATCGAACAACTTCGATCTGAAGGCATCGCAATCCGAGGACCTCACCCCGCTGACACCATCTTCAATCATGCCGGTAAGGGCGCTGATGCGATCCTTGCGATGTACCACGACCAAGGTTTGCCGGTGGTCAAGTACGCAGGCTTCGGATCATTGGTCAATGTCACACTAGGCCTGCCGATCATCCGCACCTCGGTCGATCATGGCAGCGCACTCGATCTTGCAGGAAAAGGCGTCGCAGACACAGAAAGCCTGCAGGCTGCTATTGATCTCGCCGCGCATCTTGCTTTCCAGTGAACACGCACAAACCCCGTAAACGGTTCGGACAGCACTTCCTGAGCGACACTTCGGTCGTGGATCGTATGCTGCGCGCTATCGCTCCGAAACCGGGAGAACATATGGTCGAGATCGGCCCAGGGCAGCGGGCGCTGACGGAGGGATTGGAGCCTCGTACCGATCAACTAACGCTGATAGAACTCGATCGTGATCTGGTGCTCGAACTGCAGCAGGTCTATCGTGAAAACAAACAGGTTCGCATTGTTTCAGGCGACGCACTGAATCAGGATTACGGCGCCCTGGGAGGACCGCTTCGGTTAGTAGGCAATTTGCCCTACAACATTTCCACACCACTATTGTTTCACCTGTTGCAGCACATTGATGTGGTAATCGACATGCACTTCATGTTGCAAAAGGAAGTCGTCGATCGAATTGTGGCGCGAGCGGGTGACAAGGCTTACGGACGCCTCAGCGTGATGCTAGGTTGCGCATTTGACGCTGAACATCTCTTCGATGTCGGCCCCGAAGCGTTCGATCCGCCCCCAAAAGTGCGGTCAGCGATTGTGCGCCTCACACCGCTACCCGAATCAGGTCGGCTGGGGTTGGATAGCAATTTCGAACCAGTGGTGAAGCGCGCGTTTTCCATGCGTCGTAAGACGCTGCGCAACGCATTGCGCGACTTCGTCGATGCAGAACAAATGATGAATATCGGCATCGACCCCGGGCGAAGGCCGGAAACGCTCTCGATTGCGGAGTTCGATGCACTGTCGAGATTGCGTTCCTGATCACAAAGCAATTGCACCACTTCCGGCGGTTTGCTTGAATGACGCCATGGAAAACCCCTCGATTGACATTGATGTCGCCACGACCTACCGCGAGGATCGAAGCGAGCCCGATTCAGGCAGATTTGTATTCGCCTATCGTATCCGCATTCGCAACGATGGCGATCAGGTCACACAACTGCTGCGCAGACACTGGGTCATTACCGACAGCAACGGCAAGGTGCAGGAAGTTCGTGGTGACGGTGTCGTAGGTCAGCAGCCGGTACTCGAGCCCGGCGAGAGTTATGAGTACAGCTCCGGCGCGATCATCGAGACACCGGTCGGCACTATGCAGGGTAGCTACCTGATGAAACGCAACGACGATGTCCGTTTCGAAGCGCCGATCGAGCCGTTCACATTGGCCATCCCCGGCATTCTCCAGTAGCGGAAGATTCCATGGCCGTGTACGCCATCGGTGACCTTCAGGGATGTTACGAGGAATTCAAGCGGCTGTTGGACCTCGTAGAGTTCGATCTTTCCCGAGATACAATTTGGTTGACGGGTGATCTTGTCAATCGCGGTCCGCACTCCCTTGCGACACTGAGGTTGGTCAGGAGTCTCGGCGAATCGGTCATTACTGTGCTTGGCAATCATGACCTACATCTGCTTGCTCTGGCGGGCGTCGACAGCAAACGCGCACGCCGTTACCACGACTTGCACTCTGTACTTGACGCGCCGGACGCCGATGAGTTGATCGACTGGTTACGCCACAGGCCGCTCCTGCACTTTGACTCGACACTCGACAAGGCGTTGGTGCATGCCGGAATTTTGCCGCGCTGGAGTATTAAGAAAGCACTGAACCTCGCCAGCGAGGTCGAAACCGTCCTTCAGAGCGACGAGCACGAACACCTGCTACGTCGGCTGTATGGCAACAAACCCGCACTATGGCGCAAAACGCTTGAGGGCGTCGATCGCTGGCGCTACATCATCAATGTATTCACGCGCATGCGCATGTTGACCTTGCGCGGGGGCCTGGACCTGCGCACCAAAGGTCTGCCGGCCAGCGGTCCGAAACACAGCAAACCCTGGTTCACGGTGCCGCACAAGCGAAAGGAAACAGAAGTGGTGTTTGGCCATTGGTCCGCCCTAGGCTACTTTCGAGGCAACGGCGTTCTCGGGCTTGATAGCGGGTGTGTTTGGGGCCGGAGTCTGACTGCCGTCCGTCTCGATATCGCATCCGGCGTCCAATCGCCCGTGACTACTGGTTGTCCACCTTACGGAAAGCGACAGTAACGGCTTATGCGGTCGACATAACCGCGTTGCACACTACAATGAACGCATGAGCGAACCGACCGACACCGGACCTTTGCCCCATCTGCAACCGTTCGATCTGCAAGGTTGGATTGACCGCCATCGACACTTGTTGAAACCACCCGTCGGCAATCAACAAGTATTCGAAGACAACGGCTTCATCATTATGGTGGTGGGTGGCCCTAACCAACGGGACGACTACCATATCGACGAAGGCGAGGAATTTTTCTATCAGCTCGAGGGCGACATGGTGCTGCGAACCATTCAGGGTCAGCAGCGTGTGGATATCCCCATTTCTGCCGGGCAGGTCTTGTTGTTGCCGCCACGCGTGCCCCATTCCCCACAGCGAATGGCGCACTCGGTAGGGTTGGTCGTTGAGCGCCAGCGGCGAGACGACGAGCTTGACGGTTTTCAGTGGTATTGCGACAACTGCGACGCGTTGCTGTACGAGGAATACCTGCACATCAGCGATATCGTGAACCAGCTGCCGCCGGTGTTCGATCGTTTTTACGCCAGTGTTGCGAATCGAACGTGCGATCACTGTGGCACGATCAAACCGGATCGTGAATCGTGAGTAGCACTTTCCCACGCAGTATCGCGCGTCGCATCGATTTCGGTGGTCCGCAAAGCAATTACTTTGGTGTCGCACCGGCCAGCACCAGCCCGATGCGCGGCGGGAGCTTTGTGGGCGACACTCGCGAGGGTGGCAGCTGCAACGCGAGCGTTATCACGCTCAATCCTCATTGCCATGGCACCCATACGGAAGGCGTCGGCCACGTGCTGAATACCCGCAAGAGCGTCTACGATATGGTTCCGCTCGCCGCACTCGATGCCTTGCTGGTTACACTCGCCGATGTGCAAGCATCGGAAACGAACGATCGCTGCGCGTCGTATGTGATGCCAGAGGACCGACAGTTGACGGCGAGCGCGCTGGAAACAGCGTTGGGCGATGAGCTGCTGACGGATTATGAGGCCTTGATCGTGCGAACCCTGCCGAACGATGTCAGCAAGACCCACCGCCATTACACGGAGAATGCTGACTACCCGTTTTTCACGCACACGGCGATGCACAAGATCGTTGGCAGTGGCATCGAACACTTACTGGTGGACACCCCGTCACTGGACAGACTCGATGATGGCGGCGCGTTAGCGCTGCATAGGCAGTATTGGCAATTGCCGCGAGATGGGCATGATGACGGTCCCGATACTCGCTACAAGGCTACGGTAACCGAAATGATCTTCGTTCCGTCCGACATCGCGGACGGGTCATTTCGGTTGATGTTTCAGCCCGCACCGTTTTCAGGCGATGCGATTCCTAGCAATCCCATCTTGCTGGCACCAGGAAGCGACTAGATGCTGGCAGAGCAAGCACGCATCGCTTTCGAGCACGACGAGGTCGACGAGCTGTCCTCGTATCGCGATCGTTTCTACTGGCCGGTGACCGCGACAGGCGATCGGAAATGCTATCTCGCGGGCAACTCGCTTGGCCTGCAACCCAATACCGTCGAGCAAGCGGTTCAGGACATTCTCGAAGACTGGAAAGCGCTCGGAGTTGAAGGTCACTTCAACGGCAGTCCACCCTGGCTTTCCTACCATGAGAATGCCACCAGCGGTCTCGCACGATTATTGGGCTGCAAAGCGTCAGAGGCCGTTGCGATGAACACGCTGACAGTGAATCTCAATCTCTTGCTACTGAGTTTCTATCGTCCCACTGCTCAGAGATTCCGGATACTCATCGAAGCCGATGCGTTTCCTTCAGATCGTTATGCGGTGCAGTCACAACTTCGACTGCACGGGTTCGACCCCGATCAGGACCTTGTCGAATGGCGTGGCAGCAGCGCGGGCCTGACGGTCGATTCGTTACGCGAGCTTCTCGACGCTGATGACAGAATCGCCATGGTGATGGTGCCGGGCGTGCAGTACTTGACCGGCGAAGTGCTCGATCTAGAAGGCATCGCTGATCTGACGCGCAAGTACGGCATTACTTTGGGCACGGACCTCGCGCATGCGATCGGTAATGTGCCGCTCCAACTTCACGATTGGGGCATTGATTTCGCGGTGTTTTGCTCCTACAAGTATCTGAACGGCGGACCTGGTGCCGTGGGCGGCGCCTTCGTGCACGAACGCCACCATGGTCTGCGTGATGGACAGCTGCACGGCTGGTGGGGCAATCGGGAAGCCACACGCTTCGAGATGCGCCACAAAATTGATCCCGCACCCGGTGTCGAGATCTGGCAGCAAAGCAATCCTCCGATACTGAGTATGGCGCCATTGGTAGCATCACTGGAGATATTCGACAGCATCGGTATCGATGCGATCAGAAGTAAATCGCAGCGATTGACGGGCTATCTCAGAACGCTGATTGAGTCGCATCTGCCAGGACGCGTTCAAATCATTACGCCCAAAGCACGACAGGGTGCGCAGCTTTCTCTAAGGATTGTCGATGAGCGAGTGACCGGGCGTTCGGTTTTGGAGTCGCTAGAGCAACAACATGTTGTTTGTGACTGGCGGGAGCCGGATGTCATCCGTGTTGCCCCCGCACCGCTCTACAATAATTTCACGGACGTGTGGACCTTTGTCCAGCGTCTCGACCGGGCAATGCAACCCTGATGCGACTTCACGACGAACCCATCACCATCCTCGGTGCGGGCCTGACCGGCGCGCTCCTAGCGGCGATCCTCGCGCAACGCGGTATGCAGGTTGAGGTCATCGAGCGACAGCAGGATCCACGCAAGGTAGACGCCTATGCCGGGAGATCGATCAATCTCGCTATGGCCGCCCGCGGCATGAACGGACTCGCAGTCGCCGGGCTGACCGACGCAGTGGCTCCGTTACTTTGTCCGATGCCAGGTCGGCTCCTCCACAACACGGATGGCACGCAACACTTCCAGCCGTACAGCGCGCATGAGCATGAGTTGAATTACTCTGTTAGCCGCGCCGGCCTCAATGCCATTTTGCTGGATGCCGCGGAAAAAGCGGGTGCGAAGTTTCGGTTTGGCCAGCGCTGCATTGATTTTGTTCCAATGGAAAACCGTCTGACTCTGGAAGCGGCGGGTGCCGATACCTCGCACCGCTATTCGCTGACAGCCTCTCGCCTGATCGCTGCAGACGGCGCAGGGTCACCCGTGCGACGCGCCCTGGCATCAATGCCCAGATTCGATTTCGAAGAGTCGCTGCTCGACCACCTCTATCAGGAAATCGCCATCCCGCCGAGGGACGGGAATTTCGCCATGGAAGCCGAGGCATTGCATATCTGGCCACGTGGCGGCTACATGTTTATTGCATTGCCGAATCCCGAGCGGGATTTCACGGGCACGTTGTTCATGAAAGCCGAAGGCGACGCCGATGAGCCGTCTTTTGAATGGTGGCAGGACCCCGAACGCGCCGCCCGATGGTTTGCAACAACGTTTTCCGATGTGCCGGCGCTCGTGCCCGATCTTGCGGACCAATTGCAGAACAACCCTACCGGCGTCATGGGTACAGTGCGATGTAATCGCTGGCACCTTGATGATCGGATATTGCTGATTGGCGACGCCGCTCATGCGATCGTACCGTTCCACGGTCAGGGCATGAACGCCGCTTTCGAAGACTGCGCCGCGTTCTCGGCGCTACTGGACACGGCTAGTGACTGGCGGGATCTGTTCCAACGCTTCAGCACAGCCCGGGTACCTAACGCCAACGCGATCGCGGATATGGCGCTCGAAAACTATATCGAGATGCGTGACACCGTACGTGATCCCAAATTCCATCTGAAAAAGGCACTGGCCTTCGAACTGGAACGCATGGCCCCGGATCAATTCATTTCACGCTACGCGATGGTCATGTTCCACGCAGATATTCCGTATGCAACCGCGCAGGAGCGTGGCCGCGTACAAGCCGACCTATTGGATAGGTGGACGTCGCCACATGATGAGCTCTCCGAAATCGATCTCAACCAATGCCTTCGCGAGGCGCGCGAGGCGCTGCCGACGCTCTGATTCGTCGAGTCTGTAACCTTTTCGGATTACCGGCACTATAAGCTCCTGAAACTGAATCACGGGAGCATCATTATGAGATTTTTAGTTGTCTCGCTCAGTCTGCTGCTCGGCAGCACCGCGGGCTTGGCCGGTGCAGAAATATCCAATCGGGATATCCCACCGGACGCCAACTGGTATATCTACGTAGGCATGGAAGCGCTGCGTGACAGCGACGCCGGGGCAGAGGTCTTAAGCTGGATTGACGAGGACGTCACATCCGATATGGAACGCGATTTCGGCATCCGAATCACAGAGGACGCTGATTCCGTCTTCCTCTACGGCGATGGCGATGAGAACTTCGCTTTGCGACTGCTCGCAGATTTCAGTGACGAGACGGTTTCAAAGCTGAAGGCTGAGGTCCTCAGCAATGACAACACAAGCACGAAGAAAGCCGCATGGGGCGAGTATTTCGTGATCCACGATCTCGAGGATGAGCTGGACATCGACACCAGCGAGGTCAATATTGAGACCGATACCATTTACGTCAACTTCGACGGCGGTAAAGCAATCTACATCGCGTCCACGCTTGAGCATCTGGCCAACGAGGTGAAGGGCATTCGTGGCGGTAACAACAACATTCTCGTCCTCGACGGGCGCAAACCGTTCCTACAAATCGGCGTGAATACCGACGAATTGGATGCGGACGGTGACTTCGACTTTGACTCTGACCTACTTCGTCAAACGAGCAAGGTAGCCCTAACCGTTGGATCGGTAGCCGTGATGCGTGTGTGGATATCAAACGCATCGCGGACCGAACCAACGGT
>JBCBNU010000060.1:0-12697 GCA_039821645.1 Pseudomonadota bacterium
CTCGCCACTCGATGGTCGCTATGCCGGCAAGGTCAATCCGTTGCGGGAAATTGCCAGCGAATATGGTCTGATCCGGTTTCGCACCGCGGTCGAGGTGGCCTGGGTGAAACTGCTATTGAACAGCGATTTGTTCGATGTGACGCTTCCCGAAGCACTGGATGCGCGCTTTTCGGAGTTGGTTGAGGGTTTTACACCGCAAGACGCGCAAGCGGTAAAGGAAATCGAACAACGTACCAACCACGATGTGAAAGCTGTTGAGTATTACCTTGCGGAGCTTGCCGAGGTCAGAGGCGCTGATAACAGCCTGATCGCGCTGCTGCACTTTGGCTGCACATCTGAGGACATCAATAATCTGGCCTACGGCATGATGTTGAGCAAGGCTCGCTCAGAGGTGCTGTTGCCATCGCTGGCGGCCACGGCCGAGCGGCTTGCAGATTGTGCGGCTCGCTGGGCGCATCTGCCGATGCTCGCACGAACACACGGGCAGACCGCCTCACCGACGACGCTTGGCAAGGAATTCGCCAACGTCCTCGCACGCCTTGATCGCGAAATTGTGACGCTGTCGGGCATTGCCATTCTCGGCAAGTTCAACGGAGCTGTCGGCAACTTCAACGCACACACGAGTGCATTCGAGGATGCGGACTGGACCGCTCTGTCGCGCGAGCTCGTGTTGGGTCTCGGGTTGG
Source organism: Pseudomonadota bacterium (assembly GCA_039821645.1). Taxonomy (GTDB): domain Bacteria; phylum Pseudomonadota; class Gammaproteobacteria; order Steroidobacterales; family Woeseiaceae; genus CALBPI01. The sequence continues at coordinate 687 of JBCBNU010000060.1, forward strand.
AGTACAACGCCATGACCACGCAGATTGAACCCCACGACTGGATCGCGAACTACCTGCACAGTCTCAGTCGCCTCTCGACTGTACTGATCGATTTTGCCCGCGATTGCTGGACCTACATCAGCCTCGGCTACTTTAAACAAAAGACTATCGCGGGCGAAGTTGGCTCGTCGACCATGCCGCACAAGGTAAACCCGATCGATTTCGAGAACGCAGAAGGCAACCTGGGGCTAGTGGTTTCGCTGTCGGGTCATCTCGCAGAAAAGCTTCCGGTATCGCGGCTTCAACGTGATCTCACGGACTCGACTGTGCTGCGAAATCTCGGCAGCGTTCTCGGTTACTTCCAAGTGGCACTCAGTTCGTTACATCGCGGCATCGATAAGCTTGAGGTATCACAAGCAGCACTGAGTAAGGACCTCGATAACAGCTGGGAAGTGTTGGCCGAACCGATTCAAACGGTCATGCGTCGCTACGGTGTTGCAGACGCTTATGACCAGCTCAAGGCCCTGACTCGCGGTCAGGCGATCACCGAGTCTCGCGTTGCTGAAATCATCGACGCCCTTGAGCTGCCGGATGCAGCACGCGAAGCGTTGGCAACGCTCACACCCTCGAGCTACACGGGCCGGGCTGAAGCGTTAACCCACGAATATCTTGCAACGCGTTAACACCTCGCCACCGCCGTCGCTTGCCCAACATTGGCAGCACACCGCGTGGGCCGGACAATTACCGGGCTTCGCACCGCCGCTTGGCATCGACGAGATTGCCGGACTCGCCCTGCTTGCTGATGTCGAGTCGCTACTCGTAGAAACGAGGCGTTCTGATGTCGAGGTGCGATATCAATGTCGCCAAGGCCCTTTCACCGAAGAAGAATTGACCGGGCTTGGTGATCGTGACTGGACCCTCCTGGTTCGCGATATCGATCGACATCTACCGGAACTTGCAGGGTTATGGACCCATTTCGATTGGCTTGCCGATTGGCGGCGTGCCGACATCATGGTGAGTATCGCTGCACCCGGTGGCTCAGTCGGTCCGCATCTCGACAGCTATGACGTATTCCTCGTGCAAGGCGATGGTGAGCGAGAGTGGCAACTGGCTCCGGGCGAATCAGGTAAACCAGTACCAGGCAGCGAACTGCGGCTCGTCGAATGCGATGAATTCAGTGAGGTCTACCGTGCTGGCAACGGTGATGTGTTGTATGTGCCACCGGGACATATCCATCACGGCGTGGCGACCTCGCTCTGCAGCACATGGTCTTTTGGACTTCAGGCGCCGTTGCTCGGCGATATCGCTGCAATGCTTGATGTTGAGGACCCGAGCGACGCTGCGACCATTCGGCTGCGTGATGCCGCATTACCGTTCCGGGTGCGCGCAGGGGAGATCCCGGAATCGGCAGGCAAGTGCCTGTTCCTGCCCGGCGTCAGCGAAGCCGAGCTCATCGATGCTATCGGCCGACTGACGTCATTGTTCAAACCCGGCTTCGATACCCGTGCCAGCCGTGTCGACAAACTTCCTTTCAGACTCCACCCATGGACAAGAATCTTCTGGAGCCTGCAAACTGACGCTTTGCACATCTACTGCAACGGACAGCAGGCAACCTTCGATCCTCAACTGCTGGATCCCGTCGCACAATTATGTAAAACAAGAATGCTCACTACCGACGAAGCACGTGAGTTGGTGCCCTGGCTGGCGAGCGTAGGCGCGTTCGCGGAGGCAGATCCCTAATGAGTCGCACAGAACCCGAAATCAAGGTGGTACGTACGCAATGGGCGGACAATGAAGCGGCGCTGCGCGATGTCCGAACCCAGGTTTTTGTCGAGGAACAATCTGTCCCGGAAACCGAAGAGTGGGATGACTGGGACAGCATCAGCGAACACTTCATCGCAATCTCGACAAAACGTGACGTGGTTGGTGTTGGGCGCTTGCAACCGGACGCTAAGATCACTCGTATGGCGGTGCTGCGCGACTGGCGTGGACACCGGGTTGGCGCGTTGCTGATGCAAAGCATGCTACAGCGCGCCGAGGAATGCGGCATGACGCCGTGGTTGCATGCACAAGTGCACGCGCTCGAGTTCTACCGGCGCTTTGGATTTGTGCAGGAAGGCGGACCTTTCGACGAAGCCGGGATCGCGCATTGCACAATGCGCCGGCTGACGAAGGGGTAACGACCACATCCACGCGTGATGCCGCACTGGAGTGATTCCGCGGTGGGTGCAAACGAAGCACGCAAAAAACAAGATCAGCGCTGGGTGCTTTCATCGCGCTCGGACATGCGAGAAGCGGCCGCTTTGATTTGCCGCGCAGCAGAGCGGAAAGTCTCGATCATGACCCGTGATCTTGAGCCCGGCATCTATGACCACCCCGATTTCCTCGAGGCTGTAAAGAAGCTGATCCTCTCGCGGCGATTTGCCCGCGTCAGAGTGCTGATTTCCGATCCCTCACGAGCGATCAAGAACGGTAACCGACTGGTCACGATGGGTCGACGACTGAACAGCTTCATCGAATTTCGTAACGTGCACGATGACTACCGGGAAGTACCCGAGGCCTACTGCATTGCTGATGATCGCGCAATCGCCTACCGTCTCGATGCAATGCGTTGGGATGGTATCGCCGACAGCGACACACGGCCCGTTGCGAGGACCTACCTGAACTCCTTCGATGAGATCTGGGCGGCCAGCGAAGTTGAAAATGAGTTTCGTCGACTGCACCTTTAGACGATGTCACAAACCGATATCACTGTTTCAGCGATCGCGCGGCGCGAGAATCGTTTCCTCTGCATCGACGAGGTGAGCAGTCTGGGCGGTGTCGTACTGAATCTGCCTGGCGGTCACATCGAAGCAGGCGAATCTCCTGAACAGGCCATCGTGCGCGAGGTTCGCGAAGAGACCCGCTGGCGGTTCGAACCGACCGGCTTCGTGGGGGCTTATCTTTGGTGGGACGAGGTTCGTGAGTCTCGTTTCGTAAGGCTGGTTTATTGTGGCGAAGCCCTTACCGAACAACCGGATTTGCCGTTGGACACCGGCATTGTCAAAGTGCGCTGGCTGCAACGGGATACTCTGGCACACGAACGCCACCGACTGCGGGCTCCTGTCGTGCTGAGCGCAATCGACGATTTCCTCCTCGGTCGGCGTGAACGCCTGGTCCTTGATGGACGGGTGGAACCGGAGGACCTCCTTCAACGTATCGAACCCCTTGTGCGCCGACTAGAGTCCTGAGGCCTGCCCGCCCGCGTTCGCGTGGGGTAAAATTAGGATATGAGCTACCCGCCCCAACCCGAGAATTTGTCCGGCCCGGTTATCGTCGGTATGTCTGGCGGTGTCGACTCCTCAGTAGTCGCCTACCTCCTTAAACAAGCAGGCTACGAAGTAGAGGGTCTGCATATGACCAACTGGGAAGACGACGATGGCTATTGCAGTGCCGCCGAAGATCTCCAAGACGCTCGTCTCGTCTGTGAGCAGCTCGGGATCACGCTGCATCACGCGAATTTTAGTAGCGACTACCGCGACGCCGTGTTCGAGGACTTCCTGAAGGGTTATGCAGCGGGTCGGACACCCAATCCTGATGTTCTTTGTAATCGAGAAATCAAATTCGGGGTGTTTGCAGAGTTCGCTCGTCGCCTGGGCGGCAGCGCCCTTGCAACAGGACACTATGCACGCCTCGCAATGGACGGCGACACTCCGTTGTTGTTGCGGGGCAAAGACCCCAACAAGGATCAGAGCTACTTCTTGCATGCAGTAGAAGCTTCGCAGTTTCAGAACGTACTTTTCCCGCTGGGCGAGCTGACCAAGCCGCAGGTGCGGGAGATTGCGATGAAGGCCGGTCTCGCGAGTCGCGAAAAAAAGGACTCGACAGGCATCTGCTTTATTGGAGAACGCCCCTTCAGAGAATTCCTCTCGCAATTTCTGCCTGCCCAACCGGGGGACATCGTCGACGACCAAGGGCGCACGGTTGGCCGCCATCACGGGTTGATGTACTACACAGTGGGTCAGCGCCAGGGACTCGGGATAGGCGGACAGGCACACGCGAGCGACGCACCTTGGTACGTATCGAGCAAGAAATTCGATGACAACACACTAAGAGTGGTCCAAGGTAGAGATCATCCTGCGCTGCTCTCGGCCGCCATCACTTGCAACGACCCACATTGGGTCGGCCCACCAGCCGCGGGACTGGAGCACGGCATAAAGGTCGTCGCAAAAATCCGCCATCGACAATCAGACCAGGCATGTGTTGCTGAGATTGACGATGCGGGCCGGCTTCACGTGGGATTTGATGAGCCACAGTGGGGCGCGGCAGTCGGTCAGTACGCCGTCCTCTATCTCGGTGATCGCTGTCTCGGCGGTGGCGCGATTGACGCGGTAGAGCCGCACTTTGGAAACGACGCTTTGCAACAGCTATCGGAGGCAAAATGAAGAATTCGTTCGACGCGCGCGACACCCTTTCGATCGGTAGCGCTAACTTCACGCTATACCGCCTGAATGCCGTCAAAGACGGACATGTAGAACGCTTGCCCTTTTCGCTAAAGATCTTGTTAGAAAATCTGCTGCGCCACGAAGATGGCCGCGACGTCACCACCGAAGATATTCGAGCGCTGGCGAACTGGGATCCGGCAGCAACGCCGAAACATGAAATCTCCTTCACACCAAGCCGGGTTATCCTGCAGGACTTCACCGGTGTCCCCGCCGTGGTTGACCTCGCTGCTATGCGCGATGCTGTCGTCGCGCTTGGCGGCGAAGCTGATGCGATTAATCCGTTGTCCCCCGCAGAACTTGTGATCGACCATTCCGTGCAAGTCGACAACTACGGTCGCGATAATGCTCTCGACTTGAACAACATGATCGAGTTTCAACGCAACCGTGAGCGCTATGGGTTTCTGCGTTGGGGACAGAATGCATTCGACAACTTCAAGGTGGTACCGCCTAACACGGGGATCGTCCATCAGGTAAACCTCGAGTTCCTGTCTCGTGTGGTTTTTGATGTCTCCGGCGAGTCAGGTCGCCTTGCCTACCCTGACACGCTTGTAGGTACCGACTCGCACACAACGATGGTCAACGGGCTTGGTGTGCTCGGTTGGGGGGTCGGCGGTATCGAAGCCGAAGCGGCAATGTTGGGCCAGCCGATTACGATGCTCATCCCACAGGTCGTCGGTTTCAAACTGTCTGGAAGATTGCCTGCTGGCACAACAGCCACGGACCTCGTACTGACCGTTACAGAGATGCTGCGTTCGAAGGGCGTCGTCGGAAAATTTGTTGAGTTTTTCGGGGATGGGTTGGCGCACCTGCCGCTCGCCGACCGTGCAACGTTGGGCAACATGTCGCCCGAGTTCGGTTCCACCTGTGCAATTTTCCCGATCGACGGCGAAACGCTGCGCTATCTCGAATTATCCGGACGTTCCAGTGAGCAAGTTGCTTTAATCGAACACTATGCCAAAGCACAAGGCCTGTGGCGCGAGGACGGCGCTGAAGACCCCGTGTACTCCGACGTGCTCGAGTTGGACATGGCAACCGTAGAACCAAGCATTGCGGGGCCAAAACGGCCACAGGACCGAATTGCACTCAGCGAAGCGAGTACAACGTTCAAGCGCCACCTCGAGCCGATGGTCGAAGCGCGCGACAGCGACGGTAGCGCCGCGTTCCAGATTGATGCCAATGACGTCAAGATCTCTGACGGAGCGGTCCTCATAGCCGCAATCACAAGCTGCACGAACACATCCAATCCCGCGGTGATGATCGGCGCCGGTCTTTTGGCCCGTAACGCCGCCGCTAAGGGCCTCGGCGTAAAGCCCTGGGTCAAGACCTCGCTCGCACCCGGTTCACGTGTCGTCACGGACTATCTGGAAAAAGCCAACCTGCTTGATGACCTGGAGGCGCTCGGCTTTCATACCGTCGGCTACGGCTGCACCACGTGTATCGGCAACTCGGGTCCACTGAGACCAGAGATCGACGCGGCAGTGCGTAAGTCAGGCGTTGTTGGTTGCAGCGTGCTGTCTGGGAATCGAAACTTTGAGGGACGCATTCATCCTCTGGTACGCATGAATTTCCTCGCCTCCCCACCCCTTGTGGTGGCCTATGCGATTGCCGGCAACATGCATACCGATATTCACAACGACCCTCTGGGCGCTGACTCAAATGGGGAGCCCATCTACCTGCGTGACATCTGGCCCGATCCCGTTGAAATTCAGGACACGATCCTGAAAACCATCGATTCAGATATGTTCAAGGCAAGTTATGCGAGCGTCTTCAAGGGGGACGACAACTGGAACCGACTCAAGATTCCGGAAGGCCAAATCTACCAGTGGGACGAAGCTTCAACGTACGTTAAGAATCCGCCCTACTTCGAGGGTATTACGCGCGAGGCAACTGCGCCTGGCGACATCGAGGGTGCGCATGTGCTTGCACTGCTCGGGGACTCTGTCACCACGGACCATATCTCGCCAGCCGGCAGCATCGCGCCGGACAGCCCTGCCGCTGATTACTTGACATCGGTCGGTGTGAAGCCGGCGGACTTCAACTCGTACGGGTCTCGCCGCGGTAATCATGAGGTCATGATGCGTGGCACGTTCGCGAACATTCGATTACGCAATCAGTTGGCGCCGGGCACCGAGGGCGGATGGACCCGGCATCAACCAAGCGATGAACAAATGACGATCTTCGACGCAGCCATGCGCTACGCCGAAACTCAGACACCGTTGATTGTGATCGCCGGACGTGAGTACGGCACCGGTTCATCGCGTGACTGGGCTGCAAAAGGGACGTTGTTGCTCGGGGTACGCGCGGTGATCGCACAGAGTTATGAGCGTATTCATCGCTCGAACCTGATCGGGATGGGCGTGTTGCCGCTAGAGTTTCTGGAGGGTGAGAGTGCAGACACACTAGGACTCACCGGCCATGAGCAATTCTCAATCCGTGGCATGGCCAACGCTGAGGCGAATCTTGTACAAGTCGATGTTTCCGACGCGAGCGGCGAAGAACACGCTTTCCAAGCACAAGTGCGAATTGATACACCGAAAGAGTGGGACTACTACAAAAACGGTGGCATTCTGCAATACGTGCTTCGTCAGCTCGTCAACTAGGACGCAGACTAATGTTTGGAAAGATTTTCGATTGGTTTGCATTCAGCGAAAGGCGGTGGGTACCGCCGCTGATCACCGGTCTCGGGATTCTGCTAGTCGTTGCCACGATCGTCGGTTGGTACTGGTCGCGTGAACCAGCCATTTTCTGGGTAGACGATAGTCGCAATGACGAGAGCGCAACCATTGGTTTCGCGACCACAAGTACCCTCATCCGCGTCAGCGAAACACTGATGGAGAAGCCAGGCGGACTGCTCGTGAATGACATCACACCGCCAAGCCTGTTTCTGGACAACATGCCAAGCTGGGAGATTGGTGTGTTGCTTCAAGTTCGCGATCTCGCCCGGATTCTCCAAAACGACTACAGCCGATCCCAGTCTCAGTCCACGGCGGACCAAGACTTGTTGGACGCCGAAGCTGCGTTCTTTATTGGATATGACTCATGGATGTTCCCGGCAGCGGAATCCAAATACCGGGATGGCATCGCATCGCTTCGCAACTACCAAAGCCGACTGTTGGATGCCGGCGACTCGGATGCCCAGTTTTTTGCACGGGCGGATAACCTGCGTGAGTGGCTCGGTTTGGTAGAAAAGCGCCTCGGAAACCTTTCACAAAAATTGACTGCCAGTGTGGGCCAAGCGCGCGTTAATACCGACCTCGCCGGAGACTCTGCGGCTTCTGCGGGTGGCGGCCGATCCACGAGCGCCGATGTCATCGTGAAGACCAGCTGGTGGGACATAGATAACGTCTTTTATGAAGCGCGCGGTACCGCGTGGGCTTTGGTGCATTTCCTACGAGCGACGCAATTCGATTTCGCGGACGTTCTCGAAGACAAGAACGCGACCGTCAGCCTGCGCCAGATCATTCGTGAGTTGGAAGCCAGTCTGGCGCCAGTAAGTAGCCCAATGATCTTGAACGGTAAGGGTTACGGAATGTTCGCCAACCATTCTCTGGTGATGGCGTCGTACTTATCGCGTGCCAATGCCGCCGTGATCGACTTGCGCGAACTCCTCGACCAGGGCTAGGACTGCCAGAGCCAGCGCGGCACAACATCATGCGTTCGACCGAGCGCCGTATCAAGGTGCAACGCATCGGGCTCAAATTGCACCACAAATCGCCAGAAAGCGTCCGAGTGATTCATGTGTCTCAAATGCGCGAGTTCATGAACACACAAATAACGTGCAATTCTTGGCTCAAGAAACAGCCCCGCATAGTTCAGGCTGACCGTCCCCCGACTCGAGCAGCTACCCCATACCGAACGCTGATTCCGCACCTGGATACGCTTCGGTACGACACCCATGACCGTTTTCAATTGATCGATGCAGGATTCGTAGTACTGCTGAGCGCGACGCATCAGCTCCCGACGCACCAGCGCCGCAAGGTCTGCCTGCGAGGGCGCCTGATCAGAACCGAAATCAATGCGCAGTACGAAATCGCGAGCGGAAGTGGATGGCCGCAGATTGACTCGAGCACGTCGCGAACCGGTGACCGGTCGAAACTCGAGTTGCCAGCGCTCGTCGACGGCGGCCAATCTCAGCGATTGCGGAGCAGCGTTAGCATCGGGGCCCGCGAGCTTCTGCACGCCTTGCAATGAGTCCACGACCCACTGACGTTGCTCGTACAAAAACTGGTCAACATCGCGTTGCCGCGTGCCACGTGGAATCGTCAGCCGCACTTCACCGGATTCGGTAACGCGTAAAATGAGGCGGCGCGCACGAGCGTGGGTGCGCACCGCCACAGTAATTGGGGGATTGGTCGCAGGCAGCGTCCGCTTTATGGCTTGTCCCCGCTGTAACGCTGCATTTCGATATTCTTGCCCTGCACTTCAGCAATCTGCGCCGTTTCATGCACGTAGAGTTCTACCTCCCGCTCGAATATCAAAGGGCCTTCGACCACGACGTTGCGGCCGATGACAACGATCGGTTTGGAGCGCTCTTTTTTGCCCCAACTCCAACCGTAGCTTTTCGTCTTGCGCACGACGACGGAACCACTGACTCGAGTGCCTTCGTCCAGGTAGACACCACCGTTGGTATTACCAATATCACCCGACACGACGACACCGGTGAGCTGGATCTTCCCATTCACGGTGTCGACATCGCCGCCGACCGTGCTGCCTTGCTCAATGGAGACCTGTCCATTGACCGTGCTGACATCGCCCGCAATACGAACGCGTTCGCCGATCTCATTGCGCCCGTTGACTGTCTGCACGGACGCCACGATGCTGTCGTCGCCCACAGAAACCCGGCCATTCACGCTATCGACCGCCTCAGCCTGGACACCGGACCCGATCCGCACCGTCCCGTTTACCGATTCGACGTCACCGGTGATGATGGCGCCATCGCCGACGCTCACCTTGCCATTCACCGTGCTAGCGCCATCGCTGGTCGCGCCAGCCTCAATCTTGATGCTCTTATTAACCGACGCCGGTGCGCCGACGGCCATCACGCACCCCAAAGCTACAAGCGCAGCCCATTGAATTTGTTTTTTCACAGTCATCCTCCGATATTAGCTGAATTCAGCTATCGGTTGGATGTCATTCGGGACTGAATGGTTTAGTTAGCGCCCAACCTCGGCCAGCGAGACTTGCGCAAGCTTCATATCGGGCGCGATGAGCAGCGCCTGCTCGAGATGGTCCCGTGCCAAGGACTTATCCCTCTGGAGCTGGGCAATGTAGGCAAGCCAATAGTGGGCGTGTTCCTCGCCCCATGTCGGCCCACCTTCCATCGTGGGGTTCGGAAAGCGCTCGAAGCTTGCGACTGCTTCCACAAGCATCTGCCGGGCTAACTCGATGCGATCAGGGTCTTCAAAACGACGCAGCCAGGTCACTGCTTGTAGCATCTTGGCGCGCGGGTTCTCGGGATTGACGACCAAAGCCTGCTTCAGCTCACGCGCCGCAAAATTTCCAGCAATCAACGCTGACAACGGTTGTCGTTGTGCCGCGAGCCCGTGACAAGCACCGGCAAGCGCAAGCGCCTCAGACCATTGCGGGCGCAGCTTCAGTGCGGCCTTGGTTTGATCGATACACCGATCGAGCAAAACTCCAACTCGCAGCTCTACATCTTCGTCGATTTCAGCCGCTCGGTAGGCCGCCAACGCCGCGTAATAGTGTGGCAGCGGCGCGGCATCACCACGAGCCTTCTCGTCTGCCAGCAGCATGCTCAATCGGGTCAGGTACCGCCAGTCTCCTGTTTGCGAGGCGTACTCGATGATGGCCTCACGATCCTTCAGATCGGCAACCTTCATCGCGGCTGTCACACCGTTGTGCAATACAACACCCAAGACAAGTATCAGCAGTTGAATAACGCGCATGGCAGAATAGTACCGCGGGGGACTGTCTTACACAGTCATTCAGTTCCAAACGAGCTTGAAACTGTGCACTGCATCACCCTTTTCCGCGAGAGGCACCCGCGATGTTGACCGATATCGGCGCGAATTTGGCGCATGACAGTTTCGACGAGGACCTGGGCGAGGTGCTCGAGCGCGCCCGAGAGAACGGCGTGGATCGAATTGTGGTGACCGGGAGCTCCGTCGAGAGCAACGATCGGGCTCACTCGCTTGCCGGCAAGCATGCAAGTTTGTATTGCACCGCTGGAGTTCATCCTCATCACGCCGACGAGTATGACGAAGCGATGCACATGCGTGTGCGTGAACAGATGCGACGCCCTGCCGTGCGGGCCGCGGGCGAGTGCGGTCTCGATTATTTTCGAAACTACTCGGCACCAGACGCACAGGCGAACGCGTTCTCACAACAACTGGATCTCGCTCAGGAATTCGGCCTACCGGTCTTTGGGCATCAGCGCGATGCTCACGATGACTTTATGAAAATCGTTCGACCGCGACTGGCAGGTATCTCCCGGATCGTGGCGCACTGCTTCACAGCAGGTGCTTCTGAACTTGAGGCCTACCTCGCCGAAGACTTCTACATCGGCATCACCGGATGGATCTGCGACGAGCGCCGCGGGTCGCATCTGTTGGACCTCGTCAAGCAGGTACCAACGGACCGTCTCTTGATTGAAACAGACGCGCCTTATTTACTGCCAAGAACCCTTCGACCGAAACCGAAATCGCGTCGCTGTGAACCCGCGCATCTGATCGAGGTCGCGCGTGTCGTGGCGCAAGCGCGAGAGGTCAGTGTCGAAACACTAGCCGAACAGACTTCGGCAGCAGCAGCGACCTTTTTCGGGTTTGATGACGCCGGCTAGTAAGCCCCGATCAGGGCTGCTTCGCGAAGCTGCTGCCACTCTGGATCGAATGCGGCGCGTAGCTGGTTTGCTCGAATGCTGTCCACCTTCGGCACCTCGGCTCTCAGGCTGGTCTCCGAGTAGACGTGCGATGGCAACCCTTTAGTGAAATCCGCTTCGGGCCCGAACACTATGCAGCCCTTGACGGGTATACTGGAAACTACCTGCCGGACGGCGGCCACACGATCAAATAATGGTCCCTGCGGATTGGCGATTGTGTAGCGGCGCCCTTTATCGAGGACCGTCCAGGCATGCATCTTGTCACTACCGAATACGATGCCGCTGACGAGCTTCGGATCGATGACGTAGATACCGCCCGCCGTAAGGACGAGATGTTCAATATGAATCTCGCCGTCATCCGCTTTCGGCAAAACCACGTTCTGCAGATGCTCGAACGCAATCGAAGCAATCGTGCTCTGCAGTGTGGCGGGTCGCTTGCGACGCCAGACGAGAACGCCCAGTCCAACGATGAGCACAACCACGACTAGCAACAGCAACATGGCTGGCACCGTTTGCTGGGTCCCAAATACCGAAATGCTGTCGCTAAGTTCCGGCATGATCATGCTTCCCCTGCGAGCGTAGCCGCCAAGCTCGCCAGATCCGCGTCGATGGTCGCAAACCACGACGGTCGATCCATTAGATCTGCCAGCGAATGGTGAAAGCAGCTTTTGTCGAGCCAACGCTCGCGGAGCAGTACCACTTCAGTTCCG
>JBCBNU010000061.1:0-12684 GCA_039821645.1 Pseudomonadota bacterium
GGACTACAAGACCATGCGCTACCCCGGACACTGTGAGCAGATGCGTCTGCTGATGAATGGTTTGAAGTTGAAAGACGATCGACAAACGCTCAAACGTATTCTCGAGAATGCCGTGCCGCAGACTCTTCAGGATGTCGTCATCGTCTATACCGCCGTCACCGGGATTCAGAACGGCGTATTGCGCGAGGAAAACTACGTCAACAAGGTCTACCCGCAGTTCGTCGCGGGCAAACTCTGGTCAGCAATTCAAATCACGACGGCCAGCGGCATTTGTGCGGTCGTCGACAAAGTCATGGCCGAGCCCGAACGCTTCCAGGGCTTCATCGCTCAGGAAGCCTTCTCTCTAGGCGAGATTCTCGACAACCGCTTCGGCAGCTATTACGCCGATGGTGGCTCCAGCCAGACGTCCTCAAGGGCGATCGCGACAAACTCCAGTAATCAATAAGCGCACAGGACATACCAATGACTCATCCGGTTCTCACCGACCTCGGTCTGCTCGATACCAACCCCGGAAGCTGGATCGGCGATCAGCCGCTGCCTGCCACTGGCAATGGCATTGAATCGTTCAATCCGACCACAGGGGATCTGCTTGGCAGCGTAGATGCCAGCAGCATGGCCGACTATGAAGCCATTATGAACGCCGCGACCGACGCAGCGGCGCGATGGAAGCAGATTCCGGCACCGCAACGTGGCGAAGCGATTCGTCGAGTCGGCGAGGCTCTGCGCGCACACAAAGACGCACTCGGCAGTCTGGTGACACTAGAAATGGGCAAGATCAAAGCCGAGGGTGACGGTGAAGTTCAGGAGATGATCGATATCGCTGACTTTGCCGTTGGTCAGTCGCGCATGCTTTACGGCAAGACCATGCATTCGGAACGTCCTTTGCACCGCATGTACGAGCAATGGCACCCGCTGGGCGTGGTCGGCATCATCTCGGCGTTCAATTTCCCGGTTGCGGTTTGGGCGTGGAATGCGTTCATCGCAGCGATCGCCGGAAACGTGAGTGTCTGGAAACCCTCACCGAAGACGGTTCTGTGTGGTGTAGCGGTGCAGAAAATCTGCAATCAGGTACTCACCGAGATGGGCTACCCACCGATCTTCTTCCTGTTCAACGACGCGGGTACAGAGCTCGCTAACACCTTCGTCGATGACCGACGTGTCGCATTGATGTCTTTCACAGGTTCTTGCGAAATTGGGAATGCCGTCGGCTCGCGTGTTGCACAGCGCATGGGTCGATCGCTACTCGAACTCGGTGGCAACAACGCGCTGATTGTCGACGAGTTTGCCAATATGGAACTCGCTGTACCCGCTATCGTTTTCGGTGCGGTCGGTACGGCGGGCCAGCGTTGCACGACGACGCGCAGAGTTTTGGTGCACCAGTCGCGCAAGGCAGAGTTGATCGAAAAGCTGCGTAACGCCTACGGACAAATCCGCATCGGCGATCCATTGGATGAGAATACGCTGATGGGCCCATTGATTGACGAGGCATCAGTCGATCGATTCCTTGGTGCTGTGCAAGCGGTACAAGACGCAGGTGGTGAGTTGATTGTCGGAGGCTCCCGTATGGAACGGGCCGGCAACTTTGTTGAGCCCGCGATCGCTACTGCGAACAATGAATGGCAAATCGTTCAGGATGAGACGTTTGCGCCCTTGCTCTACATCATCGAGTTCGAAACGCTGGAGCAAGCGATCGACATGCAAAACGATGTTCGCCAGGGACTGTCTTCCGCGATTTTCACCGATCGTTTGCAACATGCCGAGCAGTTCCTAGCTGCGACTGGCTCTGACTGTGGCATCGCGAACGTAAACATAGGCACTTCTGGCGCAGAAATCGGTGGCGCCTTCGGTGGAGAAAAGGAAACCGGAGGTGGAAGAGAAGCAGGTTCAGACTCCTGGCAGGCTTACATGCGACGCCAGACCAACACGATAAACTGGAGCCACGAGCTTCCGCTCGCACAGGGCATCAACTTCGATCTGTAGTGGCGAATAACTCGAACCGGTTTCGTTCCCGGTTCTTAACCACGGTGCCTGCGTCAAACACCTTGCCACTCATGGCAAGGTAGACGCCAGGCGTTAACGTCTGTGCCGCTGCTACAGCCATGCCGATATTGAACACCGCGTCGGTGGTTCGAAACCTTGCGGGCGTCAAAGCACCGGTGAAAACGACGGTTTTGTCACGGACCGGCAGCAGAGCGTTCGCCGTATCTGCCATCGTGTCAGTCCCGTGCGTTACCACAAACCTCGAGGCGGGGTGATTCACAATCTCCTGACGAATCGCGCGACGGTCTTCATCGGTCATCTCCAGGCTGTCCTTGCGCATCAGGGCCAACACCTCAAACTCGATATCCACGAGCGCGTCCGCCAACACTTGCTGAACCACAGAGTCGCCGATCTCATATTGGCTTGCGGCGTCGAAATACACTTTGTCGATGGTACCGCCGGTCGTGACGAAGACGAGCGGTAATCGGGAGTCTGGCGGTGCAGTCATGGGCCGGGAGTATCGCATGACCGAGGCGGGTTAACCCACATCAGTCAGGCATCCTCAAAATCTCATCCCATCGCTTCTCCAACCTGCGCAAAGACACCTTCTCGCTGGTTCCGAGCGACTGAGCAAACAACGACACCCGAAATTCCTCGATCAGCCAACGGAAATTGATGGCAGCCTGCTTCTGGTTAACGCCGGTGAATGCGTTCAATGCAACATGCCGCGCCTGGAGGCTGCGAATCATCGCCAGAGAGTCATTGTCTTTGGCGGGGTTACTGGCGATGCGTTGCAGGCGCATGCTTGCCGCCCGCAGATAACGGGTCAGCGAGTCTATTCGCTCGTGGGGCGTCGCCATCAGAAAGCCCGGAAATACGAGCTGGACGATTTGCTGTTGTACGTCATCCACAGCCTCACCATACGCATCCGATGTCTTCGAGAGTTGCTGCCTGCATTGTGCGTGCGCACCCAACACCTCCGGGAGTAAGGCCTGTATCCGCATCCCGGTTGGCACAACCTCTGCGGCGCCGCGCTCACAAAGCGCCTGCCAGGCAACCGGGTCACGGACCGTTTCAACGTTCGCACCAAAACTGCCGCGAAACGCTGCTCGAACAACATCGTCAACCAAGGCGGCGCCCCCTTCGTCTTCGAAGGTTGCCCACTGCAGGAGTACGTTGCGGTCCTGAAGCACCGACTTGCGCAAGCTCTTGACCTGATCGCGGAAACGCTTCAGCAAAAGCGCGAAGACACCCTCCGCGTGTGCATCAGCCGCCGACACCGGATCGAGGAATTCATGCACCACAACACCATCCGGCTGAGCGCTCAGTGCCGGATAGACGGTGACCTCCGCACCACCGCGTCGAATTGCATAGGGCGACTTGAGCGTTGGAAAACCGAGGTTAGCGCCATCATTGACCTTTGGCTTAGGTTTGATTTGCGGTTTCGGAAGCAACGGACCGCACTCAATACGCAACGCCTCTAGATCGCGCCCTGCCGCCAACGGGTTACCCACCTCATCGGTGACTTGTATCCTCGGTAACCAGTGCTCAGGTTCGACCAACGACGACCAGACACCCGGTTCGATCTGTATGCTGTACTCGCGAAGCAACACGCCCTGCAATCGATCATCCAGCCCCAGCGCCGTTTCGGGAAGTGCTGACAGCGTGGTAACAATTGCCGACGCCGTCTGCGCAATCGGGTGCAAGCGTTTTCTGTCTTTCTTGGGCAAAGCCTTCAGCCGCGCCGCGACGCGTTGTTGCAGGAACGCCGGCACCGACTGTTCGATGTCTGACGGTGTTAGAGCACCAAGCAATCCGGCAGGGACTGTCAGTGTGGCGCCATCATCGTCCCGGTCCGGTGAGAACGCGTACGACAACGGTAGCGTGTTGCCCTTGACCGGCGCGGCTTGTGGCGTCATTTCCAGGTCTGGCTTTGCCGCCTCGGATAACAATTGTTCACGATCGATTCTCAGCGTTAAGTCATGCTCGCGGCGCTCGGAAAGCCAGCGCTCGAGCGTGGCACGACTGCTTACCTCCGGCGGCAGATGGTCATCAAAGTGCTGCTCAATACGAGCGGCGCGCACCTCAACGGCTCTTCGCAGCTGGCCAGCCAACTGAGCAAGCGCTTCTCGCTCAGCCCGGTTGAAATCAGCAAACGGGTAGTCCTTGCCCAAGCGATCGGCAACCAATGCATCGCGGATGAAAACGCGGCGTGACGCCGCGCGATCGACCTTGTCGTATGGCACACGGCGGTTGCTCACGAGGACAAGACGTCCGAGCAGCGTAGATCGCTTGGACTCGACGCGTCCCTTGCGCGCATTCCAGTAGGGTCGAGTGTATTCGTAGCGCGTCAGATGCGCCGCCGCAGCGGCCACCGAGCCAGGCGAGATGCCCGCCGCATATCTGGCCATCGCCTTGTGCGTGCGAACGACCTCGAGCGCCATGAGCCATTTTGGCGCACGCGATGACAGTGAGGATGCCTTGTGCAGACCGAATGCTCGGCCACTAACTCCATCGTAGACACCGGGTTCGCGCAAATGACCGATACGCGTCAGCAATCCCGAGAGGATCGCTTGGTGCAGCTGCCGGCGACGCTCCTTATCTGCAAACAGCGTGGACACGTTCGGATGGGGCTTACTCTGCGCCATTCGTCCAATCTGGCTTGCAACCTCGCGCCACTCGCGCATCCGTCTCGGCGACAGAAAAGACTCACCGCACCATCGCTCCCAAGCGGAACGCCCTTCTCGCCTCGCGTTCTCACCCGCCGCCCATAGCCGCAACAACGTCATAAAATCGGATTCCGAATCCGCGAATTCGGCATGTGCCAAGTCGGCCGCGCCAGCCGCCTCGACCGGGCGCTGTCGTGGGTCCTGAATCGACAACCCGGCAACGACGATCAACACGGCACCACGTACGCTCTCATCCTTCGCGCTCAGCAACATCGTCCCGAGGCGAGGATCGAGCGGCAGCCTTGCAAGGTTTCGACCGAACTGGGTGATGCGATCGCGATTATCCAACGCTTTTAGTTCACGAAGCTCGCGAAGCGCGTCGTCGAGCCGCCCTGGGTCGGGCGGATCCGGAAAAGGAAACTCCGAAACTGCACCAATGTTGAGTGCAGAAATCTGCAAGACGACACTCGCAAGATTGGTTCGCAGCATTTCCGGATCGGTGAATTCGGATCGAGACGCATAGTCGGCCTCGCTGTAGAGCCGCAAACACACGCCCGGACCCAAACGACCACAACGACCACTGCGCTGATTCGCGCTTGCCTGCGAAACCGCTTCCAGTTGAAGCTGAGTGACGCGCGCTCGCGGCGAGTATCGATTGATTCGGGCCAATCCGGAGTCGAGTACAGCACCGATACGCGGCACAGTGATCGAAGTCTCTGCCACGTTGGTCGCGAGCACGATTCGGCGATTCCCACCGGGCCTGAATACGGACTGCTGATCTTTGTCACCAAGGCGACCGAACAGCGGGACAATCTCATAGCCTTTGCTCGCCGCACCGCTTTTGGCTATGGCGCGTTCCGCATCCCGAATTTCTCGCTCACCAGGCAAAAAGACCAGAATGTCTTGCGCCGTTTTCGGGAGCGACTCAGACAGCAATTGGCGAACGCCGTCGGCGACTTGTCGTGCGAGGCGGCGGCTGTCGTCGATGGCGACCGCCGCATCCATATACTCGACACGTACCGGATATCCCCGACCGGATACTTCGATAACCGGCGCGTTGTCGAAGAACTGTGAAAACCGCTCGACGTCGATTGTGGCCGAGGTAACGATCACTCGAAGGTCAGACCGTTTGCGCAGCACGCGTTTGAGTAGGCCGAGCAGGCAGTCAATATTCAGACTCCGCTCATGCGCCTCGTCGATGATGATGACCTCATACCGACTCAGCATCGCGTCGCGTTGCGCCTCGTTGAGGAGGATGCCGTCAGTCATGATCCGCACAAGCGTTTGCGGTGCTGTGCGATCGTCAAACCTGACCGCAAAACCGACGCCCTCACCCAGGGGCATATCGGTTTCCTCGGCAATCCTTGCTGCAACCGAACGCGCCGCGATCCGACGAGGCTGAGTGTGGCCAATCAGACGTTCGCGCCCAAAACCGGCGGCCAGAGCGAAGCGCGGCAGCTGCGTTGTTTTGCCGGATCCGGTCTCACCCGCGACCACCAAGACAGGATGTGTACGCAGCGCATCCATGATGACCTCCCGATGCGCATTGATCGGCAGATCTTCATCGAGAACATCAGTGTTTGGTTTTAGTGCGAGACGGCGGGACCTGGCGTCGTCTGAAGGCGGGCTCATCGTGTAATTGTTGCATACGCGCTCGTGAGCTGACTATGACAACGGCAAGGTGATGACGACGCGCGCACCGTTGAGACGACTGCGCTCGATCGCAACTTTGCCTTCGTATTGCTCAACCAACTCCGCAACTATCGCGAGCCCGATACCGGTACCCGGCACGGTCTCGTCCAGGCGAGTCCCACGCTTCAAGGCCGCAGCGGCCGCTTCCTCAGGAAAACCTGCGCCATCATCTTCAACAGACAACTCGATCACGCTGCCAGTCGCGTGCGCAACCTTGCGTCCTACGACCAGCACCCTGTGGGTGGTCCACTTGTAGGCGTTATCGAGCAGGTTGCCCAACATCTCAACAAGATCACCCCGGTCACCGGGAAACACCATGTCATGCTCGAGGTCGATTTCCGCGTACACGCCTTTTTCCCGGTACACCTTGTCCAAAGCACCAAGAATCTGGGTGATCTCAGGTTCTATCAGTGTGCGATTCCCGACCGTCCGGCCCGTGCCGATCGCAGGACGGGCGAGCTGATAGCGCACGATTTGCTCCATGCGCTGCATCTGCGCCTGCAATTCCGGCTTCGTCGTACCATCGTCGAGCAGCGCCTTCGCGGCGGCGAGCGGCGTCTTCAAACTATGTGCAAGGTTGGCCAACGTTTGCTGATAGCGTGACGTCCGACGCTGTTCGCTTTTCATGAGGGTATTCAGATTTCGTGCGACGCCGGACAGCTCACTCGGATAGTGATCCGACAGGCTGGTGCGCACACCTGTCTCGAGATCCGCGATCTCTGCGGCGATCTGCCCAAGCGGACGCAACAACCAGGACAGCACCAAGCCCATGCCGACAAGAAGCACGCCTGCAACCAGCGCGAATACCGCGAACATGCGGCCACGGAATTTTTTCAATGGTCCAATAATCGCGCGTTCGCTTTCGGCGGCGCTCAACGCGAAGTAGCGCTCCGACCCGTCTTCAAAGGTCCAGATAATGCCGAGCGTCAGCGTTAGCAACACATCACCTGTGCTCGTCACTGAACGCGCGAAGACCCGTTCGCCTGGACCCGGAAGTGGTGTATCCGGTGTGAAGGTCAGGTCGACTGCTGAAACGGATCGCCATAAAAATGCGCCGCTTCGGTCACGAACCTTTGCATAAAATCCGGAATCCGGTGTGTTGAAACGTTGATCCGGTAAGTCGTAGGGCAACCGCAATCGCTCGCCCTCGTCCGGCTCTGCTACGGCCAGAAGCGTGATGATCTGGGAGTCGAGTAACTCTCGCTGCTCCTCATCGAGCGCAGCGCGCACGCTGGAATCCAGGATCGCACCCACCACCGCGAGCGCACCGGCCAGCAATAGGCTGGTGATGAGGAGCAGTCGAGCTCTTAGCGATCGCACGCTAGCCGGTTACCGGCTCGCCATGCCGCTCGAGCGCGAAGCGATAGCCCCTGCCTCGGAGCGTCTCAATCGGTTTGAGCGAATTGTCCGGATCGAGCTTTTTACGCAGCCTGCCGACAAAGACCTCGATAACGTTGCTGTCGCGTTCGTAATCCTGATCATAGAGCCTGTCGGTCAGCTCTGTTTTCGAGACCACTTCTCCCGCGCGCATCATCAAGTATTCGAGCAACTGATACTCGAACGACGTCAGCTCCACCGCGACCTCATCAACAAGCAGTGTTTGCGCCGCGGTATCGAGTTTCACAACGCCGCAGTCGAGCACGGCTGACCCCCAGCCTCCTGCTCGGCGCAGCAGCGCATTGATCCGCGCAGATACTTCCGGGAAGTGAAAGGGTTTGGCGACGTAATCATCCGCGCCCGCCTGAAGACCATCCACCTTGTCCTGCCAACCGTCTCTAGCAGTGAGTATCAAGACAGGATAGGTGTAGCCAGCGCTACGCAGCTGTTTGATCAGATCAATGCCGGGTATGCCGGGCAAGCCAAGATCGACGATGGCGAGGTCGATCGGATACTCACGCGCAAAATAGAGACCTTCCTCACCGTCCGCTGCCGCCTCAACGCGATAGCCCTCGGCAAGCAGTTGCTCCTTCAGGGACTCGCGGAGGGTCTCATCATCTTCTACAACAAGCAGTCTCATGCGGTTTTCTCAGTTGGCGTTGATACGCACGGTGTGAACCCGACCACTGTCGGTCAGAACCTTGATCACGTGCACACGATCGGCGCCGCGACCACGCGTCTCTGCGCTAACGATGCGCCCGCCGTATTGCTCGCGAACGCGCCGTACCGCCTGTTCCAACGTGACTTTGTCGGCGAACGTCTCGTCGACGATAGACCGCGTCTCAGGCAACGGTTCGCCGGGGTTGCCGGCAACCGGCATTGCCGACACTGTGGACGATAAGCACAGCACCAACATCGAAAACAAAAGGCGTATTCCCCGCATGTATTGAATTCTCGACATTGGCACTGCGCATTGCAACGATCTAGGCCGCAATCAACGGCCCACAGGTGTCACGCTAACGCGCACACGAATCCTGTTGCCAGGGTCCGTCTCAGTGCGCGTGACGTAAGTCTCACCGCGATACCGGTAGGTCACACGAAAGCCCTCGACCCGCTCGCGAGTCTCAAATTCATAGCGCGTCTCGCAGAATCGCTCGGTGCGTACCTCCGGCGGACGACGGTTGCCCTCAGAAGCCGCTGCTGCGCCGATGAGCGAACCGACGACGGTCGCGGCATCACGGCCGCTGCCGCTACCAATCTGGCTACCGAGCACCCCGCCAATGATGCCGCCCGCAATTGTCCTACCAACACCGCCACGACGACTCTCGACGACCACTTCGCGGTCGTAGCACTCACGTACGGGAATTTCGACCTGTACAGTGCGAATCAACGGCTTCACATCCAACACGCGCGCATAATCGAAGCGAACCTCGTCTGCGCGACGGTAGCCTTCGCGGACCGGATCGGCGACTGCCGCACCCGATGCGGCGAGTGTTCCTGCGAGCGTGAGTCCAACAATCCAACGACGTGTCAACATTTCAATTCCTCCGTTTCAGACCGGCCGTCAACCAGCCATGGCCCGAACTTTACGAGGCGGCAACTGAACGTTTACTGAATATCGTCGATTTTGGCTTTTGCCCGGGTCCACGCACGCTCCAGACCCTCGGAATCCAACGCATCCAGTTCGGGCGAGTCGGCCTCCATCTGGCGAAAGCGACGCTCAAACTTGTCATTGGCGCGCCGGGCAGCTGTTTCGGCGTCAACACCGTGGTGGCGCGCGAGTTGCGCGACCGTGAACAGAATGTCCCCGATCTCTTCCTCTAATTCCTGTTGGCTTCTCGCGCGTTCCAGTTCATCCAACTCTTCGCTGAGCTTCTCTCGGACCCCGTCAACATCCGGCCAGTCAAAACCCATTCTTGCTGCACGTTTACCGAGTTTCTGGGCACGCTGGAGCGCCGGCAGCGCCAATGCCACCCCGTCGAGGGCACCGGCGTCTTTGCCCTTGTTTGACCGCTCGTCGGCTTTGATGTCCTCCCAACGCTGAAGCTGCAGATCTGCGTCGCCACGCTTCGCCTCGTCACCGAACACATGCGGATGTCGGCGAATCATCTTTTCGTTGATCGATCTCACCACGTCTTCGAAGGCGAAGGCCCGCACCTCTTCTGCCATTCGGGCGTGAAACACGACCTGCAAGAGCAAATCACCGAGCTCATCCTTAAGGTCGTCGAGATCATTCCGCGCGACGGCATCCGCTACCTCGTAGGCTTCTTCTATTGTGTACGGCGCAATCGATGAGAAACTCTGCTCGATGTCCCACGGGCAGCCGGTCTCGGGGTCACGGAGTGCCGCCATTATCTCAAGTAATTTCTCAATTTTAGTGTTATTCATCTGAAATAATTTGACTTATCTGAGATATCACACGAGCCGTCACACCCCAGATATGCCGACCTTCCCAGTCGATCTCTGTGTTGGCGAATCGAACACCCTGGAATTCACGCCAGGACGCTTGGTGGTTGCCGGCGTGGAACAGAAATTCTGCGGGAACCTCAAACGCACTCGCGACTTCCTGGGGATCCAGCGCCCATTCATTCGGCAACGCAGCCGTGGGTGCATAGCCAACGACTGGCGTCATCGCGTATCCGCTGACCGTCCACTGCGTTGGCAAATACCCGAATACGTTCACAGCATCGACCGCTAAGCCGACCTCCTCGTTCGCTTCTCGCAACGCGGTCATCGCCAGACTCTCGTCGTGCGGCTCCACACGCCCTCCCGGGAAGCTGACCTGTCCGGGATGGTGCTGCAAATGATGCGCACGCTCCGTCAGCAAAACTCTCGGTGTGTCGGGTTCACCCAACAGCAAGACCAGCACCGCAGCAGCACGCAGCCCACTCTCATGGCGATGTCGCCATTCCTCAGGTAGCTGAGCAACCGGGACTGGCGGCTTCACGGCCAACGGATTATCCGGAGGTTCACGCCGCGCGTGCAGCGCCTGCTCGACACGCGCGACACTAACCATACTCAGTGCTTGATGCCGCCTTCAGTGAGACTGGCAGGATCGAGAAGACGGTCCAACTCATCATTACTGAGGTCGGTTAGTTCCAGCGCCACGTCCTTGACCGGCCTGCCCTCGGCGTAAGCCTGCTTCGCCACCTTGGCCCCCAGCTCATAGCCGATAACGGGATTGAGCGCAGTCACCAAAATCGGATTTCGACCCAGCGCATGTTGCAGGTTGTCGTGATTGACCGTGAAACCTGCAATTGCTTTCTCACCCAACGCGCGTGCAATATTGCCTAGAATTTCAACTGATTCCAGAACATTTCTCGCAATAACTGGCAGCATGACATTCAACTGAAAGTTGCCTGCCTGGCCTGCGACCGTTACGCAGGCATCGTTACCGATGACCTGTGCGGCAACCATAGCCGCGGCTTCCGGAATCACGGGATTTACCTTGCCAGGCATGATGCTCGAGCCTGGCTGCAATGCGGGAAGCGCGATCTCCCCAAGACCAGCGAGCGGTCCGGAATTCATCCATCGAAGGTCGTTCGCGATCTTCATGATCGCCACGGCCGTCACCTTAAGTTGCCCGGAAAGCTCCACCATCGAGTCCTGGCACGAGAGCCCCTCGAACAATGAGTTCGCTGAGGAGAACTCAAGCCCAGTCTGTTCAGCGAGCAGTGTCGCCACTTTTTGACCGAAGCGTGGGTGGGCGTTAATGCCGCTACCTACCGCAGTACCGCCCTGGGCAAGTCTCAGGACCCGTGGCAGCGTTGTTCGGAGGCGCTCGGTTGCGATATCGATCTGCGACTGCCAAGCACCCAATTCCTGGCTCATGCGAACCGGCATGGCATCCATCAGGTGAGTGCGACCCGTCTTCACGACATCGTCCAACGATGCCGCTTTCTCACCGATCGCGGCAGACAGTGACTCCAGAGCTGGCAAAAGGTGACGCGTCACCCCTAAAGCAGCACTCACATGAATGCTGGTGGGAACCACGTCATTGCTGCTCTGGCTCATATTGACGTCATCATTCGGATGCACCGAGAGGCCGCTGTGGTCGCTGGCCAGATGCGCAATCACCTCGTTGGCGTTCATGTTCGAACTGGTGCCCGACCCCGTCTGAAATACATCGACGGGGAATTGATCCCGGTACGCGCCTTCCGCAATTTCAAGCGCGGTCTGTTGAATGGCTGCCGCCTTGCTCGACGACAACAATCCGAGCTCACCGTTGGCGCCGGCTGCCGCCCACTTGACCCGTGCGAGGGCTTCCACAAACAACGACGGCATACCCTGCCCGCTGATTTCAAAATTGTTGACCGCTCGTTGAGTTTGCGCACCCCAATGCGCATCCACGGGCACCTCGAGTTCGCCCATGCTGTCTTTTTCAATCCGGAATTTCTTGTCTGTCATCGTCCCGTCCCAAACCGATGTCTACTGCGCGACCCGCTTGTCGCGCGTGTATCATTAGAGGTTTGGAACGCATTGTCCAGCGCCTTGCTCGGCAAAGCACAAGCACCCGAGGACAACCATGAGCAACGCCCAACTGCTCGCAATCTCGCCACTCGACGGCCGCTAC
The DNA here is from genome assembly GCA_039821645.1 of Pseudomonadota bacterium. Taxonomy (GTDB): domain Bacteria; phylum Pseudomonadota; class Gammaproteobacteria; order Steroidobacterales; family Woeseiaceae; genus CALBPI01. The sequence continues at coordinate 12,292 of JBCBNU010000061.1, forward strand.
GCCGGCAAGGTCAATCCGTTGCGGGAGATTGCCAGCGAATATGGTCTGATCCGGTTTCGCACCGCAGTCGAAGTGGCTTGGCTGAAACTGCTGGCGAACAGCGATTTGTTCGATATGACGCTTCCACAAGCCCTGGATGCACGTTTTTCGGAGTTGGTTGAGGGTTTTACACCGCAAGATGCGCAGGCAGTAAAAGAGATCGAGCAACGCACGAACCACGATGTGAAAGCTGTCGAGTATTACCTGGCGGAGTTAGCTGAGGTCAGAGGCGCTGATAAGCGCCTGATCGCGCTGCTGCACTTTGGTTGCACATCGGAGGACATCAACAACCTCGCCTACGGCATGATGTTGAGCAAGGCCCGCTCAGAGGTACTGCTTCCCTCGCTTGCGGCC
>JBCBNU010000062.1:0-12447 GCA_039821645.1 Pseudomonadota bacterium
GTGGTCGGGATGCCTACGAGAAAGCTATCAACAAGACGCGCTTCGCGAACGTCAAAGACAACACCTGATCGTGGCATAATCGCGGCGATGAAACGTCGCATTCTTGTTACCAGCGCCCTGCCCTACGCCAATGGTGATATCCACCTTGGACACTTGGTGGAGTACCTGCAAACCGATATTTGGGTCCGCTTCATGCGGATGCAGGGGCATGAGGTCCATTATGTGTGCGCAAGTGATGCACACGGCACACCGATCATGATTCGCGCGCGGCGTGAAGGTATAGACCCAGAGGCGCTGGTCGAGCGCTACCGGGAAGCGCATCAGAAGGATTTTGCAGACTTCCAGATCGGCTTCGATCATTTCGGCTCAACGCATAGCGACAACAATCTTGAGATCGTTACGCGAATCTACGAGCGTCTGGTCGAGGCCGGCTACATCTACACGAGAACCATCAATCAAGCCTACGACGCCACCGAAGGCATGTTTCTTCCAGATCGCTTCGTGCGAGGCACCTGCCCCGCTTGTGGAACCGAAGACCAGTATGGTGACTCTTGCGAAAACTGCGGTCGCACGTATACGCCGGCCGATCTAATCGACCCAATTTCGGTGCTGTCGGGCAAACCGCCAGAGTATCGCGACAGCGAGCATTACTTCTTCAAGCTGGGCAAGTTTGAGACATTCCTTCGTGGATGGTTGCAAGACAGCGATCTGGACTCGAGCGTCGTCGCAAAGCTCAAAGAGTGGTTTGAAGCCGGCCTCGAAGACTGGGACGTTTCGCGAGATGCGCCTTATTTCGGATTCAAGATCCCTGGCACTGAAGACAAGTTCTTCTACGTCTGGTTGGACGCGCCGGTAGGGTACTTCGCGAGCTTCAAGTCGCTTTGCGAAGCGCGTGGAATGGACTTCGAGTCCTGGATCGCACCGGATAGCAACACCGAGCTGTATCACTTCATCGGCAAGGACATCATGTATTTCCATGCCTTGTTTTGGCCCGCTGTTCTGCACGGCGCTGACCTACGCACACCAACCAGCGTGTTCGCCCATGGGTTCCTGACGGTCAACGGCAAGAAGATGTCGAAGTCGCGCGGAACATTTATTCGCGCGAGAACCTACCTCGAGCATCTGGCACCGGATCATCTTCGCTACTACTACGCCGGTAAGCTGGGTCCGGGCATAGATGATATCGATCTGAACCTCGAGGACTTTGTCGCCCGTGTCAACGCCGACCTTGTGGGGAAATTCGTCAATATCGCGAGTCGGTGCGCGAGCTTCATAACGCGCAATCATGACGGACAGCTTTCCGCCGAATTGCCGGATGAAGCGCTTTACAACGAGTTTGTCGTCGCCGGCTCGACCATCGCAACACACTACGAGCAACGCGAATTCGCTAAAGCGATGCGCGAAATCATGCGTCTTGCTGACCTTGCGAACCAGTATATCGATACGCACAAGCCGTGGGTGCTTGCAAAATCCGATGATACGCGCGCACAAGTCCAACCGGTGTGCACCCAGGGCTTGAACTGCTTTCGAGCGCTGGCCGTGTATCTCGCACCGGTGCTTCCGGAAATTGCAAGCAAGGCCCGGGCGTTGTTCGGCGAGACCGACTGGACCTGGGCGTCGGCAAAGACGCCGAAACTCGACTGCGCCATTGCTAGGTTCGAACCGATGCTGGCGCGTGTCGATGTGAAGCAAATCGAAGCGGTGACCGCCGCCTCCGTGGTGGAAGACACCGGCCCCGACGAGACAGAGACCCAGTCAGCGCTGGATCTTGCACCGGAAATCGAAATAGATGCATTTATGTCAGTGGATCTGCGGGTCGCGCGTATTGCCTCAGCCGAGCATGTCGACGGTGCGGACAAACTGTTGCGGTTGACGCTCGACCTCGGCGGTGGACAGCGACAGGTGTTTGCGGGTATCAAGGCAGCTTACTCGCCCGCTGACCTCGAAGGCAGGCTCACCATTATGGTTGCCAACCTTAAGCCAAGAAAGATGCGTTTCGGCCTGTCCGAGGGCATGGTGTTGGCGGCTGGAGATGGCAAAGGTATTCATCTGCTGTCACCGGACTCGGGTGCCACGCCCGGGATGCGCGTTAAGTAGCAGGCCGGAGAGGCTGCATCATGCAAGAGTGGTTGCTGATCCTCGTAAGCACCGTTCTCGTCAATAATTTTGTGCTGGCGAGATTTCTGGGTCTTTGTCCGTTTCTGGGGGCGACGCGACAACTGGACACCGCTATCGGTATCTCGATCGCGACCACTTTCGTGTTGACGCTGTCCGCAGGTTCCGCGTGGCTGCTGGAACACTTCGTACTTGGGCCACTGGAGCTCACCTATTTGCGCACGCTCTCGTTCATTCTGGTCATCGCGTCTCTGGTGCAATTCACCGAGCTAACCATTCGGCGAATCTCTCCGGTGTTGGAGCAATCACTCGGCATCTACCTGCCGCTGATTACCACTAATTGCGCGGTGTTGGGCGTCGCACTCTTGAACTTGCAGACCACTGACTCGTTTATTGAAGCCGTCTGGTATGGCTTCGGTGCAGCTTTAGGGTTTGGACTGGTCACTCTGATGTTCGCGGCGATGCGTGAGCGTATCGAGACGTCGAAGGTGCCCCAGGCACTGCAGGGAGCAGCAATTTCGCTGGTTACCGCCGGCATCATGTCGCTGGCGTTTCTCGGTTTCAAGGGCATGGGGCAACTCGGATGAGCGCTCTGACGGCCGCCGCAGTTCTGGGCGGGATTGCAGCGGTGTCGGGTATATCGCTCACACTCGCTGCACGTGCCTTACCGCGTGATGAGGAAAGCCTGACCGAACAGATCGATGCACTGCTTCCGCAGACGCAATGCGCCCAATGCGGCTATCCTGGCTGTCGCCCGTATGCCGAGGCGATCGCCAACAACGAGGTCGGAATCAACCGCTGTCCGCCCGGTGGCAGCGCCACGATCGAAGCGCTTGCACGCTTGCTCAATCGTCCGGTCGTACCACTGGAAGCCGGTATGCAGACACCTCCCGACGCGCTGGCAGTTATCGACGAATCGCGCTGTATTGGATGTGCACGTTGCCTACCCGCCTGTCCGGTCGATGCCATCATCGGTGCGCATCAATTGATGCACACCGTCGTCAGCGACCTCTGCACAGGGTGCGAGCTGTGTATCGAACCTTGCCCGGTGGACTGTATTGAAATGGTCCCCACAGGAGGTGATGCGTGAGCAGCGCCCCAACGGCAAACCTGTTTCGCCTGCCGGGCGGTCTGCGGCTGCCCGGGCACAAACGCGTGTCTGCAACCGGCGTACTCGGTGCCGTTGCGGTGCCAAAAACACTGACCGTGTCGTTGCGACAGCATGCGGGGACGGCGGCACAACCCATCGTTGCACCCGGTGACCGGATTTTGCATGGTCAACGGATCGCCAACGCAGAAGGCGGGTTCAGTGCGCACTTACATGCGCCGTCCTCCGGCGTGGTCCGAGCCATTGAGCAATGTCTCGTTCCCGGACGTGCGAGTTTGAGTGTGCCTTGCATCATCATCGACACCGATTGCGAAGACGCAAGAATCGATGACGGCCATGCCATCCCCAATCCGTTTGCGCTGGGCTCGCGCGAGCTACTCGATGCCATCGGCGCAGCCGGCATCGTCGGTCTCGGGGGGGCGGCTTTCCCGACCCTTGCAAAATTGAATCAGGCGAGCGAAGCGGGTATCGACACACTGATTCTCAACGGCGTGGAATGTGAACCTTTCATTTCCTGCGACGACGCGCTGATGCGCAATCGCGCTGGCGAGATCCTCTATGGCGCCCGCATCCTCATGCATGCACTGGGACTGCGCCAGTGTTTCGTTGGCATTGAGTCAGACAAGCCCGAAGCCTGGCAAGCGTTCAACGAGGCGGCCGCAGTCGACAACAACGACAAACTGATGCTGGTTCAGATCCCCACCGTGTATCCATCCGGTGGGGAAGATCAGCTGGTATACCTGTTGACGGGGCGCGAAGTCCCGAGCGGCGGCTTCCCCAGCGATATCGGCGCCTTGGTGCACAACGTGGGTACCGCAGCCAGTGTTGCGACACTCGCGTTGAGCGGCATGCCGCTGACCTCAAGAATCGTCACCGTTACCGGAGATGGCGTTGCAAGCCCGGGCAACTTTGAAGTTCGGTTTGGCACGCCGATCAGCGACCTGATCGCAGCGGCCGGTGGCTACACAGAACGGGCGCGCCATCTGATTATGGGCGGCCCAATGACCGGCATCCCGATCGAGGATGATGCAATGCCGGTGGTGCAGAAATGCAACTGCGTCCTCGTGACTAGCCGCAACATCACCGAGAACGCTTCCACCGAGCCCGAGAGACCCTGTATCCGTTGCGGTGAGTGCGCCCGGATATGCCCGGTACGACTGCAGCCTCAGCAAATGCACCGCGCCTTCACGATAGGCGATCGAGATGACCTACCCAAGCTGGGATTGCGGGACTGCATCGAGTGCGGGTGTTGCGACCTCGTTTGCCCCAGCCATATCCCGTTGACGCAAACGTTTCGCGATGCGAAGGCGCATCAACAACTTCAACACTATGAAAGGGAGCGAGCCAGTCGCGCACGCGAGCGTTACGAGACGAGACAACAACGCGACCAGCATCGAGAAAGCACAGAAGCAGAGCGACTGGCCGATCTGAAGCAAAAAGCCAGTCGCGATGCGATCTCTGAAATTCTCGCGCGTAAGAAGCAAAAAGAGCCAGAACAGTGAAGCTCGCGCGCACCGCAACTCCGTTTTTGAGACCCGCTACTGGCGTCGGTGCAATGATGAGCGAGGTATGTCTCGCATTGGCTCCAGCGGCAATCCTGTACTTTCTGTTTTTTGGTTTCGGCATCTTGTTCAACATCGCGGTCTGCGTGCTCGCATGCGCCGCGTTCGAAGCTTTGGCATTGATGTTGAGAAAGCAGCCTGTAACGGTGGTGTTGAGCGACTACAGCGTATGTCTTACGGGTGTCCTCATCGCTTTCGCACTGCCAACTTACCTACCGATTTACGTGACGCTTACCGCGTGCGCAGGCGCGGTTTTGCTGGGTAAGCATGTTTATGGTGGCATCGGCTACAACCCATTCAATCCCGCGATGGTGGGATACGTTGTTGCCCTTGTGTCGTTCCCTGTCGCAATGTCCGCATGGTTGCCACCAGGCCTCGGTGACCTCGACTACACAATGCCGACTATCGGCGAGCGTTTCGCTTATATCTTTACTGGCAACTGGCCCGCTCCACTGACCGCAGAGGCCATTACACGCGCCACACCTTTGGACATGGTGCGCACCGGACTGCGCGCCAGTCAGACGTTCGGAGAAATCGGGAACTCGCCGATGTTTGGAACCTTCGGCGGATATGGCTGGGAGTGGGTCGGTAACGGCATCCTCGTCGGAGGTGCCTGGTTGCTCTATCGCGGTATCATTCGCTGGCATATCCCGGTCTCTGTGCTCGTCGGCATGCTCGCTCCAGCAACACTGGATACGCTCGCGAGTTCGGGCACAACGCCAGGCCCCGCTTTTCACCTTTTCAGTGGTGCTACGCTGCTCGGCGCCTTTTTTATCGCAACCGATCCGGTATCCGCAGCGACGAGCCCTCGCGGTCGATTGATCTTCGGGTTCGGTATCGGCTTTACCGCTTGGGCGATTCGCACCTGGGGTGGATATCCCGACGGCATCGCGTTTGCCGTACTCCTATGGAACGCGGCGGTCCCGTTGCTCGACAAGTACACCGCACCGAGAATTATGGGCCATGAGCGATAAGGGCGTAAGTGTAATGGGCGGTACGCTTCGCCTGACGCTGATCGCGGGCATCGCTGCCGCGATTGTTGGTCTCGCTTGGGAAGTCACTCGCGATCCGATTGCGGCGAATCAACACGAACGTCGTATGGCGGAGTTCTCCGCAGTGCTGGGGGGCATACGTTTCGACACGCTCGATTACGACACACCAAAACGATTCGATCCACCGCATTCGCTACCGGGCGACGAAGTTGCTGAAATCTATCACGCGATGCTTGGCGCACGGCTGGCTGCCGCTGTATTCGTCCTCTCGGCCGACGGTTACAACGGTCCGATAAAACTCATGATAGGCATGACACCGGAGCGCAAGGTCATCGCCGTGCGTGTGCTCTCGCACAACGAAACTCCTGGCCTCGCGGATGACATCGAACGAGAACGCTCGGAGTGGATCACTAGCTTCGACCAACGCAGCGTTAACGGTACGAACGACCCAGATTGGGCATTACAGCAAAACGGCGGCGTTTTCGAAGGCTTTACCGGCGCGTCGATTACGCCACGGGCGATCGTCCTTGCCGTTCGCGATACGCTGATTTGGGCCGAGCGATTTCCTGACCGCTGGCAGGCACCCGGTTCATGAGCGGTATTCGCGAGACGCTTGCTGACGGGCTCTGGCACAACAATGCCGGCATGGTGCAGCTGCTCGGACTTTGCCCGCTGCTGGCAATCTCCAATACCGCAGTCAACGCGCTGGGATTGGCCATTGCGACGCTCGCCGTATTGACGCTGAGCAACGTCATCGTGTCACTTTCGCGCCCTCTGCTACAGCGCGAAATTCGCATTCCGGCTTACGTACTGATTATTGCTGCGTTGGTGACCGCCAGCGAGCTGGCGTTCAACGCGTTTCTCCCCACGCTGCACGCGCGGCTGGGAATTTTCCTGCCGTTGATCGTCACTAACTGTGCGATCGTCGCCCGCGCCGAGGCGTTTGCATCGCGCAATCCACCGATGAGCGCGTTGGTGGATGGGCTGGCCTATGGACTCGGTTTCGGCTGGGTGCTGCTCTTAATTGGTGCCGTCAGGGAGTTGATCGGCACGGGCACGGTCTTCGCGAGACTGGACCTGTTGATTCCCGGAGCACCGGCCGGTGGCATCACACTGGCCGACAACGGCCTTCTGCTCGCATTGCTGCCACCGGGTGCATTTTTCGCACTTGCCGCATTGCTCGCGGTAAGAAACATCATCCATGCCAGAGCGGCAAAACTAGACCGTGGAGCCTAACGCCGTCACTAGAACCAACTTACCGAGCAACGCTTGTCACGCTACCGGATCAATGGACGCTCAGTGTCTGCATTTTGGATAGGTACGAGCAGCTGCTTTCGGCCAATAGGGGACGGATTTGCATAAAGCGCTTGCCGCCAAGTCTTCCTTATCTCCGCCAAGCATAAAAAGATGCTATTGCTTGGAATATTGCGCTGATCGAGAATCCCACAATATTTCCGTCAACGCCCAAAACCTTCGGAGCATCGGGCAAATCAGACAGCGAGCCACCGTAGGCTCCGACTGTAAGAACGGCAGCAAAAAACGGAATGATGACCAGCCATCCCGGTAAGGTAATCAGTCTGAACAGCTTTACCTGGTCGTCCTTTATGAGCCAAGCGCCAGCAAATGTCGCCAGACCTGCGACAGCAAGAACCGCGAGCAACCAAACCATGTGGAAGCGCGCATGGGGTGGCCAAGCATCATTAAAGACATGCGACGGCGAAAGATCTACAACAGTGGGCCCGACCGAAAACAATAAGGCTGAAATTGTGAGCGATATTCTGGCGGGGAGCATGATCTCTAACATCCAATCTTGTGGGGGAGTGTCGGCTAAGGGTCAGAAGCCAACAGTATACCGATACCTCGACTCCATTCCGCTTCTGACGGAAAGCGGTAAACTTGACTGAGCCATACGCTTAGTGACGGAGTTGAACGTCAAGGTTCACAACAAACAGATTGGCCATTACCTCGCGCACCGAATCACCGCGCGGTGTGCGATAATTTAACTATGTTGTTCGGAAGTGATCGTGGCGAGCTTCGCCAGATGTATGTGCAAGCCTGGCGTCTGGCCAAAGCGGAGCAACCCATGTCGGCATTGGAGCAACAAATCGCTGCAGTCATCACTGACCATCCCGAATACCATGGCATGCTCGAAGCGGACGTCGACCGAGACTTCACCGTTGAGGGAGGTCAATCCAATCCGTTTTTGCATATGGGTCTGCATCTCGCTATTCGCGAGCAGGTCTCTACCAACCGTCCCCCGGGGATTCGAGACGTCTACCAACAGATGCTCGAGAAGCACGGCGAGGCACATACGGCTGAACATGTGATGTCCGAGTGCCTTGCGGAAAGCCTTTGGGAGGCCCAGCGAGACAATGTATTGCCCGACGAGTTTCGCTACCTTGAAAAGCTGCGCCACCTGCGCTGACCGGGGGACTTGAGGTGTCACTACACGGATTCATAGATCTAATCACAAACCTGTTCTTGCTCGCCATCGGCGCGATCGTGCTGTGGATTGCCGTCCTGTATGTGATCGACGTGACACAAACTCAGCATGCGATCCGACGCAATTTTCCGGTGATTGGTCGTCTGCGGTACTGGTTCGAGCACCTTGGTCAGTTTTTTCGCCAATACTTCTACGCACTGGATCGCGAAGAGATGCCCTTCAATCGGGCAGAAAGAAGTTGGGTCTACCGCGCATCGAAAGGCGAGGACAATACGGTGGCATTCGGCTCAACGCTACCGATGGACCGAGTAGGCGCACGTGTTCTGATCAACAGCCCATATCCGGTCTTGGACCAGGACGCCGAGCCCATCGCCGAGGTCACCATCGGTACTGGCTGTCGTCAGCCTTACGTTACGCGATCGCTGTTTAACGTGTCCGCAATGAGCTATGGCGCCATCTCAAGGCCAGCGGTTCGTGCGCTCTCCAGTGGTGCGGCAGATGCCGGCGTTTGGCTCAATACGGGCGAAGGTGGTCTATCGCCCTATCACCTCGAAGGAGGTGCAGACATCGTCTTTCAAATCGGCACGGCGAAGTACGGCGTGCGCGATGGCGACGGAAATTTCTGTGATCATCGTTTTTCCGAAGTCATGGCCAATGACAACGTGGTCATGTGCGAGCTCAAACTCGCGCAAGGCGCGAAGCCCGGCAAAGGCGGCATACTGCCCGCGGCCAAGGTCACGCGGGAAGTCGCTGAGATCCGTGGTATCCCCCGAGGCGAGGACTCGATCAGCCCAAATCGACATCAGGAAATCAGCAGCGATGATGAGTTGTTGGATTTCGTTGGGCGACTGCGTGAACTCGGCGGTAAACCCGTCGGAATTAAATTAGTCGTCGGCAACCCCGCGCATCTCGAGTCACTGTTCGAACGCATCCACTTTCGTGGGGTCGACTGTGCGCCGGATTTCATCACAATCGATTCCGGCGACGGAGGCACCGGCGCGGCACCCATGTCACTAATGGATAACATGGGTCTGACCATCGAACAGTCGCTGCCCGTTGTTGTGAACCTACTGACAGAGCATGGGCTTCGCGATCGAATCTTCGTGGTGGCGAGCGGGAAGCTGATCAACCCGGTAGATGTCGCATGGGCGCTCTGCGCCGGCGCTGACTTTGCTCAATCAGCACGTGGCTACATGCTGTCGCTGGGTTGCATCCAGGCAATGCAGTGCAACAAGAACACCTGCCCGACCGGCATCACAACTCACGACAAGAAACTCCAGCGTGGGTTGGTTGCCGAAGACAAAGCAAAACGGGTGGCTCGATATGCCAAAGGCATGCATAAAGAGCTCGAAACGATCGCCCATTCATGCGGCGTCAGCGAACCGCGGCAACTGTCACGCAAGCACTGCGCGATCGTTCAGGAGGACGGGTTGTCCGTCGAGTTGAAGGCGCTCTACGCGTCCTGAGCCGGTTCAGGCTCGACGCGATCATCAGCGAGCCGCCGACTGCTCTGCGCAGTGTTGGTAACAACACGGTTGCGACCACTGCGCTTGGCTTCATACAGCGCCTGATCGGCGCGCTGCATCACCTGCTCAAGGGTCTCTCCCTCGATACGCAGGGCGACACCGACGCTCAATGTCATCGGCATGGTCCGCACCTGGTTGTCGTGCCCGACGATTTCGCAAGGCGTGAGCTCGACCGCACTTCGCAGACGCTCGGCAACCAGACTCGCGAGATCCGCATTCACTCCTGACAAAACCGCTGCGTACTCTTCACCCCCAATACGGCCGAAGACATCAATCGATCGAAAAACTTCCGAGGCGATCGTTGCCACATGGCGTATGCAGGCGTCACCGACCGCGTGTCCGTGGTTATCGTTAACACGTTTGAAACGATCGATGTCCATGACCAGGACCGCACTGTCGGGTGCCGAGCTGATCAAGGCCTTACCCTTGATCAGGAAGCCACGCCGGTTCAATACGTCGGTCATCGGATCTGTGACGCTGAGTTGGTCTAGATCGTCGACCAGCGTAGTTACCGATTGCAGCATCGGTCTTGCGATCAAAAAGGTGCCCGCAGCAAGCGTGAGCAAAAAGACAACTAGGCTCGCCACCTGTGCACGTCGCAAGTTGCGAATTTCGCTGCGATGATGGCGCTCGAATGCAGCGACCGCAGCATCCAGCGCATAAAGCAGCGACTCACGATCGTTGATGGAACCAATCGCTTTGCTCGTCAGCTCGACAGTGGCCTCGCTGGCATCTGAACCACTACCTGCTGCCCGCCTCGCCAGCTCCAGAAATTGCTTCACTCGCGCGTCGAGCCGCAGCTCACTACCGAAGTAGACCTCACTTGCGACCTCGGGGAGTACGTCTGGCAGATTCATCGAGACATCACCCTGCACGAGGCCGATGTGTGATCGCTCAAACAAATCGATATCGGAAATCAGTTGCGCTCGCAAAAGCTCTGAACGCTGTGTCTGATAATGCTCAGCCATCAACGTGATTCGTTGCGACAGCATACGTTGGCGTCCGCTGACGTTGACGGTGGTGGCGTTCGCTTCCTGGACGTCGATAACCAGGCCGGTGATGGTATGCCCGATCGCGGCAACCACACCGAGCACACACAACACGACCATGATGCTGCGCGCGAGCCTGCTGACCGCCGTACTGAGTTGCGGTCCTTTTCTGCTTAATTGAGAGTCAGGCAAGAGCTACTCCGGCGCCGGTGTTACTCCGGCATGCTAAATCGCTCCCAAGTGGCCCGTTACCCCAGTGGTTTCACCGGGGTTGCTGGAACGCGCTACGCGCGCCTCTTCGGCATATACAAGTCGGTCAGCGTACCCTCAAAAGCTTCCGCTGCCATCGCCACCGTTTCGGACAGCGTCGGATGCGGATGGATTGTCAAACCAATATCCGCTGCATCTGCGCCCATTTCAACAGCAAATGCCACTTCGGCGATCAGATCGCCTGCATTTGGTCCGACAATACCGCCGCCAAGCACTCGTCCACCGGTAGGATCGAACAATACTTTGGTAAAACCTTCGTCACGCGCCATCGCCAGCGAACGGCCGCTAGCCGCCCATGGGAATTGGCCCTTCTCGTAAGCGATGCCGTCACGCTTCGCATCGAGCTCCGTCAGTCCGACCCACGCAATCTCTGGGTCCGTATACGCCACCGACGGAATCACTCGAGCGTCGAACACCGACTTGTGGCCCGCTGCCACCTCGGCGGCGACCTTCGCTTCGTGCGTCGCCTTGTGTGCGAGCATAGGCTGCCCAACGATATCGCCGATCGCGAAAATGTGGTCCACGTTGGTCCGCATACGCTTATCGACTGGCACAAATCCCCGTTCGTCGACATGGACACCCGCCGCGTCCGCGGCGATCGCAGCGCCGTTGGGACGTCTTCCGACAGCAACGAGGACACGATCGAATAAGGCAGAGTCAATATCGGCCTTACCTTCGAACGAGACATGGATGCCATCGGTCTCCGACGTCATGCCCGTCACTTTCGTTCCTAAAAGAATGTCTGCAAACCGGGACTTGAAGCGTTTGGTGAGCGGTCGAACCAGATCTGGGTCAGCACCTGGCATCAGCTGATCGGTGAGTTCGACAACGGTCACCTTCGAGCCGAGTGCCGCATACACAGAGCCGAGCTCCAGGCCGATGATACCGCCGCCTACGATCAGCAAACTGTCCGGCATTGGATCGATTTCCAGCGCCCCTGTCGAATCTACTATTCGTGGATCGTCCGGTAAGCCAGGCAACATGATGGGCTCGGAGCCCGCCGCGATAACGCACTGCTTAAAGCTAACGTTGGTCTGTGTACCGGACTCATCGACGACATTCACGTTGTGGGCATCGATGAACTTCCCCGTGCCTTGGATGACGGTCACTTTGCGCTGCTTTGCCAGCTGCGTCAGTCCTCCGGTCAATCGATTCACTACCGATTGTTTCCAATGGTTGAGCTTGTCCGTTTCAATCGAGGGTGTACCGAAGGAAATGCCGTGAGCGGACATCTCCTCGGCTTCATCGATCACCTTGGCTGCGTGCAATAACGCTTTCGAGGGAATACACCCGACGTTCAGACAAACACCGCCAAGCGATGGCCAGCGTTCAATCAGGGCGACGTTCAAACCAAGATCAGCGGCGCGAAAAGCCGCGGTGTATCCGCCCGGTCCTGAACCGAGTACGGCCAGATCGAATGTTGTCTCAGAATCTGCCATGTT
>JBCBNU010000063.1:0-12142 GCA_039821645.1 Pseudomonadota bacterium
GAAGCGCCTATCGATTTCGGCGAGGATGATGCCTCGATCGATTTTTCGTTGGACGGACTCGACGATGAGTTGGAGACCAGCTCCGGTGGCGACACCGTTGAGCAGCCGGTAGACCTCGATGATCTGGATACAGACATCGAGAACACAGCGGAACGTGAGGGCATCGATCTTTCGTCGATGAGCGTTCTTGACGAGAGCACAGAGGCGATGACCGCGACCACTGGCGATGCCACCGCGGAAATCGGTGCAGATTTGCTGGACGCGACCGGTGTTACATCGGTATTGCCGGACGACTTTAAGGTCGATCTGCCGTCCGAACCCGCAGACGTTTCCGGCGATGCGGAGACGCTGCTAGCTGACACTTCGGGTCTGGTGCTCGACGATCTTGACCTTGACGCTGGAGAATCAGCGGATTCGACCAACATCATGCCTCTGGCCAACAACGACGGCGGAGTCGATTTGGACGTTGCCGATCTGACCTCGGAGCTGCGAGTCGACGACATCAGCGAGGCGACGCAGGAATTGCCGGTAGGGAATGGTGATGCCACGCTGTTTTCCGATGAGGTCTTTGCGGGCGACGCTGACAGTGACGCAGATACTGGTTTGAATTTAGCGTTGGACGATACCGCCGAGACTAATGTTGCTGAAGTCGGCACCAAACTGGATCTCGCTCGAGCATACGTCGACATGGGCGATCCTGAGGGTGCGAGAAGCATTCTGAAAGAAGTCCTGAACGAAGGTGATGATTCACAGCAGGCCGAAGCCCAGAAGCTGTTGGAGGCACTCGGCGCTTGAGTGAAGCCGGTGCGCCGAGCGTGCCTGTGTGTCGAGTACGACGGCAGTCGATACCATGGCTGGCAATTTCAACATCACTCCACGAGCGTCCAGGCAGTCTTGCAAACGTCGCTCGGGCGGGTACTTGATCACCCGGTGGAAATTGTCTGTGCGGGGCGCACGGACACTGGTGTTCATGCTACGGGTCAGATTGTCCATTTCGATACTGATGTCGAGCGCTCTGATCGCGGTCTGACACTCGGTACGAACAGTTACCTGCCGCGCGATGTGTCGGTGCGCTGGTCGCGCTGGGTCGATGACGGATTTCATGCCCGTTTTGCCGCGGTTGAACGGCGTTACCGCTATCTGATTCTGACGAGCGCTAGCCGATCTGCTCTATACGCTGATCGTGCTTGGGTCCAGCCACATGAACTTGATCGGCGCGCAATGCAAGCTGCCGCTAACGCACTACTCGGCGAACACGATTTCTCATCTTTTCGCGCTGCGGGATGTCAAGCGAAGCACCCGGTACGCCTCTTGAAACAGCTTCGTGTGATGCAGCGAGGAGCGTGGACCATAATCGACGTTGCTGCGAACGCTTTCTTGCAGCACATGGTGCGCAACATCACAGGCATGCTGTGGCATGTCGGGTCCGGACGAAGGAGCGCTGAGTCGGTGCACGAATTGCTGGTGGCGCGGGATCGCACGAAGGCACCGGTTGCAGCCCCTGCGGTCGGGCTCTACCTCACCGAGGTTCGTTATCCGGGGCATTTCGATTTGCCCCAGCCTGATGCAGAGGATGACGATTTGTTACCGCTCGAGCCACTCATTCCACTGCGAGCATAGCGCTGCTCCATCCTTTTGCAGATCGCGTTACAATACGCTGATGAGTTGGTTCGAGAAACTGATGCCGTCGCGCATCACCACCGAGCGGCGCACCAAGTCTGTGCCAGAGGGCATCTGGATTCAGTGCGAGAAGTGCGGTGCACAACTTTACCGCGCTGAGCTTGCGAGAAATTTGCTGGTCTGTCCCAAATGCTCCCACCACATGCGAATGGGTGCGCGCGAACGGCTGATGACGTTTCTCGATGAAGGCAGCATGAACGAGCTCGCCGCCGAGCTGCAACCGCAGGATCCGTTGAAATTCCGTGATAGCAAACGTTATCGAGATCGCATTACTGCTGCGCAAAAGACGACCGGCGAGAACGATGCGTTGATCGCGGCGTCCGGCAATCTCTATGACAAGCCCATCACGGCTGTCGCTTTTGAATTTCGATTCATGGGTGGCTCCATGGGATCGGTCGTCGGTGAGCGCTTTGCGGTGGCGGTCCGCCGTGCGATTGAGCAACGAACACCGCTCGTCTGCTTCTCTGCAAGTGGGGGCGCGAG
The DNA here is from genome assembly GCA_039821645.1 of Pseudomonadota bacterium. GTDB lineage: Bacteria > Pseudomonadota > Gammaproteobacteria > Steroidobacterales > Woeseiaceae > CALBPI01. The sequence continues at coordinate 2,164 of JBCBNU010000063.1, forward strand.
GATGCAGGAGGCGCTGTTCTCGCTCTTCCAAATGGCCAAGACAAGCGCCGCACTCGCAGCGCTTTCTCAGGCGGGGCTGCCTTACATTTCGGTACTGACGGATCCCACCACGGGTGGTGTCTCTGCGAGTCTCGCGATGCTTGGGGATCTCAACCTTGCCGAGCCGAAAGCGCTGATCGGGTTTGCCGGGCGGCGTGTCATCGAACAGACCGTACGTGAGACGCTGCCGGACGGTTTTCAGCGTAGCGAGTTTCTGCTGGAGCACGGCGCCCTCGATATGATCGTCGACCGACGGGAGATGCGACCCGTAATCAGCGATCTATTGCGAAAGCTCACCAAAAAGCCTATGCGTATTTCTGATAACACGGTCAGCATCAAGGCACTGGACTTGAGTGATTCAGATACGGAGTGAGGCCGTCTCACCCCAGCTTGCCGAGTGGTTGGGCAAGATCAATACGCTGGATCCTTCGCGTATTGAACTGGGGCTAGCGCGCGTAAATGCGGTGCTTCCTCGGTTGGGAATCGATCGTGACATGCTCACTATCTCAGTGGCAGGCACCAACGGTAAAGGCTCGTCTGTTCATTTGTTGGACTCGCTCTTGCGTGCGTGTGGCCATCGTGTAGGCCGCTACACATCCCCGCATCTGTCGCGTTTCAATGAGCGAATCGCGATCGACGACGAGCCGGTCTCGGACTCCGAGCTTGTCCGAGCCTTCGAAACGGTGGCGAAAGCGCAGCTCGACACACCGCTAACCTACTTTGAATTCACGACGCTCGCGGCGCTCGTTGTTTTCTCCCGCGCAGGCGTGGCCGCTCAGGTGCTCGAAGTCGGTTTGGGTGGACGTCTCGACGCGGTCAATGCGGTCATTCCCGATGCGTGTTTGCTGACCGGCGTCGACTACGATCATCAAAAGTGGCTCGGCAATACGCTCGAAGCGATTGGGCGAGAAAAGGCCGGGATATTCCGCGCGAGCGTGCCAGCAGTAGTGGCGATGCCTAATCCGCCACGGTCGGTTGCCGAGACCGCACAGGCAATATCAGCGGATCTGTGGCAAGCAGATACTGATTTCACGGTCGTCGAGGGTTACTACCGGGGGCGCGATCGCAAACTGAAACTCCCAGAGTCGAATGATTTGGTGCAGCTACAGCTTCTGGCGGGTGTGCTGGCGGTGCTCGAGTCGTTAGGCCTTTTAGTGCGTATCGATACCGACGATATCCAATCAGCGCTCCGAGCACCTGTTCCTGCCCGTCTTGAATTGATCACCCGGGAGCGAGAAGTGCTCCTCGATGTCGCACACAACCCGCAATCGATTGATCGGTTGGTGGCGTGGCTTGAAGCTCATCCTGCGCCTCGGGGTAATACGTTGGTCATGGGTGTGATGCGAGACAAACCGGTCGCGCGATTGGTCGAGCGTTTAGCGCCGGTGATTCATAGATGGGTTGCAGTGGCTGCGGATCTCGAACGCGCCATGGCGAGCACTGAGCTTGCCTCGATCATGGCGCAAGTGGTGGGTGCACCTGCGCTTGTCGGTGGATCGCCAGTCGCCGGATTCCGCAGTGCAGCGAAGCTGACACCACAGGATGGCAGAATTATCGTTGCCGGATCGTTCCCGGTCGTCGGTGCCATTCGAGCAGCGCTATACTTCTGAATATGGAGCGCGCAATGAAAGAACGACTGATTGGGGCGGTGTTGCTTGTCACGGTGGCGTGGTTATTGATCCCAGTGTTTCTGGATAGTAGCCCAGATGCGCCGGATGCCCTGACAACGCGTACCGTCAGCCTGCCGGGGGTTGATGACCCATCCAGCGACACGGATGACCAGATGCGCACGATAACCCTCCGTTCGCGCGAGAGCGCGGCACCGGAGCAGGCATTCACAGAGCCGCCCGTGGAAATCGAGCTACCTGCGCCGGAACGCACGGTCGAGCGCGTCGAAGATACTGACGACCCGGTGGAGTCGCTGCCCGACGACGTCGGGTCCGAGGCGCAAACGTCCTCAAATATCGAGCCGGAGCCTGAGACTGAAGCCGAGATCGTTGCTGATGTCGAACCGAAGCCGGAGGTTTCACCACCACCGGCTGTGGTCACACCGCAGCCAACTCAAGTAGATAACTCGACATCTCAGAGTGCGGAGTTATGGGTCGTCCAGGTCGGCAGTTTTGGTCAACGCTCGAATGCTGAGACCCTTATGAAGAAACTGATCGATGCGGGTTTCCCCGCGTTCGTCAGCGAGATTCAGACCTCCGGCGGCACCATGCATCGAGTGCGCGTGGGGCCACAAAAAAACCGGGCAGCTTCAGATGACATGGTGACGAAGCTGAAGGGTGCGGGCCAGGACTCCGCACGCAGCGTCCCGTATCCCTGAATTTTCCGTGAGGCAGCCTACCGTGGGTTTGGTAACATGCGCGCTGCGGATGGTGTGTCGGATCGACTATGACGGTTTTTGACTGGGTATTCACGGCGATTCTTGCGATCTCGATGATCGTGGGAGTGTTCCGTGGTTTCGTGAAAGAAGCGATTTCTGTGGGTTCCCTGCTCATTGCCGTTTGGGCCTCTTTCACTTTCGCACCAATTGGTGAGGACCTGCTGGCGGAGTGGGTTGGCTCAGCTGCAGCGAGAGTGTGGGCAGCTCGAATTATCATCTTCACACTGGTGCTGATGCTGGGTGGCCTTTTTGGCTGGGCAATTTCACGATTCATCAACCAGGTCGGTATGTCGGGCGTTGACCGAACGCTGGGACTCGGCTTCGGTCTTGCGCGTGGCGCGTTGATCGCCGGCTTGATTGTCCTCGTCGGTCCTTACCTCGAACTGGATCGCGATAGTGCCTGGCAGGATTCACGCATGATGCCGTACATACAGAAAGTGGCGGACGGCATTGCTATCCTCGCACCGCGTGCGCTCGACTACCTGCGAGAAGAGATCACACTGCCAGCACCGACTTTGCAGCCCGCAGCGCCAGAAGCGCCATCGGACTCCGAGGAGGACGTCTGAGATGTGTGGTGTGGTGGGTATCGCGGGCGGGAGCGCGCCGGTCAATCAAGCGATTTACGATGCCCTGACCGTCATGCAGCACCGTGGCCAGGACGCCGCAGGGATCGTGACGACCGACAACCGCAACGTTTTCGCGCGCAAAAAAAACGGACTGGTTCGTGATGTTTTCCAGCAGCGCCACATGGAGCGTCTTGTCGGCAATGCCGGTATCGGACACGTGCGCTATCCCACCGCCGGTTGCTCGAGCTCTGGCGAGGCGCAGCCTTTCTATGTGAACTCGCCTTACGGCATTGTGCTTGCCCACAACGGCAATCTGACCAACGCCGATGCGCTCGGCGATATGCTGGTGCAGAGCGAGCGTCGTCATATCAACACCGGTTCCGATTCTGAAGTGCTGCTTAATGTGTTCGCGCATGAGTTGGCGGCGGCGACAGACGAGGAGGGATTTCGCCCAGGCACGCTCTTCGCGGCGATTGAGGCAATGGCGAAGCGATGTGTTGGTGGTTATGCGGTAGTTGCGATGGTGATCGGGCATGGTTTGGTCGGGTTTCGCGACCCTTGGGGTATTCGACCGCTGGTCTTAGGCAGTCGCGAAGATCACGGACGCACCGAATACATGATCGCATCCGAGTCGGTTGCGCTTGATGCGTTGGGCTTTACTCGTGAGCGGGACATCGCGCCCGGGGAAGCGGTGTTGGTTGATGCAAACGGTCGCTTGCACGCGCAACAGTGCGTGATGCGACAGTCTTACTCACCGTGCATATTTGAGTACGTGTACTTTGCGCGACCGGATTCGATCATCGATAACATTTCTGTCTACAAGGCGCGCTTGCGGATGGGTGATTGTCTGGCCGAGAAGATTCTGCGCTTACGGCCGGACCACGACATCGACGTTGTTATCCCCATCCCTGATACCAGCAGGACAGCGGCGGTGCAGGTTGCGCATGGTTTGGGTGTGAAGTATCGCGAGGGCTTCATCAAGAATCGCTATATCGGCAGAACCTTCATCATGCCCGGTCAGGAACAGCGTGAGCGTTCAGTACGCAGAAAGCTGAACGCCATTGATCTTGAGTTTCGCGGCAAAAATGTTCTCTTGGTCGACGATTCCATCGTGCGTGGTACAACGTCACAACAGATTATCCGCATGGCGCGAGAAGCAGGTGCGCGAAAAGTGTATTTCGCCTCGGCCGCACCGCCTGTGCGTTACCCGAACGTTTACGGCATCGATATGCCCGCTGCGCATGAGCTAATTGCTCACGAAAGAACCGATAGTCAAATCGAGCAGGCTATCGAGGCGGACTGGTTGATCTATCAGGATCTCGACGGTCTGATTGAATCCGTTAAACATGATCATGCTGGAATCCAGGATTTCGATACTTCCTGTTTTTCTGGCGACTACGTCACAAGGGATGTCACGGATGACTATCTTCAACGCGTGGCGAACCAGCGCGGCGAACGACCTGCGTTGAAGCACGTCGGGGGTGCGAAACATGCTGCGCGCTAAGCAGCAAGAGTACAGTTTCGCAGCAGAAGTTCCGGAGGCGATTCGGCAATTCCTGCAAAAGCCTTCGTCACGAGAATGGGCTGAAGCGGCTGCTGCGGATTTGTCGACGCTGTTGATCGATCACGGCAATTGCGAGTTAAAAGCGGCGAGTACCGCGCTTTCGCTATTGCACAAGTATCCGCAACACGATGCGTTGGTCTGGCGCATGTCACGCCTCGCGCGCGAGGAGCTTCGTCATTATGAGCAAGTTCGGCACATTGCTGGTGAGCTCGGTATCGAGTGGGGACCGAGGAGCGCGTCGGTATACGCGGCGGGGCTGCGCGCGGAGATCTCACAGAACGAACCGCAACGCTTGATCGATACACTGATTATCGGTGCTTTCATTGAGGCGCGATCCTGCGAGCGTTTTGCGTTGATTGCGCCCGAACTACCGGATCGACTCGCGCGCTTCTATCGTGGTCTTTTGGCTTCAGAGGCGCGCCATTTCTCGCACTACCTTGAGCTGGCGCAGTCGTTTTCGCAGGAACCGATCATCGGCCGAGTCGACACGATTCGACGCCGTGAGCAGAGCCTGATCGTACAGCCATCCGCTGATATGCGATTCCATAGCGGCCCGCCATCGATTGCTATCGAGGCAGCGATTCCAGCCTGAACCCGGCTTTATCCCAACGACCTACGCTTCCCTGAGTGTACCAGTCGCCTAGCACCAGGCGTTGCGCCGGCTGCCCATTGGGTAAAGTGAGATCATGAATCGCGGGCCGATGGGTATGTCCGTGCAATATGCACGTCACGTCGTGCTCGACAAGCGCCGCTTCAATGGCCTGAGCATTCACGTCCATGATGTCGATGGACTTCGCGGCGTTTGCTGATGCGCTCTCACTGCGGGCCTGCCCGGCCATTTGGCGTCGCGCCTCGATCGGTAGCGATAGCACTTGCTGTTGCCAAGCTGTTTCCCGCACGGTCTTGCGCACTGCCTGATACTCGATGTCATCGGTGCAGTAGCGGTCTCCATGGCTGAGCAGCACACGCGTGCCCTCGATCTCATGCACAACCGGGTCAGCCAGCAGCGTCATGCCGGTGCGTTGCGCGAATTGCGCGCCGACGAGGAAGTCGCGGTTGCCGTGCATGAAGAACGTGGGGATGCCCAGACTGCTAAACGCCGCAAACGCGTCCTGAACCATGGCGTAGTGGGGCTCGGGATCATCGTCGCCAATCCACGCCTCAAACAGATCGCCAAGTACGTAAAGCGCGTCCGCCCTTTTGGCATCGCCCGCCAGAAAGTCGATCAATTGTTGCGCGATCTCCGGTGCAACTGGATCGATGTGCAGATCGGAAATGAATAGCGTCGTCACTCGGAGTCCTGCAGTGCTTCCAAATCTGCCTCGGCTGCCTCCAGCGCCGCCTTGGCTCTTTCGGCGATTTCCGCCTGCGACAGGCGTGTCGCGCGCTTGATAACAATCGGCAGAGCCGGCACATCCTCTGCGAACGGTCCTCCCGGGCCAGTCGGTGCCGCCGCGATTCGATCGAGTGTCTCCATGCCTTCGATCACCTGACCAAAAACGGTGTAACCCCATCGGTCTGGTCTCGGGTCGAGTCGAGAATTGTCGGCAAGATTGATGTAGAAACTTGCCGTTGCGCTATGCGGGTCATCGGTTCGGGCCATCGCGATTGTGCCGCGCTGGTTGCTAAGCCCGTTCCCGGATTCGTTGACCACAGCTGGCGCGCCTTCCTTCGCTCGATAGTCGATCGTATGGCTGCCTCCTTGCGCGACGAACGTGCCGATCACACGGTGGAAAATCGTACCGTCATAAAAGCCCTCGTGCACCAGCGCCACAAAATGGCTCGCAGTCAGAGGCGCGCGACGCGCGTCCAGCTCAACAATGAACTCGCCCTCGCTGGTTTCCATGAGAATTTGCGGATAGCCACCGATCAGCCCGGCAGATTGCGCTCGGGCAGGCGTCTGTCCCGCGATGGTGAGGAGGATGCACATTAAGGTCGCAAGCGCGCCGCGTGGAAACATGGAAGACCGCTCCGGAAATTGTCGAATGTGGCGGAACATAGCAGAGCAGACCATTGATCGGTACCTGCGTCGTTGACGCTGCTTCGCTCGCGCGCGCATAATGCGCGTCGCAAAAGCGCACAAGCATCCGTAACCGGGGCATGGCGCAGTCTGGTAGCGCATCTGCTTTGGGAGCAGAGGGTCGGGAGTTCGAATCTCTCTGCCCCGACCACGGTTGTACCGTTTTTGCGGAGAGGATCCGGACAACGCGCCCGTAGCTCAACTGGATAGAGCATCGGCCTTCTAAGCCGGCGGTTGCAGGTTCGAGTCCTGCCGGGCGTGCCAGGGTCCCGGTTAGAGGGGAGGCGCATAGCGCCAAAACATCTGTGGTGGGCGTAGCTCAGTTGGTAGAGCCCCGGGTTGTGATCCCGGTCGTCGTGGGTTCGAGTCCCATCGTCCACCCCAATTTCCCAGGGAGGGGGAACATGAAATCTGACGCCAGGAAAGGCGGTGACACCAAGCTTGCGATCAGCAACGTCATGTTGATTGATGACTGTGAAGTCGACCGGATGCAGTGCGCGCGCTTGCTAGGCAAGGCGAGATTCGCGATGCGCTTATTTCGATATCCGGCTGCCAAGCAGGCACTGACCGACTTGGTTGACCGTGCTTCGCACAATGATTCTCCGGATATGGTCCTTCTTGACCTCAATATGCCATCTATGGATGGGTTCGAATTCCTCGATGCAGCGTCGCAGTCTCTTGGTGATTCGCTCGGAGGCACTAAGGTGGTGATGATGTCGGACGCGATGATAGAGGCCGACCGACGCCGTGCCGAGTCACACCCGGCAGTCCGCATGGTCCTGCACAAGCCCCTGGATCGCAGCGATCTGGATCGAATCACTGACCTTGCGGATAGCGCGCCTCGAAAAGCCGACCTTTAGAGGCGTTCTCCAAGCGAACGTCCTGCGTTATACTAGCGGGCTACTTTCAGGCACAGATGCGAGAGTGGCGGAATTGGTAGACGCGCTGGATTTAGGTTCCAGTGGGGTAACCCGTGAGAGTTCGAGTCTCTCCTTTCGCACCAGCCTTTGCTCCAAAACGGTGTGCTAAGAATTGCGCACCGTCCGTTAATCCCCGGTAACAGAAGAGATCGGAAGGTAAACACCGATGATGGTATCCGTTGAGTCCAGCGGCGCACTTGAGCGCCGGATGCGAGTTCAAGTCCCCGCGAATGAGATCGATCAAAAAGTCTCTGAGCGTCTAAAACAGGTAGGGCGAAACGCGAAGGTCGAGGGTTTCCGACCGGGCAAGGTTCCGGCCAAGGTTGTGGCAAAGCGCTATGGACCGCAGATTCGCCAGGAGGTGATCTCGGAGGTGATGCAGTCGAGCTACGCGCAAGCGATCCAAAAGGAAGCATTGGCGCCCGCCGGTAACCCTAGCATCGAGACCGAGGCTGCGGATGCGGGCGAGGACTTCACCTACATTGCGACCTTTGAGGTTTTCCCAGAAGTTGAGCTCAAAGATCTCGACAAGATGTCCATCGAGTTGGCTGAAGTCGAAATTGAAGATGCTGATGTCGACAAAGTTATCGATAGCCTGCGCACGCAACGGTCAACGTGGGAAGCGGTTGATCGCGCGGCGGGCGATGGCGATCAGGTCATTGTGGATTTCGACGGAAAACTGGACGGCGAAGAAATTCCTAACGGTTCTGGCAAGAACGTTCCGGTTGAGCTGGGCGCCGGTCAGATGCTGGATGACTTCGAGAACGCCCTGTCCGGTATCGCAGCGGGCGAGACGCGAGAGTTTGATGTCTCTTACCCAGAGGACTATCCAGCGGAAGAGCTGGCAGGGAAGGTCGGGCAGTTCACTGCCACCGTAAGTGCGGTTAATGAGCGCATCGTTCCGGAAATCGACGAGGAGTTTGTGAAGTCGTTTGGTGTGGAAGACGGCAGCCTCGAAACGTTGAAAAGCGAGGTCCGGCAAAACATGCAGTCTGAGCTTGATACGAAACTGGCAGCGGACGCTAAACAGCAAGTCTTCGAGCAGCTGCTCGAACACAATTCCATCGAGGTGCCCAAAGCGTTAGTTCATCAGGAGGCAGCGGCCATGCAACAGCAGGCCATGCGTCAGATGGGTATTGAAGATCCTGAGAAAGCACCGGCACTGACCGAGTTTTTGTCGGGTGCGACGCGTCGCGTGCAGATCAGCCTTCTGATTCAGGAATTCATCGGCGCCGAGAAATTAGAACTTGATCGGTCGAGAATCCCTGAAAAAATCAAATCATTATTCGCCGGCTATGATGAAAACGAGGAGATGGTCGCTAACTACGCGAATGACCCTCGTTTCTTGCAGCAGATCGAACCGATGGTGATGGAGGAGCAAGCGATCGAAGCGCTTCGAACGAAGGGCACGGAAAGCAGCAAGAAACTGGGTTTTCAGGAATATATGGATGCGCGCTGAGTTATGCATAGAACTCATAGAGCATTAGGTCGTCTAAGCGTATAGTTCGAGACAACTCGAAACGGTAATATTGGTAGTAGAGCACATGCAAACAACCCCGACCGCACTAAACCTGGTCCCGATGGTGGTAGAACAAACCGCCCGTGGAGAGCGTTCCTACGACATCTATTCGCGACTTTTAAAGGAGCGAGTTTTGTTTATGGTGGGTCCCGTCGAAGACCACATGGCAAATCTTATTGTCGCGCAGCTGCTGTTCCTGGAGTCGGAGAATCCGGACAAGGATATTCATTTCTACATCAACTCGCCGGGCGGTGCGGTGACAGCCGGGCTCGCGATCTACGACACGATGCAGTTCATCAAATGCGACGTCAGCACGATCTGCGTGGGTCAGGCGGCGAGTATGGGGGCGTTGCTACTGTGCGGGGGCGCTGAAGGCAAGCGATTTGCACTGCCTCATTCGCGCATCATGGTGCATCAGCCGAGTGCGGGTTTCTCAGGTCAGGCCACCGACATCGACATTCACGCGCGCGAAATCCTTGAGATGAAAAAGCGCTTGAACGAAATCATGGCGCGCCACACCGGACAACCGTTCGACAAGATCCAGCAGGACACCGAGCGGGACAACTTCATGAGTAGTGAAGCAGCTCGCGAGTACGGTTTAATCGATACTGTTCTGGAGCGTCGCCCGGAGAGCATGTCGACAGGAGATTGACGCCCAGGGCAAGGCCTCCGGCATCTGATCTGTGATAGGGCCCTCAAGGCGGGTTTCAGGTTTTGCGGCGGCCGTAACAGGCGTGTTATATACGAGCTTATAGTCCGGTCTCTTTGGGTGAGGCCGGAGCAGAGGTAACAGCAGGTATGACAGACGAGAAACGCGGCAAGGGCGACGACAGCAAGCTGCTTTATTGTTCTTTTTGCGGCAAGAGCCAGCACGAGGTTCGCAAACTGATCGCGGGCCCATCGGTTTTCATTTGTGATGAGTGCGTAGAGCTCTGCAACGACATCATCCGCGAAGAGCTCGAAGA
>JBCBNU010000064.1:0-12055 GCA_039821645.1 Pseudomonadota bacterium
GAGATCGTTTGCCAGCAAACGATCTCCGACCACCACCGGCGATAGGCGCCGTTGGCAGACATGAGAATTTGAGAGTTGGCATATGGCTACTAACCAAAACATTCGCATCCGCCTGAAGGCGTTTGATCACCGACTGATCGACACGTCTGCTCGCGAGATCGTAGATACCGCGAAGCGCACCGGTGCGACCGTTAAAGGCCCCGTACCTCTGCCGACCAAGATGGAGCGCTTCACCGTGCTGATTTCACCACACGTGAATAAAGACGCGCGTGATCAATACGAGCTGCGTACCCATAAGCGACTGATGGACATTGTCGACCCGACGGACAAGACCGTAGACGCGCTGATGAAGCTCGAGCTGCCCGCCGGTGTTGATGTTCAAATCAAGTTGAACTAAGTCTTGTATTAGCCCGCCCGCCGGCTATAATAGCGAGCTCTCGCGAGTAGATGTCTAAGCTTCGGCCACAGATCGGAGCAGATTTGCCGCGAACCAGGCGCCACTGAGTACTGGCTCAGTGGCGCGTTGTTTGTGAGGGCTGGGCCTGTTGTCCCGTCCGAGCGACCTGGGCCAGTAATAGGTTTCCGGTATTGGCGCTTACTTTTGGCTGTCACATTGATAGCAGAGGGCGCTGCACGCTGGAGCGGCTGCACGCGAACCGCCGGCTTTTGTCGGCAGGCGCGGCAAATGTGGCAGGCAGCACAGGCCAATTGAAGTCTGTGACTGGACAAACGGTTTTTTACGCGGCGACCAATCGCAGTCGTCGCCTGTGGAAGTGAGACAATGACGATTTCAATCGTAGGCCGCAAATGCGGCATGACGCGCGTCTTCACGGACGACGGTGCTTCGGTCCCGGTCACGGTCATCGAAGCGACACCTAACCGTATAACGCAAGTAAAAACGGTCGAGACCGACGGATACCGTGCTGTGCAGGTAGCGTCAGGCTCCCGCAAAGCATCCCATGTATCCAAATCTCTGGCTGGTCACTTCGCGAAAGCGAAAGTCGAAGCCGGCGACCGTTTGCTTGAGCTGCGGCTCGCAGACGGAGAAGGTGATGACCTCGAAGTCGGCAGCGAAGTGACTGTCGAGATTTTTGAGGCGGGCCAGAAAGTCGACGTGGTGGGTACGTCTATCGGTAAAGGCTTTGCCGGCACCGTTAAGCGCCACAACTTCCGCACACAGGACGCGACGCACGGCAACTCGCTTGCTCACCGCGCGCCGGGCTCTATCGGTCAGAACCAGACTCCAGGGCGTGTCTTCAAGGGCAAGAAGATGGCAGGTCATATGGGCAACGTGCGTCGCACTGTCCAGAACCTGGAAGTGGTACGTGTCGATAACGAAAAGAACCTTCTGCTGATCAAGGGCGCTGTTCCTGGCCATGCCGGCGGTAGCGTCATCGTTCGTCCGGCTGTCAAAGCCCGGAAGGGAGCGTAAATCATGGCATTGAAACTAAATCTGGCGGGTAAGGGTGGCGACATCGAAGTGTCTGAACAGGCGTTCGGCGCTGCGTTTAACGAGCCCCTGATTCATCAGGTGGTCACCGCGTTTCTGGCCGGTGCACGTAGTGGCACCAAGCGGCAGAAGAACCGCTCGGATGTTAGCGGCGGCGGCGCTAAGCCATGGCGTCAAAAAGGTACAGGCCGTGCTCGTGCTGGCACGATCCGCAGCCCAATCTGGGTAGGCGGTGGCCGGACCTTTGCAGCCCGCCCGCGTGATCATGGCCAGAAGGTCAATCGCAAGATGTATCGCGGTGCACTGCGTTCGTTGTTCTCCGAGCTAGTCCGCCAGGAGCGCTTGGTGGTGACGGAGACGGTTGAAGTCTCTGCGCCGAAGACCAAGGAAATCGCCTCACAGTTGAAGACACTCGGACTCGACAACGTGTTGATCGTGACCGAAGGTTTCGATGAGAAGCTCTATCTGGCAGCCCGCAACCTCAAGGACGTGGGCATCGTCGACGTCGCGTCGATTGATCCGGTGACGCTGCTCAGATTTGAAAAAGTGTTGATCAGCGTCCCGGCGCTAAAACTGGTTGAGGAGCGCCTGTCATGAGCCAGACCAATCGGGAAGAACGGCTGCTGACGATTTTGCTCGGACCGCACATGTCGGAGAAGAGCCTGCGTATCAATGAGCGCGCGAACCAAGTGGTTTTTAAGGTACGTACGGATGCCACTAAGCCTGAAATTAAGGCGGCGGTAGAGAAGCTGTTCGAGGTTGCGGTAGATGATGTCACCGTCCTGAACCAGAGCGGCAAGGTAAAGCGTCGTGGCCGCGGTTTTGGCCGACGTTCAGACTTCAAGAAAGCCTACGTGAAGCTCGCGGCAGGCAGCGAAATTGATTTCCTCGGCGCTGAGTAAGCGACGGTAAAGGCAAGGTAGACAGCTATGTCATTGCAAAAACAGAAACCGACTTCTCCGGGGCGTCGTTTTAAGGTCAAGGTCATTACGCCTGGCCTGCACAAAGGCAAGCCCTTTAGCAAGCTGGTTGCGAAGAAAGCCAAATCCGGCGGTCGTAACAACAACGGTCGTATCACCGTGCGTCATCATGGCGGTGGCCACAAGCAGCGCTACCGCATTATCGACTTTAAACGCGATAAGTTTGGTGTTCCGGGTGTGATTGAGCGGATTGAGTACGATCCCAACCGTAGTGCACATATCGCGCTGATCAAGTATGCCGACGGTGAGCGTCGCTACATTCTCGCGCCGAAGAAAGTCGAAATCGGGGCGCCGATTATGTCTTCGGACGATGCGCCGATTAAGCCGGGCAATTCTTTGCCCCTGCGTAACATTCCGGTGGGTACTCAGGTGCATTGCATCGAGATGAAGCCTGGCAAGGGCGCCCAGATGGTGCGCTCCGCTGGCGGCGTGGCGCAGCTGGTCGCGCGCGAGGGTGCTTACGTCACTCTGCGTTTGCGCTCTGGCGAAATGCGCAAGATTCACACCGAGTGTCGCGCAACAGTTGGTGAAGTTGGCCACGGCGAACACAACCTGCGCAAGCTTGGTAAAGCCGGCGCGAAGCGCTGGCGTGGTGTTCGCCCGACGGTCCGTGGCGTTGCCATGAACCCAGTCGATCACCCGCATGGTGGTGGTGAGGGTCGGACCTCCGGTGGCCGTCATCCGGTTAGCCCGTGGGGCACACCGACCAAGGGTTACAAGACCCGTTCGAACAAGCGCACGGACAAGATGATTGTTCGTCGTCGCAAGAGCCGCAAGTAAGCGCGGTCGCTGACTGAATTAGAGAAGAGGAAGGGATAACGTGCCTCGTTCATTGAAAAAAGGTCCGTTCGTGGACAACCACCTGGCGAAAAAAGTCTCCGCTGCGGTGGAGAGCAACGATCGTCGCCCGATCAAGACCTGGTCGCGCCGCTCAATGGTGCTGCCGGATATGGTTGGTCTGACAATCGCGGTACACAACGGTCGCCAGCACGTTCCGGTGCTGATCTCCGAGAACATGGTTGGTCACAAACTGGGCGAGTTTGCTCTGACGCGTACTTTCAAAGGGCACGCGGCAGACAAGAAGACCAAGCGCTAAGGATTGGATGTCATGCAAGTAGCAGCAAAATTGCGTTACGCGCGGATTTCACCGCAGAAGTGTCGGCTTGTCGCCGACATGATTCGCGGCAAGTCTGTAGACGAAGCACTGACGACACTTTCGTTTATGCCGAAAAAAGGCGCTGCGATCGTGCGCAAGGTGCTTGAGTCAGCCATTGCAAACGCGGAACACAACCACGGTGCCGATATCGACGAGCTCAAAGTCTCGACGATCATGATCGACGAAGCACCTCGCTATCGTCGGTTCCGGGCGCGTGCAAAAGGTCGTGGTACTCGAATCATCAAACGCAACAGCCACATCACCATTCAGGTGGCCGACGGCGCGGCGGACTAGGTAGAGAATTATGGGTCAGAAAGTACATCCCAACGGTATTCGCCTCGGCATAACGACCGATTGGACATCGAAGTGGTACGCCGACAGCAAGGCGTTCCCGGAGTATGTCCGTCAGGATCACGAAGTGCGGACGTTCCTGCGCAAGCGTTTGAAGGACGCCTCGGTTTCGCGGATCCAAATCGAGCGGCCGGCAAAGAAAATCAATATTGCTTTGAACACGGCCCGCCCAGGCATCGTGATCGGAAAAAAGGGCGAGGACATCGAGCGTCTGCGCCGAGAAGTTGCGGGAATGGTGCAAATGCCACTTGCGGACGTTCGCATCAACATCAACGAAGTTCGCAAGCCTGAGCTCGATGCGACCTTGGTTGCCGAAGGTATCGCTCAGCAGCTTGAGCGCCGCGTGATGTTCCGGCGTGCGATGAAGCGTGCGGTACAAAACACGATGCGCGTTGGTGCCCAAGGCATCAAGGTCAAGGTTGGCGGTCGACTGAATGGCGCGGAAATCGCGCGCTCAGAGTGGTACCGCGAAGGGCGAGTTCCGCTGCACACGCTGCGTGCTGATATCGACTATGGCACCGCGGAAGCGGCAACCACCTACGGCATCATCGGTGTGAAAGTGTGGATCTTCAAAGGTGAGGTCTACGATACCCCTGAGCAGACGGCTGGAGAGCCGGCTGAAGCAGCGGCGCGCTAGGAGTACATCGGCATGTTGCAGCCAAAACGGACGAAATTTCGCAAACAGATGAAAGGCCGCAACCGCGGTCTGGCACATCGCGGCAGCACGGTATCTTTCGGCGAGTATGCGCTGAAAGCAACGGGTCGCGGTCGGTTGACAGCGCGTCAGATTGAAGCGGCGCGTCGTGCGATGACCCGCTACATCAAGCGTGGCGGAAAAATCTGGATTCGCGTGTTCCCCGACAAACCGATCAGCAAAAAGCCGCTGGAAGTTCGTCAGGGCAAGGGTAAAGGTAACGTCGAGTACTGGGTCGCTCAGATACAGCCCGGTCGGATTCTTTACGAAATGGAAGGGGTGAGTGAGGAAGTTGCACGCGAGGCGTTTCGCCTGGCGGCCGCGAAGATTCCGATGGCCACGACCTTTGTGACCCGGCAGGTGATGTGATGAAGGCAGCAGAACTTCGAGAAATGAACGGTGCCGGTCTTCAGGACGAGTTGCTGAAATTGCGCCGCGAACAGTTCAACCTGCGCATGCAGCGTGCAACCGGCCAGGAAGTCCAGCAGAACGACTTGCGTCGTGTGCGTCGTGATATCGCACGCATCAAAACGGTGATGGCAGAGACCGCTAACGCGGCCGACGCCAGTTAAGGAAACGAAAGATGAGCGAAGCGAACGCAACAACAGAGCGCCGCGTTATCGGCAAGGTCGTGTCCGACAAGATGGACAAGACCGTATCGGTGGCGATTGAGCGTCTGGTACGCCACAGCGTCTACGGCAAATACATCCGCCGCACGACCAAGCTGAAGGCGCATGACGAGAATAACGAGTGTCGCAGCGGCGATACGGTGGCCATCAGCGAATGCAGCCCGATTTCAAAGCAGAAGTCATGGCGCGTCGTTGAAGTCGTCGAACGCGCTACCGAACGCTAAAGCAGGACAGCAGCCATGATTCAGATGCAGACAGTGCTCGACGCAGCCGACAACAGTGGTGCACGCCGTGTTATGTGCATCAAGGTCCTTGGTGGTTCCAAGCGCCGCTATGCCGGGGTCGGCGATGTCATCAAGGTAAGCGTCAAAGACGCTATCCCGCGTGGCAAAGTGAAAAAGGGCGAGGTCTACAACGCCGTCGTCGTGCGCACGCGCAAGGGTGTACGCCGTAAGGACGGCTCGCTGATCCGCTTCGACGGTAATGCAGCCGTTTTGCTAAACAGCAAGCTCGAGCCGATCGGCACTCGTATCTTCGGCCCGGTTACGCGCGAATTGCGCGGCAACCAGTTCATGAAGATCGTGTCACTGGCTCCAGAGGTTCTCTAGGGGTGCTCTAGGGCACACCATGCAGGGTATTAGGAACATGCAAAAGATCCGTAAAGGCGATGACGTTATCGTCATCACAGGGAAAGACAAAGGTCGCACCGGAACGGTACTCGAGGTACTGGTCGACGAGGACCGCGTGTTGGTGGAAGGCATCAATATCGCGCGTAAACACGTGAAAGCGAACCCGAATGTGGGCGAGCCTGGCGGCATCAAGGACAAAGCGATGCCGATCCATCGTTCGAATGTCCAGATCTTCAACCCGAAGACCAAGAAGGGTGATCGGGTCGGTATTGAAATTGGAAAAGACGGGAAGAAGTCCCGTGTGTTCCGTTCATCCAACGAGGCGGTAGACGTCTAAGCCGGAGAGGCGACGTCACTGAGTAAATATGGCGAGATTGCAAGAATATTACCGGGACACCGTGGTGCCGGCGCTCAAGGAAAAGCTGGGTGTCGCGAACGTCATGGAAGTGCCGCGGATCACGAAAATCACCCTGAACATGGGTGTCGGTGAAGCGGTTGCGGATAAGAAAGTCATGGAGAACGCGGTACGCGACATGACAGCGATCGCCGGTCAAAAACCGGTGGTTTGTAACGCGCGAAAATCTGTCGCGGGCTTCAAAATCCGTGAAGGCTACCCGATCGGCTGCAAGGTCACGCTGCGCCGCGAGCGGATGTATGAATTTCTCGATCGCCTGATCGCGATTGCAATTCCTCGTATCCGCGACTTCCGTGGTTTGTCGTCAAAGTCCTTCGACAAGCAAGGCAACTACTCGATGGGTGTTCAGGAACAGATCATCTTCCCTGAGATCGACTACGACCAGGTTGACGCGGTTCGTGGCATGGACATTACGATCACTACGACAGCGCGCAACGCCGATGAAGGGCGTGCGTTGCTCGAAGCTTTCAGTTTTCCGTTCAAGCGCTGAGCGCGGAACAGGTACAGGTAGAAACCTATGGCTAAGAAATCAATGATCGCGCGGGAAGTAAAACGCGCCAAGCTGGTTGCCAAGTACGCGGCGAAGCGTGCGGCACTGAAAGCTGTGATCAGTAACCCGAACTCAAGCGTCGAAGAAGTGGACGCTGCTGTTGCGAAGCTGAGCGCGATGCCGCGCGACGCCGCTCCAGTACGTATGCGTAACCGCTGCTCGATCACCGGTCGTCCGCATGGGTTCTATCGGAAGTTCGGACTGGCGCGGAACAAGTTGCGGGAAGCCACTATGAAAGGTGAAATCCCCGGCTTGTCTAAGGCTAGCTGGTAAGGGAGGGTTACACGATGAGTATGAGTGATCCGATCGCCGACATGCTGACACGCATTCGCAACGCTCAGAAAGCGCGCAAGACCGAGGTCAAAATGCCTTCGTCGAACGTCAAGGTAGCGATTGCCAATGTTCTGAAGGATGAGGGTTACATCGACGGCGTTGATGTCCAGAAGGATGGCGCAAAATCTGAATTGACCTTGACGCTGCGATACCACGAGGGAACGCCCGTGATCGAAAAGATCAAGCGCGTAAGCAAGCCGGGTTTGCGGATTTACCGGCAGACCGGTGAACTGCCGAAGGTGCTCGGTGGTCTGGGTGTCGCCATTGTTTCAACGTCTGCGGGCGTCATGAGTGATCGTGAAGCGCGCGCCAAAGGTATTGGGGGCGAGGTTATTTGCCTCGTTTCGTAACACAACGGAATCAAGACTATGTCTCGCATCGCGAAACAACCAATCACCTTGCCGAAAGGCGTTGAGCTTCAGCGCAGCGGCCAGGACGTCTCTCTGAAAGGCAGCAAGGGCAGCCTGTCTATGGCGCTGAACAGCGAGGTTGATCTCGAGGAAGAAAACGGCACGGTCACCGTGAAAGCCCGCAGCGGATCTCGATTCGCTCGCGCTATGGCCGGCACCACACGGGCGTTGCTTGCCAACATGGTGCAGGGCGTGAGCGAGGGCTGGGAGAAAAAACTGACGCTCGTTGGCGTTGGTTACCGTGCGCAGGCACAGGGCAGCAACCTCAATCTCACGTTGGGCTTCTCGCATCCGGTTGTCCACGCAATGCCGGAGGGCATAAGTGTAGAAACACCGAGCCAGACCGAGATCGTTTTGAAGGGCGCTGACAAGCAGGTTGTGGGTCAGGTCGCCGCAGAGATTCGCGCCTATCGTCCGCCCGAGCCTTACAAGGGCAAGGGCGTGCGCTACAGCGACGAAAACGTTGTTCGTAAAGAGGCGAAGAAGAAGTAAGCCGGCGTCCGGGCGTCGAACCGGATCGTGGCTGGAGACGAAACATGAAACTGAGCAAAAAGGACAATCGACTGCGTCGGGCACGCCGCACTCGCGCCAAGATTCGCGAGTTGGGCACAGAGCGCCTGAGCGTCTACCGCACTCCGCGTCATATCTACGCGCAGATACTTGCAGCCGACGGTTCCACCGTTCTTGCTGCGGCTTCAACGGTGCAAAAAGGACTGCGCGAGGAGCTCAAGTCCACCGGAAACGTCAGTGCCGCCGAAGCGGTGGGCAAGCAGATCGCAGAAAAGGCGAAGGCAGCAGGTATCGAGAAGGTCGCTTTTGATCGCTCGGGCTACCGCTACCACGGTCGCGTAAAGGCCCTGGCCGACGCGGCGCGTGAAGCGGGTCTCAAATTCTAGGAATTGAACTGAACATGGCAAAGAACGACAAGCAAAACAGCGGCGACGATCTGGTTGAAAAACTGGTAGCGGTGAATCGTGTAGCCAAGGTGGTCAAGGGCGGCCGTCAGTTTGGTTTCACGGCACTGACTGTCGTCGGCGACGGCAACGGCAGTGTTGGTTTCGGCTACGGCAAGGCGCGCGAAGTGCCTATCGCTATCCAGAAAGCGATGCAGGCGGCACGCAAGAACCTCGCGAAGGTTCATTTGCGTGACGACACGCTGCAATACGAGATCAAGGGCCGACACGGCGCGACTCGCGTTTACATGCAGCCGGCTTCCGAAGGTACGGGTGTTATTGCGGGTGGTGCAATGCGTGCGGTTTTCGAATGCGCAGGCGTCAGAAACGTGCTTGCGAAGTCATATGGTTCACGTAACCCGATCAACGTGGTTCGCGCCACGATCAACGGGCTGCGGAACATCCACTCACCGTCATCAGTCGCGGCCAAGCGTGGCAAGACTGTTGAGGAAATCCTGGGTTAAGCCATGGCAGCGAAGAAGAAACTCAAGGTCACGCTGGTGAAGAGCAAGCATGGCCGACTGAAGAACCACAAAGCTAGTATCGCCGGACTCGGTTTGCGTCGCATCAACCACACGGTTGAAGTGGAAGATACGCCTGAGAACCGCGGCATGATCAATCAGGTGTCGTACCTGTTGAAAGTTGAGGAAGCGTAATGCGTCTGAACACACTCAAACCTGCAAAAGGCAGTAAGCCGGTCGGCAAGCGACTCGGTCGCGGTATTTCCGCAGGCCAGGGTAAGACCAGTGGTCGTGGTGTTAAGGGCCAGCATGCTCGCTCCGGTGGCTATCACAAGGTCGGGTTCGAAGGCGGGCAAATGCCGCTGCAGCGCCGCCTGCCAAAAGTAGGCTTCAACTCGCGCAAGGCTCGTCTGTCGGCGGAGTTGCGCCTGCATGAACTCGCGCTGGTTGAAGGTGACACGGTTGATCTTTTGTCACTGAAACGCGCGCGTCTCGTGCCGGCTCAGAGTCAGAAAGTCAAAGTGATCGACTCCGGAAAGATCGAGAAAGCAGTGACGCTCAAGGGTATCTCGGTAACGCCGGGAGCACGCAAAGCAATCGAAGCCGCTGGCGGCACGATCGAAGACTGATCCAACAGGTAGTCATGGCAAAGAACCGCAAAAACGAGGAGATGGCAGCAGGACTAGCTCAATCGGGTAAGCTCGACGAGTTGCGCCAGCGCCTCATGTTCCTGATCGGTGCGCTGATCGTGTACCGGATCGGCACGTTTGTGCCTGTCCCGGGCATCGATCCATTGCAGCTCACGGAATTTTTTGAGCAACAGTCCGGAAATATCCTGGCGATGTTCAACATGTTCTCCGGCGGCGCACTTCAGCGTTTTGGAATCTTTGCACTGGGCGTAATGCCTTACATCTCCGCGTCCATCGTGATGCAGATGGCAGCGGTTGTTGTCCCGAGTCTCGCCAAACTCAAGAAAGAGGGCGAGTCTGGCCGGCGCAAGATTACCGACTACACCCGCCGGGGCACTTTGTTGCTCGCCTTGATCCAATCGTTCGGCGCGGCATACGCAATTCAGAACCAGCCGAATCTGGTTGTGAATCCGGGCATCAGCTTCATGGTGTTGTGCATTATCTCGCTCGTTACAGGAACGATGTTCTTGATGTGGCTCGGCGAGCAGATCACCGAGCGAGGCGTAGGCAACGGTATTTCAATCATCATTCTCGCGGGCATCATCGCAGGTATGCCAGGTGCGATCGCGGGCACCGCAGAGCTCGTTAGCAATGGCACCATGTCACCCGCGCTGGCGTTGATCATCCTGATCGCATTCATCGCCATGACGGTGTTCGTCGTGTACATGGAGAGTGCGCAGCGTCGGATCACGGTCCACTACGCACGTCGTCAGCAAGGCCGGCGGATGATGCAGGCACAGTCGACGCACTTGCCGTTTAAAGTGAACATGTCGGGGGTCATCCCACCGATCTTCGCTTCGAGTTTGCTTTTGTTCCCAGTGACTTTGGTACAATTCAGCGGCGCAGATCCGGATCCGGGCACCTTGACGCAGACCCTGCAGCGTATAGGCGCTGCATTGTCTCCGGGACAGCCAATCTACATCGTGCTTTACGGTGCACTGGTCGCCTTCTTTTGCTTCTTCTACACAGCGTTGATGTACAACTCGCGTGAAGTAGCGGATAACCTGAAGCGATCAGGTGCGTTCATTCAAGGTATTCGTCCTGGTCAGCAGACCGGCGAGTACATCGACAAGGTGCTCACCCGACTGACGTTCTGGGGCGCACTCTACATCACCGGCGTATGCCTGATTCCGGAGTTGGTCCGCATGTTCTTCCCGAGCGTGCCGTTCAACTTCGGCGGTACGTCGTTGCTCATTCTCGTCGTCGTGACCATGGACTTCATGCAGCAGCTGAAGGCACACACCATGTCGCAGCAGTACGAGGGGATGATGAAGAAAGCCAACATCAGGAATTACAGCCGCACATAGCGCGGCATGCGCTCGCTTCGAGCGCTGTGGAGCAGGAAATGAAAGTTAGAGCATCGGTTAAGAAAATTTGCCGCAACTGCAAGGTGATCCGCAGAAACGGTGTTTTGCGAGTGATTTGTACCGACGCTCGCCATAAGCAGCGTCAGGGCTAACCTGACAGCACTCGCGACTAAAAGGAAGATACTGTGGCCCGTATTGCAGGCATAAACATCCCGGTCAACAAGCACGTGGTTATCGCGCTGACCAGCATCTATGGCATCGGTCCGACGCGCGCAAAGCAGATATGCGAGGCGGCGAGCGTTGCCGAGCACGTGGCGGTTAAAGACTTGGCAGAGCCGGAAGTAGCGAAGCTTCGCGACGAAGTCGCCAAGTTCACCGTGGAGGGCGATCTACGCCGTGAGACGTCGATGAACATCAAGCGTTTGATGGACCTCGGCTGCTACCGCGGTATTCGTCACCGTCGTGGATTGCCACTGCGTGGCCAACGCACTCGCACCAACGCACGCACCCGAAAGGGTCCGCGTCGTCCGGTACGTCGATAATCAGGAACGAAACAGATGGCTCAAACAAAACCTTCTCGCAAGAAGATCAAACGCCAGGTTCAGGATGGCATCGCGCACATCCACGCCTCGTTCAACAATACGATCATCACGATCACCGATCGCCAAGGCAATGCCTTGTCCTGGGCAACCGCCGGTGGCTGTGGATTCCGTGGCTCGCGCAAGTCTACGCCGTTCGCGGCGCAGGTTGCTGCTGATAAGGCTGGACGTGCAGCACAGGAATATGGGCTTAAGAACCTGGACGTCCGCGTTTGGGGTCCGGGCCCGGGACGTGAGTCTGCGGTTCGCGCATTGAACGGTTGCGGCTACAAGATTCAACACATCAACGACGTCACACCGATCCCGCACAACGGCTGCCGGCCGCCGAAGCGGCGCCGCGTCTAGCGAGAACAGGGACAGGAACGAAAGATGGCAAGATATATTGGACCCAAGTGCAAGCTCTCCCGTCGCGAGGGCACCGATCTCTTTCTGAAGAGTGGTGTTCGCCC
>JBCBNU010000065.1:0-11975 GCA_039821645.1 Pseudomonadota bacterium
GGATCATCAACGGCGCCAAGATGTGGATCACCAATGCACCCATCGCCGATGTGTCGGTGATCTGGGCGATGACCGACGACGGCGTTCGCGGGTTCATCGTGCCGACCGATACCGCCGGTTTCACGGTGCAAGAAATCGACAACAAGTTCTCGCTGCGTGCATCGCGCACCGGCGCGCTGTTCCTCGACAACGTGCGCGTACCGGGCGATTCGATTTTGCCGAATGTGAAAGGATTGCGTGGACCGCTCGGTTGTCTGACCAAGGCGCGGTATGGCATCACGTGGGGCTGCATCGGTGCGGCACAAGCCTGTCTCGATGCTGTGCTGAGCTATACCGAAGATCGTGTGTTGTTTGACCGACCGCTCAACCACAATCAGGCGATTCAGTTGCGATTGGCTGAGATGGCGCGCCAGATCACGCTGGCGCAGCTTGCTTCGTGGCGCCTTGGACAGCTGAATGAGCAAGGTCGCATGCGACCGGAGCAAGTGTCGATCGCGAAGTGGAATAACGCCCGCATGGCGATCGATATCGCACGCGACGCGCGTGACATTCTGGGCGGCAGTGGAATTAGCGCTGAGTACGTGCCGATTCGCCACATGCTGAATCTCGAGAGCGTCATCACCTACGAAGGCACAGAGACCGTGCACCAGCTCGTGGTCGGCAAGGCGCTGACCGGCGTTAACGCGTTCTGAGTTCTACCGAAGTCAGTCACGGCACAATCTGGCGGCTGGCGCTGCCGATGGTGCTCTCCAACATTTCCGTTCCGCTGGTTTCCATGGTGGATGCGGCGGTCCTTGGCCATCTCGACAGTGCGTCTCCCCTTGCCGGCGTCGCGCTGGCGGGCGCTGTGTTCGGCATCGTGTTCATGTCGATGAACTTCTTGCGTATGGGCACCACGGGTCTCACCGCACAGGCGCTCGGCCGGGACGACTACGACGCGGTCCGCACAACGCTAAGTCAGGCCCTGATCGTTTCGACGCTCATCGCGTTCATCCTGTTCTTACTCAAACCGTTCATCGCTACGACCGCCTGGTGGCTGATGCCGGCCGATGCGGATGTCATCGATGCGGCCGACACCTACTTTCGAATTCGCCTTTGGTCGGCGCCCGCAACCCTCGCGAACTTTGTGTTGATCGGCTGGTTTATCGGTTTGCAGAACACCCGAATTCCGTTGGCGATGGTAATTACGAGCAACCTTGTGAACATTGCGCTAGACCTGTGGCTCGTGGTCGGCGTCGGCCTACAGGAAACCGGCGTCGCAATCGCCTCGGTGTCAGCAGAAGCCGCAGGCATGCTGGTCGGATTTGCCTGCATTCGCGGTGCGCTCCAGAATAAACGCGGCAAAATCGACACCGGCGCTTTACGCGAACCTGCGGCCTACCGCGAATTCTTCAGCGTGAACGGCAACCTGTTTGTGCGCACCCTCGCGCTCGATGCCACCTTTGCATTTTTGACCGCTCAGGGCGCAAAGTTCGGCGAGGTCATCCTGGCGGTAAATGCGCTACTCCTTAATTTGCAGCTGCTGCTGTCGTTCGCGCTTGACGGTCTGGCCAATGCGGCCGAAGCACTGGTTGGACGGGCCTGGGGCGCGCGACAGCGAGAATCCCTGAAACAAGCTGTGCGCCGGACACTGGGTTGGTCTCTCGGCATCGCTGTTGGTTTCAGTGCCTTGTTTGCAATCGGCGGCCAAACGCTGATCGGCTGGCTCACCGATATTGACCCGGTGCGCGCTGCCGCCGCGGTCTTCCTGCCATGGTTGGTGCTATCGCCGATCGTCAGCGTTTGGAGCTTTCTTTACGACGGCGTGTTCGTCGGTGCGACGTGGGCGCGCGAGATGCGCGATGTGATGCTCGCGAGCGCGCTGCTGATTTTCCTGCCCGCTTGGTGGTTAACGCGCGGGCTGGACAACCACGGTTTGTGGCTCGCGTTCACGCTGTTTATGGCGGCCCGTGGTGCGGGCATGGCATTGATCTACCGTCAGCGCCTGCGCCAGCCGCCCATTACTGCTTGGCCGGCAATCGACTGAGCGCAACAAACGCGAGAATCGCCGCCGCAAGCTCCGATGCGAGTGCAATGTAGAGCGAGCTGGCTGTACCGCCATCGATCACCAGCCCGTAGATGCGCGATAAAGCTACCGCACCCCAGATCATCACCATCGAAACCAAAGCCGGCTTCAGCAATTCGGCGCGCTGTGCACCCGCAATCCAGAACGCCGCGAGACCCAGTTCAAGCCCACCGTAGAAAGAGCGAATCTCGGTGAGGGCTCCAGGCGTTAACGGATCGACTTTGATCGCATTAGCGATTGCCTCGGGCGAAACCAGCGACAACGCACCGAATGCGAGTGTGATTATCGCGAAGACCCACAGGACAATTTTGGCGAATTTCATAGCGCTACCCCTGAACCTCTGACGCGCGACCAACGAATCGGCGATCAGATACCCGCGTAGTCGATAACGACCTGCTCTAACTCATGAAGCGTGAATGGTTTTCTGAGCAGCGCCGAGACACCACGATCTTTGTATTCGCTGATCGCCGCGTCCGAGTGTACGCTCGTTGCGAGGATCGTGGGCGGCAGGTTGCAGCAGGACTGGATCTTGTCGATCAGTTGTAACCCGGTCACGGGCGCCATGGATTGATCTGTAATCAGAAGCCCCACTGACTCTGGCGACTTACAGACAAATGCGATTGCTTCGTCCGTGTTACGGAAACACCACGCGTTTAGTCCGAGCTGCTCGAACATCTTCTGCACGATCGTAACCATCTGAGGAATATCGTCAACAAAGACGATACATTTTTTCGTGCCTTGATCCGTGGCTGCGGATGTCGCCATACTTATTATTCTTATCCCTTACGGGGCCGAGGCTAACAGACTTCATCAGCCCAGCCCTAGCGCATGTCAAAGGACTTAATCGGATCCAGTTATGGCCGAGCGTTTCTGTCGATTGCTTGTCGAAAAAAATCTTGCGTTCGCAGGGTTTGCGTTAATCTTTTGTGCGATCTGTGGAATCGGCCTGACCGGCCTCGCGCTCGAGACTGATGACTCAATTTTCTTTGATCTGGACAACCCGAATTACGTCGCAGAACTCGCGCTTCAGGACCAGTTTGGCCAGACTGATAATGTCCTGTTTGTCATTGCGCCGAAGAACGAAGATGTCTTCTCGAGAGAAGCCGTCGGGCTGCTGCAGGCCTTGACGGAAGCGGGTTGGGAGATTCCTTACTCCCGTCGCGTCGACTCGCTTTCGAACTACCAGCACACCGTTGCAACGGATGATGAGCTGATCGTCGGTGATTTGATTCCGGCCGTCGATACACTTTCCAGCGATGACCTTGAGGCACTGCGTGCGGTAGCCCTGAACGAGCCCGAGCTGCTCTATCGTTGGGTATCGCCTACCGCACACGTCGCGGCAGTCAATGTGATGTTGAATATGCCGGATCAAGATCAGGAGGCCGTACCTGAAATCGCAGGTTACGCGCGAAACCTTCGCGACGAGTTCGACAATGCCTATCCCGAGATCGACTTGTACTTGCTCGGCAGTGCCATCGGTGATCAGACTTTCGATGAGCTGTCGATCAGCGACTTTTTTCGCTTCATTCCAATCGTAGCGGCGATTGTCGTTGTCCTGCTGACCATCGCGCTTCGGTCTCTGGCGGCCACGGCCTCCATCATTGTCATTGTGCTGCTCAGCATCGTCGCCACGCTGGGTATCGCTGGATATCTCGGTTTCCGACTCAACGCAGCAACCGTCGCTGTGCCGAGCATCGTAATGACACTCGCAGTCGCCGACTCAGTCCACATGCTGAGCGTCTTCCTCGCGCGGTTTCGAGGCGGAGCCTCACGCGCCGACGCCGCGTTTGCTGCACTGCGCACTAACCTGCAACCGATTCTGCTGACCACCCTGACGACGGGGATTGGCTTTCTCGGTCTGAACTACAGCGAAGTACCGCCTTTCCGAGATCTCGGCAACCTCGTCGCAATCGGCGTGGTGATGGCGCTGATCTTCACCCTGACCGCGATCCCGGCGCTCGTGCTGCGCTTGCCGTTCAAGCAGGTAGAGCCGCGGAGTGAGGCGGCGATGGCACGTCTTGCCGATTGGCTGCTCCTACATCGCAAGCGACTGGCATTGGGCAGCGGTCTTGTTGCGGTTGTCCTGATCAGCTTTGTCCCTCGAAACACGCTCGAAGACGATTTCATCGAGTATTTCTCAACAGATTTGCCGCTGCGACAGGCCGCGGATTTCACCATCGACAATTTGACCGGACCATTTGTGATGAGTTTTGCCATGAACAGCGGCAGACCGGACGGCATCACCGACCCGGCATTCTTGAAGACGGTAGAGTCCTTTATCGACTGGGCGCATGCGCAACCCGAAGTGATCTATGTCGCAAGCTTTACCGAGACGCTGAAGCGACTGAACCAGGACATGAACGGAGATCGCGCCGACATGCGCGTGTTGCCCGATCGCTCGGATCTCGCTGCGCAATATCTGTTGCTCTATGAGATGTCGCTGCCTTTCGGTCTCGACCTGAACAACCAGATCAGCTTCGACAAGTCGACGCTGCGGGTCGACGTGCGTATCGGCGGTGAACGTACTGCCGGCATCATCGCACTCGAGGAGCGTGCGCAAGCATGGTTCGCTGCCAACGCACCAGATTTGCAGACGCCCGGCGCTGGCGCCGATGTCTCGTGGGCGAACATTGGCCAACGCAACATCAACGCGATGTTGGCAGGATCGTTGCTCGCGCTCGGGCTGATCACGATCACACTCATTCTGGCGCTGCGCTCATGGACGTTCGGGCTGATGTCATTGCTGCCTAATCTGCTGCCCGCAGCAATCGCATTTGGCATCTGGGGCATCGTGGTCGGCCACATCAATCTGGCTGCAGCGGTGGTCTTCAGCATGACGATCGGGATCGTGGTGGACGATACCGTGTATCTGCTGACCAAATACCTCGATGCCCGTCGTCGCCAGAGCCTCGATCCAGTGGCCGCGATGCGCTACGCGATCAGTACCGTGGCAAGAGCCCTGATTGTTACCTCGATCACGTTGACGGCCGGCTTTATGGTGCTAGCCACCAGCGACTTCAATTTAAACGTCACCTCCGGCGTCATGATCGCCATGGTCGTGTCGAGCGCCGTGATCTATGACCTGCTCATGCTGCCCACTATCGTGATCTGGCTCGACGAGCGGTTTGTCGCTCGCGCCCCTTCAACGATTGAGGCACACTAGAGCGCCTTTCGAAAGTAATCCTGAACATTGAGGAGACACTACCGTGTTACACCGCGTAATCGACGCACTGAACGGCGACAAAATCGACGCACTCGACGCACATTGCGACGTCCCCTGCGCCATCTATGATCCTGCCCCGATCCTGATCTCAGCACTAACCGTAGTGCGCATGATCGACATCATGGAAGAATGGATGAGCCACAAACCGGACAGCGAGCTGTCACTCCAAAACGCCATCTCCCGTTGTGTGGCACAAAAAGAAAAGCACGCTGAGGATGTGAAGCACGAAGTACGTGTCATCTGGGGCGATTACCTGAAAGCGCCTCAGTTCGAGAAACACCCTAATGCACATGAGCTGGTGCACAACATCATGCTGACAGGCAGCAAGTGCAAGCAAGGCGTGTCGCGTGAAGATGCACTCCAGCTTGTCGAACTGTGCAACCAGTTCGCCGAGATGTTCTGGGAGACCAAGGGCGTCGAAACCAAGCGCGCGGTTTGCCCGTACAAGCCTTCGCTGGAAACCGTCTACCCAGTACTCTAATTCGGTTCGATGTTTCGTCTGTTCCGAGTGCGTGGGCGCAGCATGCTACCCACTCTGTCGGACGGCGATTTCGTGGTTGCCAGACGACTTGACTCCACCGCACGTCGAAGCCTGCAGGCCGGGCGCGTCGTGTGCGTGGAGCATCGACATCTGGGACCGATCATCAAACGCATCCGCAAGATCGAGGCCGAGCAATGCGAGCTTGTCAGTGACGGGCAGCTCGGTGCGGAATCCGAGGCGATGGGGTCAGTGCACCTGCAACGTCTTACCCATGCGGCCTGTTTCGCCATCACACCGCGCGGCTTCAAGCGCGTGAATCTGGCTGTATCGGACCGCCTTTGAGAGGAGACAGCTATCGTGGGACGAGTAGCTAACAAAATCGCGTTGGTCACCGGCGCTGCGCAAGGTCTCGGGGAGGCCATCGCACACAAACTCGCCGACGAGGGTGCGATCGTCATCGCCACCGACATCAACGAACCGGGTGCTGCTGAAACAGCAGCAGCCATCAACGCCCGATTTGCGGGACAAGCGCATAGCCTCAAGCACGACGTCACCAGTCTTGACGAGTGGACGGCGGCAGTTGGGCTGGCCGAGCGCCTCGGCGGGCTGAACATTCTCGTTAACAACGCGGGCGTCGGATCCATCGGCAATGTCGTTGACGAGACGCTGGAACGTTGGCGCATGGTGCACGCCGTTGATCTCGACTCCGTCTTCTTCGGCTGCAAGGTAGCATTGCCACTAATGGAGCGCTCGGGCCCTGGCAGCATCATCAACATCTCTTCGATCGCCGGCATCATTGCCGGACACAATTACGCCGCCTACAACTCAGCCAAGGCAGCCGTGTGTCATCTTTCCAAATCGATCGCTTTGGACTGTGCGCGACGCCAGACCGGCATTCGCTGCAATTCCGTCCATCCCGTCTTCATCGATACACCCATCCTCGATGGGATGTCTGGGCGCAATGAGCGCGGTGTGCTGCTGCAAAAGCTCGGCCAGCAGATTCCGATCGGCAAGGTCGGCGAACCTGACGACGTCGCCTTTGCGGTGTTGTACCTCGCCAGCGATGAATCCAAGTTTGTCACCGGTAGCGAATTACGCGTTGATGGCGGCATTAGCGCAATGTGAGAGGCCATGACTGACCAGACCGACATTCTCGTTGTAGGCGCCGGACACGCAGCCGGGCAACTTTGCGTATCGCTACGCCAGGGCGGCTTCGAAGGCAGTGTCACGGTGATCGGAGAGGAGCCACAGCCTCCTTATCAACGCCCGCCGCTATCGAAGAAGTTCCTTGCCGGTGAGCTGGAGGCAGATCGTCTGTGGGTCAAACCACAAGACTTCTACGCTCAGGCTGAAATCGACCTCAGGACCGGTACTCGAGTGACGAGCATCGATACCGCGGCGAAAACCGCATCAACGGACGATGGTGTTTCGCTGTCATGGCGACATCTTGTGCTGGCAACCGGGACGCGGATACGACCGCTGCCCGTGCCTGGCACCGGTCTACCGGGCGTGTTCTACCTGCGTACGATGAATGATGTCGACGCGATGCGACCACATTTTACCGCCGGCAAGAAAGTGGTGGTGATTGGCGGTGGCTATATCGGTCTTGAGGTCGCCGCTGTCGCGCGCGGGCTGGAGATGGAAGTGGACGTCGTGGAGCAGATGCCAAGGCTATTGAGCCGGGTCGTCTCGCCGATGATTTCCGACTTCTACGCCGAGGTTCATCAAAGCGCCGGCGTCAAGCTATGGCTCGATAAGCGGGTCACAGGCATTGTGGGTGATGGCAAAGCCGAAGGCGTTACCCTTGAAAACGGCACAACACTCGATGCGGATTTGGTGCTGATCGGTATTGGCGTCATCCCGAACGATGAGATTGCAAGCGATGCTGGTATCACCTGCAGCAACGGCATCGATACCGATTTGTATTGCCGAACCTCAGCCGACGATGTATTCGCCATTGGGGATTGCTGTAACCACCCTAATGAAATCTACCATCGTCGGATTCGACTGGAGTCAGTACCTAACGCGCTCGGACAAGCGCGGACCGCGGCTGCAACGATACTCGGACAGGACAAACCCTATTCCGAAGTGCCCTGGTTCTGGTCCGATCAATACGACCTGAAGTTACAGATCGTTGGGCTTACCGAAGGGTACGATGAGACCGTCGTCCGCGGTGACCCGGCATCACGTCAGTTCGCGTGCTTCTATCTCAAGGCTGGCAGACTGCTCGCCGTGGATGCGATCAATAGTCCGAAGGAATTTATGCGCTCCAAAGCACTGGTTACGGCACATTCCGAGGTGCCGAAATCAGCGCTGGCTGACCCGTCCATCGATCTGAAAGACTTAGCCTAGGCCCCCGACGACTTACTCGCTGGCAACCGATGCCTCAGGCGCCGGCAAGTCCAGTGCAATGCTAACCCTGCTGTCGCCGTCCGTTATGCCATCGGACAATGACACTGCACGCACCGACTGCATCAATTCCGCACGACCTCGTACGCCTGTGATCGAACCCGACAAGCCGACCGCGTGTGCGTAGCCACGGCTCGGGCCAATCGTCGAACGATAGTTCAGGTTGCCCTGCCAGCGGGTACTCTGCACCAATGGCAATGACACCTGACGTGCAAAACCCCACAAGTCATCGCGGCTCGACACGATCAACGATCCGGCCTCGGGCAGAATCACGTAGAACAGCGACTCCTCGATCAGCTCGCCGAACAACGGGCGTCCATCGTCAGATAGCGTTTGCAGGCGAACCCCATAAGCTGCGACATCGGGCATCCCCGTGCGCATTTGCATCACGGTC
The DNA here is from genome assembly GCA_039821645.1 of Pseudomonadota bacterium. Classification (GTDB taxonomy): domain Bacteria; phylum Pseudomonadota; class Gammaproteobacteria; order Steroidobacterales; family Woeseiaceae; genus CALBPI01. The sequence continues at coordinate 8,573 of JBCBNU010000065.1, forward strand.
ATCGCAGTGTGCATACCCTCGACCTCGGGCTCCGGCGCGAATGCAGGCTGCGAGGGAATCCAGGGGTAGCCGTTGGCACTGCGCGTCACCACAGACGCACCGCTGCCTGCGATCGGTAATTCCAAATTGGCGTCAGCCAGTCTCGGGGTTTGCTCGGTATCGAATGAAGGATTCCACAACAAAAGTCCCGTACCGAGCAGCACGCCGGGCACGAAACCAACCAGCAGTGCGATCACAAACCTCATGCGCCCGCCTCCTCGTCGTATTCCGCCGCGCGGACGACCGTGTCGAAGCGCATAACGCCATCCTCGTCCATCCGGGCCTCCCAGATGCCGTCGAGGTTCTCGAACTCACGCAGGCCGAGCGCCAGCACGCCGGATTCCAGTGATTCGCCGTTGGTACCCTGCAGCACCATGGTGCCGCGCGCGGGTAGGTGCAAAACCCATTCAATCAACTCCGCCTCGCGGTGCCGTATGCCGGTGCCGACCACCTGGCTGTTCACATTGCGCAGTCGAAAGACCTGTACATCGCCTCCAAAGGGCGCGCGCTCCGGGAACCAGTTCGCCGACGCCGGGAACAACATGGACTCACTCAGCAGCCCGGGCGTGTTGCTCAAGAGATCCTGCTCAACGCGGATTTCAAATTTTTCGAGTCGCCCACCGTTGGGTACAACCCGGGTTTCCGAGTGAATCCGCTGTTGCTCCAGAAACGGCGTGGTGTAAGCCACGGCAGCAACGCTGCCAATTCCTGCCAAAAAGCCTATGATGATGAGCGCTCGCAAGGGACGGCTCCGGAAAACAAAATTAAGCGTGAGTGTAGAGCGGGCCGGCTTGGGGGACAGACCGTTATGACAAATCTGTGACGCAGTTTGCAATTCGTTCTATACCGCGTGACGTGATTGGCAACGGGGGTGGCGTGCCATGTCATTAATCAACCTTTGGTCGGGGCCACGAAATGTGTCCACGGCACTGATGTACAGCTTTCGTCAGCATCCCGACGTGCGCGTCGAGGACGAGCCACTGTATGCGCACTATCTCGCCAGGAGCGGTCGGCAACATCCTGACTCCCAGGCGGTGCTCGCCAGCCAGCCGCATGATGGCAATGCCGTCATTCAGAGGCTTCTGGCACAAACGACGCTCGCCTCGCCGCACGTGTTCGCCAAGCATATGGCGCATCATCTGATCGATATCGACTTACAGCCGATGTTTAGCGCGAAGCACGTCCTGCTCATCCGTGACCCTGAGCAAATGCTCTCGTCGCTCACGATCCAACTCCCCGATGCGCGTCTTGCCGATACCGGACTGGCGCAGCAGTGCGAGCTCTTGGACACACTGAACCAACACAATATCGCGGTCGCAGTCATCGACTCTCGAGAGTTGCTACTCGATCCGGAGGACGTTCTCAGACAATTGTGTGAGGTATTGAATCTACCCTGGACCGACGCCATGCTGCATTGGCCGACCGGCCCAAAGCCGGAAGACGGGGTGTGGGCACCACACTGGTACCACGCGGTTCACAAAAGCACTGGATTTTCGAGCTATCGACACAAGCCACCGCCGGACCCCTCATTGAATGCACTGTTGACCGAGTGTCAGCCGTACTATCAGCGTTTGTATCAACACGCCCTGCGTGCGAGGAGCACAGCTACACCATGAACCAGCCAAGCGTCGACCCCAGAAACCAGAACATCCAGGTGATGATCAACGGCAAGCTCTATCCCCGTAGTGAAGCGAAAGTCTCCGTCTTCGACAGTGTCGTTCAGGGCGGTGACGCCGTGTGGGAAGGACTGCGGGTTTATGATCAGCGCATCGCTGCACTAGAGGCACACATCAGGCGACTCAGGGATTCGGCGCACGCGCTCGCGTTCACGGAAATCCCGACCTACGACGCGGTTGTGGAGGATGTGTTCGCCACGCTCACTGCCAACGGGATGGAGGACGGCGCACATATCCGCCTGACGCTGACACGTGGCGAAAAGGTGACCTCCGGGATGAATCCGCGCTTCAACCAGGCTGGTCCGACACTGATTGTGCTCGCCGAATGGAAACAGCCGGTCTACAACGAAACCGGCATCCGACTGGTGACAGCCTCGATTCGGCGTAATACCCCGCAGTGTCTGGACTCGAAGATTCACCACAACAACCTGTTGAATAATATCCTCGCGTCGATCGAAGCCAACGTCGCCAATGTCGACAGTGCGGTCATGCTGGATGTTGGAGGATTCATCGCAGAGACCAACGACACCAATCTGTTCATGATCCGGGATCGTGTGCTGCACACGCCGCATGCAACCGCGTGTCTGCCCGGCATTACTCGCGGCATGATCATCGAACTGGCAAAAGAGCACGGCATAGACTGCGTCGAGCGCGATATCTCACTGACCGAGCTCTACACCGCCGACGAGGCATTCACCACAGGGACGATGGGTGAGCTAACACCTGTCATCGAAGTCGATGGTCGTCGGATCGGGGAAGGTGTGCGCGGCACCATGACCGAACGCCTGCAGCAGATCCATCGATCGCATGCGTGGCACACAGGCACGCCGATTCAATCTGCGCGGAAGTAGTCCGCGAGATAGTCCTGAAAGCGTTGTTGTGCTCGTGATTCGAGCGCAGTCTGCCGTTCCAGTGATTCGGTTGCCTCGCCCCGCAGCGCTTTGAAGCGGGCGTCAGGCATAGGCGGCCGGTTAGCGACCGTACGTGCATGAGCGAGCGACTGCTCAAGGGTGTATTCAACAAAGCTCATGCGACCTTCGCGCATCTCCCGCAGCACTCTTGCAGACGGCGTCTCTGCCTCCTCACGCATCACTTTGCGCTGACTGGCGACAGCGTCACGATAGTCTGTGCCCCGCGTGTCGAGTAGTGCCGCAACCGCCTCAAACTCATCGAAAAGCGATTCTGCCCACGCCCGAAGCTGCACGCGTTTGCCGAAGCGTGAAAGCTCCAGTGCCGGCGCGCGGCCGCTATGGGCAACCAGCAACTGGTTGGCCGCGGCTTCCTGAAGCTGCGGGCGGTCCAGCAACGGGCTTGGCCGAAACAGACAAGCGACTAGGAGCACCTGCATGAAGCGCATCTGCTCGAGGGTCAGCCCAACCGGATCGAACGGATTGATGTCCAGCGCGCGGATTTCGACGTATGCGACACCCCCGCGCTGTAACGCCAGAGTCGGGCGCTCGCCGCTCCTCGCCACCTGTTTCGGGCGCACACTGCTGTAGTACTCGTTTTCGATCTGCAACAAATTGGCGTTGAGCTGGCGCCACTGACCACCGACCTCCGTGCCGATATCCTCGTACGGCGGATGCGGCGTCATGATCGCGTGGGTCAGCTCAGCGATGTAGTCGGCGAGTGAATTCAAGGACACCGCCAAACCGGATTGCGCGCTCGAGTTGTAGCCGAGATCACTC
>JBCBNU010000066.1:0-11583 GCA_039821645.1 Pseudomonadota bacterium
CACGCGGACCACTTCACCCGGCTCGAACAGCACCTTCGGTCTCGGCTTGTCGACGCCTTCTTGTACACGCTGCAGGATCGTGTCCGCCTCGCGCTCGGTGATCGGCGCTGGCTTATCGCTGCTACCGCCAATGAATCCCAGCACCTTGGGCACATCTTTCACGAGGTGCCAGGTCTCGTCGTCCATCTCCATGTTGACGAGCACGTAACCGGGGAAGAACTTGCGCTCGCTGCGCCGCTTGCTGCCCTCGCGCATCTCCACAACCTCCTCAGTCGGCACCAGAATCTCGCCGAAGCGATCTTCGAGACCGGCGAGCTTGATGCGCTCTTCCAGTGAGTTCTTCACCTTGTGCTCAAAATTCGAGTAGGCGTGAACGATGTACCAGCGTTTACTCAAAGCATTCTTCCGTTAGTGCCGACCGCTCAGGCCTGGCCCGTCGCCGCTCGCGTTGCCCAAAGCAACCCGGCATCCAGCGCCCAGAAAAAGACGCCAAGCAGTGCCGTGAAGATAAACACGAGGATGGTGATCTGCGTCGTCTCCTGGCGAGTCGGCCAGACCACTTTGCGGATTTCGATCCGAGACCCCTGAACAAACCGCCACAACGTCTGACCCTTGTGGGTCGTCAGCCCGATCAACACACCGATGATCACGCCAGCCAACACCATCAGGACACGCAATGCGAGCGCCAGCTCGGGCGTCATGTAGTAGGCCACGAGACCTCCAACAATCGCGCCGAGCGAGAGCAGCAGCTTGATCGTATCCAGGAACCCGCCGCCTTCAACTTGTTGTACGTTTTCAGTCATGTTCTGTCGCTTGCCACTCAAGTGGCAGGCCAGGAGGGAATCGAACCCCCAACCTGCGGTTTTGGAGACCGCTGCTCTGCCAATTGAGCTACTGGCCTATATCCATTCTCTAGGGCGTTACTTGTTGATCTTTATTCGATGATTTTAGCGACGACACCGGCGCCCACGGTGCGGCCACCCTCACGGATCGCAAAGCGAAGTCCATCTTCCATCGCAATCGGCGCAATCAGCTCAACCACCATCTGCACGTTGTCGCCCGGCATCACCATCTCGGTGCCTTCCGGCAACTCACACGCACCCGTCACATCCGTCGTCCTGAAGTAAAACTGCGGACGGTAGCCCTTGAAGAACGGCGTGTGGCGACCACCCTCTTCCTTGTTCAGGATGTACACCTCAGCTTCAAACTTCGTGTGCGGTGTGATCGAGCCCGGCTTGGCCAATACCTGACCACGCTCAACCTCATCACGCTTGGTGCCGCGCAGCAACACGCCTACGTTGTCACCCGCCTGACCCTGGTCAAGCAGCTTTCGGAACATCTCAACACCCGTGCACGTCGTCTTGGTCGTGTCCTTGATGCCCACAATCTCAATCTCGTCACCAACATTGATGATCCCGCGCTCAATACGACCGGTCACCACCGTGCCACGACCCGAGATCGAGAACACATCTTCCACAGGCATCAGGAAGTCGCCGTCAATCGCACGCTCAGGCTCAGGAATGTAGCTGTCCATCGCGTCAATCAGCTTGTAAATCGACGGCACCCCAATATCAGACTGGTCACCCTCGAACGCCTTGAGTGCAGAGCCAGTGATCACCGGTGTGTCATCACCCGGGAACTCGTAGGTCGACAGAAGATCACGTACTTCCATCTCCACAAGCTCAAGCAACTCCTCATCGTCAACCATGTCCGCTTTGTTCATGTACACAACGATGTAAGGAACACCTACCTGGCGTGCCAGAAGAATGTGCTCACGCGTCTGTGGCATCGGCCCGTCAGCTGCGTTCACCACCAATATCGCACCGTCCATCTGCGCCGCACCCGTGATCATGTTCTTCACGTAGTCAGCGTGTCCCGGACAGTCAACGTGAGCGTAGTGACGCGTGTCACTCTCGTACTCAACGTGCGCGGTCGCAATCGTGATGCCACGTGCCTTCTCTTCAGGCGCGTTATCAATCTGATCGTATGCGCGAACCTCACCACCGTGCTTCTCAGCCATGCACTTGGTCAACGCCGCCGTCAGCGTCGTCTTACCATGGTCAACGTGGCCAATCGTACCCACGTTCACGTGGGGCTTGGTTCTCTCAAACTTCTCTTTCGACATCGACCTATCTCTCCGGTCTGTTGTTTCGTATTAAAAAAGACGTTACGTCCGTTATTTCTTCATGACCGTTTCGGCCACATTCTGCGGAACCTCAGCGTACTTGCCGAATTCCATCGAGTAGCTCGCACGACCCTGACTCATGGAGCGCAAATCAGTCGCGTAACCGAACATCTCCGACAACGGTACTTCCGCTTTCAAGATCTTGCCCGCCGGGCCGTCGTCCATACCTTGCGGCAATCCGCGACGACGGTTCAGGTCACCCATGACATCACCGAAGTAGTCTTCCGGGGTCACCACCTCAACGTTCATGATTGGCTCAAGCAATACCGGACTCGCGTTCTTAGCGCCTTCTTTAAAGCACATAGAGCCGGCGATCTTAAATGCCATCTCACTGGAGTCGACGTCATGGTAGGAGCCGTCGTACAGCGTGACCTTGCAGTCGACCACAGGGAAGCCGGCAATAACGCCATTTTCCATCTGTTCCTGGACGCCCTTGTCTACCGCGGGAATGTATTCGCGCGGCACAACACCACCCACAATTTCGTTGACGAACGCATAGCCGGTACCGGCTTCCTGCGGCTCGATGCGAAGGAATACGTGACCGTACTGACCGCGACCGCCCGACTGGCGAACAAACTTGCCTTCCTGTTCGATCGCCTTGCGAATAGTTTCGCGGTAGGCAACCTGCGGCTTACCGACGTTGGCCTCGACCTTGAACTCGCGACGCATGCGGTCGACGATGATGTCGAGATGAAGCTCGCCCATGCCGGAAATAATGGTCTGGCCGGACTCTTCATCCGTGTGGACGCGGAATGATGGATCTTCTTTTGCAAGCTTCTGCAGTGCGATCCCCATCTTCTCCTGGTCGGCCTTCGTTTTCGGCTCAACCGCAACTGCGATAACAGGCTCAGGGAACTCCATACGCTCCAGCGTGATCACTGCATCGGTCGCCGATAGCGTGTCACCGGTCGTAACGTCTTTCAGACCAACCGCTGCCGCGATATCACCCGCACGAACTTCCTTGATCTCCTCGCGGTTGTTCGAGTGCATCTGCAAAATACGGCCGATACGCTCTTTCTTGCTCTTGACGGGATTGAAGACGGTATCACCCGAATTCAATACGCCCGAATACACACGGAAGAACGTTAGGTTCCCGACGAACGGGTCGGTCGCGATCTTGAACGCAAGCGCCGCAAACGGTGCATCGTCTTTCGACTCGCGAATGCCTTCGCTTTCGTCATCGTTGATGCCCTTGATCGCAGGTACGTCGATCGGCGCGGGCATGAAATCGATGACCGCGTCAAGCATGGCTTGTACGCCCTTATTCTTGAACGCGCTGCCGCACATCGTCAGCACGATCTCGTTCGCCAGCGTGCGCTTGCGCAACGCCCGCTTGATTTCCTCAACCGACAGCTCTCCGTCTTCAAGGAACTTCTCAAGCAGCTCTTCCTCTGCCTCAGCAGCCGCTTCAACCATGTTCTCGCGCCACTCGTTTGCGAGATCGACCATATCCGCCGGAATCTCTTTGGCCTCATAGGTCACGCCCATGTTGTCCTCATCCCAGTAGATGGCGCGCATTTCGACCAAGTCGATGATGCCTTTGAAGTTCTCTTCCGCACCAATCGGCAGCTGGATCGGAACTGCGGTCGCACCCAGACGAGATTTAACCTGACCGACGACGCGCAGGTAGTCAGCGCCCGCGCGGTCCATCTTATTCACGAAAATCATGCGCGGGACCGAGTATTTGTTGCCCTGACGCCATACCGTTTCGGTCTGCGGCTCAACACCACCCACCGAGCACAGAACCGTGACCGCGCCATCGAGTACGCGCAGGGAACGCTCCACTTCAATCGTAAAGTCAACGTGCCCCGGGGTGTCGATAATGTTAATGCGGTGCTGGTCGTACTGCTGATCCATGCCGCTCCAGAAACAGGTGGTCGCAGCTGACGTGATCGTGATGCCACGCTCCTGCTCTTGCTCCATCCAGTCCATGGTCGCAGCGCCATCGTGCACTTCGCCGATTTTGTGCGAAACGCCGGTATAGAAAAGAATGCGTTCGGTTGTCGTCGTCTTGCCCGCATCAATGTGAGCCATGATGCCGATGTTGCGGTAACGATCGATCGGGGTTGTGCGTGCCACGGTCGGGTCCTTGGTAAATAAGTCTTTTCGGGATTGGCCTCAAGCGCCGCTTTACGCGGTGCCGGCCACGAATCTATATTGCGTCTCTTCTCGGGATTACCAGCGGTAATGCGAGAACGCTTTGTTGGCCTCTGCCATGCGGTGGACGTCCTCTTTCTTCTTGATTGCCGCACCACGGTTCTCAGCGGCGTCCATCAGCTCGTGTGCCAAACGATGGGCCATCGTTTTTTCACTGCGCCTGCGCGCCGCGTCGATCACCCAGCGCATGGCCAGTGTCTGACGACGCTGCGGACGTACCTCAACAGGCACCTGATAGGTCGCGCCGCCGACGCGGCGTGACTTCACTTCCACCGCCGGCTTAACGTTTTCCAACGCCTGCTCCAGCAGCTCGAGCGACTGTTCGTCGTTCGACGAGTTGCGCTCTGTCATGCGGTCCAATGCACCGTAGATGATCCGTTCGGCGACGGACTTCTTGCCATCGTTCATCACCATGTTCATGAACTTGGCGAGCAACTGGCTCTTGTATTTCGGATCGGGCAGGATACTGCGTTTCGGTGCCTGGTTTCTTCTTGACATGTGTCTTTACTCTCTCTGCTTCAGCGGCTTCGGCCACTTACTCGTCCCCGATGCCTCGGGGGTCGTCTCTAAAAATTACTCGCGCTAGCCCTTGGGTCGCTTGGCGCCATACTTGGAACGGCCTTGGCGGCGGTCGCTGACGCCAGCGCAGTCCAAAGTGCCTCGCACCGTGTGGTAGCGAACACCGGGCAGGTCTTTCACACGGCCGCCACGGATTAGCACCACGCTGTGTTCCTGAAGGTTGTGACCTTCACCACCGATGTAGCTCGTCACTTCGAAGCCGTTGGTCAGACGCACACGAGCAACCTTACGCATGGCCGAGTTCGGCTTTTTCGGGGTCGTCGTGTAAACGCGCGTGCAGACGCCGCGCTTCTGCGGGCTGCCCTCCAACGCGGGTACGTTGCTTTTTTCCGGCTTGGTCGAGCGCGGTTTGCGTACGAGCTGGTTGATAGTGGCCATAGGCCCTGTGTCCTTATAATTCAGTTTGTCTAAAACAAAAGGGCGTAAACGCAAACGCGCACGCCGCTGGGCCTGAGGAATTACCTCCGGCCAGTATTCGAATCTCTCTGCGCCTTCGCGAGGCCGGCGCTTAAGCCCCCGCCCCCTGAGAGACGACCCACGCGTCGTGATATGTGACGTGTGTGCTAGTGAGGGCGGGCATTTTAGGGATGCCCGCCCTCTCGGTCAAGTCAGCTCTGCCGTGCTTATTCGGCCTCTTCGGCCTCCGGAGCCTCGGCGTCAGTCACAACGCCCTCGGCTTCCGCCTGGGTGCCGGCCGCTTCAAGGCTCGCCAGCTCTTCAGCCAGCTCCTGTTCGCGCGTCCGACGGCGCTCCGCATGGTGCGCGAAGCCAGTTCCTGCCGGGATCAAACGACCGACGATGACGTTCTCTTTCAAGCCGCGCAGGTCGTCGCGCAATCCACGAACCGCCGCCTCTGTGAGGACACGAGTCGTTTCCTGGAACGATGCCGCCGAAATGAACGATTCCGTTGCCAGCGATGCCTTGGTGATACCCAACAGCACCGATTCGAACTGCAGCGGCTCTTTGCCTGCAGCCTGCATCTGTTCGATAGACTCCAGCGTGCGGGAGCGATCCACCTGCTCGCCACGGAGGTAGTTGGTATCCCCGGGCACGGTAACGATCACCTTGCGCAACATCTGGCGAATGATCACCTCGATGTGCTTATCGTTGATCTTCACACCCTGCAGGCGATAGACGTCCTGAATCTCACGAACCAGGTAGTCGGCCAGCGCTTCAGCACCTTTCAGGCGCAGAATGTCATGCGGGTTGGGCTCACCGTCAGCAATGACCTCGCCACGGGTGACCTGCTCACCTTCGAACACGTTTAGATGACGCCACTTCGGAATCAGCTCCTCGTAAGTCTCTGCGCCTTCCATGGTGATCACCAGACGGCGCTTGCCTTTGGTTTCCTTACCGAAGCTGACCGTGCCCGTGTGCTCCGCCATGATGGCGAACTCTTTCGGACGACGCGCTTCGAAAAGGTCGGCAACACGCGGCAGACCACCGGTGATGTCGCGAGTCTTGGAGGACTCCTGCGGGATACGCGCGATCACGTCACCCACCGATACCTTGGCGCCGTCCTCGTGGTTCACGATTGCGCCCGCCGGCAGTGCGTAAACCGCCGGGATCTCCGTATTCGCGAAGAACACTTCGTCGCCGTTTTCGTCGACCAGCATCGCAACCGGACGCAAGTCTTTGGACGAACCGCCCGCCTGGCTCTGGTCAGCGATAACAATGCTCGACAAACCGGTGATTTCATCGACCTGTTCGTTCACGGTAACGCCGTCGACAAAGTCCTTGAACTTGATCGTTCCACTCACCTCAGTGATTACCGGGTGGGTGTGCGGATCCCAGTTCGCAACAATATCGCCTGCGGTTACAGCAGCACCATCGTCGACGCTGATGGTCGCACCGTAAGGCACTTTGTAGCGCTCGCGCTCGCGGCCTGCTTCGTTCGATACGATGATCTCACCTGAGCGAGATACCGCAACGAGGTAACCTTTCTCGTGACGCACGGTTTTGATGTTCGAAAGTCGAACCTGACCCGTGTTCTTGATCTCGATGCTGTTGACCGATGCAGAACGCGACGCCGCACCACCAATGTGGAAGGTACGCATGGTCAGCTGTGTGCCAGGCTCACCGATCGACTGCGCGGCGATGACACCAACGGCCTCGCCGATCGCAATGCGATGACCGCGAGCAAGGTCGCGACCGTAGCACTGTGAACAGACGCCGTATCGGGTCTCACAGGTGATCGCAGAGCGAACTTTCACCTGATCCACCTGCAGATCGTCGAGCAGCTGGACCTGCGCTTCGGTCAGCAGAGTGCCTGCGTCCAAAGCGACCTTGTCGGTCCCTGGGTGCAACACCGGCTCCGCAAGTACGCGGCCAAGTACGCGATCACGCAGTGATTCCACGACATCCCCGCCTTCGACAAGCGGCGTCATGATCAGACCATCACTAGTACCGCAATCGTCTTCGGTAACGACGAGATCCTGTGCAACGTCGACAAGTCGACGCGTCAGGTAGCCTGAGTTCGCAGTTTTCAATGCGGTGTCGGCGAGGCCTTTACGCGCACCGTGGGTTGAGATGAAGTACTGGAGAACGTCCAGACCTTCACGGAAGTTCGCCGTGATCGGCGTTTCGATGATCGAGCCATCCGGCTTAGCCATCAGACCGCGCATACCCGCGAGCTGACGAATCTGCGCAGCCGAACCACGAGCGCCGGAGTCCGCCATCATGAAAATGGAGTTGAATGACTTCTGCGAAATGGTCTCGCCCTCGGCGCTCTCGACGTTGTCGGTGCCAAGCTTATCCATCATGGCCTTGGCGACCTGATCGTTGGTCCGTGACCAGATATCCACGACCTTGTTGTAACGCTCACCATCGGTCACAAGACCGGATGCGTACTGATCCTGAATCTCTTTCACTTCGGTTTCCGCTCGACCAAGGATCTCTTCCTTGTTCTGCGGCACTTCCATGTCATTCACACCGATCGAGACACCTGCGCGGGTCGCGTAGCGGAAGCCCGTGTACATGAGCTGATCCGCGAATACGACCGACTCTTTCAAGCCGACGTGGCGGTAGCACTGGTTCAGGACATTGGAGATCGCCTTCTTGGTCATGTGCTGATTGACGAGGTCAAACGGCACACCTTCCGGAAGAATCTCAGACAGCAGGGCGCGACCGACGGTCGTATCCACAAGGCGCATGCTACGTTCGGCGTCTTCCTGCGTGCTGACATTCAAGCGGACCTTGATTTGTGCTTGCAGATCGCACACACCCGCCTCATAGGCACGGTGCACTTCCTGCACGTCAGCGAACACCTGGCCTTCGCCTTTCGCGTTCACGCGCTCACGGGTCATGAAGTACAGACCTAGCACCACGTCCTGCGACGGCACGATGATCGGATCACCGTTCGCTGGCGACAAGATGTTGTTTGACGACATCATCAGGGCACGCGCTTCGAGCTGCGCCTCGATCGACAACGGCACATGGACCGCCATTTGGTCACCATCAAAGTCGGCGTTAAAGGCAGTACAAACGAGCGGGTGCAGCTGGATCGCTTTACCTTCGATCAATACCGGCTCAAAAGCCTGAATACCAAGACGGTGGAGTGTCGGCGCACGGTTCAGCATGACCGGGTGCTCTCGAATCACTTCTTCGAGGATATCCCAGACTTCCGGACCTTCGCGTTCAACCAAACGCTTTGCGGCCTTGATGGTCGCTGCCTCACCGCGTAGCTGCAGCTTCGAGAAGATGAACGGCTTGAATAATTCCAGCGCCATCTTCTTCGGCAGACCACATTGGTGCAGCTTGAGTGTCGGACCAACCACGATCACGGAACGACCGGAGTAGTCGACACGCTTACCGAGCAGGTTCTGACGGAAACGACCCTGCTTGCCTTTGATCATGTCGGCGAGCGATTTCAACGGGCGCTTGTTGGTGCCCGTGATCGCGCGACCGCGACGACCGTTATCAAGCAACGCATCAACAGATTCCTGCAGCATGCGCTTTTCGTTACGCACGATGATATCCGGCGCGTTCAACTCCAGGAGTCGACGCAGACGGTTGTTGCGGTTGATCACACGACGATACAGATCGTTCAGGTCAGAGGTCGCAAAGCGGCCCCCATCCAGTGGTACCAGCGGGCGCAAATCCGGCGGCAATACCGGCAATACCGTCAGCACCATCCACTCTGGCTTGTTACCTGAGTCGATGAACGACTCGAGCAGCTTCAGGCGCTTGGAAAGACGCTTGATCTTCGTCTCAGAATTCGTGCCGTTGATCTCTTCACGAACCGTTGCGACTTCGGTTTGCAGCTCCATGGTGCGCAGCATTTCATGTACCGCCTCTGCACCCATCCGAGCATCAAATTCGTCGCCGTATTGCTCGATCGCTTCGAGATAACCCTCATCGGACAATAACTGACCGCGCTCAAGCGGCGTCAAGCCAGGCTCGACGACCACGAAAGCTTCGAAATAAAGCACACGCTCAATTTCACGAAGCGTCATATCCAGCATCAAGCCGATACGCGAAGGCAGCGACTTCAGGAACCAGATGTGCGCCACCGGGCTCGCGAGATCGATGTGAGCCATACGCTCACGACGGACTTTTGTCTGTGTGACTTCAACGCCACACTTCTCGCAGACAACACCGCGATGCTTCAGGCGCTTGTACTTACCGCACAAGCACTCGTAGTCCTTAATCGGACCAAAGATCTTGGCGCAGAACAGGCCGTCACGTTCCGGTTTAAACGTACGGTAGTTAATAGTCTCCGGTTTCTTCACCTCGCCGAAAGACCAGGAGCGAATCATGTCGGGCGAAGCCAATCCGATGCGAATCGCATCAAAGTCTTCGTCCGGCGTCTGTGACTTAAATAGCTTGAGCAAATCTTTCATGAGTCACCTTACTCCGTTTCGAGTTCGATATTGATGCCGAGAGAACGAATCTCTTTGACGAGTACGTTAAACGACTCGGGCATCCCCGCCTGCATCTGGTGTGTGCCATCGACGATGTTCTTGTACATCTTTGTACGCCCCTGAACATCATCCGACTTGACCGTGAGCATCTCCTGCAGAGTGTAAGAAGCACCGTAGGCTTCGAGCGCCCAGACCTCCATCTCTCCGAAGCGCTGCCCGCCGAACTGGGCTTTACCACCCAGCGGTTGCTGTGTAACCAGACTGTACGGACCGGTTGAGCGTGCGTGCATCTTGTCGTCGACAAGATGGTTCAGTTTCAGCATATACATGTAGCCAACGGTCACTGGGCGAAGAAATTCCTCTCCAGTGCGACCATCGCGCATTTGCGCCTGTCCGGTCTCCGGCAGCTCCGCCAATTGCAGCATCTTTTTGATCTGCGTTTCTGCAGCGCCATCGAATACCGGTGTCGCCATCGGCACGCCGTGCGACAGATTCTTGGCCAGTTCCACAACTTCTTCGTCGCTGAAGCTGTCGATATCTTCGGCTCGACCACCGGTCGTGTTGTAGACGTCATGCAGGAACCCACGCAGGTCCTTCATCGCTGCCTGCGCCTTGAGCATACGCTCGATGCGCTGACCGACACCTTTCGCGGCCCAGCCGAGATGGGTTTCGAGCACCTGCCCCACGTTCATGCGCGACGGTACACCCAGGGGATTGAGCACGATGTCGACCGGAGTGCCGTCCTCAAGGTACGGCATATCCTCAACAGGTACGATCGTGGAAATCACCCCTTTGTTACCGTGGCGACCCGCCATCTTGTCGCCAGGCTGAATGCGACGTTTCACAGCGAGATAGACTTTGACCATTTTCAGGACGCCAGGCGCCAGATCGTCGCCGACCGTGATCTTGCTCTTCTTCGCCTCGAATCGCGCATCGAACTCTTCACGCTGCGCCTTGAGGCGCTCTTGTGCACGCTCGAGTTGTGCATTGGCTTCATCGTTCTTAAGACCGATGTCGAACCACTTCAGCTGATCCAGGCTTTCGAGATACGCCTTCGTGATCTTGTCGCCCGATTTCAGGCCTGAAGGTCCGCCGGTCGCCTGCTTGCCGATCAGAAGCTTCTGGACTCGATCAAAAATATCGCCTTCGAGAATACGCAACTGGTCGTCGAGATCCTTGCGCACACTCTCAAGTTCAGCGCGCTCAATTGCCAGCGCACGGCTGTCTTTCTCGACACCATCGCGCGTGAAGACGCGCACGTCGATTACGGTACCGTCCATACCTGGCGGTACACGCAGCGAAGAATCCTTCACGTCCGACGCTTTTTCACCAAAGATCGCACGCAGCAGCTTCTCTTCCGGCGTTAGCTGAGTCTCGCCTTTCGGCGTGACCTTGCCGACGAGAATGTCGCCAGCGCCAACTTCCGCACCGATGAAAGCGATACCCGCGTCATCCAACTTTGCGAGCGCCGAGTCACCGACGTTCGGAATATCTGCGGTAACTTCCTCCGAGCCAAGTTTGGTGTCTCGAGCTACGCAGGTCAGTTCTTCAATGTGGATCGTCGTGAAGCGATCTTCCTTGACGACACGCTCTGAGATAAGAATCGAGTCTTCAAAGTTGTAACCGTTCCACGGCATGAACGCCACCAGCAGGTTTTGGCCGAGCGCCAACTCACCCAGATTTGTCGACGGGCCGTCGGCCATTACATCGCCTCGCGCGATCTGATCACCGATCTTGACCAGCGGACGCTGGTTGATGCACGTGTTCTGGTTCGAGCGCGTGTATTTCGTCAGGTTGTAG
>JBCBNU010000067.1:0-11528 GCA_039821645.1 Pseudomonadota bacterium
TGGCGTAAGAGAGGCGCATTGCACCGCTTTGTTGGCTTCACCTTTATCCTTGCGATGCTCGCGTTAAATGTCTCGGCATTGACGATTTTCGATCTGGGTCGATTCAATCTGTTTCACCTCTTCGCGATCATCAGTTTGGTAACCTTGATTCCGGGCATGATCGCGATCTCTCAGGCGATTCGCCGTCGCAGCCGACTCTGGTTCACGATTCACGCACACTGCATGGCCTGGACTTACTACGGACTTGCGATGGCCGGTTTTGCACAGATCGCATACCGCACGATCCCCCAGTTCACGGGGAGTTTTGAAAGCGTGGCCGCCTTTTGGGATATCGTGATGCCCGTGGCCTCGCTGTCTACGATTGTTTTGACGTGGTGGCTGATTCCCGGCGTGGTTGATCGTTATGCCCCCGGAGTGCGCCGTCAGCAGAAGGTTGCTCATGCCTGACGTGTAGAGACTTTGACCCCGGCTAGTATTCCGTCGTTGCAGACCCGGGCACGACGGAGCTCGAACAGTTAAATTAAGGTGTCGGCCTGTTTTACAGAATTCAATTACTTAGCTTGTATTCCTGAAAATCCATGACAGAATGAAAGCCTGACCGCGAGGGGGTCCTTCTAACCAGTGGCCGATGAGGAACTAGCAACGACGGGCGTATCGCCTGCGCTCGCTGCGCGGGCGGCGGGCATCGATCAGCCGTCAATCGATGCGCTGTTCACGCAGCTCGCGGTCGCATTGCTCGATATCGATCGTAACGACATCGCCAGATCGTTGGTCGAACCGGTCAACATGCTTAGAGAGGCGACCCGCTGCGACGCGGTGTTTATTGCGTTGCTCGACCGCCAAGGGCGGTGTTTCGGCGACGTCGTGGCAGCCACCGGAAATTTCGTTAGGGTTCGACCGCAGGTGCTGCAAGGCAAGTCCTTTGAGGCGTGGCCGGGGCTCATCGCACGCCTTGGTGAACTTCGTGCGGTCGGATTCAGCGACACTGCTTCCTACCGTGGTCCGATGCAAGCCGCTGCGGACGAGCTTGCACGAATTCACGTGGGATCGTGTCTGATGATCGGTGCGTGCTCTGCGCCCGATGATAAGGATGTGCCGTGCGCGGTGATCGGACTGGTTAATGAGGCGCCCTGCGAGCGGTGGTCAACCGACTTGACGCTCCTCCTTAAACTGCTGTCAGCGAATCTCGGCGCTGGCCTTCGTCATATCAAATTCGAGATGGATATCGATGCGCTCAGTGAACGCGACGGTTTGCTGCGTGAGACCATGAACGATGGCACGTGGGATTTCGATGGTGACTCCAAGCGCATCGAATTCTCACCGCGTTGGAAGGCGATGCTCGGCTATGAACCGGATGAAGAGGTAGCTCCCGATTGGTATCGGCTCGTTCATCCTGAGGACATGTCCGCAGTTCAGTCGAAGATGCGCGAGCATCTCGAGGGACGAACTCCGGTGTTTCAAAGCGTGCATCGCATGCGCCATCGCAACGGAAATTGGCACTGGGTCGAGAGCCGGGCAAAAGCAATTACGGATGAGCGCGGTCGACTGTTGCGGTTGATGGGCAACGAGCTCGACATCAACGAGCGTAAGCTATATGAAGAGGCGCTATTCCGCGAAAAGGAGAGCGCGCAGATCACGTTGCAGTCGATTGGGGATGGCGTGATCACAACCGACGAGAATTACATCGTCGAGTATATCAATCCGGTGGCCGAAGAACTCACGGGCTGGAAGGTTGACGATGCTACGGGTCGTCCGCTTGACGAGATTTTCCGATCCTTTCACGAAGAGACGTGTGAGCCGTTGGAAAACCCGTTGGCGATTGCCGTGCGCCGTAGCCGCTCGGTAAAGACTAACCGGCCAACACTATTGATTCGACGTGATGGCAATGAGCTTTACATAGAGAGCACAGCTTCGCCGATTCGCGATGGCGGAAATGTGATTACCGGCGGTGTGTTGGTATTTCATGATGTGAGTGAAGCGCGCGAGCTCAACCGCAAACTCAGTTATCAGGCGAGTCACGACGTCCTGACGAGTCTTGTGAATCGGCGCGAGTTCGAGAAGCGTATTGAACGCGCCTTGCAGAGTGCTGAGTCCCGCGAAGTTTCGCATGTTGTGTGCTACCTCGATCTCGATCAATTCAAGATCATCAACGATACCTGCGGTCATAGCGCGGGAGATCAGTTGCTCCAGGAGTTGGGTCGACTATTGAAGTCCAAGATACGTTGGAAAGATACATTGTCCCGTCTCGGCGGCGACGAGTTCGGCGTTTTGCTCGAGCGATGCACCATCGAAGATGCCATGCAAATGGCTGATGGGTTGCGCGAAGCGGTAAGCGAATTCAAGTTCCTGTGGGATGAGCGTAGTTTCCGCCTGACTGCCAGCATCGGACTGGTGCCACTCTCGGGCGGCGAGAATCAGGACGTCGCAAGTATCCTATCGGCGGCAGACAGCGCATGTGCCGCCGCGAAAGATGCCGGCCGCAACCGCGTCCACTCCTACCATGAAAACGACATCGATATGATGCGTCGGCGTCGCGAGATGCAGTGGGCTGCACGAATCAATACGGCACTTGAAGAAAATCGATTCGAACTGTTCCGCCAGACCATCCTGCCGCTGCAGGAAGCGGATCAGGGTGCACATTTCGAATTACTGTTAAGGATGCGCGATGAGAACGGTGCGCTCGTATCGCCGGAGTTGTTCATATCTGCAGCGGAACGATACGGCATCACACCCAACATCGATCGTTGGGTTATCCGTAACGCACTGCGTTGGCTCGTGTCTGAGGCTGACGAGCGTGCGCGACTATCGTTGTGTTCCATCAACCTGTCGGGTCAAAGCCTTGGCGACGAGAAGTTCCTGCCTTTCGTTATCGAGCAATTCCAAACAAGCGGTATCACGCCCGAGAAAATCTGCTTCGAGATTACCGAAACTGCAGCAATCCAGAGTTATGCCCAAGCGAATCGCTTCATCAATTCCCTGAAAGAGCTGGGATGCCAGTTCGCTCTGGACGACTTCGGAACCGGTTTGTCATCGTTTGGCTATCTGAAGCACTTCCCGGTGGACTACCTGAAGATCGATGGTAGCTTCGTGAAGGAAATCCTCCACGACCCAATCGATCGTGAAATGGTGCGCTCAATTAACGAAATCGGCCATCTCACCGGCAAGAAGACGATTGCTGAGTTTGCTGAGAACCCAGAGATTATCAATATGCTCCGGGGCATGGGGATCGACTATGCACAGGGCTATGGCGTTTCGGAACCGCAAAAGCTCTTGCAGGCGATCGCCTGATCGCAGGACAAGGCGTCAGGCGAAGCGAAACCGCATCGAGAAGTCAGTTGCCCGCAGGTGCTTGGTCAGCGCACCAATCGAGATGAAATCTACCCCGGTTCGAGCAACCTGTAATAGGGTGTCTTCTTCGATGCCTCCAGAGGCCTCAAGTTCAACCGGATCACCACTGCGCTTGTTCATCGCGACCGCTACCTCGAGGTCCTCGATCGAGAAGTTGTCCAACAGCAGGCGCTCGACACCAACGCCGAGAGCCTCTTCCATTTGTTCCAGCGATTCGACCTCGATTTCGACCGGCAGGCGCGGGTGACTCGCACGCACGTTGCGAACCGCCTCGGCGATAGATCCCGCGGAAGCGATGTGGTTTTCCTTGATCAGAATCGCATCGAACAGGCCGATCCGATGATTCTTGGCGCCACCCGTTCTGGCAGCATATTTCTGAGCGAGTCTCAGTCCCGGGATAGTCTTGCGCGTATCAAGAATGCGGCATGGGGTGTCTTCGATCAGCTCGGCATAGTGCGCAGTCGTCGTTGCCGTGCCGGAGAGTGTTTGCAGGAAGTTCAGGGCGGTTCTCTCACCGGTGAGGATCGACCGGGCCGGTCCGCGGATCTCGCACACTGTCTGCCCCGGCTCTACGCGCGCGCCATCTTCGACAGACCAAGTCACCTCAACCTCACGATCGACTGCCGCGAAAACGGCGTCGAACCAGGCGACGCCGCATAGCACGGCGCTCTCTCTCACCACCACACGCGCCTCGGCCATTTGTGCACGACCCACTAGCGAGGCGGTTACATCACCCGACCCGACATCCTCGGCCAGCGCTTGCTGTACGGCGCGGTCCCGGTCGGCAGCTAGACGCTCCGCCGTGACCTTTGCATTAAAATGAGATTTCTTCATGCGGCGCGAGTTTGGCATACTTTAGGGATGGTCAACACCGGATCACCTCAATCCCCCTGCATCAGCATCTGCACGCTGGACGAAAACGATCGATGCGTGGGGTGTCTGCGTACGCTGGACGAAATCATGGATTGGACCGTGATGGACGACGCGGCGAAGCAGCAGGTACTCGACAATGTCGCGGCGCGCGTCAGCGAGCGTCAGAAGGCCGGGTAAGCCGCAGATCCGATTGAATTCAAAGGGACGAAGATGGAAATCAACGAACGTATCAAGCAGCAACTCGACGAGCATCCAGTGATTGTCTACATCAAGGGCACGCCCGATTTTCCGCAGTGCGGTTTCTCATCGCAGGCGGTGTCGGCACTCAAAGCCTGCGAAGTACCGTTCGCTTACGTGAATATCTTCGAAGATGAAGAGATTCGGCAGGGCCTGAAGGTGTACTCGAACTGGCCAACCTTCCCCCAACTGTACGTCAACGGCGAGTTGGTCGGCGGCTCCGACATCATCGTCGAGATGTATCAGTCCGGAGAGCTGAAGACGCTGTTGGACGGCGTCGCCGCCTGACCGAAGGCCGGTCTATTCAGATACCGGAGCTCTACCGGCAAAGAGCGGTGCGAACCGATTGACAATTGTGCAGAACAGATCTGCGGTCTTCTCTGCGTCGTAAGCTGCTGAGTGCGCTTGTGATTCGTCCCAATCGATTTGCGCTGACTTGATCGCTCGTGACAGCACCGTCTGGCCGTAGGCAACACCACCGAGCGTGGCCGTATCGAAGCAGGAAAAAGGGTGGAACGGGCTGCGCTTGATGCCACATCGCCCGATCGCAGCATTCAGGAAGTTCAGATCGAAGAACGCATTGTGGCCGACCAGAACTGCGCGCGTGCACTCCTGCTCGCGCACCTCGGCGCGTACCTCTCGGAATACTCGGGTCAAAGCATCTCGCTCATCGATGGCTGGTCGTAGCGGATGATGCGGGTCAATGCCATTCACCGCCAACGATGCGGGTTCGAGATTCGCGCCAGGAAACGGCTTTACGTGGAAGCGGTGTGTGTCTTGTCGAAAGAGCGTGCCGTCATCGTCCATGCGCACGGTAACGGCCGCGATCTCTAAAAGAGCGTCCGTGTCGGCATTGAAACCGCCCGTTTCCACATCGACGATCACGGGCAGGAACCCTCGGAACCGGTGGCGCATTTCGACCACACTCATGAGCGCTTCAGATCCTTGAAATGCTCCGTCAACAAGCTCACGGTCCAAGCAACGCCAAAGCCTGTGATGTCCGTCGACGCAGCGCCCAGGCCACCTTTGTGCTCTACGGCCGAGAGGTCCATGTGCACCCACGGTATTGTCGTCGGCACAAACTCATTCAAGAACGTTGCGGCGAGAATATGGTCACCGCCGCCGCCCGGTGAGCATTGCATGATGTCGGCGGTCTTGCTCTTCAGCAATCTCAGGAACTCGCCACCGATTGTGAACGGCCACACGCGCTCCCCGACGTTGCGTCCATGTTCTACTAGCAGCGGGTGCAGGGATTCACGATTGGTGAATACACCCGAGTAGCGCGGCGTGACCGCATTCATGCAGGCGCCGGTCAGCGTCGCATAATCGAGCATCACGTCAGGCTTTTCGCGGCCCGCTAGAGTTAGTGTGTCAGCGAGCACCATACGACCTTCAGCGTCGGTATGGATCGTTTGAATCGTCTTGCCGTTCAGCGCGGTAACCACATCCTGTGATTTGTACGCGCGGGGTCCGGTGCGATTTTCAGTGACACCCAGCCAGACATCGATCGTGAGGTTTGCGTCCAGCTCATGAAGTGCTAGCAGTGCACCCATTGCAACGGCGCTACCACCCATATCGATGTGCATGTTCAGCATGCCGTCGAATGGCTTCAGATTGGTGCCGCCGGTATCAAAGATGATGCCCTTGCCGACCAGCGCGATATGACCCGCAGGGCGTTTACCCGATGCGGACCGGCGCAGCTGAATAACGCCTGCGCTATCGTCCTCATTGCCTTGTGCAACGGCCGTAAATGCGCCCGCCCCCTTGCGCTTTAGACTTGCTGCGGAGTGGAACTGAAATCGCCATCCATTGTTCTCGGCAAAATGCTCGGCGATCGCGCGATAGCCATAGCCGTCGAGGTGGCTCGGCGGCATTGCGGTCAGCCAGCGCGCGAGACTGTTCCCACGAGCGAGGGCTAGGACCACCGATGTATCGGGACGAGACTCGGTGTAGAGCGAGATGTCCGGGAACTTGGCCGCAGGTGACCGCTTGCCTGTAAATTTAGGCAGCTGAAACGGTGCCAGCAGTAGCGCATAGGCGGCGTCCTCCAGCAGCGTTTGCTCAGGCACTGCGGTGCCCAGTACGGCGACGCCGACACGGCCGGGTTTGCCAGCACATGCGGCCGATGCGGCCTTGCGACACCGCTCCAGTTGATCAAACCGATCGGTACCTTTCGAAACTAGGCAAGCGACCAGCAAGGTGGCGCGGCCGTTGGCCACTGCGGTCGATACCACGGTGGTTTCGCCCTGACGTTGGAGCAGCGCGATGAGCACGTCCTTGCCGGGTATTGTGGTGTCGCGGAGTGTGCTGATTGTGTCGAAAAACACAATCAGGCTGTCGAGACGTTGCAGGGTCTTTTCGCCCGGGGTCGTTCGATAACGCCG
Organism: Pseudomonadota bacterium; assembly: GCA_039821645.1. GTDB lineage: Bacteria > Pseudomonadota > Gammaproteobacteria > Steroidobacterales > Woeseiaceae > CALBPI01. The sequence continues at coordinate 6,843 of JBCBNU010000067.1, forward strand.
AATTGCGGCACTCGGAAGTTTCGGAACGAGAGCTTTGATGTCTGTCATCTGACAATGCTATCAGCCGCGGGCAGGCGCTGCAGTGTGCGCGCGTATATAATGCGTCGGCTTTTTGGGGACATAGCGAGATAGAGGCATGAGCGAGCACAGCCGCTTTGATGATCTGGATCCGGTGGAAACCCGGGAATGGCTGGAATCGATTGATTCTGTATTGAAGGCTTCGGGGCCCGAGCGGGCGCACTTCCTGCTCGACAAGATGATCGACTTCGCCCGACGCTCCGGGGCTTACTTGCCTTACAGCCCGAACACTGCCTATCTAAATACGATTTCGACGGGCCAGCAACCGGAGTACCCCGGGGATCGGTCGATTGAACGGCGGCTGGAAGCCTACCTGCGCTGGAATGCGATGGCGATGGTGGTACAGGCCAACCGCGAGAACTCCGAGTATGGCGGTCATATAGCGTCGTATGCATCGTCTGCGACACTCTACGAAGTGGGATTCAATCATTTCTGGCGCGCCCCGTCGGACGCGCACGGTGGCGATCTCGTGTTTATCCAGGGACATTCCTCTCCCGGGATTTACGCGCGCGCGTATCTCGAAGGCAGGCTTACAGAAGACCAATTGAATCGCTTCCGAATGGAAGTCGGCGGGGGTGGACTGTCCTCGTATCCACACCCTTGGCTGATGCCGGACTTCTGGCAGTTTCCGACGGTTTCCATGGGTCTGGGACCCATGATGGCGATCTATCAGGCGCGCTTCATGCGCTACCTCGAGCATCGCGGCATGATCGAACCAAACGACCGAAAAGTCTGGTGCTTCATGGGTGATGGCGAGACTGACGAGCCGGAGTCGTTGGGTGCGATCACCATGCCGGTGCGGGAGGGGCTCGATAATCTTGTGTTCGTCATTAACTGCAATTTGCAGCGCCTCGACGGTCCGGTGCGCGGCAACGGCAAAATTATCCAGGAGCTGGAGGCGGCGTTCTCCGGAGCGGGTTGGAATGTCGTTAAGGTGGTTTGGGGTTCGCGCTGGGATCCGTTACTTGCCAAGGACAACAAGGGACTGCTGCGGCGGGTTATGGAGGAGACTGTCGACGGCGAGTACCAAAACTACAAGAACAAGGGCGGTGCCTACACTCGCGAGAATTTCTTCGGCAAGTTCGAAGAGCTCAAAGCGATGGTCGCGAACATGTCCGATGAGGATATCTGGCGCCTGAACCGGGGTGGTCACGATCCGCTCAAAGTCTTTGCGGCCTACGACAATGCGATGAATCACACAGGCCAGCCCACGGTGATCCTCGCGAAGACCGTGAAAGGTTTTGGCCTTGGCGAAGGCGGTGGTGAGGGTGCAAACACCACGCACCAACAGAAGAAGCTCGATGAAGAGGCGCTGCGCGCTTTCCGCGATCGCTTCAACATTCCGGTATCGGATGCGGAACTGAAGGATGTGCCGTATTGCAAGCCGGAACCGGGCAGCATCGAGATGGAATATTTGATGGAGCGGCGGGCCAAGCTCGGCGGTTCGTTGCCGCAACGAAGAACGACTGCGCCTAAACTGAAAACGCCGGAACTGGATGCGTTCAAGACCCAGCTACAGGGTTCGGGGGAGCGCGAACAATCGACCACGATGGCGTTGGTCCGGATGCTGACCACGCTCGTGAAAGACAAGGGAATCGGTAAACACATCGTGCCTATCGTACCGGACGAGGCACGGACTTTCGGCATGGAGGGTATGTTCCGGCAAGTGGGTATCTACTCCTCCAAAGGACAGCTTTACACGCCGCAGGATGCTGATCAGCTGATGTTTTACAAGGAGAGCAAGGAAGGTCAGATCCTAGAAGAGGGCATCAACGAGGGTGGGGCGTTCTGCTCATGGCTGGCTGCGGGAACATCCTACTCTAACCATGGCTTGCCCATGATTCCGTTCTACATCTACTACTCGATGTTCGGCTATCAGCGGATTGGCGATTTCATCTGGGCGGGCGGTGACATGCAGGCTCGTGGGTTCCTGATCGGCGGCACGGCGGGCAGAACCACTCTGTCCGGCGAAGGGCTTCAACACCAGGACGGACACTCCCACGTATTGATGTCGACCATTCCGAACTGCAGAGCCTACGATCCGGCTTATGCCTACGAGCTGGCTGTGGTCGTGCAGGATGGCTTGCGACGTATGTTCGATGAGCAGGAGAATGTGTTCTATTACATCACGGCGATGAATGAGAACTATGTCCAGCCCGAGATGCCTGCCGACGTGGAGGAAGGCATTCTGCGTGGCATGTACCTGCTGCAGAAAGGTTCACGCGGCAAGGTGCGCGCGCAACTGTTCGGGTCGGGCACGATCTTGAGAGAAGTGCTTGGTGCTGCCGAAATGTTGAAAGAGGATTTCCGTATCCCGGCAGATGTCTGGAGTGTCACGAGCTACAACGAATTGCGCCGTGAGTGTCTTGAGGTCGAGCGGTGGAATCAGCTGCACCCGGATGACACGCCACGTGAGAGCTTCCTGGAGTCGTCACTCAAAGACATCAAGGGTCCGTTTGTAGCGGCGACTGATTATATGAAGATCGTCCCGGACCAGATTCAACGCTGGATTCCCGGTCACTACATCACACTCGGAACTGACGGGTTTGGACGCAGCGACAGCCGAAAGGCCCTACGTGAGTTCTTCGAAGTGGATCGCCGCTACATCGTCATCACGACGTTGAAGGCGATGGCTGACGAGGGCGCCATCGACCAGGCGACGGTCGCTCAGGCGATCGAGAAGTATGGGATCGACTCGGATCGCCCCGATCCGGTGACGTTGTAGGCGGAGGTGCACGATGGCGAGTGAAATCGAAATTCGCGTGCCGGATATCGGAGACTTCTCCGACGTCGAGGTCATCGAGGTGTTGGTCGCCGCAGGAGATACCGTCGCGCTGGACGACGGCCTCGTGACGTTGGAGACGGACAAGGCTTCAATGGAGGTGCCGAGTACCGAGGCCGGCGAGGTTGTTTCGGTGAGTGTGAACGTGGGCGACACCATCGGCGAAGGTGATGTGGTCGCGATCGTGAGGACCACCGCCGAGTCAGTGGCAGAATCCGAGCCCACCACAGAGCCCGAGACATCCGCGCCTGCGGAAGAGGCAGTGACTCCAGTTGATGAGGAATCGGCACCGAGCACCGGCGGTGGAGTCGAAACAATAGTCGTGCCGGAGATCGGCGACTTTGACGGCGTCGATGTGATCGAGGTGAGCGTATCGGTTGGCGACGAAGTGGCCATCGATGATGCACTGATCACGCTCGAGACCGACAAAGCGTCTATGGACGTGCCATCGACGGTGGCTGGCACCATCACAGCACTGCACGTCAGCGTCGGTGACCAGGTCGCCGAGGGCACGGTCATCGCAGAGATCCAGTCGACGGCAACAGCGGCATCGGATAAAGCTGCCGCGCCGCCGCCTAAGCCCGCAGCCGCTGCGCCGGTTTCAACGCCGCAGCCACCGGCCGAAAGCAAGCCGAAACCCGCCGCACCGACTGCGAAACCGTCGGCTGTTGACGAAGCAGGTTTTTCGAGGGCGCACGCAAGTCCCTCTGTGCGGAAACTGGCGCGTGAGCTGGGCGTGGACCTGGTGCGCGTGAAGGGTACCGGACATAAGGGTCGAATCATCGCAGATGACCTCAAGCGTTGGGTTAAAGATCAACTCTCTGGTGGTTCAGCAGGGCAAGGTGCATCGCTCCCCGCAGTGCCGACGGTCGACTTCGCGAAATTCGGTGACATCACAGAAAAACCGCTCACCCGGATTCAGAAAATCTCTGGTCCGCGCTTGCAGGCGAGTTGGATCAACCTGCCGCACGTCACGCAGCACGATCTTGCGGACATCACCGATATGGACACACGGCGCAAGGCGTTGAAGTCCACGGCTGCAGAGCGAGGCATCAAACTGACACCGCTCGCCTTCATCATGCGAGCGGTCGTGCAGACGTTGCAGACTTACCCGCGTATGAATAGCTCACTGAGCGCCGATGGCGGTAGCCTGATTGAAAAGCACTACATGAACATCGGCTTCGCCGCTGATACGGAAAACGGGTTGGTGGTGCCGGTGATTCATGATGCGGACAAGATGGATGTCTATGAGCTCGCACAGGCACTCGCGGAGTTGTCGGCATCGGCGAGAGACGGAAACCTCAAGCCGCAACAGATGCAAGGAGCAACATTCACGATTTCCAGCCTTGGCGGGATCGGAGGCACTGCGTTCACGCCCATCGTGAACGCGCCAGAGGTCGGCATTCTGGGTGTATCGAGGTCGAGCATGCAGCCAATTTGGAATGGCGAGCAGTTCCAACCCCGATTGATGCTGCCGCTCAGTCTTTCCTACGATCACCGCGTCATCGATGGTGCGCTAGCTGTGAGGTTTACGACGCAGCTCGCGCAGTGTCTCGCAAATGTGGATGGCCTGATGCAGGCCATCCCCTAGGGAGCGCAACATGGCAGATTCTGAGACAACATTCGATCTGGCCGTACTCGGTTCGGGACCGGGCGGGTACACCGCGGCTTTCCGCGCAGCAGATCTTGGTTTGAACGTGGCCCTGATTGAACGTTGGCCATCGCTCGGCGGTGTTTGCCTGAACGTCGGGTGTATTCCCTCCAAAGCGTTGTTGCACGCAGCCAAGGTGATCGATGAAGCCGAGGAGATGTCCGCCCACGGCATT
>JBCBNU010000068.1:0-11466 GCA_039821645.1 Pseudomonadota bacterium
ACCGATGCGCTGTTGTCAGCTGCGCGCACAAACGGCGTTATGGCCACACGGTGCCGAATTCGCGTGAGTCCTCAGGCGAATACAGGCGACGGGTAGCTCACCGGAGCGTGGTCGGCCTCGTCGAAGGTCGCGAGATCGTAACAACTTCTGTCCTCGAGAATCGCTCGGACCAAACGGTTATTCAGATCATGCCCTGATTTATACGCGGAGTATTCGCCAATCAGGCTGTGGCCCAACAAGTACAGATCGCCGACGGCATCCAGAACCTTGTGCTTCACAAACTCATCATCGTAGCGCAAGCCGTCCTCATTCAGGATGCGATAGTCATCAAGGACGATCGCGTTATCCATGCTCCCACCCAGGGTCAGACCCAGTTCTCGGAGGGTTTCGATGTCTCGCATAAAACCAAAGGTACGCGCCCGGCTCACATCCCGCAGGAACGCGCTGGACGACAAATCCAAAGAAATCTGCTGGCGCTGCTTATTAATGACCGGATGATTGAATGAAATGCCGAAATTAATTCGGAACCCGTCGTAGGGAGTGAGCTCGGCCCACTTGTCGCCATCTTCCACTCGAATCTTCTTCTTGATTCGAATCAGCTTTTTCGGTGCCTCCTGCTCCTCGATGCCCGCCGATTGGATCAGGAATACGAATGGCGCCGCGCTACCATCCATGATCGGCACTTCGGGTGCGGTCACATCGACATGCAAGTTGTCGATACCCAGAGCGCATACCGCTGACAACAGGTGTTCGACGGTCCCCACCTTATGCTCACCTTCAAAAAGGTTGGTACCCAGCATGGTTTCGCGCACACGACGCCCATCGGCGGGGATGTCTACGGGATCAGCCAGATCGGTCCGACGAAACACAACGCCGGTATTCACCGCCGCTGGGCGCAGGGTCATCAGCACCTTTTCGCCAGTATGCAGACCGACGCCGGTCGCCCGGATCGCAGTTTTAAGTGTTCTTTGTCGTAGCATTACCACACATCTCGCTGGCACACGCGCCTGCCGGCTGGTCTGTCCTACAGCCCACCACGGCACGCGCAAGTCTCTGTTTGCACAAAAATACTGCGCCGTCCTGGCACAGCAGCCCCCCAGCATGGCGTCAATGACGCCCCAATTTGTCTTGTGACTGTTGTTTTCGCGCCAAGTTCGCAGCTGCGCCTAAGCAGTACCGCGGACCTTCCTAGTGTGCGAAATCAACAAGTTGGAGCAAGATAGTAACGAAAAATTCATAGAACGCAAGGAATCTGTAACGTTCCAGCACGCCTGTACAAGGCGTGAAAGCGGGTCGAAAAGCCACCCGAGGCAGGTCCCAGGCCGCAGCGGTGAGCAGCTGCGGCCTGGAATTCACATGGGGCTAGTCCGCCTGACGACGGAGGAATGCCGGGATATCGAGCAGGTCCTCCTGCAGCATGCCGTCGCCGAAGCCGTCTCCGACGGCCCGCTTGGCTTTGCTACGCCCAACGGCTGGCTTGTCGAACTCGTTGTAGTTCGGTGCCGCTGGCGGCGTCGTAACGCCCGGCTCGACCGGCGCCTGTGACCCGGTCGGCGCGACGACATTGCTATCGCGTCGTACGACACGCATCGGTGCCTTCTGAGCCTGACCCTGGCCGAGACCGGTGGCCACAACCGTAACGCGGATGCTGTTGCTCATATCCTGATCGATAACCGTGCCGACGACGACAGTCGCCTCATCAGACGCGAACGCCTTGATCGTCTCGCCCACTTCCTGGAACTCTCCAATCGACAGATCCATGCCAGCCGTCACATTGACGAGGATACCGTTCGCACCCGCAAGGTTAATGTCCTCGAGTAGCGGACTGGAAACCGCTTTTTCGGCAGCTTCACGCGCCCGATCCTCGCCAGACGCCGTGCCGGAGCCCATCATGGCCATACCCATTTCGGCCATGACTGTTCTCACGTCCGCAAAGTCAACGTTGATGAGACCCGGACGCGTGATCAGTTCGGCAATGCCTTGAACCGCACCTTGAAGGACTTCGTTTGCAGAACCGAAGGCATCCAACAGTGTCGTTTCAGCGCCCAGCACAGACAGCAGCTTTTCGTTGGGGATTGTGATCAGCGAGTCGACATATTTACCCAGCTCCGCAATCCCCTGATCTGCGATGCTCGCGCGTTTCACGCCTTCCATCGAGAACGGCTTGGTCACGACCGCTACGGTCAGAATGCCCATCTCTTTGGCAACCTGGGCGACCACCGGTGCCGCACCCGTGCCTGTGCCACCGCCCATGCCTGCCGTAATAAACAGCATGTCGGCGCCTTCGATGACTTCCTGAATGCGGTCACGATCTTCCATCGCTGCCTGCCGACCGACTTCTGGGTTCGCGCCGGCACCGAGGCCTTTTGTAATGTTGCAGCCAATCTGAATGCCGGTACGTACCTGAACATTCTTCAGCGCCTGCGCATCCGTGTTTGCGCAAACAAAGTCCACGCCTTCTATTCCCGAATCCACCATGTAGGAAACAGCGTTGCCGCCGCCGCCACCGACACCGATCACCTTGATGACCGCCGTTTGGCTGTGTGCATCCATAAGTTCAAACATTTTGCTCACCTCTGTCTTTTGACAACTCAAATTCAACGATGTGACAGGTCTTCGCCTGCCTGTTTTCCAATTTCATTCCGTCGCGCCTACCAGCCACCACTGAACCAACTCTTCATCCTCGCCAAGACCTCTCCGAGCCTGCCGCTGACCGGTCCTGCTACGTCGACTTGCTGCAGGTTTTCGTAGCCGTACAACAGCAGGCCCACACCCGTCGCGTGGATGGGATTTCTGATTACGTCGGAGAGACCGGTTACGTGCTGCGGCACTCCGAGACGAACCGGCATGTGGAACACCTCTTCGGCAAGTTCCACAGCGCCTTCCATCTTTGCGCTCCCGCCGGTGATCACCAGACCTGCGGCGATTAGCTCCTCGAATCCACGCGACGCAGCTCGTCCCGAATGAGCGTGAACAGCTCCTCGTAACGTGGCTCGACCACCTCGGCGAGGGTCTGGCGAGCGAGACGTCGCGGCGGCCGATCACCGACGCTTGGCACTTCAATCGTCTCGTCGGCATTGGCCAGCTGCGACAACGCGCACGCATACTTGATCTTGATCTCTTCGGCGTATTGCGTCGGTGTTCGCATCGACACAGCGATGTCGTTGGTCACCTGATCACCCGCAATCGGGATCACTGCCGTGTGCTGAATCGCACCGCCGAGGAATACAGAAATATCGGTTGTGCCACCGCCGATATCGACGATGCATGAACCGAGTTCTTTCTCGTCTTCGGTCAGCACCGAGTAGCTTGATGCCAGCTGCTCGAGCACGATCCCATCGACTTCGAGTCCGCAGCGCTGGACGCACTTAACGATGTTTTGTGCGGCACTCTCGGCCCCGGTGACCATATGCACCTTGGCTTCCAGTCGGACGCCCGACATACCGACGGGTTCGCGAATACCTTCCTGGTTATCGATGATGAATTCCTGCGGCAAGATGTGCAGGATTTTCTGATCGGCCGGAATTGCCACGGCCTTGGCCGCATCAATAACCTGATTGACGTCGACCTGACTCACTTCCTTGTCACTAATCGCAACGATGCCGTGCGAGTTCAGGCTGCGGATGTGGCTCCCGGCAATGCCGGTGTAGACAGAGGCGATTTCGCAACCGGCCATCAGCTCCGCCTCTTCTACCGCCCTTTGAATGGAGTGCACTGTCGACTCGATATTGACCACCACCCCTTTCTTCAGGCCGCGTGACGGGTGGCTCCCAATACCGATCACCTCAATGGCGCCGTCCTCGGCGACCTCGCCAACAATGGCGACAACCTTGGATGTGCCAATGTCCAGTCCGACGATCAAATTTTGTTCCGACTTACGAGACATCTATCGTGACTCCGTTGAACTGCGCGCCATCGCTGACGCCTCGATCAATGCTTGCTCTTTGAATTGCGGAGAAGCCCAGCCGATGGCAAAACCGTTCGTATAGCGCATATCGACATAGCGAATCTGATCCGTCTTTCGGACCAGCAAAGGTGTGACCGATTGCAGGAAGCGTTCGACCCGCGCGCTCACATTCTTGCGTCCGAGCCTAACCTCGATACCGTTCATCAGAATCAGATGCCATGAACCGCGTTCCTCGAGACGCAATGCTCGCAGTCCACCAAGACCTGCTTTGATCGTCGGGCCGTTAATGGCGAGGTATTGCGCGGCCACATCTGTGACGCGTGAGTCTGGTCCCGACAAACGCGGCAACTCGGGAAACTCGAATCGGGACCGCTCGACGAATAACTCGCCGCGCGTGTTCAAGAGGCCGTAATCACCCCAGCGTGCAGCGGGCACCTGTTCGGAGATTGAGATGTGCAGGCGGTCAGGCCACAGCCGGCGCACGCTCGCGCGGTCCACCCACTCCAGCGCTTCGATGCGTTCCCGCATTGCGCTGAGGTCAGCACTTAAGAAGCCGGTAGCCTCAAGATCGCCCACGGCGGCACTGATCTGCGAAGTTGTCACTCGATTGAAAGGTGCTTTGACGGAGATCTCTTCGATCGGTCGATCCAGCGCAATGCCTAGCGCTAACGCCGCCGCCGCCATACCAGCGATGCCAATCACCAGCGTCACGAATCGCCGTGCTATCACGCGGGAGAGCTGAAGCACCATGCTTGATCGTTTCGTGCGCGGTTTTTGTCTGCGTGCTTGTCTGGCCATCAGTGCACTCCGCCGACAAAACTGGTGTCGAGAATCGCAAGACAAAGTGACTGAAAGTCGATGCCGGCAACACTGGCTGCATGGGGCACCAGGCTGTGTGAGGTCATGCCCGGTACGGTATTGACTTCCAATACACAAGGGACGCCATCGCCGTCCATCATGAAATCCACACGCCCCCAACCGGCACAACCGAGTGCGTTAAACGCTGCAAGACTCTGCGCGGCGAAACGCTGACCAAGCTCGGTATCCGCCCCTACAGCCGGGCATACAAATCGTGTCGCTTCAGAGGTGTATTTCGCGGCGTAGTCATAAAATTCGTTGCCCGCATCAATTCGAATAGGGGGCAGCGCACGCTGGTCAAGTACGCCAACGGTGTATTCAGGACCGGGCAGTAACGGCTCGATCAATACGGTGTCATCCAACGCGTGGGCAATGGCAACTGCCTCCGCCAGCACGCCGTGATCAGCTACCGGCAGTGCACCCAAGCTCGAGCCGCCGCTCGACGGTTTGACGAACACTGGGTACTCCAAATCCACGGGCAGTGCCGCGCCTCTGCGCAGGGTCCGTCCACCAACTACGCGCACACCATGTGCCGCCATGACCGCTTTGCTGCGCACCTTGTCCATTGCTAACGCGCTTGCCATGACGCCACTGCCGGTCACCGGGATACCCAGCATCGCCAACCCCCCCTGAATCGTGCCGTCCTCACCGTCGCCCCCGTGAAGCGCGTTCCACACGCGGGAAATGCCCTCGGACTGCAGTTCGTGTAGTGCGCGTTCGGCAGGATCGAATCGCACGACATCAAGTCCCGCCTGCTGCAGCGCGTCGGCGACAGCGGCACCGCTATCCAGAGACACCTCGCGCTCACCGGACTTTCCACCAAAGAGGACCGCGACTCGACCATATCGATCCAACACCGGCGTCATGCAGCCACCTCGCCCAGAAAACGCACCTCATGGCGAAGCGCCACGCCGTGTTTGTGCTCTACGGTCTGCGCCACGTGATCGATCAGTGACTCAATGTCAGCTGCCGTTGCATCACCCGTATTGATGATGAAGTTCGCATGCTTTGGCGAAACCTCTGCGCCACCAATGCGGAAGCCTTTAAGTCCGCTTGCTTCGATCAGACGCGCCGAATGATCGCCTTCTGGATTCGCGAATACAGATCCGCAGCTTGGCTGCCCGATTGGTTGGGTTGCATGACGGCGCGCTTGCAATTCACGCAAGCGATCAAGACTCGGCTCGTACGCCGGATCAAACTGCAAATGCGCGCCGACGAACCAGGCGTTGCCTTGGCCAGACACACGGCGATAGCCGACGTCGAATTGCGTCGCATCGCGCGTCTCGATCGACCCATCACGATGCATCAATCGCACGTCATGCACAGCATCCCAAGTCTCGGTGCCGTGCGCTCCGGCATTCATCGTTAACGCACCGCCCAGCGAACCGGGAATCCCTGCAAAAAACTCGGACGGACCCATTTCCCAGCGAACCAGACTGCGGCCAAGTGTGGCGCAAGGCAGGCTAGCGCCTGCATATACACCGTGGGGAGCTTTTCGCTCCAGCGTACGCTCAAGTGTCCTTGTGCTAATCACCACGCCTTCAACGCCGCCATCGCGCACCAGCAGGTTGCTGCCAAAACCCACCCAGTGCAGTGGTAATTCGGATGGCAACGCTCTTAGGAACGAAGACAACTCAGTTTCGTTGGTCGGTTGAAACAGAAGCTCCGCCGGGCCGCCCACACGCCAGGTCGTATGGCGGGCCATGGGCTCGTCGAGCTTCACGCCCGACGCGAACGTATCGAGAAGCTTCTGCTTGAGTGTCGACGTCAACACCGCGCTCATGCAGCACCTTCCTTGCGCAGCACTTCAGATAGCTGCGCCGGCAATGCCTGCGCCAATGCACCGACGTTGCCAGCACCCATGGTCAATAACAGATCATTCGGTTGCAGCAGCGGCGCTAACGCGTGTGGGAGTTCCTCGGCGTCTTCAATGAAGACCGGTTCAACTCCGCCACGACTCCGAACCGCACGTGCGACAGCCCGACCGTCCGCGTTGGATATCGGTGACTCTCCTGCTGCGTACACTTCCAGCAGCACGAGCACATCGACACCGCTCAATACCTGCGCGAAGTCATCCAGCAGATCGCGGGTCCGGGAGTAGCGATGCGGTTGGAAGACAAGCACAAGACGTCGATCGGACCAGCCCGATCTCGCTGCTTCGATCGTCGCTGCGAGCTCTGTCGGATGATGGCCGTAGTCATCGATCATCAGTACATCGCCGCCATCGACAGGTAAAAAGCCGTGACTCTGGAACCGTCGATCGATACCCGAAAACTGTGTCAGCGCCTCCAAAATAGCGCCGTCCGGAACATCGAAGTCTGTCGCCACAGCGATCGCCGCCAGCGCATTACGCACGTTATGAAGCCCAGGCAGATTGAGCGTTACCGACAGCGTTTCGCGGTCACGTCGCTCTACGTCAAAATGACTTTGATGCCCGTCGATCCTGACATCGACCGCGCGCACGTCCGCCCGCTCATGAAGACCGTAGGTAACCTGGGACCGCGGCACAGCAGCACGAATTGACGCAACGCCCGGATCATCGACGCACAGTACGGCAACTCCATAGAACGGCAGGTTATGTAAGAACTCTACGAACGCCGTGTGCAGACGCTCCAGATCATTGCCATACGTCCCAAGGTGATCCGCATCGATGTTGGTCACAATCGCGACTAGCGGTTGCAAGTGGTGGAATGACGCATCGCTCTCGTCCGCCTCGGCTACGAGGTATTGGCTTTCACCCAAGCGTGCGTTGGTATCAGCGCCTTTTAAACGGCCACCAATGATGAACGTCGGGTCAACTCCTGCCGCCGCCAGAACTGCGGCGACAAGACTGGTCGTGGTCGTTTTCCCATGTGTACCGGCAACCGCCACCGAGCGACGTGAGAAGCGCATCAGCTCACCCAGCATTTCAGCACGTGCGACCACCGGTATCCGGCGTGACTTCGCCTCTGCGAGCTCAACGTTGTCCGCAGGCACCGCAGTCGAACTCACAACGACATCGGCATCGCCCAGATTTGTCGCAGCATGTCCGATCATCACTCTCGCACCGAGTGTTTCGAGTCGCCGCGTGACCGCCGAGGCCGAGAGGTCTGACCCCTGAACTTCGTACCCCTGCGTCAGCAAGACTTCTGCGATACCGCACATCCCGGCGCCGCCGATACCGACGAAGTGAATGCGATGAATCTTGCGCATCCGAAGATTCATGACACAGCCTCCAGTGCCGGGTCTTCGAGAATCTCGGCACACTGTGCAACCACCAGACCGACAGCATCCGGACCGCGCAGTGCGCGCGCTTTCTGTGCCCGATCAACAAGGGCATCTCGATCGGTCCCGAGACGGCGAATCGCTTTTGCTAACGACTCTGCACTCATCTCTTGTTGCTGGATGACCAATGCCGCCTCGGTGTCCACCAGCGCTTTGGCATTACGTGTTTGATGATCGTCAACCGCCGTCGGCAGCGGGACAAATACTGCCCCCAAGCCGACGTTGATCAGCTCGCTAACGGTTAGGGCACCGGCACGACAGACGATCAAGTCTGCCCACGACAACGCCTGAGCCATGTCCTCGATGAACGGCGTGACTTCAGCACGAACCCGGTGCTGTGCATAGCGATCCTGAGCGATCTCGAGCGTCGCCGGTCCTGCCTGATGACGCACATCGAATTGCACGTTGTCCTCAGCAAGTAACGCGACTGCGGGAGCAACCCATTCATTCAACGCGAGCGCACCCTGACTGCCGCCAATGACAAGCAGTCGCAGCGCACCCTGACGTCCTGCAAAGCGCCGCTCCGGTGGTGCAATTGCTCGAATATTTGCGCGTACCGGATTTCCCACAGTGCTCGCACCCGCAATCGCGCCGTCGAAACCGAGAAGCACACGAGTCGCCACGCGTGCGAGCCATCTGTTTGTCATGCCCGCCGCAGCATTCTGTTCATGGATCACCAGGGGGATGCGCATCAGCCACGCGGCGATCCCGCCCGGGCCACTGACAAATCCGCCCATCCCAATGACCAATCGCGGGCGAATCCGGCGCATAATGCGCAACGAACGTGCGATGGAGAGACTGATCCGGAACGGTGCGAGCAACCAGCCGGCGGCGCCACGCTGGCGCAAGCCACTGATCGTCAACCATTCCATGGGAATGCCCTGTTCCACCACCACACGCGACTCCAGTCCTCGTGTCGTGCCGAGCCAGATAACCGGCTGACCGCGATCAAGAAACTCATCAGCAATCGCAAGTGCCGGATACACGTGTCCGCCGGTGCCACCCGCCATGATCAGAATCGGCGCTCGGCTCATTTGCGCCTCCGTTTGCGAACCTTGGGTTTGGCGGCTGCGATCACATTTTCGTGGTGCGCTCTCAGCACAAAGCCCAACGCAGCAAGAACGATGATCATGCTGCTGCGGCCATAACTGACCAGCGGAAGTGTCAACCCTTTCGTCGGCAAGATGCCGAGATTCACGCCGAGGTTGACGAAAGACTGCAGTCCTAACCAAACACCGATGCCAAGTACTGTGTATGCCGCGAACCAACGCTCCAGGGCAGCCGCTTTTCGCGCCGTTTTTAGAACGCGCAACACGAGCAACAGAAGCACCATGATCATCACAGCAACACCCGCGAGACCGAACTCTTCGGCGTAAACGGCGAACACGAAGTCAGTGTGAGCCTCGGGCAGATAAAACAGCTTCTGCACGCTGTTGCCCAAACCAACACCAAACCATTCTCCGCGGCCAATCGCCATCAACGAGTTGGTCAATTGATAGCCGTCACCGTGCGGGTCGGCCCACGGATTCAGGAACGAGAAAATCCGGCTTTCGCGGTAGCTACCGTCGAAAATCAATACGACGAATGCACTGCAGGCAATAACACCGAAAACCATCAGGTCCCGAATGCGTGCACCAGCACAGAACAGCACCACCAGTGCAGTCGCCATCAGCACCGTCGCCGCGCCCATATCGGGTTCGGCCAACAGCAGCGCTGCGGCGATACACAACACAGCAAACGGCTTCGCGAGTCCGAGAAATCTTGTTTCGAGCGTCTCTTGCTGGCGCACCGCATAACCTGCGATGTACATGATCAGAGCAAGACGCGCCGGTTCGGAAACTTGCACACGAATACCGGCAAGATTCACCCAGCGCTGACTGCCATTAACAACCACACCAACATCCGGGATCAACACCACCGCGAGCAATACGAGCGCAAGCAGCAGCAACAGTGGGCTGAATTTGAACCAGGTATCGCTAGGTACAACCAGCATGAACGCGAGCGCCACGATCCCGACCGTCAACGCTTGTAGCTGTCGAATCACGTAAGCGAAGGGATTGCCGAAGTCGTCCTGGGCGATGCCCAATGAAGCGGAAGTGAGTACGACGAGACCGATGGTCAGCAGCACCACAATCAAGCCCAGAAGGCGCAGGTCCCAGTGAAATGCACTGACGGGCCGGATCGGCAGCGGAATCTGGATGTTGTTCGTCACTGAGCGACTCATGCGGCGAGCCCCTCGATCAGTTGACGAAAGTGTTTTCCGCGCGCCTTGTAGTCGGGATAGGCATCCTGACTTGCAGCCGCAGGCGCGAGCAATACCGTGTCACCCGGTTGCACCTTGGCGCGTGCTGCCTTGAGAGCACTCGGCAGGTCTTCTGCCTGTGCGTGATCGAAACCGTTTTGCGCCAGTGCGCTCGCCACTTCCGTTGCAATGGTTCCGTAGGCAACTGCGAACCTCACGTGTGCGGGCAACTGCTTTGAGAACGCATCATAGTCCTCTCCCTTGCCCAGTCCGCCAATCAGCATGACAACCGGCCCAGGTACCGCGTTCGCTGATGCGAGTGCTGCAGCGCAGTTGGTCGCCTTGGAATCATCAACGTAACGCACGCCATCGACAACGGACACCAATTGATGTCGGTGATCGAGACCCGGGAAACTGCGAATCGCGGCGACCATTGCACTCAATGGCAGGTCGATGCTGCTCCCGATTGCCAGTGCCGCTGCGATGTTGAGAACGTTATGCTCGCCGATCATCGCGGCTTCCTCGACGGCGAGGATCGGCTCTGCTCCACTCGCCCAGTATCGACGACCTTCGTGCTCTACAACACCGAAGCTGCGTGCATCTTCCGGCAGGTTCTTGCCGAAGCGGATCATGACCGCATCAACATCGATCACCTCGGATGTCCATGCATAATCCGAGGGCACGACCGCATAAGCGCAATTCCGATAGATCGAAAGTTTCGCGGCCTCGTAGGCTGAAAAGTCGCCATGCCAATCGAGATGGTCCGGCTCGATATTCAGAACACAGCCACACCGCAAAGCCAGCTCCGGCGTTCTGGACAATTGGAAACTTGAAAGCTCAAGCAAATAGAAACCGCGCTCACCGGGCTCCGGCAAATCAAGGACCGGCACACCGAGATTGCCACCTGCCGCGAACGCGACATCGGCTTGTTGACACATGCGCGCCAGCAGACTGACTACGGTGCTCTTACCGTTGGTGCCAGTAACCGCCACGATGGGCGCTGCAGCGTCCCGCGCAAACAGCGTGATATCGGAATGCGTGGGAATATCCCGTGCACGAATCTCTGAGACCAGCGGATCCTGATCCGAGACACCCGGCGAGATGATGACCTCTGTCATCCCTTCGAGCACAGTCGCATCGGCATCTGTAATCACAACCGCGTCCGGAAGACTCTCGTGAATTGCTTTTGTATCCA
>JBCBNU010000069.1:0-11225 GCA_039821645.1 Pseudomonadota bacterium
GATTAAATCGGGCAAACCGATAGTCGCATAGATGAGGGTGAGCGCATCGTCGCAGTAAATTTCCCCTTCGCAGGATTTGGCAACTCGGTGGGCAAGTTCGGTGTTACCTGACAAGTGAAACGAACCTGCGAGAACACCTTTCGCCAATGGGAAGGTGGGCGATATCCGTAACGCATCGCGGATCACACTTTCGACGCCGTCGCGATCGTAAATACTCCGATAGGTCCCCTGGTAGTTAACTTTCAGGATCAACGATTCCGGATCCAATACGAGTGCTTGCTCCTGCGCTGCAAACGCGCCGTCAATGTCGCCGAGACGCAGTAACGTCAATCCTTTGCCACGATAAGCGCTAGCGTTGTTTGGGTTAGCCTCGATCGCGCTATCGAACGCGCGCAATTGCTCAAAAGGATTGTCGCGCCTCCCAAACATTATCCAGGCGCGTTCCGACAAGACATCCCAGTCGTCGGGAGCCAGCGATACCGCTCGATCGATGTGAGTTTTCGCACGAAAATAACTGTGGCGAGGCTCCAGTGCACCGTACTCCCTTTGAAGCGTGTGCGCCTTGGCCAGTTTTGCGTGCGCGACTGCAAATTCGGGATCGAGGGTGGTGGCTCGAGTCAGCCAGTCGATCGCATCATTGATGCCATCGACCGTTCGATCGGCGTAGGCCTCCCTACCCTTCAAAAACGCCTCGTAGGCTTCGGTTGAGTCGGTGGGACGGTCCGCTGTATTTGGCAAAATGTCGAGCTGGCCGTAGAGCTCCAGCACGATTGCTTGAGAAATCTCATCCTGAATCTTGAAAATGTTTTCTGCCGTCAATGGTCGATCGTATGTGCCGGACCAGATGTGTTCATCCGATGTTGCTTTGATCAGCTGCGCAGTGATTCGAAGTGTTTCGCCCGCTTTGCGAATGCTTCCCTCGAGAATGTGTTCAACGCTCAGTGCTTGCGCGATTTCAGAAACGCTGGCGTTTTTTGACTTGAACGAAAATGAAGAGGTTCGAGATGCCACGCGCAGCCCATCGACGCGGGACAACACGTTCAACAGCTCCTCCGAGATGCCGTCAGAGAAGTACTCTTGATCACCGGCGGGAGAAAAATCCTCAAAAGGTAGGACTGCGATCGACTGGAGTCTGCCTGGCACCGGGTTCGAAACAGCGTCCACCGAGACTTGCTGCGATCGCCTAACGTCCTCTCCAAAAAACCGCTGCCCTAACAAGAGACCGCCGATAACAATCAGTCCCGCGACAATAGCGAAATCGAGGATGGCCTTGCCGGAATTTGGTGTCTCGGGTGATGCTTCTGTCCGCTTCACACCCTCCGGAGTCAGATCAAATGCCCAGGCGAACAGGATAGCGATCGGAAACCCAAGTAGGAGCAGCGATACCACCATTCCGGCGAACCACTCCGGCAGGCTGAGAGCGTCTTGCAGTTCGCCCGCCAGCTGGACGAGAAGCCATCCAACGACGGCGTACATGCCCGCCACCCTAAAGACATGTCGACGACGGAGCTCGTTTATTATTTTTTTCAATTTTATTAGGGCCTTAACCCATGTCGATCCGGACTTGCACGAGTGTCCCACGAGCGCTAACCATGCTCAAGTTTAGCAATGTGCCGCCGATATCTCATGAGATGAAGCGCCGCAAACTCAGTCTGGAAGAACTGCCACCCGTCATGCTCGCCGTTGTCGGCGTTCTTGGTATCGGTCCGATGGGGGTATATCGCCTCGTGGAAGGCGATTACGTGATCGCGGCATTCGACTTCGGATTCGTTGCCGGTTTCGTTGCGATTCTCTGGGGCGTTTATGTGAAGCGCGCCATGCGGCCAGCGAGTATTGCGATGGCCTTGATCGCGATCATCACCGCGGTGGTCTCGGTCCGAGTGCGTGGCGGAGATCAGGTGGTCTGGATGTACCCCGCACTGGTGGCCTTGTTCTATTTGATGAAACCAAAGGAAGCGGCGGTCGTGTCAGTGATCGCCATGGCACTGGTAATGCCAGTTATATTCGGCGATCGGAGTTTCGGCGAAGTCGCTGTGCTGATCGCTTCGCTTGCCGTCACTATTTGTTTATCCGTTGCATTTTCGGCGCTCACCTGGGAGCAACGGCGTGAGCTGCGTGCACGTACGCTCATTGATCCGCTGACGGGCGCAGGAAACCGAAGAGCGTTGACTGAAGACCTCGAAGGACGAATCGCCAAAGCAAAAGACGACGAAGAGAATTTCGTCTTGATCATGCTAGACGTAGATCATTTCAAGTCGGTCAATGACGAGTACGGTCATGCCACCGGCGATACGGTTCTGCAGACGATCGCGAAGACGCTGCGCGAGAATATTGGCCCGCAAGACGCGTTCTACCGCGTTGGTGGCGAAGAGTTCGTTATCGTCTCTGGAGAAACCGGACTTGGCGGGGCCAGCAAGCTTGCCGAGACCTTAAGAATAACGATCGCCGAGACAGTGCTTCGCAAGCCAGCGTCGAAGGAGACTTTCTCCGTGACGGCGTCTTTCGGGTTGGCTGAGTACGGTCGACAGGAATCGATGGATAGCCTCTATAAGCGGGCAGATGACGCTTTGTATGAGGCGAAACGTAGTGGTCGCAACTGCCTGCATTCCTCAGAACGCACAGTCAGCCTGAGTGGCACCGCAAACTATCTTGCATTACCGCGTGTGCTCGGCGAGTTGGTCGACGAAGACGCCGAAGATACTCAATCGTTCAGCGAGGCGTCCTGAGTCTCAGCCGGTTTCCGGAACAGCATGAGATGCTGCTGCGGGAGTGCGTCGATCGTTTCGACCCACTCCAGGCCAATCGCATCCATTTCCAACTTGGATTGCGCTTCCGTCATCTTGTGCAAGCGCTTGATAGGCACCGTGGGATCTTCACCGCGGTATTCGACAAGCGCGAGTAATCCGCCTGGTTTGAGCCCTTTCACGATGCCGATTCCCATCTCATAGGGATACGAGAACTCATGATAGGCGTCGACGATCAGCGCGAGATCTACGCTATTCGCAGGGAGGGTTGGGTCGGATTCCGTGCTGAGCAAGGGATCAACATTGGCAGGGGCGCCCTCCTCCTGTCGAGCTTTGATGATGTCCAGCATTTCCTGCTGAATATCGACCGCAATCACTCGGCCTTCGCTTGCCTTCCGGGCCATCGGGAAGCTGAAGTAGCCCGTCCCCGCGCCGATGTCCGCGATCACGCTATCGGGCTTAATGGGCAGTAGTTCAATGAGAAGATCGGTGCGCTCGGTTCTCTCGCGTTCCGGTCGTTCTAACCATCCGGCCCCTCGATGACCCATCACATGGGAAATCTCGCGACCGAGGTATCGCTTTCCAATGCCGTCATAGTTCGGGGCGCCTTGCTCGTAGCGCGGTTCGGTTTCGGATGGCGCGGGAGCCGCCGCGATACTCTCTGAGACCTCAGCACCGCATCCACTGGCTAGAGCCAATGTGATTGCGACGATCAAAGGAAACTGCAGTCGGGATCTGGTGTTTTGCATTAAATCAACGTCCGGGAAGCGTGTTTATGGATTCGCGAGTTTTTGATGGGCGGATGCGAGCACGCGCAGTGTAAACTTACGTTATGGCATCACGCACCATTGAGACCTTTAACCCTGCCACTGGTTTGCCGAGAGCGGTATTTCCACTGCTTGATGACGCCGCACTTGAGCAGCGACTGGAGACGGCGTATGCCGCGACAAACCAGGCGAGACAGACCGCATTGTCAGATCGCTTAAGCTGGTTGGAAAATGCAGCACGATTGCTTCGCGAGCGCCGTCCCATGTTGGCCGCCATCATGACGGATGAGATGGGCAAACCATTAGCGGCGGCCGAAGGAGAGATCGAAAAGTGTGCGTGGGTCTGCGAGTTCTACGCTCAGAATGCAGAAAGCTTCCTGCAGGACCAAACTGTTTCAACAAGCGCCGGCCGCAGTTTCGTCCGGCCCCTCTCGCTGGGCGTCATTCTGGCAGTAATGCCGTGGAACTTCCCGTTTTGGCAGGTCTTTCGATTTGCTGCGCCGGCGTTGGCGGCGGGCAATGTCGTCTTGCTGAAGCATGCGCCGAATACCTTTGAATGTAGCCTCGCCATTGAACAACTATTGATCGACTCCGGCGTCCCGGAAGCGCTATTTCAGTCATTGTTGATCGACGTCGATCAGACGCAACGCCTTCTGGCCGACGAGCGTGTCGCCGCTGCAACATTGACTGGCTCGGAACGCGCCGGCGCGGCAGTGGCTGCCACGGCAGGCACGCATCTGAAGAAGGTGGTGCTCGAATTGGGCGGTTCCGACGCTTTCATCGTGATGCCGAGCGCCGATATGGACGCTGCTGTCAAGGCCGCGTGTCGTGGGCGCCTTCAAAATAGCGGGCAATCATGCATCGCGGCGAAACGCATGATCGTGCATGAGGCGGTCTACGACCAGTTTGTCGGCAAGCTGATGGAAGGGTTTTCGAAATACGTCGTTGGCGATCCCACCGATCCTGCAACGACGCTCGGCCCACTCGCAACGCAAGCAATCCTCGACTCCGTAAACCAGCAGGTCGGCGAAACGGCATCAGCGGGCGCGCGGTTGCGATCGACAGGGATATCCATACCCGAACAAGGGTTCTTTTGCGCACCGGCTATTCTCGAGGACGTGCCACTTGATGCACCTGCAGCCGTTGACGAAGTGTTTGGTCCCGTAGCCTCTGTCTTCCGCGTCGCCACATTTGATGACGCGATCAATCTCGCCAATCGCAGCCGCTACGGGCTGGGGTCGGTTCTGTTTAGCAAGGACCAGCAAGAGATTGAGTACGCGTTCAGTGCCATTGATGCCGGGGCAACCTTCATCAACACCATCACAGCCTCTGACCCGAGGATTCCGTTCGGCGGGATCAAGGCCTCAGGCTACGGGCGCGAACTCGCCGACATCGGCATGTATGAGTTTATGAACTTGAAGACCTGTTGGGTCGCCTGAACCCTAGAGTCTCGGAATCAGTACCGGAGTGCGAGCCTTGTAGGCTTCGTAGTCTTCCTGGCCTCCCCACTTCTCGTCGGAACGCTGCTCCAGCAGTGGGATGCCGCTCACTTTGGTCAGCAGGAACGTGACGAAGACGGGGGAAATCAGCGTGACGTATTGCCACCCCTCCAGGATCGGGAACGCGAGTATGGCGATACCCAGCCAAAGCACGATCTCGCCGAAATAGTTCGGATGTCGAGACCGCGACCACAGACCGACGTCTATAAACTTGCCTGCATTCTCTGGATTCTCGCGGAAGCGTGATTTCTGTCGGTCGGAGACGACCTCTATGATGAAACCAATTAGCCAAACCGCAATGCCAATGTAACCAATAATGCCGAGCGGTTTGGTGTTGGTGCCCGTAATGATAGCGAGCGCTGCGGCGACAGTCAGGACAACCCACAGGCCTTGTAAAGTCCACGCCATCAGGAATCTTAGTGGTCTTGTCTTAATGTCATCGAAACGACCGTCTTTGCCATCTTTCGATATTCGGCGGAACAGGAACAATGCGAGACGAGACGACCAAATCACAACAAATGCCGAAGCGACCCGCGCACGATTATCCATTTCTGGGGACAGGTTTACCGCTACCAGTATGACGCTGATGTAGCTCAGCCCACCGGTCAAGTCGTAGAATTTTTCCGTCTTCGCTATTGAGCTTGGGATGAATACGAGCCAGTTAATGGCGTAGGCCAAACCCGCACAGACTGCGAAAACGGGCAGTCCGTTATAAGTCGCACTGCCTTGACTGCCGCCCAAAGCGACCAACGCGCCCAGGGTTATGGCAATAATGATGGCGATCAGGATTTGTAAGTTGCTGCGAGTCTCTTCGGTCTTGGTTTCTGTCATGAAGCTTCCGCCGCCGGCCAGTTTGACTCGGCAAACAGATCGATTCTCGCTTGCTCTGTAATCTTCACAACGGCCGGATGTTTGAGTTTTCGTTCGGGTGAGATCGCATAGTAACTCTCCGTCAGCGACTCTGTCCTGCCGATCACTGTTGTCCGATACATCTTACAAATCTCGGTCTCGATCGCAGAGGGCCCGAGGAATACACCCACACCCGCCTCGCCGAGCGCCTTCATCAATGCGCTGTCTGCGATTTCACCGACAATGTTGGGGACGACATCCATATTGTCGAACCAATCGTCAATCCGCCGGCGCAGCGCGGTCGCAGGAGTCGGCAGGAGGAACGGAAGCTCAGCAAGACAGTCGGGGAACCCATCCTTGGCTGCCTCTGAAATTGACTCTGATGCAAAAAAGGACAACCCGCTTTCGCCCAGTCGATGGTTGTAAGCGCGTAAGCTCAATCCCTGCGGTAGTGGCTGGTCCGACAGCACGATATCGAGTTTGTGGGTGGCGAGATCGCCAAGCAGATCGCCTAGCGTGGCCTCGTAACACTTAAGACGGATGGGCTCTGCCACCTCAAACGCCGGCGCCAGGATTCGCTCGGCGATAAGCTTCGGCATCGAACTGACCATACCGACTTTGAATGTCAAGGCACCGCCTTGTGCTTCGCCATGCACAACGTTGGCGAGCTCGGCGCCGAGGGTGAAGATCTCATCGGCATATTCATAGACCATTTCGCCGAAGTCAGTCAGTTCCAATCGACGTCCGACTCGGTTGAAGAGCTGGCGGCCCATCGACTCTTCCAACATGCGTAGTTGACCACTGATGGTCTGTGGAGTGATGTGCATGGCCTCAGCCGCTGCTGCCATACTGCCTTCGCGTGCCACTGCCCAGAAATACTGCAGATGGCTGTAGTTGAGATGTCTCATCGTTAGCACTCCGCTTACACCGGAAAATCCGAGGGTACTACATGCAATTCATCGAAAAACACTGAATTCGGACGGAATCGAATAAAACGTGTCTATGATTCGAATTTCTCGATGTCATAGCGAGTCCTAGATCACTGTGAGACCATCCACGGGTGCGCAATCTCCTGCTTTTTCTCACCCTGCTCGCATTACCGAGCCTGGGGGCCGCCTGCACGATCAGGTTGGCAGTCGCGAGTAATTTCAAAACGACGATGGAGGCGTTAGTCGAAACTTACGAGCGCGAGCCGCAAAATGAATTTCAAATAATATCAGGGGCATCGGGTGTTTTATTTAGTCAAATTCTCCGTGGTGCGCCCTTCGATATCTTTTTTTCTGCCGACGCTGACAAAATCGATAGGCTCGACAAACAGAATCGCACCTATGGCGAGTCCTGGACCTATGCGATTGGACGTATGGCTTTGTACACGCCCGGACGCAGCCCGTCGTCGTTCCTCGAATCGAACGACCCAACAGACTCCATTGCACTAGCGAACCCGAGGCACGCACCCTACGGCGCCGCAGGCGCTTTCTGGTTGAGGACACACCTCAGATCGGGGAAACCTGTCAGATATGTCTTTGGCGGAAACGTAGCGCAAGTGTTTCATTATGTTCAATCTGGTAATGCCAGTGCTGGTCTGGTTGCCTTAGCCCAGCTCATCAACAAGGAGATCAGACCTGACGAATACGTAGCGTTGCCTGGCGACGAATATCCGTTGATCGAGCAGAAAGCTGCGGTGCTGCGTCAGCCCACTTGTGCGATGACGGCAGAGTTTGTCGGGTTCCTGCGCTCGGATGAAGCTGCACAGATCATTCAGCGCAGCGGGTATGAGACTGTGGACATGAAGCGATGAGTGTTGAAGACCTACAAGCGCTGTGGCTCACACTGAAGCTGGCAACAACCACGACATCTATTTTGCTGGTCATCGGATTACCGCTTTCCTGGTGGTTAGTGCGTAGCCAGTCTTTGGCGGCCACCGTTGTAAATGTGTTGATCGCGCTGCCGTTGGTACTCCCACCGACGGTGATCGGATTCTATTTGCTTATCGCGATGGGCCCGTTCGGACCCTTGGGCGCGCTGGCATCTGCGACAGGACTTGCGCCTCTCGCATTCAGTTTCCCGGGACTGGTATTTGGGAGCGTCATCTATTCGTTGCCTTTTGTGATCCAACCATTGCAGGCAGGCTTTGCTTCGGTGTCGCAATCGGTGCTAGATGCGTCCAATACGCTCGGAGCTGACTCAAAGTCCCTGTTGCTGCGGGTCGCTATTCCTCTGAGTCAGCGCGCCGTGGTCGTCGCAAGTGTTTTGGGATTTGCACATACCGTTGGTGAGTTCGGTGTCGTCTTGATGATCGGCGGGAACATCCCGGGCGAAACCAGAGTGGCCTCCGTGCAGATCTACGATCACGTCGAAGCGCTGGACTACGCGAGCGCGCATCAGCTTTCTCTTGTCTTGGTGATCTTCTCTCTTGTGGTCCTCACCGCGGTGTACCGTGTTTGGGGTCGCGGTGTCTTCAAGCAACCGAGGCATACCAGCGCGTGACGATCCAGATAACGTTGCAGCAGCAGGCGCCGCATCTCGCGCCTCTATCGGTATCCGAGGTGCTGCCGAGCGGCGTTTGCATTGGTGTTTATGGACCGTCAGGTAGCGGCAAGACCACCCTGCTCAGGGGCATTTCAGGTCTTAGTCGTATCTCAGGCACGGTGCAGGTCAAAGACGCCATCTGGCAGGACGAAAACCACTTTCTGCCAGCGCACGAAAGGCGTGCGGCTATGGTCCTGCAGTCGCCTGGACTCTTACCGCACCGCACTGTCACCGGGAATATCGAATTCGCACTTAGCTTCAACAAGCGTGCGAAGCCGGGGTTGCTCGATTCGATCCTTGCTGACTTCGGACTTCTGCCGCTGCGTGATCAGCGCGCCGATTCGCTCTCCGGTGGTGAACAGCAGCGCGTTGCCATGGCGCGGGCGCTCGCCGCCCAACCGGACGTCTTGCTGCTGGACGAACCACTGACTGGCTTGGACGATGAAGCACGCCAAACGTTATTACAGGTGCTGATGCGTCTGAAGCGATCCGGAACTACCTGCATCTTCGTGAGCCACTCTGCATATGAGCAAGCACTGCTGGCCGACCACCTTCTCATTATGAATTCCGGCGCGATTACGAAGAGCGGATCGGCCGAACAAGTTTTTGCCGAGTCGCCGCCAACGGCTGCGTTGGGGCGCGAGCTAGGCGTGGTGATCAGTGATATTCCCGTAGTGGAGAACGTGGACGGGCTTGCCGTGGTCGAAAAAAATGGCCTCAGAATCCAGTTGGCAGCAGGAGCGCTCCCCGGCAGTTCAGTCAGTATCCGCGTGCGTGCGGATGACGTCAGTCTGACTGATAAACCAGAGACACACTCGAGCATCATGAACGCAATTCCCGTGACGATTCGTGCGCAGTCGTCCTATCCAGACTCGCCGTTTACTCTCGTGGAATTAGACGCCTCTGGTACAACACTGTTTGCTCGGATCACGAATGCGGCATCCCGTAAACTAAAGATTCGCGCCGGTGTTCAGGTTTACGCACAGATGAAGGCCGCCGCTATCACCTCGTTTTAATCCCTACGGGTTGCGGATGACAGATTGGATTGCACAAGCAGATCGTGTCCGGCTGATTGCGTTTCTTGTCGCAATTGTCGTGTTCGCCCTTTGGGAGGTGCGTCTACCGCGCCGAGACGTGTCCGATCGCCAAAGAAGATGGATCGGGAACTTCGGACTGTTCCTCTCGGGAGCGATGGTCGTGCGTCTGTTGATGCCCGTGTTGCCGGTTGCCTTCGCGGTGTGGTGTCAGACCAACAGCGTGGGCCTTTTCAACGCCGTGAGTTTCTCCGGGTGGATCGCGATACCGCTTGCAGTTATTGCGCTCGATTTGGCGATTTATTGGCAACATCGATGGATGCACGCGATACCCGCTCTGTGGCGACTGCATCGTGTGCATCACGCCGACACTGAGTTCGATGTAACCACCGCGATTCGCTTTCACCCATTGGAGATCGCACTTTCTCTGAGTTACAAGATGGTAGTCATCGCTGCGCTGGGGGCAGCCCCGCTCGCGGTTGTCATCTTTGAGATCATCCTGAACGTCAGCGCCATGTTTAACCACGCGAACATCGCGTTGTCGCCTGCTGTGGATCGCCGGCTTCGCCGTCTGCTTGTGACCCCAGACTTTCACCGGGTGCACCATTCAGCTGATCAACGCGAAACCGATATGAACTATGGCTTCTGCCTGACGATCTGGGATTACCTGTTTAGCAGCTACAAGTCACAGCCGGAAACATCGCATCAGTCCATGATAATCGGCCTAGAGGATTTTCGGGAACCCGGAGAGCACAGGCTCCGTGCGCTGTTGAGTCAACCCTTTCGGCGTGCCCCACGAGACGAAGGATCCACCATTCGTTAGTTTTTTCGAAATTGACTAAACCGTCGCGGCGCGAATCGCACTAATACCCATACAGTCCTCGCTCGGACTTCAGGGAGTGTCGTAATGAGAGTGTCGACAATCGTAAGAGGCGCGTTGATCTGCCTTTGCCTAAGTCTTGCCGCCTGCGGTGGTGGCGGCGGAGGTGCACCATCGAACGTCGGCGCCCCGCCGCCCGGTCCAGCACCGATCAGCAAGGCACAGATTGACGCGACGAGCCAAACGGTGCGCGCGGCGTCTTTTGGACTTGATTACGCTGACCTTGAGTCTGCGACTCGGCTCGGTGCAGAAGCCTGGCTTGATCAGCAGTTGGCACTGCCGCCCACATTTCACCGCAGCACCATGGAGGGCATTCTCGCGCGGCGGGCCGCTGGCGAGTTCGATGCATTTGAAAACGACATCGAATATCTGATTTTCGCTCGCCGAATCGGCTGGTGGCATAACACGCTGACTGCCAGAGACACCGTACGCCAAAGAGTGGCGTATGCACTCAGCCAGATTTTTGTCGTTTCAGACAATGTCGATACGTTGGAGGTTTACCCATACGCGCTGAACACCTATTACGACATTCTGCTTGAGCACGCGTTTGGCAACTTCCGAGACCTGTTGCGTGAGGTGACGTTGAACCCAGCGATGGGCCTCTACCTCAGTCACCTCAACAACCGTGCCGCAGACCCAATCCGAAACATCTTCCCGGACGAGAATTATGCGCGCGAGGTGATGCAGCTCTTTTCGATCGGGTTATTCGAATTGAATATCGACGGCAGTATGCAGATGGGCGGTAATGGCCAACCGGTGCCGAGCTATGACAACGACGACATTCGAGAATTCGCAAAAATCTTTACCGGACTTTCCTTTGGTGGACCTGGCGCGTTCTTCGGCAATATCGCCGAACCGAACTTTTCGGTGCCGATGCAAATGTTCGATGCGGCGCATGAGCCTGGTGAAAAGCGGCTTTTGAA
>JBCBNU010000070.1:0-11094 GCA_039821645.1 Pseudomonadota bacterium
CACAAAATGCCTGTGGCACACTCCGCGCATGAGTCGATCAAGCACAGAAAATACATGGCATCCCGCAAGTTGGGAGGGCAAGATTGCCCGGCAGATGCCGACCTATCCGGATCAGGAAGGACTGCGTGATGCGGTGTCCCGATTAGCTGCGTTACCGCCACTGGTGACTTCCTGGGAAGTCGATAACCTCAAGGCGCGAATTGCAGCGGCCCAACGCGGAGAAGCTTTTGTACTGCAGGGCGGAGACTGCGCCGAGACTTTCGCCGAGTGCGCCTCGGACAACATCGTCTCGAAGTTGAAGATTCTGCTGCAAATGAGTCTCGTTATGCTCTATGGCATGCAGAAGCCGGTGGTTCGTATTGGTCGGTTTGCAGGTCAATACGCGAAGCCGCGCTCCGCGGATACTGAAACCCGAGACGGTGTAACGCTGCCGAGTTTCCGGGGTGACCTCGTCAATCGACCTGGTTTCACCGAAGCGGAGCGAATCCCTGACCCCGAGTTGATCCTGCGCGGTTATGAGCGTTCGGCGCTGACCCTGAATTTCATCCGCGGGTTGGTCGACGGTGGCTTCGCTGATCTCCATCATCCGGAATACTGGAATCTGGATTGGGTAGATCACTCTCCGCTTTCCAAGGAATATCAGAAGGTAACGGACGATATTTCACGCTCATTGGACTTTTTTGAATCTATCTCAGGACAGGCGATTCATCAGACTCGTCGTGCAGAGTTCTTCACTGCGCATGAGGGGCTGCATCTGCACTACGAGCAGGCGCAAACACGACTTCGGCGCGACCGGTGGTATGATCTGACGACGCATTTTCCCTGGATCGGGATGCGCACGGCGATGCTCGACGGCGCGCACGTGGAGTACTTCCGTGGCATCACGAACCCCATCGGCATCAAGATCGGTCAGGGCATGGATTCGGAGTGGTTGCAGGAGTTGCTTGCGGTCCTTAACCCGTCAAATGAGGCCGGCCGCATTGTGCTGATCCATCGACTGGGCGCGGGCAACGCCGAGGATCATCTGCCGAGGCTCATCGAGGCCGTTCAGGCAACAGGGAGTCCGGTGTTGTGGACCTGCGATCCGATGCATGGGAACACGGAGTCGACGGAGGCCGGCTACAAGACCCGGCGTTTTGACAACATCGTTGCGGAAATCGAAGCATCGTTCAGAGTGCATCAGGCGGCAGGGACTTACCTTGGCGGTGTGCATCTTGAGCTGACGGGCGAAGATGTGACCGAGTGCACCGGCGGCGCACGAGGGCTGACCGATGCTGATCTGGCAAGAGCCTATCGGTCTCAGGTCGATCCCCGTTTGAACTACGAGCAGGCACTCGAGGTCGCGATGCGAATTGCGGGTCTTAAGTGAGTTCAGTGGCGGGCGGGTCGCTTGAGTAGCCGCCAAGCTTGCCGGTCATCAAGATGACGCCATTCGCCAGGCGCGAGATCGCCCAATTCGAAGGGGCCTACGGAAATTCGAACGAGTCGTAGCGTCGGCGCCCCGGCGGCCGCAGTCATCCGTCTGACCTGCCGATTACGGCCTTCATCGATTTGAATCTGTATCCAGTGCGTCGGAATTGAGGCGCGAAAGCGCACAGGCGGCTTTCGTTCCCACAGCCGAGGTTCATCAATGGGTTGTGCGGAAATGGCCGCGGCAGCGCCATCCTTGAGCACCAGTCCGTCGACCATTGCTTGGCAGCAGAGGCGGGCGGATGCCTCATCCGCCTCGAGCTGTACCCAGTACGTCTTCGTTTGCTTGTGTCGCGGATGTGCCAATCGTGACTGGAGTTGCCCGTCAGAGGTCAACACCAACAACCCTTCGCTATCGTAGTCCAGTCGTCCAGCTGGGTAGACGTTCGGCAAGTCCACGTACGCTGCTAGCGTCGTCTTGTCGCCATCCGTCGTGAATTGCGACAGAACCCGGAAGGGTTTGTTGAGCAGGACCGTGGGCACTAGCTGACGAAAAGATCTACCTTCATCAAACCAGTTCGGCGTCGGTCACGACTTCGATCAGCGCAGGGCCGTCATGGGCGATGGCCGCGCTCATTGCGTCGTCCAGACCCGATCGCTCCTTAACACGCAGACCCATGCCACCGCAGGCGCGAGCAAACGCGGCGAAGCTTGGGTTAACCAGACTGGTTTGCCAGACGGCAAACTCTGCTGCTTTTTGCTCCTTCGTGATCTTGCCGAGCTCTGCATTGTTCATGAGCACGTGTGTGATGTTCATGTTGTATTTCACTGCGGTGGTGAACTCCATGGCGTACTGCCCGAATCCACCATCGCCGGACACTGAAATCACTTTACGCCCAGCGTAAACCCCATCCCCCTGAGTCGCGGCCCATGCGCCCATCGCCGCCGGGAATGAAAACCCGATCGAACCCAGATAGCCGGACATCAATACCCGTTGGTTTCCTGAGGGTTCAAAATAGCGCCCGAACGAGTAGGTATTGTTGCCAACGTCGACGGCGATAATGGCATCTTCCGGTGCATGTCGGGTGAGTGAATCAAAGAGGGCTGCGGCCGATAGCCCATGCTCGTTGTCCTCACCCAGGCGGCTACGCTTTTCGTCTCGCCACAAGCGCCAGCGCTCGGCAATTTCTGCCTTCTGATCTATTGCGCCCTGATGCTTCGCCAGGGCTTCGAGCATCTGTTGGGCTGTCACACCCACGTCACCCAACACCGGCACGTCAACCGCGTGGCGTTTGCCGATACGCATGGGGTCGGTGTCTACCTGGATGGTCGGTTTGCTTGGGTAAATGCCCGTGTGATCCGAAAAGCTCGCCCCGAACACAATAAGCAGATCCGCCTCATTCATGAACCAGCTTGCGATTGGAGTTCCTGACCGACCCAGTACGCCTGCGGCGAGTGGATGCTGATCAGCGATCTGGCCTTTGGCTTTGAAAGTGGTGGCGATCGGTGCGTTGAGAGACTCAGCCAGCTGGATCACGGCGTGCATGCCTTCCAGCGCGCCGTAACCGACGATGATCATGGGTCGTTTGGCAGCACGAATCGCCGCTAACGCCGTGTCCACACTGCCAGGGGCAGGGGCGACGTGCAGATCCGCAACCCGTCCGGCGGGCGGTTGCACCGACGCACCGTCGGGCGCTGGCATCGGCTGTACGTTGTCAGGGAACACCAGATGACCGACGCCACGCTTATAGATCGCAGTTTTGATTGCCTGCGACATCAGCAAGGCGTGATCGGACTGCGGGTGCACGGTCTCGGAGAACTCCGCGACGCTCTCAAATGCGGCTTCGAGATCGATATCCTGAAAGGCATGCACGCCAATGACCTGGTCCTGAACCTGGCCAGTCAGGGCGAGTGCCGGTGCGCCGTCGACCTTGGCGTCCCATAGACCGGTCAGCAGGTTGGTCGCGCCCGGGCCCGCAATGGTCAGCGCAGCGGCGGGTGTGCCCGTAAGTTTGCCGTAGCCAGAAATCGCGAACGCCGCGGCGCCTTCATGCCGGATACCGTAATACGACAGCTTGCCCTCGCTTTCGCAGACGCGAAGCGCATCCGCGAGACCGAGATTCGAATGCCCGACCATACCGAACACCGAAGTCACACCCCAATCGACCATGGTCTCGGCCATGAGATCGGCGACACTGCGTTCGCGCTCAGGTGCGGCAGGTACGGCGACGTAGACCTCATCACCGCGAATCTCGACGTCGAACATCTGCTGTCCGGTATCTTCGTGTCCACCGGGCGGTTTGCCGGTCAACGGATCAAAATCCCAACCGTGCCAGGGACAACGCAGCCAGCATTGATCATCAATACCTTTTTCGATGGCTCCTTCACCGAGCGGTCCACCCTGATGCGGGCAGCGGTTGTCCATCGCAGCCCATTGGCCATCGAAATGAACCAAGGCGAGTGACTGGGTGCCGGCGGTTACTGACTTCACGCGACCGTCAGCAATCTCGTCGGTTGTCGCGACTTTGTGCCAAGCGATGTTGGTGGCTTCTTTTGTCATGAGCGCTTCCTCTTGCGTTTCGTCATCCGACCCAGCTTGAGTGCAAAACATGACAGACATTGCGTTCGTAATGTTTCGTGCCGACTCAGGGTCATGGTACAACGCCCGAGGCACCCAAAGGAGAGAAGCGCGTGGATGACAACGCATGTAACTTGCAACACGGCGTGACACCGTGACGTTGCAAACGGCACAGACGTTAGTTGCGATCGGTAGCGCCTACTTTGGTGTGGGTCTGTTGGTTGCCCTCATCTATATGTTCGGTGGTGCCGGAAAGATCGACCCTGCTGCGCGTGGGCGCGGAATGCCACCGAGCGTAAGACTGTTGATCGCCCCCGGGGTGATCGGCCTGTGGCCGCTCATGCTCTATAAATTCGCGGTGCAAAAAGCACCGCCCGTCTCATGAAACGCTTCCAGCGACGCGCGCACGCGGTGGTGTGGCTCCTTGTTGCACCAACGCTCGCGGTTGTCCTGTGGCTAGGGATCAGCAACCGCCCGGCAGATCCGATGAATGATGCGTTGCCGCCAGCACTCCGCACGGAGGCGCCCTAATGTCACATGACTACCAGCGCGTCCAGTGGACGCCGTTCAAGCGGCAATATGATCGCTGGATGCTGCTTGGCATGCTGCTCTACCTAGCCGCCTTCGTTGCGGTCAGCTTTGTCGCAACGCAGGGCGGTACGCCTAATCCGGTGCAGGTGCTGGCCCGTGCGTTTGGGTCACTGGCGTTTCTCATGTTGACCTTTATTCTTTGTCTCGGTCCTATGGCCCGGCTTACGCCAAGGTTCAAACCTCTGATGTACAACCGCCGCCACCTCGGCGTAGCCACCTTTAGCGTTGCATTTGTGCATGCGGTGCTCGTGGTGTTCTGGTATCACGGATTCGGTGACCTGAATCCATTGGTTTCGTTACTGGTTTCCAATCCGCGATACGACAGCATCGCTGGATTTCCTTTTGAAAGCCTGGGACTCGCGGCGTTGCTGATTCTTTTCCTGATGGCATCCACCAGTCACGACTTC
This sequence comes from Pseudomonadota bacterium, assembly GCA_039821645.1. Classification (GTDB taxonomy): domain Bacteria; phylum Pseudomonadota; class Gammaproteobacteria; order Steroidobacterales; family Woeseiaceae; genus CALBPI01. The sequence continues at coordinate 4,987 of JBCBNU010000070.1, forward strand.
TGGAATGCCAATCTCGGGCCGGGCGTCTGGAAACTTTTGCACATGGGGGTCTATCTGGCGTTCGTCGCCGTGGTGTCACACGTTGTGCTAGGCGTGATTCAGTTTGAAAAGCACCCGCTCTACGTCGCGATACTGGTTAGCGCGGCAGCAGTGGTCGCGGTCCTTCACCTGTTTACCGGGCTAAAGTATTTCGTTGAAACCCATCCGTCGGCAAATGCGGGCTGGCTGATGGTCGGCCGTACCCAGTCTTTCGAGCAAGGTACTGCGCGTATCGTTCGACCTAACCGGGGCGAGGCGATCGCCGTTTTTTTCCATGACGGTGCGTTCTACGGCGTCTCCAATGTCTGTCGCCATCAGGGCGGGCCACTCGGGGAGGGTCGGGTAGTCGACGGATGTATTATCACTTGTCCATGGCATGGATTTCAGTACCAACTGCAGGATGGGCGTTCGCCTGCGCCATTCACAGAAAAAGTTGCGACCTATGCGACACGCATTGATGGTGATGTCGTGCTCGTCAGTGCCACACCGAATCCGCCGGGCACCCAACAGGCGCCTGCCAGTCTCAAGGTGATCGCATGACCGATAAAGACAAGGCATTTTTTGTGGGGTGGGCCGAACTGCCACCGTCCGACCGTCGTTTTTTCCTGCAGGCTGGCGCGGTACTTTCCATTTCAGCATTAGCTGGCGCTGCGGGCGTCGCGGCCTTCCAGCGCCCCGTCGGTAGCGGCGCATGGAACCTGTCCGAGACCCGGGAGTACCGAGGGATCCTGGCGTCATCTCCCTATCCGATGCTGATCACGCGTGACGTATCTGGCGAGCTGCAAACGGCATTGCTCGTTTGCGAGACCAAATGCGGCGTACAGGCGAGACTGAAAAACCTGGCCGATGGTGCAGTGGTGGTTCGCGGCACGCCTATCGTTCGTGGGCCACATGCCATGATCGCGGTGTCGGAGGAGATGGATTGGATTCGACTCGCTGACGACGCTTCCGATATCGACATTACTCGGCCCAAGCACGTGTCACTCGGAGAGTACACGCTGAACGGCGAGGTGCTGGATACCAAGTGCTGGTTTGGCGCGATGAATCCATCCGAGGGAAAACCTCATAAAGCTTGCGCAAGTCTCTGTATTCGCGGTGGTATTCCGCCCGCTTTTTACGTTCGAGATATCCGCGAGCAAAGCGCGCTGATGATCCTGACACATCGAGGGAGGGGTTTCGGACCCGAGCTTTTGCCGTTTGTCGCGGACCCCGTTTCGATCCGCGGCACCTTGCAGCAGGCGGGGGACTTGTTGATGTTCGATACCAGCGTCGACGCGATCGAATTTCTCGCCTGAATCGATCGGATTTCTGCCTCAAGAGCAGCCTCGTCGCGACCCGGATGCGGTACAATGCGGCCGCTTTCGGAACCCGCCGCAACCAGCGGCTTGCGCGTTCCTTGGGGACAAAGGACATCAGATGAATTACGACAAGATCACCATGCCAGAGCATGGTCAACCGATTGAGCTAACGCCAGACTTCCGAGTGGTTGTCCCAGACAATCCAATTGTGCCGTACGTCGAGGGCGATGGCATTGGCATCGATGTCACCCCGGTGATGCTCGACGTCGTCAACGCGGCTGTCGAGAAGGCTTACGGCGGCGAGCGAAAAATCGCCTGGATGGAAATCTACGCGGGTGCCAAGGCGAGCCAGATCTATGAGAGTGCGACGTTTCTGCCTGAAGAAACCCTGGATGCGCTGAAGCGTTACGTTGTCTCAATCAAAGGTCCGTTGGCCACACCGATTGGCGGCGGCATTCGATCTTTGAACGTATCGATTCGCCAAACACTCGATCTCTACGCCTGCGTAAGACCGATTCGCTACTTCCCCGGTGTGAACACACCGATGAAAGACTCCGAACTCGTCAATATGGTGGTATTCCGGGAGAATACCGAGGACATCTACGCAGGTATCGAATACCCAACGGGTTCTCAGGAAGCTCAGAAGCTGATCAAGTTCCTGCAGGAAGAGCTCGGTGTCACGAAAATCCGCTTCCCATCCAGCTCCGGTATCGGCATTAAGCCGGTGTCGAGGGAGGGCTCCGAGCGATTGATCCGCAAAGCGATCAATTACTGCATCGACAACGATCTGAACTCGGTGACGCTCGTGCACAAGGGCAACATCATGAAGTTCACGGAGGGAGCGTTCTGCCAGTGGGGCTATCAACTGGCCGCTGAGGACTTTGGCGCCGAGCCGAAAGATGGTGGGCCCTGGATGACCTTCAAGAATCCGCGGACCGGTCGGGAGATCGTGGTCAAAGACGTGATCGCTGACAATTTCCTGCAGCAGATTCTGCTGAAGCCGGAAGAGTACGACGTGATCGCGACCCTGAACCTCAATGGTGACTACATTTCCGATGCGCTCGCCGCACAGGTCGGTGGTATCGGTATTGCGCCTGGCGCCAATATTGGCGATGGCATTGGCGTGTTTGAAGCAACCCATGGCACCGCACCGGGGTTTGCTGGCAAGGATCGGGTCAACCCCGGATCGCTGGTGCTGTCGGCAGAGATGATGCTCCGCTACATGGGATGGACCGAGGCCGCTGATCTGATTGTGAAGGGCATCGGTAACACGATTGCGAACAAGGAACTGACGTTCGATCTCGCGCGGCTTCGCGAAGCGATTCGTGCGCCGAAGCGGCAAGCGCCTGCTTCCGGCGAGTCGGATGTGAAGGACGAGTTGGAGCAGCTGATCCCGGGCGCGACGCTCCTCGGCACGAAAGGGTTTGGCGAGGCGATCATTCGCCATATGGATGACTGAATCGCGCCGACAATCGTCTTCATGGTATGACGCCGGCTGCATGGAATGCCCGCGACTTGCGGGCTTTCTCGAGGAAGTTCGAACGAAGCACCCCGACTATCATGCGCTGCCGGTTCCACCGTTCGGCGACGACGATGCGCAGTTTCTGATTGTTGGGTTGGCGCCGGGTATGCATGGCGCCAACGCCACCGGCCGTGCCTTTACTGGCGACTACGCCGGCGTTTTGCTCTACGAAACCTTGCACACACTCGGCCTTTCCAGCCGCAGCGAATCCGTCTCGGCTGACGATGGTCTGCAGCTGAGCGGCGTCAGGATCACCAATGCGGTGAAGTGCCTGCCGCCGCAGAACAAGCCTATTGGGTCAGAGATCAACACCTGCAACCGGTTTTTAGCGGCGGAGCTTCGCGCGCTGGCGAGCGGCGGTGTGGTGCTCGCGCTCGGTGGCATTGCGCACAGAGCCATTATCAAGGCTTATGGTTTTCGCCAGGCAGACTATGTGTTCGGTCATGCCGCACAACACGAGCTACCGAATGGAATACACCTGTTCGACTCCTATCATTGCAGCCGCTACAACACCAATACCCGGCGACTTACGCCTGAGATGTTCATGGATGCCATGAGTGCGGCGGCGAGCGCCGCAGGTGTGGGTAGCGCGCGATGAGTGCTTCCGCCTTTGACTCAAAGGCGTTCATCGATGGTTTGTCACATCGGCCGGGCGTCTACCGAATGTACGATTCGGAGAGTGACGTCATCTACGTCGGAAAGGCACGCGACCTCAAAAAGCGAGTCTCGAGCTATTTCAGTGGTAAGGCGAAAGACTCCAAGACGATGGCGCTGGTCGAGCGCGTGGCCCGGATGGAGGTAACGCTGACTCAGACTGAGTCCGAAGCGTTACTTCTCGAACACACGCTGATCAAACAGCACAGGCCTCGCTTCAACATCGTCCTGCGCGACGACAAGTCTTACCCATGGATTCGTGTGAGTACGGAACATGAATTCCCGCGCCTGAGTTTCTATCGTGGTCGGCGTCGTAGGAAGGGCGAGTTCTTCGGTCCCTATCCCAGTGCTGGTGCGGTCAAAAACACGCTGAACGAGTTGCAAAAACTGTTTCGCGTACGTCAGTGTCGCGACAGTTTTTTCGCCAACCGCAGCCGGCCATGCCTGCAGTATCAGATAAAGCGGTGCAGCGGACCGTGCGTTGGATTGGTGAGTGAAGCGGACTACGCGCAGGACGTCCAAGACAGTATCGACTTTCTCAAGGGTCGCAATCGGCAGGTTATAGATAGCCTCGTGACGCGCATGGAGAGTGCATCGGAGTCGCTGGAGTTTGAGACAGCAGCGCGTCTTCGTGATCAGGTGGCGCGACTGCGAAGGATTGAGGCCGAGCAACTGGTGTCGACCCGCATGCATGTTGATGCGGATATCGTGGGTCTGCATCGCAGTGGCGGCTCGACCTGTATCGCCGTCGTTTTTGTTCGCGATGGCAGGGTACTCGGCAGTCGTGACTACCAGCCGGTCAATGCGGCCGGGAATGACGACGTCACGGTGTTGAGCGGATTTCTTGGGCAGCTCTATGTTGATCGGGAGCCACCGGACGAGGTCATTCTGCCGATTGAACTACCTGAGTCCGGTTTGCTCGCCAGAGCGCTCGGCGAGCGTGCCGGGCACAAGGTGGTCGTCAAACACTCGGTGCGTGGAGAGCGAGCAGGGTGGCTCGCCATGGCGAGCGACAACGCGGCGCAGTCGGCGAGTCTGGCCGCGGCAAGTCGGGCCGGTATCGACAAGCAATTGGGCCGGCTTGCAGAGGTCTTCGATTGGCCTGAGATGCCCATGCGGCTTGAGTGCTTCGATATCAGTCACACCGGTGGTGAAGCGACGGTCGCATCTTGCGTAGTCTTCGGTCCGGAAGGTCCGCTTAAACAGGACTATCGCCGCTTCAACATCACATCGACCGATACTGGCGACGACTATGCCGCCATGCACGAAGCCATGACGAGGCGCTACGCGCGCGTGCGCAGGGGTGAGGTGCCGATGCCCGACGTCGTGCTGATCGATGGCGGCAAGGGCCAACTTGGGATGGCGGCTGAGGTGATGTCCGCGATGGATCTTGAGGAGATTTTGCTGGTGGGTGTCGCCAAGGGAAGGGCTCGCAAAGCAGGAGCCGAGCAGCTATTCACTGTCGACAGCAAAACGCCGATTCTCCTGCCGCCCAACGATCCGGCGCTATTGCTGATCCAGCGTATTCGCGATGAGGCGCACCGATTCGCGATTACAGGGCACCGCGGGCGTCGCGCAAAAGCCAGAAAGCAGTCCGCGCTCGAGGGTATCGAGGGGTTGGGTCCGGCTCGTCGTCGTGCCTTGCTGACACAGTTCGGTGGCCTGCAAGGGGTGCGACGTGCGAGTATCGACGACCTGGCGCGGGTGAAGGGCATCAGTCACAAGTTGGCCGAGCGAATCTATCTGCAATTTCACCAAACGATCGCGTCGGATCACGATGCCGATGGGGGCATGTCTTGAAGCTGAATTTAGCCAATTCGATTACCGCAGTCCGCATACTCGCGATCCCGCTGTGCGTGCTGCTGTACCTGTTGCCGTTCGGTTGGGCCGAAAATGCCGCAGCGCTGGTGTTTGCCGTTGCGGCGATCTCTGATTTCGTTGATGGCTACGTCGCTCGCAAGTTCGATCAGATGACGCCATTTGGTGCGTTCCTCGACCCCGTGGCCGACAAGTTGATTGTTACCGTCGCGCTTGTGTTGCTCGTGTTTAATCAGCAGAGCTGGATGATGACCGTGATAGCAGTGATCATCATCGGTCGCGAAATCACTGTGTCGGCGCTGCGCGAATGGATGGCGAGCCAGCGGGCGAGTTCGCGAGTTGCCGTGTCTATGGTGGGGAAGATCAAGACGACGTTCCAGCTCATCGGGTTGTCGTTTATGCTCTGGGGGGAAGACCTCTGGGGCATGCCGATCGTGGAGTTGGGATTCGCCGCACTTTTGGTCGCCTCAGCGATGACTTTGTGGTCAATGTGGGTCTATCTGAGTGCTGCCTGGCCGGTTTTGTCCAGAGATAACAATCCGGACCCGGCTGCTTGACAGATATCCAGCGCTGCGTACAATGGCGCGCCTGCTTGCGGGAATAGCTCAGTTGGTAGAGCGCAACCTTGCCAAGGTTGAGGTCGCCAGTTCGAACCTGGTTTCCCGCTCCAGAACAGGAAAAAGCCGCGGTGCATAGATATGCGCCGCGGCTTTTTTTGTGTCCTTTGGGACCTGCCTGCCTTTCGGTCGTTCCCGGGTCTTCCTGACTGGCTCCGGG
>JBCBNU010000071.1:0-10485 GCA_039821645.1 Pseudomonadota bacterium
TTCCTTTGAGTTTTAACCTTGCGGCCGTACTCCCCAGGCGGGATGCTTAATGCGTTAGCTGCGCCACCCAAGCTCTATGAGCCCGGACAGCTAGTTATCATCGTTTACGGCGTGGACTACCAGGGTATCTAATCCTGTTTGCTCCCCACGCTTTCGCACCTCAGCGTCAGTATTGGCCCAGGAAGTCGCCTTCGCCACTGGTGTTCCTTCCGATATCTACGCATTTCACCGCTACACCGGAAATTCCACTTCCCTCTACCATACTCTAGCTCTGCAGTATCGAATGCAATTCCCAGGTTGAGCCCAGGGCTTTCACATCCGACTTACAAAGCCGCCTACGCGCGCTTTACGCCCAGTAATTCCGATTAACGCTCGCACCCTCCGTATTACCGCGGCTGCTGGCACGGAGTTAGCCGGTGCTTCTTCTGTAGGTTACGTCAAGACTCAGGGGTATTAACCCTAGGCTTTTCTTCTCTACTGAAAGTGCTTTACAACCCGCAGGCCTTCTTCACACACGCGGCATTGCTGGATCAGGCTTGCGCCCATTGTCCAATATTCCCTACTGCTGCCTCCCGTAGGAGTCTGGGCCGTGTCTCAGTCCCAGTGTGGCTGATCGTCCTCTCAGACCAGCTATGGATCGTCGCCTTGGTAGGCCATTACCCCACCAACAAGCTAATCCAACTTAGGCTCATCCAATAGTGCGAGGTCCGAAGATCCCCCGCTTTCACCCGTAGGTCGTATGCGGTATTAGCTCGAGTTTCCCCGAGTTATCCCCCGCTACTGGGCAGATTCCTAAGCATTACTCACCCGTCCGCCACTCGACGCCTGGGAGCAAGCTCCCATCGTTTCCGTTCGACTTGCATGTATTAAGCATGCCGCCAGCGTTCAATCTGAGCCAGGATCAAACTCTTCAGTTTAAAGCTGTGAGCTTAATCAAACCTTTGGCCAAAGCCATTGGTTCAAAAGAGTTAGTGTCCCTAGCTTTTGCTAATCAAAAATTAACTACTGACTATAGGTTACTCACTCTGGTTTTTGCCGACGGCTTCCACCAGCGCGAGCACCCACACAAATTATCTGGTTAGATTGTTAAAGAGCAGCCGCGGCCCGAGCCCTACAAGTGGCCCTGGGAAATTCCGAGGCAGACCTACAAGTATACGCCGAAAGCGCTATCCGTCAACAGTACCTAGTACATGATTACGGCTTTGCAGGTAGTCGTTCGGGCGGGTATTGCCCGAAGCGAGGCGCGCAGTATAGACACCTTTGCTGAGTCGTCAAGCGTATTTGTGAATTTTTTTTACGGTACCCACCCAGGCACAAAAAGCCCTGTAAACATAGTGTCAAGTGAAACCGCAGAACCACCATATCAGCCGCAATTCGATCTATTCGAAAAAATTTGCGCGCGCTGTGAGGCCTCGCTGTTTCATATATTAGTCCTAAATCGCCAGATGAAATTTGTCTAAGTACTGTCGATTATTGGAAGTCACCTCAATGCAAGGATGCGACGCCAGACGTATCAGGACGTGATATGCAGGGCTCTCTTGGCCATTTTTAAAAGGACCACTCCGCCACCCTCGATAACTGCGCGAGCGAAGCCTTACATCTGAGCGGCGCTATCCAAAACCTCTGAGCACTCGTGGCACTGGACGCCAAGTCCCTGGGGATCGTTGCCGCATCCGACAACGTCGCAAAACTGCTGGCAACTGAGCCTTATGATGCACTTATCGCTCCCGCATTCGCTGACCACTTTCCAATGCAAGCGACCGAACTTGAGGCCGAATCATTAGATACGGCGGGCTCGCATGTCACGCTGGGCGACCGATATCCCGGCAATGGCAGACTCTACGACGTAACGTGTCACCGGCCGGACGACACTAAAGCGCAGAACCGGATCTCCTTAACGCTGAAAAAGCACGCCGATGACCTTCGATTGTTTATGGACGCTGACGGGTTCGCGGCCGAATACAACGGCCAGGCCCTAACGGCGGGAAAGACACCCCCCACTAAGCTGATCCTCGAGGTTCTGAAACTTGACGTCAGCGCCGGCGCCGAGGCCGCCTTCAGGCATTATCGTGCGGCGCTGGATGGTGCCACTCCATATAGACGTCAGCCCGCTGATAGTCCGAGGTAAACGGTCGGGGTCTATGCTCAAATCCCGACGATTCGTAGAGCGCTAGCGCTGCCCCGAGCGAGCTGTGCGATTCCAGGAATAGACACTCACCCTCGCCGGTCCGATACCAATCGCAAGCAGCATCAAGCAAGCGTCTTCCGACACCCTTGCCCTGAGCGTTGGCAGTCACCGCCATCTTGGTCAGTTCAAACCGGCAATCCCCGGCTGCCTTCACTGCGCAGGTACCGAGAACTTGATCACCTTCGAGTGCAAAGAAAATCTGGCCGCCCGGGTCGATGATATGTGCCCTCGGATCACCCAACACACGAGCGTCGATCGGTTCAATGCGAAAGTAGCGCTCCAGCCACTCCTCGTTCAGACGTCGAAAATCCTCTGCCCACTCGTCGCGGAATAGATGGATCTCAACCTGGCTCACCCAGCACTTACCGTAACTCGAGCGAACTTGCGTCGCCCAACCTGCAAAACCACGCTGGCACCCACCGCAATTGCGACGTCCCGGGACTCAACACGCTCGCTATCCAAACGAACCGCACCCTGCTTGATCATGCGAAAGCCTTCAGAAGTACTGGCCACCAGGCCGCTCGCCTTCAGCGCGTGGGCGATGCCGATTCCCTCGCCTTCGCTGGTGAGTTCCACCTGCGGCAAATCATCGGGAATAGCATGCTTTTGAAAGCGCGCGATAAACCCATCTCGTGCCGCTCTCGCCGCACCCTCATCGTGGAAACGGGCAACGAGCTCTATGCCGAGTTCGAACTTGATGTCGCGAGGATTCTCACCATCGGCAATCCGCTGTTTTAGTGCCTCGATTTCGCGGAGCGGTCGAAAACTCAACAACTCGAAGTACCGCCACATCAACTCGTCGCTAATCGACATCAGCTTACCGAACATGTCGTCTGGCGCATCGGTGATGCCCACGTAGTTACCGAGCGATTTGGACATTTTCTGCACTCCATCCAAACCTTCGAGCAACGGCAGCGTCATCACCACCTGCGGGTTCTGTCCAGCATCTTGCTGCAGCTGTCGTCCTACCAGCAGGTTAAATTTCTGGTCCGTCCCGCCGAGCTCAACGTCGGCCTCGAGCGCGACTGAATCGTATCCCTGCACGAGCGGATACAGGAACTCGTGTATCGCAATCGGTTGCCCCGCCGCGTAGCGTTTCGAGAAATCGTCACGCTCCAACATACGCGCTACGGTATGGCTGGCTGCAAGCTTCACAAGACCGGCTGATCCCATGGCGTTCATCCACTGCGAGTTGAATGCGATCTCGGTCTTCTCAGGGTCAAGAATCTTGAAAATCTGTTGCTGGTAGGTCTCAGCGTTTCGTGCGATCTCATCACGCGAGAGCGGTGGCCGCGTTGCATTCTTGCCTGTCGGATCACCAATCAAGCCAGTGAAATCGCCGATCAGAAAGATCACGTCATGCCCAAACTGCTGGAATTGTCGCAACTTGTTAATGAGTACCGTGTGCCCCAAATGCAGGTCCGGGGCCGTGGGGTCGAAGCCGGCCTTGATCTTCAGGGGTTTTCCCGTCGCAAGGCGCTTGGCAAGACCACCCTCTGGCAAAATTTCTTCGCAGCCGCGGCGCAATTCGGCAAGTTGATCAGTTTCAGGCATCGGTCCAGTAATCCTCCGGCATCCCGCCCGCGATAATACGTGAGATCTACCTCATCGGGCCCCTTTTTGACTCGATCGTGCGATGCATTTAGCATCTGTCAAACTTTCGAAGGAACAGTGCCTTGCAGCGTAAATCCAGTCCTGTTCGTCACGACTACAGTACGCTTGTGCAACCCGCTGCGCGGGGCAACCACCCGCTACCCAAGCACCTGACGTGGTTCAGCGTCGGGCTCGGTTTCTCTTTGGTCCTTGCGGCTTTCGCCATCGTCCTGCGCAACGAGCCGCCACCTGAGTCGCCGCCGATCGCGTCGGAGCCAACAATCAGTGCGCCCGATACGGCGCCACTGAGCGAGACACAAGTGAGCGCCACCGATGGTGCACTACCGGTCATTGAACCTGCACCACTCCCGCCGCAGTATGCGACGCTCGAACTCAGAATCAAATCAGGCGACACGCTCGACGCGTTGTTCCGCAGGAACTCACTCAGTGTCGGTGACCTGATGACGATCGCTTCGCTGGACACGGCAAAAGAGCCGCTCCGAATGCTACGTCCGGGCGATGAATTGATCGTGACGCATGACAACGGGCGCATCATGAGCATGACCAGAAACCTCGGCATCGAGCGCGCCCTCGAGGTAATGAGAGATGCGGATGGGGCTTTCGTTGCGAGCTTGGTGGAACGTCCGGTCGAGATTCGCCAACGTATTCGTCACGGGGTGATTGAGACTTCACTATTCGAGTCGGCGATCGCGAGTGGTATATCCGAACGCGTGATCATGAACGTCGCCGGTATTTTTGCCTGGGACATAGACTTCGTTTACGACATTCGTGTCGGTGATGAATACCTCGTGATGTACGAGGAGAAGTGGCAGGATGGTGCAAAAGTTGCTGACGGCGAAATCGTGGCCGCCGAATTCATCAACCGCGGCGAATCTTTCAAGGCGATTCGATATGTCTCCGCCGAAGGGCGCACCGACTATTTCGACGCTGAAGGTCGTAGTGTGCGCAAAGCGTTCTTGCGTGCTCCTGTGGATTTCAACCGAATCAGCTCGCAGTTCAATCCCAATCGACTGCATCCGGTCCTTAATCGGGTACGACCACACCGCGGCGTGGATTATGCCGCGCCGATCGGCACCGAAATCAAGGCGGCGGGTGACGGAAAAATTGTGTTCCGTGGCCAGCAGCGCGGCTACGGCAATGTCGTGATCCTCGAGCATGGCGGCAACATCTCGACGCTCTATGCCCACCTCAACAACTTCCGGCGAGGACAGCGTACAGGCCAGCGCGTCCGGCAGGGTCAGGTGATCGGCTATCTTGGCAAGACCGGCATGGTCACAGGCGCACACTTGCACTACGAGTACCGCGTTAACGGCGTACATCGAAATCCGAGGACTGTAAAACTGCCGAAAGCGGATCCAATCGATCCTTCGCAGCGTGAGGACTTCGAACGAGTCAGTACGCCGTTGCTTGCCGAGCTGGAGCGTTATCGGAGCACACAACTCGCCGAGTCGACGGACGAACCATCGGTCCGTTTGTAGCCGAGGTCCCGATGACCGATACATCGGAATCTCTCGTCTTCCTCGGACTGATCTCCGGCACCAGTGGCGATGGCATTGATGCCGCGATGGTCCAAATCGATGCCATCAGTACACGGGTCATCGATGCGAACACGTTTGCCTATCCACCGGGGCTAGCGAAACGCCTCGCAGAGTCTTTGAGTGCGCCCCATGAGCAAACGGTAACGACAACAGGGAAGCTGCATCACGATTTGGGTGTCGCGTTCGCTGACGCAGCCAATGCGCTGCGCAGTGCACACCCGGATGTACACGTCACAGCCGTTGCGAGCCACGGGCAGACACTATTCCACGCGGCGGGTACAGCGTCACCGTTTACCCTTCAAGTCAGCGATCCCACAATCATTGCGGCTCGGACGGGTTTACCGGTAGTGGCCGACTTCCGCTCGGCCGACGTTGCGGTTGGTGGTCAAGGCGCACCGCTGGCGCCGCTGTTTCACGAAGCGGTATTGCCCCATGACGAAGAGACGCTTGCGGTTATCAATCTTGGTGGCATTGCCAATCTGTCACTGATTCGACCGGATGAGCCAACGATCGGCTTCGATACCGGTCCTGCCAATACACTTATGGATGTCTGGGCCGCCAGACAGTGGGACCTGTCCTTCGACGTTAATGGCGAGATCGCAGCATCGGGTGCCGTAATCCCTCGGCTCCTCGCACATATGCTCGAAGACGCCTACTTCGCTCGGCAGTTTCCGAAGAGTACCGGACGAGAGTACTTCAATCTCGATTGGCTGCTCCGGGCACTTGCCGCCGTAGGTTTGGAATCCCCGTCACAGCAAAGCAACGCAAGACGCGATATTATGGCAACACTTTCTGAGTTGACCGTAACGACGCTTGCCAGCGCCCTGGCCGACTGCGAGTGCGTTGTGGACAGCGTGTTGATCTGTGGTGGTGGTGCACACAATGCAGCACTTTTGGCCAGACTGGAGCAGGTCTTCACTCCCGCCAGTGTCAATACCACAGCCGACAGGGGCATCGACCCAGACTACGTGGAGGCAGCACTCTTCGCGTGGCTGGGTTGGAAGCGATGGCACCAACGGCCCATCGACAGTCGGGCTATCACGGGCGCGACTCAACGAATTGTTTCTGGCGGCATTCACATGCCACCAGTGGGGGGGAGCGAATGAACGAGCTTGAGCAAGAACCGACCGATACACCGCCGGGCACCGATAAGCGCCCCGAAACCGCGGTTAAAGCCGAGGCAGCTTTGTCTGAGCCTGAGCACTTCTACAACCGCGAACTCGGATTATTGAAATTCAACTGGCGCGTGCTCGCCCAAGCCGCCGACAACAAGATTCCGCTGCTTGAGCGACTTCGCTACCTTTGTATCTCCTGCACAAACCTCGACGAATTCTTCGAGATCCGTGTCGCGGGCCTTAAGCAACGACAGGAAATCAACGCATCGCCGCCCGGTCCCGACAAGCGCACCGCGGAAGAGGTGCTGCGCGCGGTCTCGGACGAGGCGCATCAGCTCGTCGAGTCACAATATAGAGAGTTAAACGACACACTCCTGCCGGCATTGCGTGCAGCGGGCATCCGATTCCTGCGACGCTCAACGTGGAACGATGCACAGCGGGCTTGGTTACATGACTACTTCCACAAACAGGTTGTCCCGGTACTCACGCCGCTGACCCTGGACCCGTCACGCCCGTTTCCTCAGATTCTGAACAAGAGTCTGAACTTCATCGTGGGCCTGCGTGGACGGGATGTGTACGGCCGGCGCCGCCATCGCGGATTGGTGCAGGCACCACGTTCGCTGCCGAGACTGATCCGTCTGCCGTCCGAAATCGAGGGATGCGGCGACGAGGACTATGTATTTCTCTCTTCGGTAATCCACAAATTTGTCGAAGAGTTGTTTCCCGGACTGAATATCGACGGGTGTTATCAGTTTCGTGTTACCCGCAACGGGGATTTGTACGTCGACGATGAGGAAGTCGATGATCTCATTCGTGTCCTGGAAGGCGAGCTCGCAGCGAGTCGTTACGGTGCAGCGGTCCGCCTCGAAGTCGATCACCAGTGCCCGGAAGAGCTCAGCACGTTCCTGCTGGACCACTTCGAGCTCGACGAATCAGATCTGTATCGCGTACGCGGGCCAGTTAACCTGAACCGACTCATGATGATCGCCGACACGTCGCAGCGCGCTGAGTTGAAGTTCCAACCGTTCACACCGGGAGTCCCGGAAGTCCTAATGGTGGCGGAAAACCCGTTCGAAGCCATCGCGAAGAAAGACGTTCTGCTACATCATCCGTTCCAAAGCTTCGCACCAGTCATTGATTTGTTGGCCGCAGCGGCGGCAGATCCAAACGTGCTGGCCATAAAGCAAACGCTGTATCGCACCGGACCTCAATCACCCGTGGTTGACCATCTGGTTGCCGCAGCGCGTGCAGGAAAAGAGGTCACCGTGGTGGTTGAGCTCATGGCGCGCTTCGACGAGGCAGCCAACATAGAACTCTCGTCCCGACTGCAGGAAGCTGGCGCACACGTGATTTTCGGCGTGCTTGGCTACAAAACACACGCGAAGATGCTGCTCATCGTGCGTCGCGAAGGGGAAGCCCTGAAGCGCTACGTACACCTTGGTACCGGCAACTACCACCCGAAAACGACACGCCTGTACACGGACTACGGATTGCTCACCGCGGCAGAAGACATCGGCCAGGATGTACATAACCTGTTCATGCGACTGTCCAGCCTCACCAACGTAGGCGGCAACCGAAAGCTGCTGAGTTCGCCCTTCGAGCTGCACACGCAGTTGCTGAAGTTTATTCGACGAGAACGGCGCAATGCTCTGGCCGGCAAACCCGCAAGAATTGTCGCGAAGATCAATTCACTCATTGAGCCGCGAATCATTAGCGCACTCTATGCGGCGTCCAATGCCGGTGTTCAGATCGATCTGATCGTCCGTGGTATCTGCATCCTGAGACCCGGGGTACCCGGACTGTCAGAGAATATTCGCGTGCGCTCGATCATCGGCCGGTTCCTGGAACACTCTCGCGTGTATAGCTTCCACAATAATGGTAGACAGGTCTTGCTGCTCGGCAGCGCAGATTGGATGGATCGCAACTTCTTCCGGCGCATCGAAACTTGCTTCCCTGTACGCAGGAAGTCTCACATCAATCGCATCAATGAGGACTTGCAGCTCTATCTGGACGATACGCTGGGCGCCTGGGATATGTTGCCGGACGGGCGTTACGAGCGACTGCAACCCGGTCCGGGTCGGCCACCATTGTCGGCGCAACTCGAGTTACTGACGCGCTACGGCGCGCAGGTTTGATCAGCTACGCAGCACTTTGAGTTCGTAGGCCCACGCCTCGAGATAATCCTGCTCGCGGACAATATCGGCCTCGGTAAGTGGGTTATTGACGAGCCAATCGGCAGGGAACGTCAGCTCGATCTTTCGATCATGAACGCGCAAACGAATATCCGGCAACTGCGCTGCCGTGCGATTTCGGTTAAGCAGTACTGAGAGACGCAACATCACTGCAATCAGGCGTGCACTGTCTGAGTGGGCCAAGCCCCTTAGTGCCGAGGCGCCTTCGCTGACACGCTTGCGCTGATTCGCAATCAGGAATGAAAGCAGCTGCTGTTCACCCGCCGGGAAACCCGGCAAGTCTGCATTGGCGACAACGTAGGCACCGTGCAGGTGGTAGTCGGCGTGCGCAATGTCCAGGCCAATTTCATGCAGATGGCCCGCCCAGCGCACGAACTGGGCCGCCTTTTGTGCATCCATACCTAACGCATCATGGGCTTGCTCAAGCAACATCTCGGCAGTGTCTTTCACCCGGGTCGCCTGCACTTGATCGACGTGATAACGCTCACCGAGCGCAACGACACTCCTCACCCGGGCATCCGAATGGCGCAATCGACCGACGAGGTCATACAACACACCTTCGCGCAGGGCGCCGTCCGAGGGTTCCAAAGAATCAATCTTCAGCGTGCGCATTACCTCTACCAGAATGGCAAGACCGCCGGGCCAAACCTGTGCACGTCGTGCGCTCAATTCCGGTATCGAAAGGCGCTCGATGCTGCCCGCTTTGATCACTTTTTCAATGAGGTGCTCGACATGAGCTACCGTCATCGGCGAATCGCCCGACACCAGCCCTAGGGCTTGAGCAACACGCACCGTAGAACGAATCGTTCCAGAGGCGCCGATCGCCGAGTCCCAGTCCGCTTCGCGATACGCCGCTTTGATTGGTCTGAGTTTGAGTTGCGCGGCAGTGCGTGCGGCCGCGAAGCGCTCAGCGCCGATTAGTCCGTCCGGAAAATATCCCTCTGTATGGCGCACACAACCCATACCAAGACTCTGCAGCGCCTGCGCTTCCAACCCCTCGCCGACGATTAACTCAGTGCTGCCACCACCGATATCGATCACCAGTCGGCGACCGTCGCTCGGCGGCAGACTATGAGCAACGCCGAGATAAATCAGGCGAGCTTCTTCAACGCCCGCGATGATGTCGATCGGGTGGCCGAGCGCACCCTCAGCGGCATCGCGAAAGCCTGCATCATCGCGCACACGTCGAAGGGTATTGGTGCCTACCGCCCGCACTCGCGAGGCCTGCATTTCGCGCAACCGCTCGCCGAATCGATCCAGGCAATCCAACGCTCTTTGGCGCGAGCGCGGCGCTAGCCCACCATTGGCTTTCAATCCCTCCGCAAGGCGGACCGATTCTCGAAGGCGATCGATGATCGTGAGCTGGCCATGCCGCAGCTCGGCAACCACCATGTGGAAGCTGTTCGAACCAAGGTCAACCGCTGCGATGACGCCTTCAGACGTCGCCGCGTTTTGGGCGTCCTCGTTCTCAGACGGAGAATGAGGATCCGCAACCACAGGTGGTGGTGGCGTTCGGGTTGCGAATAATGAACTGAGCACCCTCGAGATCTTCTTTGTAGTCGATCTCTGCACCGATCAGATACTGGACACTCATCGGATCGACCACCAGCATGACACCGTCCTTCTCGACGGTCATATCGCCATCTTCGAGGTTCTCATCGAAGGTAAAGCCATATTGGAAGCCTGAGCAGCCGCCGCCGCTGATGAAGACCCGGAGCTTAAGTTCAGGGTTTTCCTCTTCCGCCAACAACTGGCCTACCTTGGAGGCGGCGGCTGCTCAGGCTTCCAATATGGCTTTACCTTCGATGAGAACCTCGAAGATGGCGATATGACCGTCG
>JBCBNU010000072.1:0-10189 GCA_039821645.1 Pseudomonadota bacterium
CGCTTGCGAGCCGTGATCAGCTGGCAAGCGGCGAATTCGGGCCACCAACGCTGACCAAACGCTTCCCAGCGTAGCGACAATGAACCGCTCAACCGATCGACAGGCAGACGGAAAAAGAATCGCTGGTAGTCGTCGACACGCATATTCAGCAGCGCAAACCAATCCCGAAGGTTGCGCTCGCCATGCAGGCGTTCCGCGCCAGCAGGAAATCCACCAGGCGTGACCAGGTTTCTGAGACCCCAAAACCCAAACGGTTTGAACGCGAGGATGATCATTTTGCCCTCAGAGCGCAGAACCCGATGCGATTCACGCAATACGTCATGGGGTCGTTTTGAAAAATCCAGAGTATGCGGCATGACCAAGGCATCGACGCTGCCGGTGACAAACGGTAGTCGCCAGAACTCTGCGCTCACGTCGCCGCCCTCTCCTGGTGCGTAAACGGTCGTCGCTGTCTGAGTCCGGGCGAATGGCTTGACGCCCTCAACGGACCCCCAACGTCCGACCTGCAACATATGCTCACCGAACACTCCTTCCAATTGCGTACGCAAGCGGTCAGTTTCGGCGCCCATCAATACTGATCCGACGCCGTTCTGAAGCCAGACAGGATACGCATCCGGGGTTTGCATAGCGCAAGATTTCATTCGCCAACCCTAGCGCGCTCAACCTGCAAAGTGAAGGGACGCTTGCAAAGCACTGCCTCATCCGTAGGATCAGGGCAATGTGCAAGAAAGTCCCTGAGACCCGTGCGATGGGCGCAACAAACCATCGCGCGACATTCATTTCGTCCTTCACCACAGTATTACTGGCGGGTACTGCCAGCGGTGGGCCGCTGGGCGCAGATGGGTCGGCAACCGCCACAGAGGGCGACCTACCAGGGCTGGAATCGTGGGCTACCCACCAACACTCTGATTTGTGGTTCCGCGCGACCACCGAGGATGACGCAGAAAATGAAAAAGTGGCGTCGGACAGCGACCTCGTGCAGCGCATGCGCGGTGGCTTTAAGCTGCCGGTAGTTGATCATTCCCGCACAGTCGCACAGCGTAACTGGTATGTCAGGCATCCAGGTTACCTCGAACGCGTATTTAACCGAAGCCGCCCCTACCTTCACCACATCGTTGAGGAAATAGAGCGTCGGGGCATGCCGCTCGAATTTGCGCTATTGCCAATCGTTGAGAGTGCTTTCGATCCATTTGCTTATTCCCACGGTCGCGCAGCCGGTCTCTGGCAGATAATTCCAGGAACCGGACGCAGATTCGGCCTCGACCAGAACTGGTGGTACGACGGTCGGCGCGACGTAATCGCATCAACGCGCGCTGCTCTGGATTACCTCGAGTTTCTCGCCGAACGCTACGACGGCGACTATGAGCTCGCGGTTGCTGCCTATAACTCGGGCGAAGGCACTGTCGACCGGGCAATCCGGCGTAACAAAGCGGCCGGTAAGCCCACTAGCTTTTGGGATCTGAAGCTACCGAGGGAAACATCGAGCTATGTACCCAAGCTACTAGCGTTGGCCGACATCGTCGCTAACCCGGAACGCTACGAGATTACGTTGCCGAAAATCGCCGACACTGAGGAACTTGCGGTGGTGGATACCGGCGTGCAAATCGACCTCGCGCTTGCTGCAGACCTTGCAGGTATCGATATTGAGACACTGTACAAACTGAATCCCGGATTCAACCAATGGGCCACGGCACCCTCAGGCCCCCATCAATTGGTCGTACCCATCGTCGCTAAACCCCGATTCCAGCAAGCCATCGCAGAGCTGCCGGACAACCAAAAAATGCGGTGGCAAAGACACAAGATTCGCGACGGTGAATCACTCTCCGAGATTGCCGAGCAATATGGCGTGACAGTCGCGACACTCAAACAGACCAACCAGATTTCCGGTTCGATGATTCGTGCAGGCCAACACCTTCTCGTGCCAACCGCAAGCGCGCCGAAAGGAAGCTACGCGCTGAGTGCGGCCGCACGGTTGTCACGACAACAAAATCGCGAACGCCGCGGAAATCGCATCGAACACCGCGTTGTTTCTGGCGAAAGCCTTTGGACAATTGCCCAACGTTACTCGGTGAGCACAAGAGCACTGGCAAGCTGGAACGGCATGGCGCCACGCGACACTCTGTCGGTCGGCAAAACCCTTGTCGTGTGGACTGACGCGCCGGTCGCGTCTCGTCCGGGCGGTAGCGCTATAACGCGCAAGGTGAACTACACGGTTCGCAGCGGAGACTCGCTCGCAAGAATCGCTGCTCGTTTCCGGGTGCGTGTCGCCGACCTCGCCCGCTGGAACAATCTGGACGTCGAGAAAATTCTAAGACCCGGTCAAAAGCTGACTATGTTTGTTGACGTCACTCGTCAATCCACCTGAACCTAACTGAAATCCTGCTAAACTCCCGCGCACTCTACAGGGGGAACGCCATGGGTTTTATGCAGGGTAAACGCGCGCTAATTGTCGGACTCGCCAGCAAGCGATCGATCGCTTACGGCATTGCAAGCGCGATGTCGCGAGAAGGTGCCGAGCTCGCCCTCACCTATCAAAACGAGAAGCTTGGCGAGCGGGTCAAGGGGATGGCCGCCGAGTTCGGGTCCGACATCACCGCAGAGATGGACGTCGCCTCGGACCAAAGTATCGACACTGCGTTCGGCGCCATCACCGACCGGTGGTCGGACGGCTTCGATATCGTTGTGCATTCGGTTGGCTTCGCACCACGTGAGCAACTCGCTGGCGGATTTACAGATGCCGTTACCCGAGAGGGCTTCCAGATTGCGCATGATATTTCCGCGTACTCATTCGCCGCATTGGCCAAGGCTGCAAAACCGCATATGCCAGGACGCGATGGTGCTTTGCTGACACTGAGCTATCTCGGTGCCATTCGGGCTATTCCAAACTACAACGTGATGGGGCTTGCGAAAGCGAGTCTTGAGGCGAGCGTCAGATTCCTGGCAGCGGACCTCGGACCTCAAGGGATTAGAGTCAACGGCGTTTCTGCAGGTCCAATCAAGACCTTGGCCGCCTCAGGAGTCGGGGGTATTCGTAAGATGCTGTCGCACGCCGAGGAAACCTCGCCGATCCGCCGAAACGTCACCATCATGGACGTTGGTAACACGGCCGCGTTCCTGTGCTCGGATCTTGCGGCCGGCATCACCGGCGAGATCGTGTATGTCGACGGCGGCTATAGCCACATCGGTATGTCGCTCGACTGATCGGGAGTGGCTCGATTACGAGTCGACGATATCCTCAGGGCGCACCGCACCAATGGGCGTACTCGCCACCGTGGTTTCCTCGCCCTCAAGGCGGGCAACGATGGTAGCGCAGCAAGAATCTCCGAAAATGTTGACGGCGGTCCGCGCCATGTCGAGCACGCGATCGAACACCAATAGCACGCCGATCGCCTCAACCGGCAATCCAATAGACTCAAGAATGACGGCAATGGCGACAAGTGAGGCGTGAGGTACGCCCGCGACACCGATCGAAGTCAGAAGCGCAATCAGAACAATTGAGACCTGAACCGAGAACCCAAGCTCGAGTCCGTAGGCCTGCGCGAGGAACATTGCGGCGGTGCATTCGTACAATGCCGTGCCGTTCATGTTCACTGTTGCGCCGAGTGGCAGAACGAAAGACGAAATTCGTCGTGATACGCCCACCCGATTTTCGACGCAGTCCATAGTGACCGGGAGTGTCGCTGACGATGAGGCCGTCGAAAACGCCGTCAGCATCGCCGGACTCATCTTCGCGAGCATCGAATACGGACGTAACCCGACAACACGCATCAGTAGAGGGAGCGTCAAGAAGACGTGAAACGCCAGCGCCGCCACGACGACCGCGGAGAAGGTGAGTAGCACACCGAGCAGCTTGTCCGAACCTTCCAGGCCCACCTGAGCCACTGTTTCTGCCACCAGCCCAAAGACGCCAATCGGAGCCAGCTTCATCACGAACTCAGTGATGCTGGTCATCACCCGGAATACGCCATCCCAGAAGGTGAACATCGGATCGCGATGACTATCCGGCAATCGCGTGAGGAAATAACCAAACAGCAACGCGAAAAAGATCAGCCCCAACAACTGGCCGTTGTCAGTCGCCGCCGCAAAAATGTTCGGCGGCACCATGCGAAGGAACACACCTGCAAAATCGCCAGCCCCTTTGCCTTCAATCTTGTCGCGCACATCGGACGTGTCTTCGGTCAGTGCCAGAATGTCTCGCACTGGCTCACCGTTGCTGTCATAACCTGGCCCAACCACGTTGATCAACGCAAGGCCGATCAAGATCGCCAACAGCGTGGTCGTGGCGTAAAACGCAATCGTTTTGCCGCCAAGGCGACCCAAATTGCCGGAATCGCCAATGCCTGCAACGCCAACAACAATGGAAGACGTTACCAGCGGCACAATGATCATCTTCAAGGCATTCAGGAAAAGCGTGCCAATAAAGTCGAAAAGGTCGACAAAGCGGAAAGAGCCCGCGATCGTTGCCTGGTCTCCCACGACGCCACCGATGACTGCCGCGAGGACAATCGCAAGCAGAATCTGCCAATGCAGCTCAAGTTTGCGCATACGGATTACGGTGTCGCAGTCTGTCTTTCAAGGATCGGACCGATCTCGACATCAGCTGACCTGCGTAGTGCCCGAGCCAGGGCATCCACCTGCAACGCCGCGCGTTGTTGCGCGATCTGGTTGCGTGTCGCGTCCAATTGCTGCTGCGGCAACGCGGATGGGTCACCCGGGACGACGCGCGTCATGCGATAGATCACAAACCCTGCGCCTGGTGCGGCAACGCTGCCCGTGTGCGGTGCATCCGTCGTTACGTCGCTGGGGGCATCGAACACTGCTGCGGCCAACGCTGCCGGAATGATCGACGAGTTGCGGCTGACCAGCTGCTTTTCGAACGCTTCCGCTTCGGTATTCAATACGAGTGCTTCGAAACTGATATTCGGGTCAGTCGACAGCACGCTAGATAGTTGCGCACCGCGCTCATCGGCAACTGCCTGCGCTGCCTGTTCGGTGAGCAACTCGCGGATTTGACCAGCCACGTTTTCGATGGGCTGCCGACCAGCGGGCCGCCGTTCGTTGACGCGGATCAGCACCGATGCCTCATCGTACTGAACAAAGCGGGTGCTCGCGTCGTTCTCGGCGGCACCGTCACCAAACAAAGCATTGCGGATTTCAGCGACCTCGCCGAACGGCTGCTGGCGACGCTCGTGGTAGCCCTCAAAACTCGCTACGGTGAGACCGGTTTGTTCAGCAATCGACTCTAGGGTCGCACCCTCGAATTCCAAATCACTGACCCGTGCCTGCAGATCGAACAACGCGTCATCGACCAAAGAGTCCCGGTAGCGCTCCTCAACCTCCTCGCGAACATCGGCGAGCGTTGCCGCACCGCCGCCGCGCACATCGTCCAGTCGCAAAATGTGCAGGCCAAACTCACTTTGCACGACCTCAGACAATTCGCCGGCTTCGAGCGCGAACACGGCGTCTTCGACCGGTCCGACGAAATCACCAGGTCGAACCCATCCAAGGTCCCCGCCCTGTCGCGCGCTACCACCGTCGATCGAGAATTCGCTGGCGAGCGTTTCGAAGGATTCACCTGCGACGAGACGTTGGCGCAATGCTACCGCCTCGGTTCTTGAAGCCTCCGCATCGTCACCGATGGCCAGGAGGATTTGGCGAGCACGCCGTTCCTCGGGCGCTGTGTACTCTTCAGCCACCGATTCGAAGTACTCGGAGAGTGCTTCTTCAGTGAACGCGAGGTTCGCGCGCGCGGCAGCACTATCGACAGTGAGATAGTCAATGTCGACCATCTCAGGCGTGCGGTAAGTGTCCGGTTTGGATTCAAAGTATGCCGTTACATCGGCATCGGTGACCGTCACCTGGTCGATAAACGCATCGGGACTGACCACGGCGTATTCGATTTCGCGTTGCTCATCGCGAAGCTCAATGAACTCGCGGATTTCGGCAGGCGTGACGAACTCCGTGCCAATCAGCGTACCAAGGTACTGCTGGGTTGCCAGTACACGACGCAGGTTGTTTTCGTACTGCGCCGGTGTGAACCCGTTGTTGGCGAGCGTGACCTGATAGGTCTCCTGGTCAAATCTGCCATCTATCTGGAAACCCGGTACCTGAATCAGAAAATCGCGTACTTGTTCATCGGAAATCGCATAACCCGCGTCAGTGAGGTGTTGTTGCACGCTTCTTGTTTGCAACACCTGCTCAACGGCCTGATCACGTAGCTGGTTGAGGAAAAACTCTGGTATTTGCTGATCACCAAACTGAGAGACCAGGCCTCGATACTCGCGATCAAACTCAACCGCCGGTATTTCTTCGCCATTGACCTTTGCGGCAAATTGCTTAGGCGTAATCGTGTAATTCAGACCGGTCCCGGCAAGCAGCAACAAGATGACACCCAGCACAATCTTGCCCGTAGTGCCAATGAAGGTTTCGCGGATATCCTGCAACATCGTGATCTATTCCCAGTGCCCCAAACCCAACACTTCTGTCGTTCAAAAAAAAAGCCGCCTGTCATACAGGCGGCTGTCGTTCAATGGCGGAGTGGACGGGACTCGAACCCGCGACCCCCGGCGTGACAGGCCGGTATTCTAACCAACTGAACTACCACTCCTAATATGGTGGGTGCTGAGGGGATCGAACCCCCGACCTTCGCGGTGTAAACGCGACGCTCTTCCAGCTGAGCTAAGCACCCGTCAGCGTGCGTCGCAGTCGCGCTGAACCGCCGAGCAGCTCGCCCGTCCGATTGCCCCGCCGCTGCGAAGGCGCGCTAGTTTACGGCATCCTTCAGGGCTTTGCCAGCCTTGAAAGAAGGCACATTGCTGGCCGCAATCGGGATCTCGGCGCCCGTCTGTGGGTTGCGACCCATACGTGCTGCACGATGCTTAACGCTGAAGGTGCCAAAGCCGACGAGCGAGACGCTGTCACCTTTTTTCAGGCTGCCGGTGATGCTTTCCAGCACCCCATCAACAGCTTTGCCAGCATCAGCTTTGGAGATGTCCGCAGCAGATGCCACAGCGTCAATCAGGTCGCCCTTGTTCATATTGAATTCCTTATATGTGCTCAAAACGCAGCGTCTGTGAGATCGAATCTCTTGCTGCTCCCCCTCGTGCCTCAATGCCCGATCGGACATCAATCACAGATTCGAATCTTTATACCAAGCGCAAAAAAACACTGTCAACAAAGTGTTCAAGTGCACCAAGGTATCAATGTGCCGTAACGCCGCCCTTGCGAGGCTTCGAACGCTTCTTGCTGGTTTGGGTTTCAGATTCTGACTCGCGCGGTGAAGGCATGTGTTGCAGCGCCACCTGCAACACTTCATCAATCCAACGCACTGCAACAATGTTCAGCTTGTCTTTGATGTTCTTCGGAATTTCCGCCAGATCTTTTTCGTTTTCCTCGGGGATAACGACCGTCTCGATGCCACCCCGATGCGCGGCCAGCAGTTTCTCTTTCAAGCCGCCGATCGGCAGCGCCTCGCCACGCAATGTTATTTCACCCGTCATGGCAACCTCAGCACGTACTGGAATTCCCGTAAATGCTGAGACCAAAGCCGTGCACATGCCAATACCTGCGCTAGGTCCGTCTTTCGGTGTTGCACCTTCCGGAACGTGAATATGCACATCCGCCTTTTGGTGAAATTCTTCATCCAGACCCAGTGTTTGCGTGCGGCTACGCACAACAGTCATTGCCGCTTGGATCGACTCCTGCATCACATCGCCGAGTTGTCCGGTGTGCATCAGTTTGCCTTTACCAGGAACGGTCGTCGCCTCGATGGTCAAGAGGTCACCACCCACCTGGGTCCACGCAAGACCAGTTACCTGGCCAACCTGATCCTCCTGCTCGGCCTGTCCATGCCGGAATCGTTCCACGCCAAGGAACTTCCCGACGTTCTTCGGTGTGATCCGCACATGCTTGCTGCGCTCCTCAAGCAGAAGCTTTTTGACTGCTTTACGGCATAACTTCGAGATTTCGCGCTCGAGATTCCGGACGCCTGCCTCTCGGGTGTAATGGCGGATCACGTGAGTCAGCGTTGCTCGCGAAACGCTGATCTCGCCATCCTTCAGTCCATTTTCCTTGATCTGCTTCGGCAGCAGATAGCGCTCTGCGATCGCAAGCTTCTCGTCTTCGGTGTAGCCTGGAATCCGAATTACTTCCATCCGGTCTAGCAGCGGACCAGGAATATTCATGCTGTTCGCGGTGCAAACGAACATCACATCGGACAGATCAAAATCAACTTCGAGGTAATGGTCGTTAAACGTCGCATTCTGCTCTGGATCCAGAACCTCCAGCAACGCCGAGCTCGGATCGCCACGGAAGTCCATCGCCATCTTGTCGATCTCATCGAGCAGGAATAGCGGGTTGCGGTTCTTTACCTTGGCAAGGTTCTGTATGACTTTGCCTGGCATCGAACCGATATACGTGCGTCTGTGACCGCGGATTTCCGCCTCGTCACGGACACCGCCGAGCGACATCCTTGCGAACTTGCGGTTGGTCGCGCGCGCGATGCTCTTGCCAAGCGACGTTTTACCAACCCCCGGGGGGCCTACCAAGCACAGGATCGGCCCCTTGAGTTTCTTAACTCGCTGTTGAACCGCGAGGTACTCGAGGATCCTCTCTTTGACCTTCTCGAGTCCGTAATGATCTTCTTCGAGCACCGACTCGGCCAGTGCGAGGTCACGATGAATCTTGCTGCGTTGTTTCCAAGGCGCCTTGACCAACCAATCGATGTAGTTACGAACGACTGTCGCCTCGGCCGACATCGGCGACATCAATTTCAGCTTGTTGAGTTCGGACGTTGCCTTTTCGAGCGCGTCTTTGGGCATACCAGCCGCATCGATTTTTTTCTCGAGCTCCGCCAACTCGTTCGGCGCATCATCCATTTCGCCGAGCTCTTTCTGAATCGCTTTCATCTGCTCATTCAGATAGTACTCACGCTGACTCTTCTCCATCTGCTGCTTAACGCGGCCGCGGATGCGTTTTTCAATTTGCAGCAGATCAATCTCGCCCTCGATCAACGATAACACCTGCTCGAGGCGCCCTTTGATGTCGCCGATTTCCAGAATCTTCTGTTTGTCGTCGAGTTTGAGCGCCATGTGCGCCGCAACAGTATCCGCCATACGACCCGGCTGCTCGATGCCATTCAACGACGTCAGAATCTCCGGCGGCACTTTCTTGTTCAGCTTCACGTACTGTTCGAATTGAGTGATGATCGAGCGCGTCAGCACATCGACTTCCCGCTCGTCAAAGCGCGTCTCTTCCTCAAGCACGGTGATCTCAGCAGCGAAGTGCGGCCCGCTGTGCAAAGCATCGATCTGAGCACGTGAGCCACCCTCAACCAGTACCTTGACGGTGCCATCAGGCATTTTGAGCAGCTGAAGAATCGTCGCCAGGGTGCCGATCTCGTAAAGATCTCCAGGCTTGGGGTCCTCAAGGTCTGCACTGCGTTGGGCAACCAGTAGTATTTCCTTACCGCTGTCCATCGCGAGGTCCAGAGCCACTTTGGACTTATCGCGGCCGACAAACAAAGGAATCACCATATGCGGGTAAACCACTACGTCACGCAGTGGCAATACCGGCACTAGCGATCTCTGCTCGTCATTGAATAGGCTACTGGTCTGTTGATCGGTCACTAGAAATTGCTCCGGTGGGCGTCGGCGTGCGTGAGTCCGCAAGCGATGAATTGAGAGTACCACTCAGAGAACGAAATGGGGGCTCTAGTCTCAAGAATCAAGCACAAAAAAGCCGGGGTGCACCGCGCTGGCGCACCCCGGCTCGTGTTGGGCAATTTCAGTCCGAACCAGTAGCCCGGGGCTCCACCTCCGGATCATCCGACTCGTAAATGATGTATGGCGTATTTTCACCAACAACCACTGATTCGTCGACAACGACTTTGCTGGCGTTGGTCAACGACGGAAGATCGTACATCGTGTCGAGCAAAACGTTCTCGAGAATCGTGCGCAAGCCCCGAGCACCTGTCTTGCGCTCCATGGCCTTGCGCGCTACCGCGGTTAGCGCGTCTTTGCGGAACTCGAGCTCCACCCCTTCCATATCGAACAGCTTCTTGTACTGTTTGGTCAGGGCATTTCGAGGCTCAACGAGGATGGTGACAAGTGCGTCTTCATCCAACTCTTCCAGTGTGGCGACGACAGGGAGCCTGCCGACGAACTCAGGAATCAATCCGAATCTGATGAGA
>JBCBNU010000073.1:0-9963 GCA_039821645.1 Pseudomonadota bacterium
ACACGAGGTGTCTGTCACGAGCCTTGCTTCCGCAAGCCTCGCGCCAGCCACGTTCGTGCATCTGAACGTCGGCGTTATGCAGCACGGCAGAGCTGAGCGCTAGCCCGTGGGATTTCGGTTTGGTCTGATAGCGGCTGACACTCCGGCGAGTGCTCTTGCGGGAGCACTCGTATCCCACTTGGGTCTCGAGCTACTGGCATCGTCCGATACCGACTCGGTTGATCTTCCTGGCAAGCTCGACCCTGGGTGCTTTATTTGCACCGCCAACGGTGATCGGGCAGCGATTGCATTGCCGTATCAGCTACTGCAGCAGTGTGACCTAGATCTCGCGGCCTTGTCACAAGCTGTGGAGGGAGAGCTTGTGGGAGTCGGTGTCGAGGATACTGTCGGCGAAATCTGGTATCAGAGGTTCGACGGTGGAGACCTCATTGCGGAGTACTATCACGGGGATGGCATCGTCGTTCGCTCTGTTGGCGATCATCCGCGCAAGGATCCCATCGACTGGGAAGACGAAGATCTTTTTGGTTTACTGCCCGAATGGCTCCACTTGGATAGTTCAGGTGCTCTCGCTCTCGCTGGCGTGCGTTACGATTATCGTGAGCGCACTCCTGAGCCGGAGCCGGCAGGGCCGTGGTGGAAATTCTGGTAGTGGTGGAGTAGAGATGCGTGCGGAGCATGTGCTGCATAACCAGTCATTGCAGCTGACACGAGGTGTCTGTCACGAGCCGTGCATGCGCACGTCTCGCGCCAGCCACGTTCGTGCATCTGAACGTCGGCGTTAGGCATCACAGTGCGGCACTTCGAGTTGACCAAAGACCAAGTCCATCGCGTGATTTCGGAGACGCGTAATCGGACAGAATGGACGACCCGGTTGGTGTTGTCCGAGCTTGACCTCCCCAAAAACCAGAAACACTTGAAGAGCTGCACGCGGCATCTCAAGTCGTTGTGGAAGGAAGGACTTATCCAACGGAAGGCGGCGAGACGAGACGGACTGTCTCTGGTGTACTGTTCCAATGGAGTTGAGCTTTTCGAACGACTCGTTCCTTGCAAGACCTGCTCGTTCGCAGTTTACGAAAAGGGTGGTAATCGACGGCCCTGCAGGAGATGCGAGGGACACGAGATAGGCGCCGGTGATCCAGCGAGGATGTATCTTCAGTGAAGCCTAACCAGTCACTGCAGCAGACGCGGGGCACCCGTCATGTCTCTTGCATGCGCAAGAGCCACGCCGGCTGCGTCCGCGCAGCTGAGCCCCGGCGTTAGACGGCACCAAATGCGAGCGTTAAATTTTTCGTGGTCTGCTTCCATATACCTACACCTGAAGGGAGAGGAACTCGATATCCATAACGATTTCCTTTTCCAGAGTATTTTTTACGATGTAGTTGAGCGGGTAGTAATTCTCCGGTGGAAGCGCGGCAGCGGAGATTGGGTTCGGACGACACTGCCGTCTCAGCTCAGCATTTCAATTAGAGATGTGTCCGAGGTTCGGTTGAAGCCTAGGGATCCATCACTGCCCTATAGTGAAGATGATTGCCTTGAGAGCTTTGGCTACTATTCTGACGAGGAAACTTGGGCAGATGGTCAATTCTGGACGGACAAGGAGCCGGATCCAAAGTGGCTATGGTCGTTTGAATTTCAATCTGGCGCGGAATTTCAAATTGCGGGCGATACGGCTACGGCAAAGACAGATAGATGACCCGATGAGTGAGGTAAGTTCTATGATGATCTTAGAAAATATTCGAGCGGTAGAGGACCTTTACGTTGGGTCCGGCGCACAGCCGCCTAACAAGACATTGCAGCTGACAATTGACCCTGCCGCGGCCTTCGCTATCGCGAAGCCCCCGTCAGCCTCAATCGCAGCTGAACATCGGCGTTATACATCGCTATGAATGACGCAAGACTTACAAAACATTGGAAAACCATCGAGGTTCAACTGAGCCAAGCAGCAGAGTTCCTCGACGAACCCGATCGATTCTCGATGCTCGAAAAAGAGCTAGGGGAGTATCGTGATTACGTTGACCACAACGAGTTCGAGCTAGCGATGGATGAGCTAGCCGGAATCGCGCACGAATTCGGCTGCAAGACCGGATTCTGGAGACGCCTGAAGAAAGTAGCGATTCAAATGGACCTCGATGAGAAAGCGGAGCAATACGAGAAACTGTTTCATGACGCTTTGGCCCGCAATGTATAACCAATCATTGCAGCTGACAATTGACCCTGCCGGCGCCCTGGCTATCGCCAGAACCCCGTCAGCGTCAATCGCTGCTGAGCCCCGGCGTTATGCCTCATGACTAGACGAGTTCTTCTATTAGCGGTGATCACGTCACTTGCCGTGCCTTGTGTGGCTCTTGCGAATGAGTCAGGACTAACGCGAAATCGGGCATTGCAGGAACTAGCTAATCGGAATATTCCATTTAAGGCTAGAGAAATGGTTTCGCTTTGCGACGAGAACGAGTTTCATGAGTGGTGCGAAGGGTTTTTCTCAGCAACTATCGCAGCCATCGAAGATGACGGCGTACCGATTTGTGTGCCCAGGCAGGAAAACGGTAGGTATGCCTTTGATGGCGTCTGGACAGTAGTGAAGTCTTGGCTTTATCGTCGTCAACCAACTTACGAAGTCACTTTCTTCGATGCGGTTAAGATGTCGCTGACGGATGAAGGTGCATGCACTGATGAGGCATAACCAGTCACTGCAGCAGACGCTTGACCCTGTCGCGACCTTGGCTGTCGCCAAGCCCGCGCCAGCGTCAATCGCTGCTGAGCCCCGGCGTTAGATTTCTCGAAAGGAAACCAGCATGTCAGTTGAGAACAACATCTTTCTTAGGCGCGACAAGATGCCTTCGCCGGAGGCCTGGGTGGCAGCGATTCGTTCACACGGATTCGACATGGAGATGGATGCTGATTTTGATGTGGTGGAGTTCGAGGGCTTCTTGCCATGTAAGTTCAAAAGCGAGGAAGCTGGATTCGAGTACTGGGCAGAAGAAACGGACCCGGATGACCTGCGCGAAGAGGGGCTCCTATCGGACGAGGAGAGAGCCCAACTAGGAGACTGCGACTTCTTGGTTACGTTAGAAACTCGATCCAGCTTTCGAGATCTAGCCACATCAATAATCGCAGCTGCGGTCCTTACAGAGCTTAGCGGCGGGTTTATGGCAGAGGGCGGCGCGCCCCCGTTTATCCTAGGAGATAGTTCGGTTGACTGGGCTAAGGATCTCTTGCCTAAGCTCGAGGAGCAATTCGAGTGATTGCCGCTGTTCGAAACCTCTATTGCCCACCGCAGCCGAAATCTAACCAGTCATTGCAGCAGACGCTTGACCCTGTCGCGACCTTGGCTGTCGCCAAGCCCGCGCCAGCGTCAATCGCTGCTCAACACCGGCGTTAAGTGGCTTATGCGGTGGTTCTTATCAGCGATACTCGCAGCCCTGGTCTCAGTGCCGGCGAACGCAGTTGCGTGTACCTGCGTGGGCCCGACCGACGAGGCCGCCTTGAAGGTGGCCGAGCACGTTTTCATTGCTACGATCGTCTCTTCAAGACTGAGTCGAGACGGAGAGACGGTCTTGTACAAGCTGCGAGCCGAGGAAACGCTAAAAGGAAACGCGAAACGAGTGAAAGGACTGACTAGTCCGTCAAATCTCTCCAGCTGGGGTGAAACCGAAGCTGAACTCTGCGGCGTCGAGGCCCTTGCTGTTGGATATCGAGTGATTGTGTTTGCTGCAGACAGGGAACTAGTCGAGCTTGGACACTGCAGCCCCACTAGGCGGATCAAATCCGCGGACGAGCTAGAGCGAGTAAGGAGGGTCGCTGGTGGCGCCACTTAACAAGTCACTGCAGCAGACGCGAGGCATCCGTCACGTCTCTTGCATTCGCAAGAGCCGCGCCGGCTGCGTTCGCGCTGCTGAGCCCCGGCGTTATGTGTCGGACCCTTTTGGAGTTATGAGCAGTGTTTAGACTACTACTCGCGCTTGTTGCTGCGACGGTTGCAGCTAGTGCACTCGGCGACGATCCGATCTATCAGGTGAGCTACGAGATCACACACGTGGGAGAGTCGATCGATTCCCCCGTCGTGCTAATGAGATCTGGGAAATCTGGAAGCGTCGTTATCGGTGGTACCCGGGACACGTTGCTAGAGATCTATTCCTCGGCAATAGAGCTAGCTGATCGAATAGATATCTCTGTCGAGGTGAGATTCGAGAAGAGAGTGCAAGAACTCTCAGGGACGGTAACTTCAGGTGATGTTGTCAAGCTGGGCTTTGACGACCTTGAGATACTCTTGACGGTCGAGGAGTGGACCGATGGCGCCACATAACCAGTCATTGCAGCTGACACGAGGTGTCTGTCACGAGCCGTGCATGCGCACGTCTCGCGCCAGCCACGTTCGTGCATCTGAACGTCGGCGTTATGCGGCAGAGTAAGGCTGCAGTTCTCGGAAAGGCGGCGTGCGGTCGAATGTGGCTTCGCGGCCTGTCTCGGGCGAGCTATTGGCGCGCAAGACTTTTACTTTGTGTGCGCTACGGGCTCCGACGGACGAGCAAGCCAATACAAGGAGGCGATGATTGGGTCGGGCCGACGCTAGTGAAGGAAAGGACGATAGTCGGTTCCGGCTGGGACATCTGGGTGGATTACTACTTCCTTTCGTCGAATGATGAATCGGACGATTTCCTTCGTGATTTCACAGCGCGGCACTTTTCTAATGCGAGTTACGACAATGCCGCATAACCAGTCACTGCAGCAGACGCGGGGCACCCGTCATGTCTCTTGCATCCGCAAGAGCCACGCCGGTTGCGTCCGCGCAGCTGAGCCCCGGCGTTATGCGGCAACGGATTGCATCTAGTGACTGATCGCACAGAAATATTCAAAGTCACAAACGCTCTACTTGCGCGCGCGATAAATGAAGACGTTGTCTCAATTGCCAGATCATCGGAGCCTGGGTTCTTTATCGGTCGCGTTAGTGATCACTTTTTCACTCTGGCCTTGGCCGGCGGTGACGGAAACCTTGGCGGGGAGCCTGATGAGTCTTGCGAAGCGATCGTTGGCGACTGGGGTCCGCTGAGTTTCCTTTTTCTCCGCGGACTTCCTGAGTTTGAATTGATCTTGCCGGCGCTAGCGAACGTCGAGGTTGATGAGAAGAAGTTCCTGGACCAGAAGTTCCTAGCCGCGGAAGCGGCTTGCGTTGCACTGCGAGATCAGTTGGGAGGAGACTAGGAATGACAGGCACTTGCGCAAGGCCGCATAACCAGTCACTGCAGCCGACAGTTGACCCCGCTGGTTCTTTGGCTGACGCCAAAGCCCCATCGGCGTCAACTGCGTCTGAGCCCCGGCGTTAAGCCGCATTGACTTCCTTCTCAACGTAAATACAATGTATTTATGCTCCGCTTCGAATGGGATAACCGCAAAGCCTCTGCCAACCTCCGCAAGCACGGTGTCTCTTTCGAGGAAGCACAGACGACGTTCTACGACGAGTTTGCTCTTCAGTTCTTTGACGAGGATAGCTCGGACGACGAAGACCGCTTTATCCTGCTCGGTCTAAGTGCCGGTATCCGTGTGCTTGTCGTAGTCCATTGCGAGCGAGATGGAGGCAATACCATCCGGATCATCTCTGCGCGCAAAGCCACACCGCGGGAGCGGAAGCACTATCAAGGCCCGACGAAATGAAGAAAGAGTACGATTTCAGCAAAATGAAGGCTCGGAAGAATCCGTACGCCTCGAAGCTAAAGCGTCCGGTCACGATTCGCCTCGGCGATGACGTTGTTGGCTACTTCAAGGACCTGGCGGAGGAGACGAGTATTCCCTACCAGTCCCTGATCAACCTCTATTTAAGAGATTGCATGGCCAACAACCGCAAACCGGATATGTCGTGGCATTGATGCGGCTTAACCAGTCACTGCAGCCGACACGGGGCGCCTGTCACAGCCCTTGCATTCGCAAGGCCTGCGCCAGTCGCGTCCGTGCAGCTGAGCCCCGGCGTTATGCCGCACAAAGCAGAAATCTCGCGAGCGCAATGAACAATGTAGCGTTAGAGCGCAGTGGAATTGCGTCTGAACTCAGACTTGGCGAGTAGCTTGGCACCGAGTATTTTGCAGCTTAAATCTCGGCGTTATGTCCGTACAAAAAAACTCATCTGAGAGGGGGATCGTCCGATGGCGAAGAGAACTTCCGTATTTCTAGCATTCGTTGCGCTTTGTTTCTCTGGTTGTACTAGCACGGGGCAACCTGGACCGGCACCAGAACCACCAGCGCAGGGTGACAAAGTACAGTTGTTTAGTAGCGGATGTGCCCGCGGCGCAAAGGAACTTGGAACCCCAACGTGTACCAAGCGCGTAGTCGTGCAGAATTTTCAGAGCTATTGGGGGTGCAAGTACACTCCCTGGATTGGCAAAGGCGCTCATATGGGAAGCGCGAGCTGCGCAAAAGCAGCAAGCTGCGAGTTTGGTCCGGTCGTACCTCCCGAAGGCCAATCGTCCACTTCGGAGAGATTCGCGAAGCACAATCGGGTCGTAAGGGAGCTGGACCCGGAAAAGACCTTTGTTATTGAAGTCGATTGCAAGAATAGAGCAACAGGTCAGTTTGTAATCGTACCGAAATCCTAGTTCTTGGCCGAGCCAGTAAGAGAGGCCAGAAGTACATTCGGACGGTGGTCAGATGCAGCATAACCAGTCACTGCAGCAGACGCTTGACCCTGTCGCGACCTTGGCTATCGCCAAGCCCGCGCCAGCGTCAATCGCTGCTGAGCCCCGGCGTTATGTGGGCGAGTGACTTGCGATGGACGATCAACCGCTCCGCTATGCGTACTTGTTTATGACGGCAATGATCGCAGCGGCTTTCCTAAATCGACAATTCACGGAGCCGTACATTCGTCGCGTGTGCGGCCAAGAGGTTTCAAAGACGCGCTTTGGTTATGCCGGATTCTTCCTGACAGTATTCGGTACGTTCACGCGAGTATGGACAGCTTTGTATCTATCCATCTCTGCGCGGAGAGTGCCGGACTTAGGCGTTTGCCTCCACTTGGCAGCACTGCTATTTGCAACCATGATGATCGTATTCCATGTGCGTAGCTTACCCACATAACCAGTCACTGCAGCCGACACCGGGCAGCTGTCACGAGTCATGCATACGCATGTCTCGCGCCAGCTGCGTCGGTGCGTCTGAGCCCCGGCGTTAGATGGCATGTCAGACTCTTCTCTAGACGCGTCGCGCCTACTATTTCTTGTCGCTGTTGCCTTTGGGTCGTTCTTTGCAATCGTCCTGGCTCTGTTCATCGTGGGCGCACTTCTTGGCGAGTTGGTAGTATTCCTGTTGGTGTTTGGTGTATTCATCGCAATCAATCTATGGCCGGTTTGGGATGCGATGTTTGCCCCGACAATTCCAGAGGTCGCACTTCCGCAGAGCTTGAAGCTCACACTTCCGCTTGAGAAGCGACATGGCAGGTACGAAACACGAATCCATCTTGATGGCGAGATGTGGCGAGCGACGTTCCCAGATGATGGGCTGCCACCACCGTTAGTAGGTGATCTCGTATCGATTGCCGGTCGGGATGGACTGGACATACACCTGGAAAGGTATGAGCGTGCCACCTAACCAGTCACTGCAGCAGACGCGAGGCATCCGTCACGTCTCTTGCATTCGCAAGAGCCGCGCCGGCTGCGTTCGCGCTGCTGAGCCCCGGCGTTAGGTCGCGCTTTGGCATCCCGATTGGTTACCGTCCTATCGGTCCTCGGGGCCGCAATACTCCTTGCAGTCGCAGCGTTGCACGCTAGTGGCTACCAATACGTCGCAGGTACGCTTCAGGAATCTGAGCTGCCGAGTTTCCTGAAGCGCATTTTGCCACCCCTCTATCTGTATCCGTCTGCTCTGCTGATCGTCCTCTCTCTAGCGGTGCTCGCAACTCTGAAGTGGAGCGCTGCGCGGACACCAATACTGGGTCTTGTGGGTGTCATTGTCGCCGCAAATGCAATTCTGGGCTTCGTCCTGGGTGGCATGATTCCCGGCGGCGCCTTATTGTTGGTTGCGGGACTCTTCGCATTCGCTTCGCTGAAGGCTAGGGAGGAATCTCTTGGGGCGCGAACCTAACCAGTCATTGCAGCTGACACGAGGTGTCTGTCACGAGCCGTGCATGCGCACGTCTCGCGCCAGCCTCGTTCGCGCATCTGAACGTCGGCGTTAGGTCGAGTCTTGCGCGGCATCCGTACCTGGTGGAGCATCTATGCGCCTGACATCCGCGGCGTCCTCATCATAATTGTGATGGTTGGTGGGTTAGCAGGAGTCTTGCTTGACTGGCCTTTCGACAGATGGAAAAACGTCGAGACCATCGGCTACTCCTACGGAAGAATACTGAGGGTGGTTGAGGCAGATCCTTTCGCAACCCAGGAAGGCATTACGCGCTATTGGATTGTCGAAGTCGAGTTTGACTCTGGAGAAACAGGGATGGTTCGGATAGAACGCACTCCGATACTGGATTCGAAGATCTGCGTTTGGCAGTTCAGTAGCGATTCGGGTGAGAGGAATTATGAGATTGCCAGTCTGGTGAAATGCGGCAATTCTGAGGTCAGCGTGCGTCGACCTAACAAGACGTTGCAGCTGACACTTGACCCTGTCGCGGCTGCGGCTATCGCCTCCGCGGCGCCAGCCTCAAGCGCAGCTGAACTTGGGCGTTAGGCGGCAATGCCAGCGCGGCATCTCTTACTAGTCGTGCATGCGACATTCGACCTGGGCCCTCGTTTGGGACTCGCTGTAGAGCCGCATTTCCTTATGCCTGAGCATGGTTTTGAACCTAAATCCCTTACGGTCGAAGTCGAAGCTGAGGACGGAACTCGAATTCCCGGGGAAGCGACCTTGAGACCAGTTCACTTTCGTCTCGAATCAGGGCAGTCTCAGACAAGAGTCCAGTTGGCATTTAACTCGCCAGTTAAACTGCTGGCTGGCAGCCGGATCTTTTCTTTCAGGGACGAGGGACTTGAGCTTGAAACTGCCGCCTAACAAGTCACTGCAGCAGACGTGGGGCATCCGTCATGTCTCTTGCTTACGCAAGAGCCAAGCCGGCTGCGTCCACGCTGCTGAGCCCCGGCGTTAGATGGCTACGAGACTATCGGCGAGGCGCCGAAATGACTACACGGTTGTGGTCTTCTCGGCGGTAGCGGCGGTTTTCTTTTATCTGTTTCAGATAACAGTAGTCTTCAGCGTCACGACGTTCGACGGCGACTGCATGGCATCGCTATGGTTGCCGCGGGAAAGTGGGCTCTTTTCGCCCTATTGGATCGTGGTCGTATGCGTCGCATCGCTATTGGCCACGGCGGTCATCTGGCTGGTCCACCACGCCCGAAATCCCGGACCGGATAGTCTCGGAGACATGGTGGTTTACTCTGTCGGAATTGTGACGCTCGCTTCATGGCTATATACCCTTCGAGTGTTCTGGTTTGTTATGGCCTACGAGACTGGTGGCATAACCCTGGAAGGGCTGATCGAGAGTGTCCCATTCGATGAAGAGTGGCTACGCAAGGAATCGGAGGTCGTCAGAGCATTTGAGGAAGCCCCGAGAGGATTCCATGTTTGTCGTCAAGCCACCTAACAAGTCACTGCAGCAGACGTGGGGCATCCGTCATGTCTCTTGCATGCGCAAGAGCCACGCCGGCTGCGTCCACGCTGCTGAGCCCCGGCGTTAGGTTGCATCTCTGAGAGCTCGCGCGTGGGTTCGATCACACTCGCCACCCTACTAGCCATTGCTTCGTTGGTGCTTTGCAACATCAGGAATTGCCGAATGACCTTTAGTCCTTCCAGGCGCTATCCTATGCTCTGTGGGGCGGGTACAGGACTCGCCACCGGACCAGTGCGGACGGTCCCAGACGCGACCTTCGTATTGCTAGCGCGAGCACAAGGAGGCGCGTCGATTGCAACCTAACCAGTCATTGCAGCTGACACGAGGTGTCTGTCACGAGCCGTGCATGCGCACGTCTCGCGCCAGCCACGTTCGTG
>JBCBNU010000074.1:0-9712 GCA_039821645.1 Pseudomonadota bacterium
AAGATGCTGGCCGGCGAGCAGGACATGGACTGGGGTTTCGCTGAAACCATGGCCTACGCGACGCTGCTCGATGACGGTTTCGATATTCGTCTTACCGGTCAGGATAGTGGGCGCGGCACGTTCTTCCATCGCCACGCCGTTTTGCATCATCAGGAAACGGGCGAAGAGTTCATTCCGTTGGATCACGTGGTCGACAGGCCAGCGGCATTCACGGTGACCGACTCATTGCTTTCAGAAGAAGCGGTGATGGGTTTTGAATACGGCTATGCGACGACAGAGCCGCGCACGCTCGTGATTTGGGAAGGTCAGTTTGGCGATTTCGCCAATGGTGCACAGGTTGTCATCGATCAGTTCATCAGCTCCGGCGAGGCCAAATGGGGGCGTCTTTGCGGGCTCACACTGTTCCTGCCACATGGCTATGAAGGGCAAGGGCCGGAACACAGCTCAGCTCGACTCGAACGCTTCCTGCAGCTCTGCGCTGAGCACAATATGCAGGTTTGCGTGCCGTCAACGCCTGCGCAGATGTTCCACATGCTGCGTCGACAGATGCAGCGCGCAGTGCGCAAACCGCTGATCGTTATGACGCCGAAAAGTTTGTTGCGTCATAAGCTGTCGGTGTCGCCGCTTAGTGATCTGTCCGAAGGGCATTTCCATTGGCTGATCGAAGAGATTGACGATGTTGATCCGGCCGCTGTAGAACGCGTGGTTGTCTGCAGTGGCAAGGTTTACTACGACCTGTACGAGCGCCGGCAGGCGGCGGAGCTCAAAAACGTGGTGCTCGTGCGGTTGGAGCAGATTTATCCGTTCCCGATCGACGAGTTCAGCGAGATGCTTAACCGCTATCGCAACGCGGATACTGTTGTTTGGTGTCAGGAAGAGCCTCGCAATCAGGGCGCCTGGTATCAGATCAGACACCGTCTGCAGGAGCCACTTCGCAGCCGTCACACGCTGCATTACAGCGGTCGTCCGGGTGCTGCAGCGCCTGCTGCGGGCATCCCGAAACTCCACCAAATACAACAACGCAAATTGGTCGACCAGGCGCTGGGATTAGAGGCGCTGATCGACTGCATCGACCAATAGGGAAAAACCCGAGAAGCTGACAGCGCTCTGGAGCACCGAGAACAACCTATGGCTACCGAAGTAAAAGTACCGCAATTGCCCGAGTCCGTGGCGGACGCAACGCTTGTGTCCTGGCATAAGAAACCGGGCGATGCTGTGCGCCGTGACGAAAACCTTGTGGACCTTGAAACCGATAAGGTCGTGCTCGAGGTGCCTTGTCCGACCGATGGCGTCTTAAAGGAAATCAAAGCAGAAGATGGCGCGACGGTGACAAGCGGTGAACTGCTTGCCGTTGTCGAAGCGGGCGCTGCCGCGCCGGCACCGAGCGCGAGCGAACCTGCTGCAGAAGTAGCGCCCAGTGATAGCCCTGCGCCTGCAGCGGCGGCTACGGCAGCTTCGAGCAGTGACAGTGCACACGACAAGCTCAGCCCGTCCGTACGCCGACTGGTTGAAGAGCACGATCTCGATCCCGCCCGGATTCAGGGCAGCGGACGCGATGGGCGCATCACCAAGGGTGATGTCATGAACCATCTCGAAAACGATGACGGTGAAGCTGAAGACATGCCGGTTGTCAATGGCGGCGGCGCTGTTGTCGGCGCGCGCAACGAACAGCGAGTGCCAATGACCCGGCTCCGCGCGACGATCGCCAAACGTATGGTCGAGGCGCAACAGAACGCTGCGATGTTGACGACGTTCAACGAGGTCGACCTCACCGAAGTCATTGCGCTGCGTGCACGCTACAAGGACCAATTCGCAGAGAAGCATGGCGTGAAACTCGGTTTCATGTCGTTCTTTGTGAAAGCTGCTGTTGAAGCGCTGCGCAAATTCCCGCTGGTGAACGCCTCCGTCGACGGCAACGACATCCTCTATCACGATTATCAGGACATCGGCATCGCGGTCTCGACCGAACGCGGTTTGATGGTCCCTGTGCTACGCGATGCCGGATTGAAGAGTTTCGCGCAGATCGAGCAGGAAATTGCGGACTACGGGAAACGTGCTCGCGAAGGCAGCATCGGCATCGAAGAGCTCACCGGCGGCACGTTCACCATCACGAACGGCGGCATTTTCGGGTCTATGATGTCCACGCCCATTCTCAATCCGCCGCAGAGCGGCATCCTCGGCATGCATGCGATCCTGGATCGCCCAGTCGCGGTTGATGGGGAAATCAAGATTCGCAAGATGATGTACCTCGCGATGTCCTATGACCATCGCATCATCGACGGCAAAGAGGCCGTGCAATTCGTTGTCAGTATCAAGCAAGCACTCGAAGATCCTGCTCGATTACTGCTCCAGCTTTGATTACCGCGAGAGCGGTCTGAAGGAAACAAGATGTCCCAACACTACGACGTCATCGTGATCGGCGGTGGTCCCGCTGGCTATCCCGCAGCAATTCGTGCGGCTCAACACGGTATGACCGTGGCTTGCATCGATGCGTGGAGGAACTACGACGGCTCGCACGCTTTCGGCGGCACCTGCCTGAACGCGGGCTGTATTCCGTCCAAGGCGATGCTCGAATCTTCTGAGCTTTATCATCGCGCTGAGCACGAGTTCTCGCAGCACGGCATCGGCACCGAGGGTTTGTCGCTGGACATCGCGGCGATGCAAAAACGCAAGTCCGGTATCGTTCGACAACTAACGTCGGGGATCGAAGCGCTATTCAAGTCCAACAAGGTCACTGGTCTTCGAGGGCACGGTAAACTGTTGGCTGGCAAGAAAGTCGAGTTCACGCCGCTTGAAGGCGATGTGGAAACACTGAGCGCGGACCACGTGATTCTTGCGTCCGGCTCGCAGCCCATCGAACTGCCAGGCATGGCGTTCGATGGCGATCGTATTGTGGACTCCTGGGGTGCATTGGAATTTGATGCGGTCCCCGAGCGTCTTGGCATCATCGGCGCGGGGGTTATTGGGCTTGAGCTCGGCAGCGTCTGGGGTCGGTTGGGCGCCTCGGTGACGGTCCTGGAAGCGATGCCCGATTTTCTGGCCATGGTGGATCGGCAGATCGCGAAAGACGCTGAGCGACAGTTCCGCAAACAGGGGCTGGACATCCTACTGAACGCGCGTGTGAGCAAAGCCGAAGTAAAAGGTGAGGAAGTTCACGTCACGTATGAAGACAGTAACGGCGAGCAATCACTCGTGGTTGATCGGTTGGTCGTCGCTGTTGGCCGTCGTCCCTACACGGACAATCTGCTGGGCGATGATACGGGCGTAAAAGTGGGTGGCCGTGGTTTCATCGAAGTGGATGACGAATGTCGCACTGGCGTTGAGGGCATCTACGCCGTCGGTGATTGTGTTCGCGGCCCGATGCTCGCGCACAAGGGCACCGAAGAAGGTGTCATGGCAGCTGACTTGATTGCGGGCGACGTGGCAGAAGTCAATTACGATGTGATTCCCTCTGTTGTATATACGGCGCCGGAGATCGCCTGGGTCGGCAAGACCGAGGAAGAGGTCAAGACTTCAGGGCGCGAATACAAAGTGGGCACCTTCCCGTTTGCAGCAAGCGGTCGCGCCAAAGCGATGGAGCAGGCGGCGGGTATGGTCAAGATTGTCAGTGCCGCTGATGATGACGAAATCCTTGGCGTTCACATCATCGGTCCGGTGGCGGGCGAACTCATCGGAGAGCTGGTGCTCGCGATGGAGTTCCGCGCGAGCACGGAAGACATTCAGCGCACGGTGCATGCGCACCCCACCTTGTCAGAGGCGGTTCATGAGGCGAGCCTGTCTGTTGACAAGCGCGCGCTCCACGCGATCAATCGATAAGTACGTCCGGCCGGGTGTCAATTCACCCGGTCGACACGTTCGATATCGGGCAATTGGCCGAGCTTAAGCAGTATTCGATTCAACGTATCGAGTCCGTCGATCTCAGCTTTGACGGTAACCACCGCACGTAGTGTTTTTCGGTCGATTCGAGAATCGTTGGCGAGTATGCGGATGCGATCATCGCTCAGGCTGCCGCTGATATCTTTCAGAAGACCAGTTCGATCTTTCGCCTCAATGCGAAGGGTGATTGGATAGTGGCCGTAGTCTTCGGTTTTGCGCCAGCTAACTTCCAGGATTCGTTCTGGCTGTTTGGCCGCGAGGCGGGTCAGAGCCTTGCAGTCCTGTCTATGGATAGAAATACCGCGCCCCACGGTGATGTAACCGCTGATTGGTTCTGGCGGAATCGGGTTGCAGCATCCCGCGAACTGGGTGAGCACATCACCGCTGCCGTCGATGACCACCCGTCCGCGGCCTCGCGGTTTATGTTTGCGGCTGCGCTTGACGCGAGGCGCCGATTCCTCGACGGGCGCAAGCAGTTGCTGCGCGGCATTAAACACTGACGCTGTTGTGATGTCGCCAGCGCCAAGCGCGACACACAAAGCGTCGACATCCTCAAATTTCATTGCCTCTGCAAGGCGCGCTATGGGTAAGTCGCGAATGCCGACGCGTTGCAGTTCACGTTCCAGATGTTCTCGACCCTGACGTCGATTCAGATCGCGATCCTGCTGTCGAAACCACGTGCGCACCTTGGTGCGGTTGCGCGCCGAAACCAGAAAGCCGGCGCGTGGCAAGAGCCAGTCGCGCGATGGCGATGGTTCTTTTGCCGTGATGATCTCGACTCTGTCTCCATTGCTGAGTGCGTGGGTTAGTTGAACAATGCGTCCGTTAACGCGTGCTCCGCGGCAACGATGGCCGATCATGGTATGGACGTGATAGGCGAAATCGAGCGGGGTGGCGCCAGCCGGCAGATCGACGATGTCACCGTTGGGGGTGATGGCGTACACGCGATCATCGAAGACTCCCTCGCTGAGATTTTCCAGCAGGTCATTGTCTGAGGGTTCATTTTCGTTCTCGAGCAACTGGCGCAGCCAAGCGATTTTCTGTTCGAACACCGAATTGCCGGGACCACCCTCTTTGTAGCGCCAATGTGCCGCGACGCCGAGTTCGGCCTGGCGATGCATGTCATGCGTGCGGATCTGAATTTCAACGGCTTGTCCGCCTGGGCCGACCACCGCGGTGTGTAGCGACTGGTAGTTATTGCCCTTTGGGTTGGCAATATAGTCGTCAAACTCATTGCGGATGTAAGGCCATCGGTTGTGCACGATGCCGAGCGCCGTGTAGCACTCGGTGACATTGTCGACCAGGATACGCACCGCACGCACGTCGTAGAGTGCGTCGAGCGAAACCTGTTTGCGCGTCATCTTCCGCCAGATCGAGTAAATGTGCTTGGGTCGCCCATAGACCTGACCGGTGATACCACCCTCGTCCAATAGAGTACCAAGTTCAGTTGTGACCTCGTCGATGTAGGCTTCGCGTTCCTCCCGTCGCTCGTCCAGCGCCTTGGCGATGCTCTTGTAATCGTCAGGCTGCAGGTAACGGAAAGCGAAGTCTTCGAGTTCCCACTTCAGCTGCCAGATGCCTAGCCGGTTCGCGAGCGGGGCAAAAATCTCGCGTGTGTCGCGTGCCAACATGCGTTGTGTACGCTCGTTCTCCGTTCTTGCCGCACGAAGGTCTGCGACCTGTACCGCTAGTCTCACGATGACCAGGCGGAAATCGTTGACGACCGCCAACAGCATTCGTCGCAACGCCTCCCCCTGTGCAGGAGGCAATCGCTCGCCAGGCGCCCATTGCCCTGGTAGCGAGAGCTCAAACAGCTGCTGCAATCCCTTTGCCATTTCGGCGATGTCACCGCCGGCGTGGCGTTGTATCTGGCGAATACTCACGTGCCCGGCGCGCAGCAT
Organism: Pseudomonadota bacterium; assembly: GCA_039821645.1. Lineage (GTDB taxonomy): Bacteria > Pseudomonadota > Gammaproteobacteria > Steroidobacterales > Woeseiaceae > CALBPI01. The sequence continues at coordinate 5,778 of JBCBNU010000074.1, forward strand.
TGGCGCGAGTGCCGCGGTCAATTGCAGGTCATCACCGAGAGCCAGCGGTTCGATGACCGAGGCGGTCACGTCCGAACAGAGGCGATCGGCATCATCAGCAGGCAACGTTTCGGCAACGCTATCGAGCCAGCGGCGTGCTTCGACGTTCGACTGTATTACTGATTCCTGCTGCTGCGCCATGTCCCCAGTGCACCGCTCCCTTGGGAGAGTGCGTTTTGCCGATGGAGTGAAGCCGGTATGATACGCGATTAGTGCCCGATCACGCTTGGTGCTGTTGGCAGAGGGCGACAGGAGCAAAAATGCGAATCAGAATTCTGTGTACAGTTTTGTGCGTTACCCTGGCGGCGTTGTCGCCAGGCGAGGCTGCGCGTGCAGACGCGCTGGACCTCAGCCTCAACGACGACGCGGTGCGTTTGAACTATCAATGGGCCCATCCTACGCGCGACTTTCAGGTGGATGGGGGATGGTTACACCATCAGGATCGAGGCGACGTGGTGCACATTGGATTCCATGTCACTGGTGATGCGTCAAGTGGTGATACGCCACTCGACGGCGGAATCGGTGGCAAGATTTTTCATGTGAGCCCGGACAATGGCCCGCTCGATGCAACCGTACTCGCGGTTGGTGGTTTCTTTCGTTACACCTTTCCGCAGTACAACCGTTTTAACCTGTATGGACATGCTTATATCGCGCCGGATGTGCTGTCGTTCGGCGACGGTGAACAGTTTCAGGAGATTGAGTTCCGCGCAGGCTACAACGTCTTGCGAAACGCTGATGTGTTTATCGGCGCACGATATACCAATACCGAATTTGATCCCGCAGGGGATCTCACCAGTGACAATGGATTGCACCTCGGTATTCAACTGAGATTTTAGGGCGCGAGTCGCGCAGGAGAACCAACCGAATGGCGGGACACAGTAAGTGGGCCAACATCCAGCACCGCAAAGGTGCGCAGGACAAGAAGCGTGGCAAGCTGTTTACCAAGTTGATCCGTGAGATCACCGTCGCGGCGCGCATGGGCGGCGGCGACATCGATGCGAACCCGAGACTGCGTCTCGCGATCGATAAAGCGAAAGCGCAGAGTATGCCGAAGGACAACATCGACCGTGCGGTGAAACGAGGGGCCGGTGAACTCGACGGTGACGATTACCAGGAGATACGCTACGAAGGCTACGGTCCGGGCGGCACTGCGGTGATGGTCGATTGTATGACCGACAACCGCAATCGAACGGTCGCCGAGGTCCGTCATGCGTTTTCCAAGTTCGGCGGTAATTTGGGTGCCGATGGCTCGGTCGCCTATTTGTTCGCGCACGTCGGACTCATGACCTACGACAACGGCGCGGATGAAGACGCTGTGATGGAGGCAGCGATTGAGTCAGGTGCTGAGGATGTCATCGTCGATGATGATGGTGCAATCGAAGTCATCACGACACCGCAAGAGTTCGAAACCGTAAGAGACGCAATGCTGGCGGCGAGCCTCGAACCCGAGACCGCTGAGGTCACAATGCGGGCATCGACGAGCGCCGTGCTGGGGCAGAAAGAGGCCGAAACCATGTTGAAGCTGCTCGACATGCTCGAGGATCTCGATGATGTGCAAAACGTCTACAGCAACGCCGACATCCCTGAGTCCGTGCTCGCGGCCCTGTAGATCGGGGAACTGATATCAGAATCCTCGGTATAGACCCAGGTAGTCGAGTGACCGGATTCGGCTGCGTCGACTTTGATCGCGATCGGGCGAGTTACGTGGAAGCCGGCGTTATTCGTACCAAGGGCGATGACTTCAACGAGCGGTTGAATCAGATTTTCTCTGGCGTGCATCAGTTAGTCGACGGTCTTGAGCCGGACGCGGTTGCGATCGAGCAGGTATTCGTCGCGCGCAATGCATCGAGCGCACTCAAGCTTGGGGCGGCGCGTTCGGCAGCAATCTGTGCCACCTTTGAGCGAGCACCTGAACTCGCGGAATACGCCCCACGGGCAATCAAGCAGGCGGTAACCGGTACGGGTGCAGCAACGAAAGAACAGGTGGCGCATATGGTGCGCGCTTTACTAGGACTAAAAGTTGAGTTGACTGCTGATGCATCGGATGCGCTCGCGGTTGCAATTTGTCATGGCAATAGCATGCAGCTCCAGTCGAAACTGGCGCGCATGGGAGGGCGGTCATGATCAGTTATCTGCGCGGCACGCTCGTCGCCCGTCAGGCGCCTGCAATCACCGTCGAGGTCGGGGGCGTTGGGTACGATGTTGAGACGCCGATGTCGACCTACCTCGAGCTACCTTCAGTCGGGAATGAAGTCACGATTCTCACGCACTTTCTGGTTCGTGAGGATGCACAACTGCTATATGGGTTCTCGACGGAAGAGGAGCGGGTGCTGTTTCGAAATCTGCTGAAGGTTTCGGGTGTCGGGGCCAGAATCGGACTGGCGATTCTTAGCGGCATCAGCGTTAACGGATTCCGCCAATGCGTCGAATTTGATGACGTGGCCACGCTTGTGAAAGTGCCGGGTGTCGGTCGCAAGACAGCAGAGCGTTTGATCATTGAGATGCGTGATCGGTTGAAGGTCGTGCCTGCCTCGAGCAAAGCCGGCAAAACGACGACAGTCGCTACCGCTGACGATGGGCGGGGAGATGCACTCCAGGCGCTGATTGCGTTGGGTTACAAAGAATCCGAGGTCAGGAAACTGATCGCAACGGTCGCGAAATCCGACGCACCGGGTTCCGCTGAAGACTACATACGGCTGTGTCTGCGCCAGATCGCCGGCAAAGGTGCGGCATGAGCGACGAATCGAGAATCATCTCAGGAAGCGAGCGCACTGAAGACGGTGCATTTGACCGAGCTATTCGACCCAAGCGGCTGGTTGACTACGAGGGTCAGCCGGCCGTTCGCGAGCAAATGGAGATTTTTATCGGCGCCGCGCGCGGTCGCTCGGAAGCCTTGGACCACGTGCTCATCTTCGGTCCGCCCGGTCTCGGTAAGACAACGCTGGCGCACATCATTGCGAATGAGCTCGGCGCGGGATTGCGCCAGACATCAGGGCCGGTTCTGGAGCGTCCTGGTGATCTTGCGGCGATCCTCACCAATCTCGAGACGAACGATGTGCTCTTTGTCGATGAAATTCATCGATTGAGTCCGGTTGTTGAAGAGGTGTTGTATCCCGCGATGGAGGACTTCCAGCTCGATATTGTCATCGGTGAGGGTCCGGCAGCGCGCTCGATTAAACTCGACTTGCCACCATTCACACTGGTGGGTGCAACGACGCGCGCAGGTTTGTTGACCTCACCGTTGCGAGACCGCTTCGGTATTGTGCAGCGACTCGAGTTTTACGGTACTGAGGATCTCGCCGGTATCGTCAAACGCTCTGCAGGTATTCTCGATCTGCCGATCGAGGAAGAGGGGGCACGCCAAATCGCTGCGCGTTCGAGGGGAACGCCGCGTATCGCCAACCGATTGCTCAGACGTGTTCGAGACTACGCGCAGGTCAAGGCCGACGGCGTGGTTGATCTGGCTGCGGCGCAGGCGGCAATGGACATGCTGGAAGTTGATCCGCACGGCTTCGATTCGATGGATCGGCGCCTGTTACTGGCCATTATTGAAAAATTTGATGGCGGCCCTGTTGGGGTAGACAGTCTGGCGGCTGCAATCGGTGAGGAACGCGGCACCATCGAAGATGTCATAGAACCATATCTGATCCAGCAAGGATTCATGATGCGAACCGCACGCGGCAGGGTGGCCACCCGCCATGCCTATCTTCACTTTGGGTTGCCGACGCCCAAAGCCACCGCATCCGAAGCGCTACCGTTGTTCGACGACTCGTCGCGCGTCGATTAACTTCACACTACTCAGGGGATTTAAAGACCGATGTCTATTCTGGAGCTGATGCTCGATGCCGGCCTCGTCGTGAAGGGTGTGATGCTCTTGCTGCTAGCGGCATCCGTCT
>JBCBNU010000075.1:0-9660 GCA_039821645.1 Pseudomonadota bacterium
CAGCTGGTCAGCCGCGGACACGAGAACCGTTGGCGCTTATGGTTCGCCCGTATGCCTTGGCTTGTGCTGCCGGTTTCGGTCTCGTTGATCTGGCGGGAATTGACCGGCGGCGCGGTCGAGTTTAACTGGTCCTACTATTTCATCGTCTTCATCTCTATCGCCGGACTACTGGCTGTCGAGCAGATCTACAGGAACGCAGGTCGATTACAGCGCCGCTTCGCGACGCTGGTCGCGATTTCGTTTGGATTGCTGTTTATTTTCGATCTGTTCATTTATTCGAACGCGATCCTGCTCGGCCTGTTGGACGAGCAACTGTGGGCGGGACGGGGTTTCGTGAATGCGATGGTTGTGCCCGTCCTCATCTTTGCCTTGAGGCAAGAGCTTAGCGCTGAGAGCGGTTTGTTCGTATCGCGGCAGGTGGTCTTCTATTCATCGTCTCTGGTGGGTGTCGGCTTGTACCTGTTGGTGGTGGCGTTCGGAGGCGCTCTCATCGAGGAGCAGAGCGGTGACTGGGGCGGAGCGTTAAAGGGACTGTTCTTCGTAGCCAGTTTGCTCGTGCTCACGCTCGTCCTGTTTTCCGCTGCTATCCGACGGCGCCTGAAAGTGTTCATCGCGACGCACTTCTATGCCAATCGATACGATTATCGGGAAGAGTGGTTAAAGCTGATTACCCGCTTGTCTCAGGATAGCGCTCGGGCGCCAATGCCGGACCTGTGCCTCGACGCATTGGCGGATATCATCGAGAGCCCTGCCGCGGTGCTGTGGCTGAAGAGCTCCGAGGGCGAGGTGTTTGATCGGGTCGCCATTGTTGGCAACGATTCTGCGCCTGAGATGTTGACTGAGTCGGATCCGGTTGTTGCGTTCCTGCTCGAGCGGGACTGGGTGATAGATGGCCGGGAGGCGTTGCGTGACCCGGAGCATTACGGCGGCGCATTTGATCCGAGCTCGGACAGAGTGTTGACCCATGACCGCATTATCGTACCGATTACACTGGATGGTGAGCTGATCGGGATCGCGGCTTTGGTGCGTCCTGCAGGTATGCCGCTATTGATTTTCGAAGATCATGATTTGTTGCGCACCGTCGGACAACAGTTGGGTGTGTTTTTGCAGCGTGACCGAACGCGTGATGAGCTGGCAGAGGCACGACAATTTGAGGTCTTCAATCGTTTCACGGCGTTCATCATGCATGACCTTAAAAATCTCATTGCGCAGCAGAGTCTGGTGGTCAAGAACGCGGAGAAACACAAAACCAATCCCGAGTTTGTGGATGATGCGATCGAGACGATTGCCAACTCCGTGCGAAGGATGGAGAAGCTGCTGGCTGCATTGACGCGTCAGCAACAGCCCGAGTCGGTTACTACCATCGCCCTGTGCAGCCTACTAAAAGACGTGATCTCGGATGCTTCCTCAAGGCAGCCGGTGCCGAACCTTGAGTGCGAAACAGGCTCATTCTCGGTTCGCGCAGATTCAGATCGGTTGGGTGCCGTTCTGGGGCATCTTGTTCGCAATGCACAGGATGCGGTGGGTGGCCCGCACGGATCGGTTGCTGTGTCGTTGCGTCGCAACGGCGATGTGCATGAGATATCGATCGTCGATGAAGGCGCGGGCATGACCGGGACTTTTATCCGAGAGCAGCTGTTTCGGCCCTTCGTCTCTACAAAGGGGGCTCAGGGTATGGGCATCGGTGCCTATCAGGCCCGTGAGTACATCCGGCAACTCGGTGGGACGCTTCACGTGACTTCGACGCCGGGTCAAGGAACCGAATTTATTGCGAGATTACCGGCTGTCGAGGATGTGACGGGTTTCACGGCCTGAAATTGGACTCGGTTCCTTACCTGCGGTTGACCGCATGCGCTAATATCCCCTAACGCTAGGGGGCTGGCACGGCGGACAAACTTCTGCAATTTTCTGATGCGAAATCGGGGTTGACCTTTCCGGAAGGTTGGCACGCGCTGATCGTACTCACTGTGTTCACCACCGTGAGTATCGCGTTCCTGCCGGCGACCGAGCATCTCCTGGCCCGCTGGCTGAAGGATCCCACCTACGGCCATGGCTTGTTGCTCGCGCCCCTGATCGTCTGGATTATCGCGAAAGCGGTCGAGAGAATATCGTCATCTCGGCTCTACTGGCCCGCATTGTGGTTGGCGGTGACCGGTATTTCGGCCATGGCGCTGGCACAATTGCTGGGTATCGTCGCGCTGTATCAGCTGATTCTTCCCCTGGTGTTGTGCGCGATGCTCGTCGCACTCTATGGCCGCGATTCACTGAGCCGGGTCCTGCCAACTACGGCAATGCTCTATTTTTGCCTCCCGCTGTGGGATGTCATCAACCCGGCGCTACAGCAATGGACCTCGATTGCGGTTGGGCAGATGACCTACATCGCCGGCACTCCGGCATTCATTGAAGGCAATATGGTGACGGTGTCTACCGGCATCTTCGAGATCGCTGCCGGTTGCAGTGGCCTGCGTTTTTTTATCATCAGCGCTGCGGTGTCTGCGCTTTACGGACATTGGTACCTTGCGCGCTCACGCGATGCTTTGATGTTGGTCGCTATTGCGATGCTGATTGCGATCGTCGGCAACTGGATTCGGGTTTTTGTCGTGATCCAGATGGGCATTCGACTCGGCATCGATCACCCTCAGGTGGTCGATCACACTTTCGCAGGGTGGGCGGTATTTGTCGCGACGATGATGGTTGTCTTCTGGATTGCCTCTCGTTTGCAGGAGGCCGAGCCGGAGCATGAAGGCACCGCATCTGCGATGGCATCGCCGGGCATCATGCGGTTGGCGGTCGTCGCGGGGAGCTGTGTGCTGGTCGTGGCGCTAGCGTTCGCAGCGCGCTTTGTGATCGTGTCTGGCTTAGCCTACGACCCGCCTCGACTCGCCGATGATTCGACTTCAAGAACCTCAGCCTGCGGGGTATGGCGTACCGCCTACAGCAGGCCTGCGGTTGAACGTCGCGGCGCTATTCTATGGGAGGGTGAGCCGATGTGTATCGACATGGCGTGGTATCGCTATCAGCGGCAAGGTTCTGAGCTCTTGAGCGGCGCTAATCGCGCTGTTGCGAGAGATCGTGCTGGGGAAAACCCCGTGCTCGGTCGTTTTCTATGGGGCGGCGATGAGGTTTTCGTGGCGCGCTACCCATCCGGTGAAGGGGTGTGGGTCGCAGTGCGTCACAGGATCGGTGATGGTGTTGTTACATCACCGATTCAAGCAAAGTGGTTACAGTTGGCACAATTGTTTCAGGGCAGAATGGATGCGCGGATGGTTGCGGTCGCGCAACGATGTGATAGCAACTGCCGGACAGCAATGCTCAGCGGTCAGCCACCGATAGATGCCGCCGCGGCGCTCGACGCCGCGGAGGCGAGACTCGTGAAGGATTAGGAGTGAGGCCGGCATGGCACGTTTTATTTTGGTGATTACCCCTTCTCGACTCTTGATCGCGATCGCGGCAGTTGGCTTGGTGGCGTGTGAACCCAGCGCTGAGGATCGTGTATCTCGGGCTAATGAACATGTCGCAAGCGGCGACTATAGAGCCGCGGTGCTCGAGGCGCGCAGCGCCTTGCAGGAGGAACCTGCCAACATCAAGGCGCGCCTGATTTTTGCTAATGCTTCGCGGCAGGTCGGCGATTTTCCCACGGCAGCGGCAGAGTATGGACGGGCGCTCGAACTCGGCGCGGAGTTGCGGGCATTCTTGCCGGAGTACGCCGAGAGCCTGCTGGTCGTTGGGAGCGGACAGCAGGTGCTATCAAAGCTTGGCGATGCGCTCGAAGCGGACCCGGAGGTTGCGGTACACCGCAGTCTTCTGGGGCATGCCTACGCCGCGTCCGGGGAGCCGGAGCGTGCCAAGGCAGAGTATGAGCGTGCGCTCGCGTTGGATGATCGGCTTCCCGATGCCTATGTGGGACTGGCATCACTCGCGGAGCGTGCGAGCAACTCGGCTGAGGTCGAGCGCGTGCTGGCAAACGCTAAAACCCGGGTGCCGGGCAGCGCGGAGTTGCAGTTGTATTTGGCGCAGCAGGCGCCGGATACAAAGGCGCGAGCAACATTCATCGAGCGTGCATACGCGGGTCTCGACGACAACGCCTCCCCGGTTACGCGTGCGCAGGTGCTGTTGGTACGCGTTGAAAACTTCTTGCAAAGAGACGCGCTCGACCAAGCGCAGGCCGCGTTGGACGAGTACAAGTCTCAATTCCCAGGGGCGCCGCAAACCCTGTTCCTGCAATCGCTGATTGCTCTTGAGCGCGGCGATATCGACCGCGCGAGAGCAGGGCTTTTGCGGATCAGTGAGGGCGTGGCCGGCGGTTCCCCAGCAGACCTGTTTCTCGGCAGCATTAACTTGGAGCAGAACAACCTTCGCCAGGCTGAGGCCTACCTCACCAAGGCACTTCGATTTGATGCGACCAGTGGTATGGCGCGCAAGCTCCTTGCCGAAACGTTACTTGAGCTCAATCGACCGCAAGAGGCGTTGGAAGTGCTCGCTGCACTGGCGCCGGAACAAACCAGTGATCCGAGCGTCCTCGCATTGTTGGGTCAAGCTGCCGTCGCATCAGGTAATCCCGCAGATGGCGTGATCTATTTCGAACGCAGTGCCGCGCAGGTCCCGGATGATCCCGGCCTTAAGCTCGCGACGGCGTATAGCTACCTCGCCTCCGGCAGAGCCTCCGAGGCGCTCGACCTCTTAGAAAACCTCGAGGATGACGCAATTGGCGGATATCGAGGTTCGTTGTTGCGAATGTTGGCCCACCTCTCGAGCAATGACCGTGCGGCAGCGATTGGTGAGGCAGAGGCGCTGGTCGCGCGGGCTCCCGACGATGCCACCGCTTGGTCCCTGGCGGGTCAGCTCATGGGGAATCTACGAGAATTTCCGATAGCACGGCAGTACTACACGCAGGCTTTGTCCATCGATGCCATGCACACGCCATCGCGATATGGACTTGCACGGGTTGAACTTGCTGATGGCAGTGTCAGCAAGGCGAATGAGTTGCTCGAGGCCTTGCTCGACGATGTGCCTGGCTACATGCCGGCCGTTGCAACCGTCGGTCAGATCGCTGCGTCGATGGGCAATACGGCCGCTGCCGTCTCGCGCGTGGAAGCCGCGGTCGCGGCGTCGCCAGAAGCCGCCGAACCGCGTTTCCTGTTGGCTCAGTATCAGCTATCGGCGGGCGAGACCGAAGCCGCGCTCGCCAGCGCGGAAGCGGGGCTCGAGTTTCATCCCGATAACCCTCGATTGCTGCAGATGCGCGGAAAGGCGAGGGGGCAGCTCGGTAGTGAGGAGGCGGCGCGGCAGGATCTGTTGCGTGCCGCAGAACTTGCACCGCTCGACCGGCTGATGCAGCTCGATAAAGCCAGAGTTTTGCTGAACACCGGCGATCCGGAGGCAGCTCGCGAAGTGGTGAGCGAATACCTGGATGCACGGCCCGGCGACACGGTTGCGTTGTTGTTTGGTGCGGATCTTGATTTGAACCAAGGCGCGGTGGATCGTGCGGCGAATGCGGTGAATGCAGTGTTGGACCAAGATCCGGACAATCGCGCAGCCCTAATTCTCCAGGGCGATATCTTGCTTCAGCGAGGTGACCTGGAAGGCGCTCTGGATCGTTTTGATGTCGCGGGTCGCAACCAGCTCGATCGTCGATTGCTAGTCAGGCAGTTTTCAACGCGGCAGAAGCTCGGTCTGCCGGATAGTCGGAGCGTGCTTGATGCCTGGCTCGAGCGGAACCCTGATGATGTGCAGATACAAACTGTGCTTGCGCAATCACTGGATGCTGCGGGCGAGCAAGCGGCCGCAATCTCTCTGTACGAGGAGCTCGCGGGGAGGCAGGGCACTAACGATCGTGCCCGAGCGATCGTGCTGAACAATCTCGCCTGGATGTATTTTACGGCCGGCGACCCGCGCGCAAGACAGACCGCAGCGGAAGCACGAAGCCTGTCCCCACGCACTGCGGCAATCAACGATACATTCGGTTGGATTGCGCTCTCGGAGGATGATCTCGACACAGCATTGCCCGCTTTGCGGCGCGCGAACGAGCTCGATCGTGATAATCCGGAGATTGCCTGGCACCTTGCTTCCGCGTTGTCCCAGAATGGCGAGTCTGAACAGGCCATGCGTTTGCTAGGACGGGCGTTGCAATCCGATTCAGGTTTTTCAGGTCGCGCCGAGGCCGAGGCCCTGTACGTGCAGCTTCGCGAATCTCCTTAGCCCGTATCCCTCTGTAGGCAAGGCACGGACACATCGAGCACAGTGCCCGGCGGTGGATTGCTCGTGAAGAACGTAAGCTCTTCAATGCGCGTCAAATCCATCCGCCTACCAGCAGGGGCCTCTCGAATCTGATCGAGGGGGATGCTCACGCTGGCGCGGCCTGAGTCGAACCGTTTGTTGAAGCGATCTTCGTGTTCGTTGTTGTGGTTCCGGTCGTGAACCCGGACCGTGATCGGCACAGGTGGTGCTGTTGCGAAGTCGATTGTAAGGCGATCATAGTCGCTCCAGTCGGCCGCCGGATCGAGCAGGCGCAAACCCGCGTAGCGCTTTGGTTCCAAGCTCAGCGATAGCATCGTCTCAGAACGTGCAGTGATCGAGGCATTCATCGGTCTTTGTGCCGGACTCAACGACGACGCATCGAATCGCGCGAGGCAAGGCATCGCATCACTTCGCTGGTGCCACGCGTAGAGCCATCCGCAGAGCGGCGCCAGTCCCATGAGCACGAGGCCCACCGCGCCCAGCCTTGCGGCCTTGAGATTACCCTGCCAAAGTGCCATGGCGGCGAGCATCAGGCCGGCGCCAGCGATATCAGCGACCAGATCACGCCAATCGGTTTCTCCACCTGTGACCAACTGCGAAATCTCGGATGAGAGCGCGATCACAGCAACGGTCGTGACAGTCTTCAGCGTATGACCTCGAAAAAACCGTGAGACTACGAACGTCACGAGCATGAACAGTGGGATATGCCCGGCGTTCCGAGCGCCGCCGAGAATGATGGATTGCCGATCGCTATCGATCGCATGCACGGTCAGCACCGCCACCAACAGCAGCAATAGCGCTGTCCACGGGGCAGGGCGCGGATTGTCATCGGCATGTGACATAAAAAATGACATTTTCTGGAATTAAATCAAAGCATTCTGGTCGTTTAAAGATGAGTTTGGCATCATAGGGTATTGAGCGCGCGGCTACAGCGCGCGACGGTATTCGCGACCGAATAAGGACAACCTCCCGATGACGTACTGTCCACGACGTTCACTGATCCTGATCTGTTTGACCGCAGGGCTGCTTGCTGCCTGTGGTGGCGGACAAACATTGCCTCCGGCCGCGGCAGGCGCAACCCGGGTGCCGCAGGCAAAGGATCTCAGCAAGTACCGCATCGGTCCGGGAGATCAACTCGAGATTTTTGTTTGGCGAAACCCGGAAATCTCGTCGACCGTCCCGGTGCGACCTGACGGCAAGATTTCGACCCCGCTCGTCGAGGACATGATTGCGGTCGGCAAGACGCCGTCGCAGCTTGCCCGCGATATCGAAAACGTGCTGCAAATCTACATCAAGCAGCCGCAGGTCAATGTCATCGTGACGAATTTCCAGGGCGTGTATGAAGGCCAGGTTCGGGTTGTCGGTCAGGCGACCAATCCGCAGGCGATTCCCTACCGCGAGGGAATGACGGTGCTGGATGTCATGATTGCGGTTGGTGGACTTGGTGAGTTTGCGGCAGGCAATCGCGCGAAACTGGTGCGTGCCGAGAACGGTGAGACGACCGAGTACCGCATTCGGCTGAACGATCTCATGAACAAAGGCCGGATCGAGCAGAATGTTGCTATGAAACCTGGCGACGTCATCATTATTCCTGAGGCGCTGTTCTAGGATGCGTGAGCAACTCGAATTTCTGGTTTCTGAAGCGCGCGGAATGTGGCGCTTCCGAGTCATCGCCCTGATTGCGGCGTGGGTCGTGTGCATCGGCGGGTGGTTGTTTGTGCTAATGCTGCCCGACACGTATGAGGCCTCGGCGCAGGTTTATGTGGATACAAGCTCTCAGCTGCGCCCGACGCTGGAGGGCCTGATTGTCGATACCGATGTCACTGACCAGCTCGACCTCGTAACCAACGTGATGTTCAGCCAGCAACAGTTGGAGCAGGTAGTCACTGACACCAACCTGAATCTCCGGGTCACCCCAGAGCGCTCGAGAAGCGACGTCGCACGCGGTTTGCGAAAACGTTTATCGCTAACAAATGATGCGAAGTCAGATCCGAATCTCTATTCACTGACTTATTTCGATGCCGATCCGGTACTCGCCAAGGTTGTTGTGGAAACCATGCTCAACAAGTTTGTCGAGAACTCACTGGGCGCTAATCGCGAGGGTTCGGAAAACTCGCAGCGGTTCCTTCGCGAGCAACTGAACGATCTGGAGCTGGAACTGACCGCCGCGGAGAAGCGCCTTGCGGACTTCAAGCGCGCCAATATTGGGCGAATGCCCGATGAAGGTGGCGACTACTACAGTAGCCTGCAGGAGTCGATCGATAATCGCGACACCATTCGTTATGAGCTGACGCTGCTACAAAGAAAACGCAGTGAACTTGAGGCACAGCTTGCAGGCGAGGCGCCGATCGTACAGGCCGGTGCAGAGTCCGGACCGATTGCTGACCTCGATGAGCGTTTGAACAGCAATCGTGAGAAGCTTGAGGAGCTTTCACTGCGCTTCACGGATTTGCACCCGGATGTCATCCAGACGAAGGCGGTGATCGAGGAACTGGAGCGGCGGCGTGAGGATGCACTTGCCGAGTTAGCTGAAACCGGCGACGCGGCTTCCGACAATCCGATCTACCAAAGCATCAAGATCGATCTCAACAATACTGATGTTGAGATTGCGGCAAAAATTGCCGAGGAACAGGCGGCGATTCGCCAAATCACGCGTTTGCAGAGTCTGGTGGATGTGTTGCCGCAGGTCGAAGCCGAGCTGCAACGCCTCAATCGTGACTACGGCGTAAAGCAGGATCAGTACCAAGCGCTGAGTGAGAGACTGGAGTTGGCCGAACTCTCGGACTCTGCCGACCAAAGTCAGGACATCCAGTTTCAAACGATTAATCCACCGTTGGTTCCCGAGGCGCCAGCATCTCCGAATCGACCGCTGTTGCTGGCTGGCGTATTGCTGCTCGGATTGGGTGCAGGCGGGGGCGTTGCGTTTCTGATCAGTCAAATCCGCCCGGTGTTCCACCACACGGGTGCGCTGCGTGAGAAGATTGGTCTGCCCGTTCTGGGTGGTGTATCGCTGGTGGTGAACGCAAAGCGCAAAAAGCAGCGAATCACGCAGCTTGCGGCATTCTCGACGGGTTTGGTGGCACTGGTCGTCGCATTCCTTTTTGTTTTGGTGACTCGCGAACAGGGGATGGTCGCTGTTCGAGGCCTGATGGCAGCGCTTTAGGGGAAAGGCAATGAGTAAGATTCAAAATGCACTAAAGCGAATACGCCAGTCAAAGGGTGAATCCGGGTCGAAAACGGTGCAAGCGACAGTCGCGAAAACAGAACACCCGAAAACAGAACACCCATTGAGCTCACGGAGTTCCACGGACGAAACGATTGCGACGCTAGCACTGCGTGAGGAAACGATCGCAGAAACAGGAGAGTTTCGTACCAAGCGAGTGATCGAGGTCAATCGCGCGAAGCTTCGAGAAGCGGGCATGC
>JBCBNU010000076.1:0-9620 GCA_039821645.1 Pseudomonadota bacterium
AGACTGGGACGTTTCGCGAGATGCGCCTTATTTCGGATTCAAGATCCCTGGCACTGAAGACAAGTTCTTCTACGTCTTGTTGATAGCTTTCTCGTAGGCATCCCGACCACTGATCATCGCGGTGTCGTAAAGCTCCTGCAGCGCGGTGTCCATGGTCTTCATGCCTTGCGCACCGCCGCTCTGGATGGAGTTTTCCAGCTGGTCGATTTTCCCTTGCCGAATCAGGTTACTGATCGCCGGTGTGTTGATGAGGATTTCCAGAGCAGCAACCCGGCCCGGCTTTCCTTTGGTCGCGACCAGTTGCTGCGAGATGATGCCCTTCAGAGAGGTCGACAGCATCGTGCGGATCTGCGCCTGCTTCTCAGCCGGAAACGAGTTGATGATCCGGTCGATTGTCGGCGCTGCGCCATTGGTGTGCAGAGTGCCCATGACCAGAATGCCCATCTCGGCGGCGGTCACTGCGATGCTGATGGTTTCGAGATCGCGCATCTCGCCGACGAGAATCACATCGGGGTCTTCTCGCAAAGCCGAGTGCAGCGCGCTCGCAAAGTCGGAGCTGTGCTTTCCAATTTCTCGCTGGCTGATCAGGCAGCCTTTGCGGATGTGCACGAATTCGATGGGATCCTCGATCGTGAGAATATGGCCCTTCAGACGATTATTCAGCTCGTCGATCATCGCGGCGAGCGTCGTGGACTTACCCGAACCGGTCTTGCCCGTCACGAGGATCATGCCCTGTGGTTGGCGACACAAATTGCGCACCGCCGCTGGCATTTTCAAATCTTCGAGTGTTAGCGTTTTCGTCGGGATCGTCCTCAGGACAGCGCCCATGCCGTTCAGCTGGCGCAGTACATTCACACGGAAGCGCGAGAGGCCCGGAATTTCATAGGCGAAGTCGGCACTGTTTTCCTGCTCGAAATGGCGTCGCACTGAAGGCGACATGATTTCGTACAACGCGTCTTCGACGTGCGCTTGCGCAAGCTCCGAGCCGCCCATGGCGCGTAGCTCGCCGTGCACGCGAATGCGTGCGGGATCCCCCGCCATGAAGTGCAAGTCTGAACCACCCGAGCGCACGGTCTCCTCGAGATAAGAGTCGATTTTTCGAACTACGCGTTCTTCTGAGGTCGCCATCGTATGATCGCTCAGCCGTTAGCCATGTCGAGTTGCGGCAGCATTTCAGTGTTGCTAACGAAGCGGTGAAACTTTCGCTTGTCGACGGCGTAGCGATACGCATCGTCCGGGTCGATTTCCGACTTTTGGATACCGTCTAGTAGCGCCATATCCATGGTCTGCATACCAGAATCCACACCCATTTGAAGTTGTGATTGAATCTGATGCGTTTGGTCGGTGAGGATCAGGTTGCTGATCGCCTTATTGGAGACAAGAATTTCGTGCTTGGCGACACGGCCTTGTCCACCCGGTTTTTTGACCAGCACCTGGGTCACCACCGCTTTGAGAGACTGCGCGATAAAGCTCTTCGTCTGTTCGCGCAGCTCGCCGGGTAGCGCGTCGATAATGCGATCGATGGTTTTGACAGCGCCGGTCGTGTGCAAGGTCCCGAGAACCAAATGGCCGGTTTCGGCTGCTGTCATCGCCATCGAAATTGTCTCCATGTCTCGCATCTCGCCGACAAGAATCACATCGGGATCCTCACGCATCGCGGCGCGTACGCCAGCAGCAAAGCTCGGGATATGCGTGCCGTACTCACGTTGTACGACCTGGCTGCGTTGGCTGTGATGGACGAATTCGATTGGGTCCTCAAGGCTGATGATGTTCAGGTTCTTGTTCTGGTTCAGGTGATTGATCATCGCCGCAAGCGTCGTGGACTTGCCGGTCCCTGTAGACCCCGTTACCAGCACCATGCCTTGATGGTGGTCGCACAGCGTTTCTATAACCGGCGGCAGGTTCAGCGAACTCAGCGTTGGTATGTTGTTCGGGATGCTCCGGAAGACAGCGCCGACGCCCGTGTCTTTGCGGAACACGTTGACTCGAAATCGACCGATTTCCTCAGCGACATAGGAAAAGTCGAGATCACTGCCATTGGCGAACTTTTCCTGCTGGGCCTGGGTCAGGATCTCCGCGACATAGTTGTTAAGTTCAGATTCGCCCAAATCACGAAACTTGATAGGCAGCAGATCTCCACTCATGCGCAACATTGGCGGGACGCCAACGGCAAGATGTATGTCGGAGCAGCCCTGAGCGAGGCCGAGTTTTAGGAACGCATCTATTCGAGCCATGCGCTGACTATCGAACAGCTTTTCTGCGTTGGCAAGTGCGCAGGTCGAGTTTAACCGCTCCAATCAGAGCTTTACCGACTCCAGTGCGTCGCGCACTTCCTGCATCGACTGGTGTCGTTCGGCTTTGTCGACAGACATGAGCTTGGTGACGATGGCGGCGAGGTCGTCGGGGATCTTGTCGTTCAATTCCTGACAGTGTGCTGCCTTGCCTTGCACGTGCTGGTACATCACGGACATATGGTCACCGCGTGTGTAGGGCGGTGATCCGGTGATCATCTCGTAGAGAATGACGCCAAGGCTATAGACGTCGGCCGTTTCCTCGACTTTCTTGCCAAGAATTTGTTCCGGGGCCATGTACTTGGGTGAACCGATGACATAGCCGGTCTTGGTGAGCTGTGTGTCACCGCTCTTCGCTGCAGCCGCAACACCGAAGTCCACGATCTTCAGCAGCCCCGTTTCGTCAATAAGGATGTTGGCTGGTTTGAGGTCGCGGTGGATAACGCCGGCGCCATGTGCCACACCCATGCCCGTGGCAATGTCATTCGCATAGCCGAGCGCCTTCGCGAATGGCATCGGTTTTTCGGCAGCGATCTCTGCACTCAGTGTGTGCGAGTCAAAGTACTCCATCGAGATCGCGTAGTTGCCTTGGATATGCAGAAAGTCATAAATACGGATCACGTTCGGGTGTGTAATGCGACGCGAGAACTTCAATTCGTGAACAAAGCGTTTCATCATCTCTTCGTCGGACGAAACATTCGGGTTCAAGAACTTGAGAATAAGCTCCTCGCCGACGACGGTGTCTTCCATTAACAGCACCGTGCCAAACGCACCTTTACCAATACGTTTGACGAATCGGTAACGATTCTCAACCACATCCCCGGGTTCGAGCGTTGAAATGTCCAGCGGGCCTGTTTCGGTTTTCGCAACCTGTTCGGCCGCTTCCTGCAGCGCCTTGTTTGCTTCTTCGTCGTTGAGCAGCAGCGTACCGGCCTGACCCTCCGTGAGCTTCTCCGCCTTGCGGTTCTGCTCACGCACTGCCTCGGAGAAGCGAGTCTGCAGGGTTTCCAGGGCGAGATCGGCGGCTTCGGAGAGCTGATGGTCGGTGCCCTCCTGAATATCGATCAGTTTGTCGCGAACGGCGGCTACATCCCCCTCCTGTACGAGCATGGCCACGGCTTTCATCGCTTCAACGCGAATCTCACGGTTGCCCTTGAGCATCATCGGCGCGATCTTGCCGGCAACACGTCGATCCCCGAGTTTTCCGAGGGCACGAACGACGGTGGGGTCTGATTTTTCGTTCTTGCCGAGCATGCCGGCGAGCACAGGAACAGCGCGCGTATCGCCGATCTCCGCAAGTGCATCCACGGCACGCTCGCGCACCCACCAATCGTCGTCCTTGGTCGCGTGCAGCAATTGATCGAACGCTTGCGGGTCTTTGGTTGCGTTAAGAATCTCGATCGCAGCGCGGCGGATTTCCTGGTCTTCGTCTTTGACCAGTCGCATCACCGCTTTGACCACCCGAGGTCCGCCGATTTGCGCCAGCGCGTCGGAGGCGCGTGCTCTTACCCACCAGTCATCATCGCGCACCGCATTCAAGAGATCCTTAATGGAGTCGGGTGTGCCGATCTCATTCAGCACTTCAACCGCCGCGCGACGGCTGAATTCGTTTTCGTCTTTGAGCGCCGGAATCAAATGGCGAATGGTATCGGGGTGGTTGATGCGGACGATGACGTCGACAGCCTTGTTCTGCACGTCGACGTCGGTATCGGTCAGTAGCGAGCAAATCAGCTTGATGTTGCTGCCCCCGCCCATTTTGCTGAGTCCGTTCAGTGCGGCGACACGGATCATTTTGTTGTTACTGTTGAGCTGATTCTCCAAGGCACTTGCGACGTCCGGGCGATTGAATCGGCTCAGGATTTCGATGATATGCATGCGCACGATCGGGTCTTTGCCCGTCAATCGCGCCAATAGATCGGGAATCTGTTCCTCACGAACGATATTCCCGACCATCCGGAACAGCACTGCTTGTTCATTCGGCTGCAGGTCGTAGGCCTTGCTCAGCAGCGCTGGCACGCTCAGACGGTCTTTGTGCGTGTTGATGACCTCCAGAACCGCGCCGGTCGAGATCTCGTCTTCATCGAGCAGCTTCAAAATGGCGCTGGGGTCGACCTGTTTGCTGCTGGAGAGCGCCCACGCCGTTCCGGAGACGACGCGAGGGTCGCCGTCCGAAAGGCCTTCGACGAAATGCTTGAGTGTTTTTGTGTTGGCGAGCTCGCTCAACACATCGACGAGCGCCATAGTCTGCTTCTTGTTGGCACTAGCCAGCGCTTCCGTGACGCGAGGGACCGCTGCGCCGCCGAGTTTTTTCAACTTCATGAGCGCTTTTTCCGCCGCCGGCTCGTAAATGTCCTCGGCGGACATGAGTTGTTCGATCAGACGATCGGCTTTGTAAGCGGTAAGAAAATTCATGTACGACTGGTGGCAGAGAAACTGGCTAGACACCGTATTGGTGCGGTCCCCGAAATTTTTGTTGCTGCCTCCTGACGACCGTTGATCTCACCGTGCGAGCACCGTGCATCGCACTCGGATGTTTCGGCGCCAAGGTGTCTCCTTTCCGCGCCAGATTATGCCACATCAGAGGGTGCTCAGCTGCTCGGCAGTGCCTTTGAACCCCGTCGTGGTCGAAAATGTGACCCTGCTCCCAATTCCGCTACACTTTCGCGCTTTGCAATGCGCAGGAGTTCGCGGTTTGAGCGCGAAAAACACAGGCGAAATCAATCTGGAGCAGGCGATACTGAATGCGGAGCTTCCCGGGCTCGGCCGTTCTTTGGCAGCGCTTGGTGCGCGCATCGACCTCGCCGCAGTAGCCGATCAGTTCGATATCGGCATCGTGATGCCAGTCGCCTGTGAGGGTTTGTGGGACGCGATTGAAGCCCGCATACGGAGCTGCGCAGAAGCTGAGGGTATGGAGATTCATGATGTTCGTTTACGCACCGAGATTCCCGCCTACGGCGTGCAGCGCAGTCTGAAGCGACTGCCTGGAATCGGCAACCTGATCGCGGTGAGTTCCGGCAAGGGTGGTGTCGGCAAGTCGACTGTGGCGGTGAATCTCGCGCTCGCCTGGCAGGCAGAGGGCGCACGGGTTGGCATTCTCGATGCCGATGTTTACGGGCCCAGTCTGCCGCGCATGCTGGGACTCCCGGCTGAGCCACCGAACAGCATTGATGGAAAACAGTTCGTGCCAGTAGCCGCGCATGGGCTGCAGGCGATGTCGATCGGGTTGTTGCTCGACGACAGCGCGCCCGCGGTATGGCGGGGGCCGATGGCGACCTCCGCTTTGAACCAGTTATTGCGGCAAACCGCGTGGCGCGAATTAGACATTTTGATTATTGATATGCCTCCGGGTACGGGAGACATCCAGCTGACGCTGGCGCAAACGGTGCCAGTTGCCGGTGCGATCGTGGTGACTACCCCGCAGGACGTTGCCTTGAGTGACGCGCGAAAGGGGTTGGAGATGTTCCGTAAAGTGTCGGTGCCCTTGCTCGGGATCGTCGAGAATATGAGTATTTATCGCTGTCCAAGCTGTGGCTACACCGCCTCGCTCTTCGGTCAGGGCGGTGGCGAGAAGCTGGCGCACGAAACTGGTCTCAGGTTGCTTGGAGAGCTACCGCTCGACCCGGCCGTCGGTCAGGGGCTGGACGCCGGCCAACCCACGGTGGCAGCGGATCGGGACAGCGAGTTGTCGCATCGCTTCCGTCAGATCGCGATCAGCGCAGGCCTGGCGCTCGCGGAAGGGCGACGCGACTACAGCATGGCATTCCCGGAAATCGTGGTAGAGGACACTTGAACAATGAGCATCAAATCCGATCGATGGATTCGTCGTATGGCGGAGTCGGGAGGCATGATCGAGCCGTTTGAACCCGGTCAGGTTCGTGAGGCGGGCGGTAAGCGGCTGGTGAGTTACGGGACGTCGAGCTATGGCTACGACGTGCGCTGTTCGCGAGAGTTTAAGGTGTTCACCAACATCAATTCGGCCATCGTCGACCCGAAAGCATTCGACGAGTCGAGTTTTGTGGATATGGAGTCGGACACCTGCATTATTCCGCCAAACTCGTTTGCGCTTGCGCGCACCGTTGAGTATTTCCGGATTCCGCGCAACGTGCTGACCATCTGTCTTGGCAAATCCACCTACGCGCGTTGCGGCATTATCGTCAACGTGACGCCGTTGGAGCCCGAATGGGAAGGTCAGGTGACGCTCGAGTTCTCGAACACGACGCCTTTGCCCGCGCGCATTTACGCCAACGAAGGTGTGGCGCAGATGCTGTTTTTCGAGTCTGATGAGGTGTGCGAGACTTCTTATAAGGACCGTGGCGGGAAGTATCAGGGGCAGACCGGCGTCACGGTACCGAAGACCTGACGATCATCCAAGCAAAGCATCGGCACGCATCACGACAGGTGTATCCAGCGGGAGTCCGTCGAGCAAGATGCGCTCGGGTGCGGTTTGCAAGCGACCTTCCGCCAGCCATCTGAGCGCCATCGGATAAATCACATGCTCTAGTTGCAAGACGCGGCGCGCGAGCATGTCAGCGTCCGACGTTCCGCCGATGGGCAGCGTTGCCTGAATAATGGCCGGCCCCGCGTCCAGCTCAGGTGTCACGAGATGCACGGTACACCCGTGCTCGATATCGCCTTCGTCCAGCGCACGCTGGTGTGTATCGAGGCCCTTGTGTTTGGGAAGCAGTGACGGGTGAATGTTCAGCATCCGGCCAGCGAATCGACGGGTCAGATCGCCGCGCAAGATGCGCATGAATCCAGCGAGGGCGACGAAATCGGGATTGAATGCATCGATGGCCTTTTCAAGGCCACGCTCGAATTCGGCTCTGTCGGCAAACGCGCGGCGTTCGATACAACGGGTGGGTATCCCGGCTAATCGCGCGCGCTCCAGCCCGTAGGCCTGTGGCTTGTCGCTGATTACTCCAACAACTTCAGCGGGGAAACGACGTGAGGCTGTGGCGTCCAGAATGGCTTGCAGGTTCGAGCCGCTGCCCGACAGCATCACGACGACACGGGCCGGTGTGTTCATTCGTAGTGGACGCCGGTGCCGATTACTACGTTGCCTATTTGCCATGCCGAATAGCCGCCCGCTGTGAGCGCCGCCAAAGCTGCGGTCACAGCCGACTCGCGAACAACGACACACATCCCAACACCACAATTGAAGGTGCGCCACATTTCGTCGTCCGGAACACTACCGTTCTGTTGCAACCATTCAAAAACGGGTGGGCGAGGCCAGCTACCCGGGTCGATCCGCGCGCCTAGCTCGTCTGGGAGAACACGCGGCAGATTCTCGGTGAGACCGCCACCGGTGATGTGTGCAATGCCCAGAACATCGCCTTGTTCCCGCAGCTGCTTGAGCGCATCGACATAAATGATCGTCGGTGCCATGAGTGCGTCGTAGAGCGGGACGCCCTCAAGCGACAGATCGACAACATCGCCAGCGCGTTCGATCACACGACGGATCAGCGAGTAGCCGTTGGAATGCGGTCCGCTGGAGCCGATGCCAATGACCGCATCACCCTCCGTGATATTTTGGCCGCTAATGATCTCATCGCGCTCGACGACGCCAACGGCGAATCCCGCGAGATCGTAATCCTCACCGGAATACATGCCCGGCATTTCTGCCGTCTCGCCGCCGAGCAGCGCACAGCCCGCCTGCTGGCAGCCTGCCGCAACCCCCTCAATGACTTGTCTCGCCTGATCGACATTCAGCGCACCGGTCGCGTAGTAATCTAGGAAAAACAGGGGTTCCGCACCGCTGACGATGATGTCATTGACGCACATCGCCACGAGGTCCACGCCGATCGTGTCGTGACGATTCAACTGCTGGGCGAGGGCAAGCTTCGTGCCGACACCGTCGGTTCCGGAGACGAGAACGGGCGATCGGTATCGCGTGACATCGAGTTCAAACAGACCTCCGAAGCCACCGAGATTCCCCATCACCTCGGGTCGAGTTGTGCGTGCGACCGCCGGTTTGATGGCATCGACCAGCGCGTTGCCGGCATCGATGTTGACCCCCGCGTCCGCGTAAGTCAGCGGTTTGTTGCCTGGCTTCGAACTCATCGCTAAATTATTTCACAGTCTCTCGTATACTTCGCCTATGGCAAGGGGAAATGTTCATTGGCTCGCCGCAGGCGTGCTGTTGGTTGCTGGTCTCGTCGGCACTGTGGCTGCCGTCGAGCCACCGGATCTGTATACCGCCGAGGTTGCCTACGACCGTCAACTGCGCGACGCGCGAGCATTGGCTTACGAGCGCGCGCTTTTGCAGGTGCTTGCGCGGATGACCACCGAGCCCCTGGTTGCGAGTGAGTTGATATCCGATGCGGCAGTGTTCGTGCTCGGTTGGCGCGAGTCCGGCCGCGATTCGCTTTGGGTTTCATTCGACGGCGCCGCGCTCGGCGCGACGCTGCAGGCTGCCGGTGTCCCCGTCTGGGGTAGCGATCGCCCGCTGACGCTAGTCTGGCTTGGCATCGAGCATCCGGACGGCACGCGCGAAATACTGCCGATGGCGCCGCCCGCTCCCGAGGATGATCCCTTTCCGGACTTGCGTGATGACCGTGCGGCGCTGCGCGTGGCGTTGAAAGAGGCCGCATCGGCGTTCGGCTTGCCAATATCATTGCCAGTGCTCGATCAGACCGATCAAGCTGCGGTTGCCGTAAGCGACGTCTGGGGCGGTTTTGACAATGTGCTGAGATCGGCCAGCCGGCGTTATCGCGCCGATAGCATTCTTGTCGGCCGAGCGTCACTGGACGCACCGGGCGTCATTCGTTGGCGGTGGCTGTTCGGTGGCGATGCAGTGAATTTGCAAGGACAGCCTATGGCGGCGATGAGTCGCGTTGCTGGGGAAATGCTCGATCAGTTCGCTGCGCGACCTGAGGAGTCCTCCGAGGTGCGTGTCAGCGTCGTCGGTGTGCGCCAAGCCGAGGACTACGCCGAGCTAATGCGGTTTCTGCAAAGCCGCAGCCTGATCGACGACGTCCGCGTTACAACCTTGCGCCAGGACGAACTGATCGTGACGCTCGACGCGCTGGCGACACGCGACCGTCTCGCCGAATTGTTGGTCGGCGACGAGCTGGAGTCTGTGTCCGCGCCTTTGCTGGCACCGAGTGCGATAGAAACCGCTGATCTGTATTTCCGTTGGCGGATGTCAGCGGAGCAATAAGGCCGATGCTGCGCTGGATTCCAAATCTGATTTCACTGGCACGAATCATGTTGGTGCCTATGGTGTTCGGTGCGCTGATTGACGCTCGTTTCGGACTCGCGCTCGCTTTGTTTTTTGCAGCCGGCTTTTCAGATGGTTTGGACGGGCTTCTGGCGCGCCGTTTTGATTGG
>JBCBNU010000077.1:0-9370 GCA_039821645.1 Pseudomonadota bacterium
CAAGAGCCGGGACATTCGGCGCGCTTTCGACGGCATTTGTTACGGACCTCGAGAACGTTGGGGAGCCTCTCGTGCCAGCAATACACAATCGATTCTTCGAACTCGCAAGCACGCACCCCGACAGGGAAGCGGTTGCCTTCCGGTTCGACGGTCGCTGGCAATCGTTGTCATATTCGGCGCTCGCCCAACGCGCACAGGAAATTTCATACTGGCTTCAACAGGCGGGCTACCCCGCTGGGACTAAAATCGGGATCGTTGCTCGACGTGACCCCGAAACGGTTGCTGCGGTAATAGCAATCCTCGCTGCCGGCCACTGCTACGTGCCCTTCGACGCCGCCTATCCAGCCGACCGCCTCACCCAAATGATCGAGACTGCGGACGTCAAGGTAATACTCCGATCGGTCGACGCACCTGAACTTCCCGTAACAAACCTACCGACGCAGGTTCTGCCGCATGCGCAGGCCAACGCATCGGCAGGATCGGATTCAGGACGCCAACACAGTTCAGAAGATGCACCGGCCTATGTGATGTTCACCTCGGGCTCGACCGGCGTGCCAAAGGGGGTCGTAGTACCACACCGAGGTGTCCTGAGACTCGTGCTGGATGCTGACTACGTATCTTTCGACGACGCTACGCGCTACCTGTCGAACTCCACCTTGAGCTTCGATGCATCAACACCTGAGTTGTGGGCGCCACTACTCAACGGTGGTTGTTGCGTACTCCACCCTCCCGATGCACCAATGTCGGCGAGCGCGATCGGTGCAACCATCGCCGCACAGCGGGTTACCCACGCTTTGCTGACCGCGGCACTGTTTAATCTGATCGTCGATGAGGCACCTCACGTGCTGTCCGCACTTAGCGTGCTGATGAGCGGGGGCGAAGCGCTTTCGGTGCCGCATGTCGCCAGCGCACTTAAGGCGTTACCGAACACCACCATCGTGAACGCGTACGGTCCGACCGAAAATACGGTCATCACCACCTGCTTTACCGTACCTAGATCATTCGACCAAAGCGCCAGCAACGTGCCTATTGGCACTGCGATCTCCGGCACACGCGTTGCGATCGTCGATGACGCACTCGAACCCGTCGCCGATGGTGAGCCGGGCGAGTTGCTGGCCCTCGGCACGGGCCTCGCGATCGGTTACATCAACAACACCGAACAAACCGACAAAAGCTTTGTCGAGTTCGTTTCCCCCGAGGGTGCGACGGAGCGCGCCTACCGCACCGGGGACTGCGCGCGCCGTCTTCCCGACGGGAACATCGAGTTTCTCGGCAGACTCGATGCTCAGGTCAAAATCGAAGGACATCGGATTGAACCCACCGAGATCGAAAACGTGATCGCCGGCATGAACGGGGTTCAACAGGTTCGCGTTCTCGCGCGTCGAAACCAGCGTGGCGCTCTCAGATTGGTTGCCTATGTGCTTTCCGACGATCCATGCATCGTCGATCGACTCAGGCCTTCGCTTGCCGAACGCCTGCCAAAATATCTGTTGCCACACTTCTACGTCGCGATGGACGCGTTTCCGATCACGTTAAATGGCAAGCTCGATATCTCGAAACTCCCCGATCCATTCACGAGCGCTAACGCGCCGTTGACGGGCCGAGACAACACCGACCTTTCGTCACGAATCTCGGCCTGCTGGCAGAAAGTACTCGGACACACATCGAACCCGACGACGAATTTTTTTGACGCGGGCGGCACCTCTCTGGATGCCGTAACGCTGCACCGTGATATTGAGCGTGAGGTCGAGCAAATGCTCGAGCCCACGTTTGTGTTCGAACACACCACCATCGCAGCGCAGGCAAATGCGCTCGGCCAACAAATCGTGCCGCAGATTAATCGCGAAGGTCGCGGCCAAAAGCGGCGTACAGCCATGCGAAAACGCGCAAGGACATCACGATGAGTGACTCTACAGTAAATGATCCTGCCATCGAGTCCATAGCCGTCGTCGGCATGGCGGGTCGGTTGCCCGGTGCGTCAGACATCGATGCATTCTGGCGCATGATTGTCGAAGGGCGGGAAGGGATCACGCATTTTTCACCCGATGAGCTCGATCCGTCGATCGATCCGGCGTTGCGCGCCAATCCCAACTACGTCCCTGCAAAAGGCTTGGTCGCCGATGCCGAGTGCTTTGATGCACAGTTTTTTGGCATATCGCCGATGGAAGCACGCATCATGGATCCGCAACAGCGGTTGAGTCTCGAGGTTTGCTGGCATGCACTCGAGGATGCTGCCATTGACGCCGCGAGGTTCGACGGACTGATTGGCGTCTACGCAGGGAGTAACGCCAACCGTTATCGAAAAACCAACCTCGCAGGCACCGAAACCGAGGCACGGTACGGCGATTTCAATACCGCACTCGTCAATGAGCCTGAGTTTTTGGCGACCCGGATTGCCTATAAACTCGATCTGCGGGGTCCGGCGATCACGGTGACAACCGCCTGTTCGACATCCCTGGTCGCAATTGCAGAGGCATGCAAGGCGTTGTTTGCGTTCGACTGCGACGTCGCATTGGCTGGCGGCGCATCGATCACCACACCATTGAAAGCGGGGTATTTGTATCAAGAGGGCAGCATGCTGTCTGCCGATGGGCATTGCCGCCCGTTTGATGCGAAAGCGACCGGCACCACCTTTAATGATGGTGTGGCATATGTGGTGCTCAAGCGAACGGAAGATGCCATCGCAGATGGCGATCGAATCTACGCGGTCGTTCGCGGCTTCGGGGTGAACAACGACGGCGCTAACAAGGTCAGCTTCACCGCACCTAGCATCGATGGGCAGGCCGCGGCGGTTTCGGGCGCCCTCGACTACGCGAATATAGACCCGGCGACGATTGGCCTTCTGGAAACCCACGGCACCGCCACACCGATGGGTGATCCCATCGAGGTCGCAGCGCTCAAGCGCGTGTTTGCCGATGTGTCAGAACGGCGCCAGTGCGCCATCGGTTCGGTGAAATCCAACATCGGTCATGTGGTTCATACCGCTGGGGTCGCCGGCTTTATCAAGGCGGTATTGTCGGTTCGCGATGCCGTATTGCCACCATCGCTTTTTTTCCAAGATGAGAACCCACGTCTCAACCTCGCAGACTCCCCGTTCTATGTGAATACAGAGCTTAAGGATTGGCCCACACAAGCCTATCCGCGCCGCGCCGGCATCAGCTCATTCGGTGTTGGCGGCACCAACGCGCATGTCGTTATCGAACAGGCGCCTGACGTTACCGCGACATCAAACTGCGCCGACTATGCGAAACCTCGCATCCTGTGTCTGTCCGCAAAGAACGCGCAGGCTCTGAAACGCTCGGCCGCGCAGCTTTCCGGCTATCTCGAAAGCGCAGCATCGCCCTGCCCCGACACAATCTCACGCGTCCTGCACAGTGGTCGTGCTCCGATGCTTCACCGGACTGCCTGGATCGCCGATGATCGATCGTCCCTGGATGTGCGCGCCATTGATGCGCGGTATGTGGTGTCAGGCTGTGCCGACCCCGGGCGTCAGATCGGGTTTATGTGCACGGGCCAAGGGTCACAGCGACCGGCGATGGGTGCGATGCTCGCAAAGCACGATCCGACGTTCGCAAAGCACTGGTTCGCAGGTATCGACCATTTGCGCACCTCGGGGGATTTTGACCTTCAGGCGATTCTCGAACCATCGCCGGAAGACGACGAAATCGCACCCGCAATACAGCGGACCGAGTTTGCCCAACCGGCGTTGTACCTGTTTGAGTACGCCATGGGCTGCGCACTCATGCAGCATGGGATTCACCCCGACTTTTTAATCGGACACAGTATCGGTGAGTTTGCTGCCGCCGCACTGGCCGGTGTGTTCACCTTCGAGCAAGGGTTGGACATAGTTGCGCGACGCGGCGCACTAATGCAGGCACAACCAGAAGGAGACATGCTCGCGGTCTTCATCGATGCGGATGACGCTCGACAGTATGTCAGCGACGCCATCGCTGTCGCGGCCGAAAACGCGCCAGGATCGACCGTGCTGTCAGGTCCTGCAGACGCAGTGCGCGAACTGGCAGAAACACTGCAATCGAGAGATATCGATTTTCGACCGGTGAAAACCTCTCATGCGTTTCACTCCTCGATGATGGAACCCGCCGCGTCCGAGTTCCGGGAGTATCTGTCGAATTTGGATTTTTCAGCACCCAACATACCGATCATTTCAACGGTCACCGGCAAAACGATGTCAGACGCCGAAGCCGTGAGTGCGGACTATTGGGCCAACCAGCTGTTGCAACCCGTACGCTTTGCCGCCGCGATCTCGTTTGCGCAAGATCAACAATCGGTAGCAGTTATCGAGATCGGTCCAGGCAAGGTACTCACATCGCTTGCGCAGATGAGCGCGGTCGATGATCGCCTCGTTGCCCACGCCTCAGCACCCGACGCGGGGACCCATGATCAGGAGCAGCATGCGGCGCTCAGAGCCGTCGCATTCGCTTGGACACAGGGTGTGATCGACACTCTACCAACGCCACAGGCTGCTCTCACAGCACCAACCCTCTCCCTGCCCGGATACCCTTTTGAAAAAAACCGGCACTGGGTCGATGCAACGACTGATCTTTCACCGACCGCCGCGCCTATCGAGGCACCCGTCGTGGCGCCACCCACAACCGTCATGGACAAAGATATGACTGCCACTAGCCACAGAGATCAGCTAACCAATCGTGTGACGCGCGTCCTCGAAGACGTTTCCGGCTTCGAACTCAGCGACTGTGCAACAACGGACGAGTTTCTGGATATCGGGTTCGACTCGATCCTGCTCACGCAGGCGGCGTTGTCGGTACAACAGGCGTTTGATGTGCAAATCACCTTCCGACAATTGATGGAGGACTACACCAGCGTTGAGGCTCTGGTCGAGTTCCTCGAGCCGCAAGTGCCCGCGCCATCGGTCGCTCCGGAGCCAGGATTCAGTGCACTGGCGACAGCGCCGATACCCACACTACCCATCACCACCGTCGGGGCGCCAGCTGCGCCAACGAGCGAGCTGCAGGCACTCATCCACCGCCAGCTAGAAGTGATGCAGACCCAGCTTGCGATGCTCTCCGGCGCACCCCAACAACCCGCCGCCGTTCCAGCGGTGACCCGCACGACAGCGCCAGCGCACGAGCACGCCGAGGCACCCAAACCCGAGGGAGCGACCGCAAAGCAAGGACCGCGGACACGCATCCAGCGCACACGCACAGAGCACCAAACGCTGACGGCGGCACAAAAGCAGTTTATCGAGCGCACCATCGATCAATACGTCAAGAGCACCGCCACCTCAAAAGACTTCGTGCAGTCGCATCGCCACGCGCTGGCCGACCCTCGTACTGTTTCGGGGTTCAATCCGGAGTGGAAGGAAATGGTCTACCCGATCGTCACCGATCGCTCTAGCGGCTCGAAAATCACCGACATCGATGGTCGCGAATATGTTGATCTCACCAACGGATTCGGGCCGATCCTCTTCGGCCACTCACCGGACTTCATTCAGCAAGCTGTGATCGACCAGGTGCGCGCCGGCACTGAAACTGGGCCACAGTCCCCGCTCGCCGGTGAAGTCGCAAAGTTGTGCATCGAATTGACCGGCAATGAACGTGTTGCTTTTGCCAGTACCGGCTCTGAAGCGGTTTGCGGGGCATTGCGCCTCGCGCGTACGGTGACTGGGCGGTCCAAAGTGGTCATTTTTGAAGGCTCTTACCACGGCATTTTCGATGAAGTCGTCGTACGTCCGGGCAGCAAAGGCAACGGTTTGCCTGCGGCGCCAGGCATTCCGCGCGAGATGACAGAGAACATGATCGTACTGCCATGGGCAGACGATGCATCGCTCGAGCGGATTCGTGAGCTCGGGACCCAATTGGCTGCCGTTATGGTCGAGCCGGTGCAAAGTCGCAACCCCGGCGTTCAACCGGGCGAGTTTTTGAAATCGATCCGTGAGATCACTGAAGAAAATCAAACAGCCTTGATTTTCGACGAAATCGTCACCGGTTTTCGTATCGCACCCGGTGGCGCACAGGAGCACTTTGGTATCCGGGCTGACCTTGCCACCTATGGGAAAGTGATCGGTGGCGGCTATCCGATCGGTGTGATTGCCGGCAAGTCACGGTTCATGGATGCACTCGATGGTGGTGCCTGGCAGTTCGGTGACAATTCGACGCCGCAGGTTGGCGTAACATTCTTTGCAGGCACCTTCGTACGACATCCGGTCGCACTGGCTGCCACCCGTGCGGTTCTACTCAAGCTGCGAGAATCCGGCCCCGAGCTACAACAAACGCTGGCGGCAACGACCCGCACACTGGTAGAGGAGCTCGACGCGTTTCTCAAGGCAATCGACTGCCCGATCTCGATCCAGTCGTTTGCTTCCTACTTCAACATCTCCGTACCGGAAGATCAGCCGCAGGCGGGATTGCTTTTCTACCTCATGCGTTTGTACGGCATCCACATCTGGCAATACCGACCGTGCTTCCTGACCACCGCACACTCCGCCGAGGACCTACAACAGGTGGTCGATGCATTCCGGCGTGCGGTGAGCGAACTGGTGCGTCATGGGCTGTTGAAAGGCGACGCCGTCGCGCTGGAGAGAATGACCAAAAAGCAGACCGACACGCCACCGGTCGAGGGCGCACGTCTCGGCAAGGATGAGTCAGGCGTGCCCGCATGGTTCGTCGCTGACCCGGACAACCCAGGCAAATACAAGATTGTCGGATACAAGAGCACCGGCTAGATCATGACCGACACTACCGTCTCCTACGATCCGTTTCGCAGCGGTGAAATCGAACGCACCGTACCGAGCACCGAGCCACAACGAGAGATCATCTCATCGGCGCTGCTCGGTGACACCGCGAACACTGCGTTTAATGAGGGCATGTCGATTCGTTTCCCCTATGCCGTCGACCCCGAGCGGCTCGCCGCCGCATTCACCCAAATCGTGACGCGACACGAATCGCTGCGAGCGACCTTCACGCGCACCGGGGATGAATTGTGTATCTCGGACGGCGCTGCTTTTGAACTACACATCGATGACCAACGCGCTCTCGACGATACAAGCACCGAAGATTATATCCAAGGCATATGGCAACAACTCGCCGCAACGCCGATGCATCTGTTCGATGGGCCGTTGTTTCAGGCGACCCTGATCCTGCTGCCTGGTGAACAAGCGGAGCTTGTAATCGGCGCTCACCACGCGATCTGCGACGGTTGGTCATTCGCCGTCATACTGGAAGAGCTCACAACACTGTTGTCCGACGCATCGGTCACCGAACCGTCGGATCGCTTCGGTGATTTTGCAGAACAACAACATGCCGAACAATTGAGCAACCGTGATATCGACTATTGGCTCGGTCAGTATCACAACAACGTCCCAGAACTCGATCTGCCCACGGACCGCCCGCGACCGGCCGAGCGGAGTTTCGCTGCACACCGAACAGACTTCTCGCTGGACGCTACCACAACCGCTGCGGTCAAAGTCATCGCCCGCGAGACGCGCGCGAGTGTGGTTCAAGTCGTGTTCGCTGCAGTCTCGGCTTTGCTGCACACGCTCTCCGACGATGAGGATTTTGCCATCGGCCTGCCCGTGGCACGACAGAGCACTGACGGTTTGCATCGTATGGTCGGACACGCAGTGCAACTGTTGCCGATTCGCATGACAGTTACTGCCAATGATTCGTTTTCCGATCTCGTTGCGCGCGCCAAATCCGCTATTTTGGATGCACAAGAGCATCCCAACTTCACCTTCGGCTCACTCGTCCGGGAGCTCGGTATCAGCGGAAACACCTCGCGCGTACCCATCGTGCCGGTCATTTTCAACATCGATCAACCACTCGATGAGGTTAAGGCGGAAGGGCATACGCTGGAGGTTCGCTCAATCCCGCGACTGGGTGAGAACTTCGAGATTTTTCTCAATGTGATGCCAGCCGCGGATACGTTGACTATCGAAGCGACTCACAACACCGACCTGTTCGATGCGGGCACAATCACAGCGTGGTTGCAGGCGTTGTCGGGCATTCTGATGAATGCTGGACAAGATACGAGTGTGACCATGGCATCGCTTTGGCGAGCTGATTCCAGCGCCCATGAAGCCCGACTGCTGTCCGGTCCGAGCGTGACGATCGAACACCCGGTGTGGATCCAACGCTTCCTTCAACACGTACAAACGCGCGAGGCGAGCACCGCCGCTCTGGATCGTACGAGTCAAGTTACCTTTGGCGAACTGAGTGAACGTGCACACACTATCGCATCGTCGCTCGTCGCTTCGGGTGTTACGCCGGGCGCGATTGTCGCACATTGCCTGGATCGTACGACCGATCTGCCAGCGGTTATCCTTGGAATACAGCTTGCTGGTGCAACAGTGCTGCCGCTGGATCCCAACTTCCCGGCGGAACGATTGGCACTGATGCTGACCGATGCGGCCGCTAAGCTCGTCCTGACTGACGGGAGCCTGCCGGACTCGATACTCGACGATGAGCTTGTAATGCTCACCGTGAAGGAGACCTTGACTGCAAAGCGGGTCGACGATTCGCTTCCGGCGCTTGATGGTTCAATATCCGCTTATCTCATCTACACTTCTGGATCGACAGGTAAACCGAAGGGCGTACTCGTCGACCACAAGGCGCTCGCCAATTTTCTGCAAGCGATGGCTTTGCAGCCTGGCTTTTCAGGAGACGATCGGTTGCTCGCGGTCACCACCGCCTCATTCGACATCTCACTGCTTGAGCTACTGTTGCCGCTGTATTGCGGTGGCTCGGTGTATGTCGCAAACCGCGATCAATCGACCGATGCACGCCAGTTACAAACGCTGATCGACGAACAGGCGATCACGGTGATGCAGGCAACTCCCGCAACGTGGCGACTCTTACTAGGTGCGCGGTGGTCAGGCTCACCCGAACTGACCGCGCTGTGTGGTGGCGAAGCCATGCCTGCGGATGTTGCAGAGCGACTAGGTCCGTTGGTTGCCAAACTATGGAATATGTATGGCCCTACGGAAACGACGATTTGGTCGAGTTGCAAACCTATCGAACCGAGCCAGTCGACCATCACGATCGGACCACCGATCGCCAATACGCAGTTCTGCATTATGGATGCATCAGGTCACCCGACACCGTTCGGCATCCCCGGTGAACTTTGCATCGGTGGCGCCGGGCTTGCCACAGGCTACCTCGGCCGCCCGGCATTAACCACCGAGCGCTTCGTATCGTTGGACGATACACGCTGGTACCGGACGGGCGACAAAGCCAGGCTTCTCGCGAATGGCGAAGTACAGTTTCTGGGACGTTTCGATGACCAGGTCAAGGTGCGCGGTTTTCGTATCGAACTCGGCGATATCGAAAATGCGCTGCAACAGTTTGATGCCATCGAGAACGCCGCTGCCTACGTTTGGTCGGTCAATGCAAAT
>JBCBNU010000078.1:0-9039 GCA_039821645.1 Pseudomonadota bacterium
GTGCAGGATGATGATTAACGGTGCGACGACCGTCAGGAAGATGATGCCCAGTATAAATACGCTCTCGTCCACCGATGCCCTCCCTTAGGCGTCGTGGCTGGTACGGGCAGCAACCCGCGCCTTGAGTCTCTCGAACTCCTCGGCAATATCGTCCTCGGCTTCCAGGCTCGCGAATTCGCGGTCCAGGTCTTTCGGCATGCCGAGGTCATACGCTTCGACTCGGCTTTCGACATCTTCCATGCGGCGCTGATACTGCTCGAAACGGGTCAACGCGTCGTCTACCTTATAAGTGTGCGTCAGCTTACGTGCAGCCAGCCGTTTGTTGGCTGCCTGATGCCGCGTCAGCAAAGCCTGCTGGCGATGCTTTGCGTCCTTCAGCTTGGACTCAAGCCGTGCGATGTCTTCATTCAACTTCCCAAGCGTGTCATCGACCGCCTGATATTCGTCGCGAATTGTCTCCGACGCCTGTGAGGCCGACGCCTTTTCGACGAGCGCGGCTTTTGCGAGGTCTTCGCGGCCTTTGGACAAGGCCAACTCAGCCTTCTTGGCCCAGTCTTCCGAATCCTGCTCCAGCGCTTCCAGCTTGCGATTGAGTGACTTCTTATCAGCGATCGCACGCGCGGCTGCCGATCGCACCTCAACAAGCGTGTCTTCCATCTCCTGAATCATCAGGCGAACGATTTTTTCCGGATCCTCCGCCTTGTCGAGAATCGCGTTGATATTTGAATTCACGATATCGCTGAATCGAGAAAAAATACCCATAACCAATACCTTCTTAGAAATAAAACCTTCGTTAAGGTTGTAGCAGGAAGTGTGCCAAATCTTTCGGATGCCAATAAATTGTTGATTTAACTGCTCTTTTCATAGATTCGAACACACTCCCAACAACATTTAGTTAGTTAAATTCACTATAATTATAGAAAATTACTGATTTATTGGTTATTTTGACCAAATGCAACAAGGACAACTCATAGGAGAGGCACCTGCCTTCCTCGCGACGCTGGAACACGTCTCGCGCGCAGCGCCTGTCGCACGCCCCGTGCTGGTCGTCGGGGAGCGCGGGACCGGTAAGGAGTTAATCGCCAGTCGTCTGCACTTTCTTTCAGGACGCTGGGAAGCGCCGCTCATCAAGGTGAATTGCGCGGCCCTCACCGAAAGCATTCTCGAATCGGAGCTATTCGGTCACGAGGCGGGCGCGTTTACCGGCGCCAGTCGACTTCATCGCGGCCACTTCGAGCGTGCGGATAGCGGCAGCCTGATCCTGGATGAGCTTGGTACCGTCTCTTTGCGCGTACAGGAAAAGATTTTGCGGGTAATCGAGTACGGGACGTTCCAGCGCGTGGGAGGTGCGGACACCATTGAATCCGATGTCAGGGTCGTTGCTGCCACCAATGAAGACCTGCCGGCGCGCGTCGCGCAAGGCACGTTTCGCGCGGACTTGCTCGATCGCCTGGCATTCGACGTGATCACAGTGCCACCACTTCGTGAGCGAACCGAAGACATCCTACCGCTGGCTCATAGCTTCGCGATCAATCTTTGCGCCGAACTGCAACGCGATCACTTTCCCGGCTTCACCTCACGCGCAGCTTCGACGCTGTTGAAACATGAATGGCCCGGGAATGTGCGAGAGCTGAAGAATGCGGTGGAACGTTCGGTCTATCGATCCACGCAGGTCGAGGAGCCGATCGAGCACATCATCTTCGATCCGTTTGACTCGCCGTACCGAGTCACAAGCAAACGGGGACAACCCACACCGCCGGTCGTCTCTCGCAGCGGCCGTGATACGCAAGTCCGTCTGCCGGCGGATCTCGGTGAGGAACGGGATAAGTTTGAACGGCGCTTCCTGATCGCCGCGCTGGAGCGAGCCAGCTTCAATCAGAAAATAGCGGCGGGACTACTGGGCCTGTCTTATCACCAGTTCCGCGCTCGGCTAAAAAAGCTGGAGGTGCAGGCGCGTCCGGATCGAGCGACCCGCTCGGATGCACGCCGCCGGAAACCTCAGGCTCGCAGCCGTCGAAAGTAGACCGCGCCCGCGAGGAATACGCCAGTAATGACGAATCCAACCCATAATCCAGCGGAGGTTAAGAACTGAACCGGTGCCATCACGTCCAGAAGACTGATATCAGCCCCCATCACAAACTGCTCGAAGTCTTCCTCTTTGAACTCAAGCCCACTTGGCGCAGAGTAGGCCGCAAGGCTATGACTCGGAAATCGTTCTCCAATGACACGCAACACATTCCAGCTCTGACCGACGATGCCCTCCAGCATGACCACCACGGTTACCGGCAGGAACACCCAGATCAGCGCCGACCGCTTCGCGAAAGACGAACAAAACAGGAAGTAGCCAATAAACGGGGCGAACCACAATGATGCGGTCATGAACGAGTAGACCGCCAACAACGCAAGTTCGCCGAACGGCACCTGCTTCCACAACAGGTCTATCGGATTGCCCCCGCCAACCAGGAGCGCAAGCGTGAACAAGACCATAAGGACGACCTGAGTCACCAGCGCAATCGCAACTGTGATCAAAGGGGCTGCGATCACCGCAGTCAGCAACTTCGAAAGTACGGTCTCGGTATCGGTAACCGGTAGAGACCGCCAGAACAAAATGCTCTTGTCCTTACGCTCGGCGTACAGCGCATCTATCGCATAAAAGAACACGACGATCGCGAGCACCAAGTTGAGCGTACCAGACGACACACCGATCAGCGCTGCACTACCCGCAAGATTGATCTGCTGACCGCCGATTTCCATAGCCGCAACCGCCGCTTCAAACGGGACGCCCTGGATCAAGCTCCAGACAAATGACACAACAAAACCAAACACCACGAGGCCCGCCATGACGGCCGGCGCAACATACAATGCCTTGTGCTCCCACAGCTCACGCTGCACCAGGATTTTCATACGCGCCAGCATTACGCGACCTCCTTCGACAACTTCGCCACGAAGAGATCTGCAAGCCCGGGGGTTCGCACTTCGCCAAGCTCCTGCAGCTCGGCGCGTGCGACGCCTTCAAACGTAAGCACTGACTTACCGAAAACCTGGCGCTCGGTCAGCGGTGCGAAACCACGTGCACGCTCGGCCTGATCAGGCCCCACCATGAGTTCGGTATAGCGATCTCCGATCGATTCAATCGTCTCATTGAGCACAATCTTGCCATCGTCAATGAACATCACGTCGGTGAGGATATTTTCGATTTCCTCGACCTGGTGCGTGGTGATGATGATGGTTCGCTCATCATCGAAGTAGTCGTTTAACAGCTCGGTATAGAACGCTTTCCGAAACAGGATATCGAGGCCAAGGGTTGGCTCATCAAGAATCAGGATTTTCGCGTCAATCGCCATGATGATCGACAGGTGCAGCTGCGCGACCATGCCTTTGGACAACGCCTTCACCTTGTCCTTCAACGTCACCTTCGTACGTGACAGCGAGGTCTCCGCCGCGCTGCGATTGAAGTTTGGATGCAGGGTTTCGACGTAATCGAGTAGCTGATCCACGCGGATCCAGCGCGGCAGCACGGACACATCGGCCACGTAGCTCACTGTGTGCATCAACTCCCGACGATTGCGGAAGGGATCTAAACCGCAGACCGAGATATCGCCTTCATAACTGGTGAGCCCAAGCACAGCCTTCAACAGTGTGGTCTTGCCAGCACCGTTTGGACCAATCAACCCGATGATGCGGCCTGGCGCTACCTCGAAACTGACATCATCTACCGCGATGGTGTTGCCGAATTTCTTGCTGACACCCGCCGCTTTGATCAGCGCGCTCATACTGCTCCCCTGCGTCGATTCTTTATGGTTACGAGACGCTCAGCGGTCACTCTTTCTTAAGTGATGCGATGAGATCATCCGGATCGATATGCAGCCGGTGGATCGTCGCTGCGATGTCCGGCCATTGTTTTTCGAGGAACCGTTGCTTTTCCTCGCTCATCAGTCGCTCACGAGCGCCCGGCAGCACGAACATGCCACGGCCACGCTTCTTCTCGACAAGTTCCTCGTCAACCAGCTCCTGATAACCCTTCAGGACGGTCAGCGGATTCAGGCGGTATTCGGCGGCAACGCTACGCACGGAGGGCAACGCGTCGCCGTCTGTCAGCACCCCTTCAAGCAGCATCATGACGACGCGATCGCGTAACTGCCGATAAATCGGCAGGTCATCATTCCATTTCGGATCCATGAGGCTCCATTCGGCTTTCGCGGTACTTGAGAGGTCGCTGCTCATTGACGCAGATCAGATATCCCGGCGCAACCGGCGGTTACTGTCCAGCGATCAGCGCTGGAGCAACCGGGCCGGCAGTCTGGGTTCGCTGGCCTGCATCCAGTTCGCTGGAGACCAACGCGATAACAAATAGACCGAGCAAGACCATAGCTACAGCACCGCTCCATACGTTGCCGTTTCGTTCTCTCTCTCGAATGTGGCCCTGCGTGTCTACGCGTTCCATTTCAGTGTCCTCGGTGTCGCCTCTGAGTTAGTGTTGTAGTCAACTATAACACCAAACCGATTCTTGTCAACAAATTCGCCGCCCTTGTTATGTTGCAGTGCACCATGGGCCTGACTGTGGGATACTTCGGCGTGGACAAAAACCGTGGAGTCATGGGGGACTAAACGAATGAAACAGCCTGTACGCGTTGCGATTACCGGTGCCGCCGGCCAAATTGGCTATCAACTCGCTTTCCGGATCGCCTCGGGCCAGATGCTCGGCGAAGACCAACCGGTCATCCTGCAACTGCTCGAGATCACACCGGCTCTGGAAGCCTTGAAAGGCGTGGTCATGGAACTCGACGACTGCGCTTTCCCGACCCTGGCGGGCGTTGTTGCCACCGACGACGCACAGGTTGCGTTCGAAGGCACCGACTACGCACTGCTGGTCGGCGCACGGCCCCGTGGACCGGGCATGGAACGCAAGGACCTGCTTGAGGCCAATGCGAAAATCTTCTCGGCTCAGGGCAAAGCGATGAACACGGTCGCCAGCCGCGACGTCAAAGTGCTTGTTGTGGGCAATCCGGCGAATACGAATGCGCTCATCGCGCAGGCAAACGCGCCCGATCTCAATCCCGCGAACTTCACTGCGATGACGCGTTTGGACCACAACCGCGCCGTCGCCCAGCTCGCTGCCAAGACCGGCAAACATGTGACCGATGTCAGCAACATGATCATCTGGGGTAACCACTCAGCGACCCAGTATCCCGATGTCAGCCACGCTGCGGTCGACGGTACCGCAGCGACTGAGCTCGTGGAAAGCGCATGGCTGACCAGCGACTTCATTCCGACGGTTCAGCAGCGCGGTGCGGCGATTATCAAGGCGCGTGGCGCATCGTCTGCGGCTTCTGCCGCGTCGGCGGCTATCGACCACATGCGTGACTGGGCGCTCGGCACCTCGGACGCAAGCTGGGTGAGCATGGCGATCCCGTCAGATGGCAGCTATGGCATCGAGCCCGGCATCATCTACTCCTACCCGGTACATTGCGCCAACGGTGCGTACGAAATCGTTCAAGGGCTGGAGATCACAAGCGCAAGTCGAGCGCTGATGGATGCCACCGAGACAGAGCTCCGCGAGGAACGCGCGGCAATCGAGGCTCTGCTGTAAACACGATAGTTAAGGAGACGCGTCACTATGGGATTCATTAGTGGACTGTTCTGGTTTGTGCTCATCCTCGGCGGTGCGCTGACACTGGCTTACAAGCGCACGGACCTGCGTACCGCGACAATCGCCAGTGTCGCGGCTGTTGGCACGCTGGTGCTCTTCAGCGGCACGGCAGGTTTCATCAAACTGCTGCTGCTGATCATAGTCGGCATCATGGTGTTGTTGAATATCGATGACTTGCGTCGCGAGCAAATCACAGCACGCCTGTTGAAGTTGTATCGCACGATGCTGCCGTCAATGTCAGACACCGAACGCGAAGCGCTCGAAGCCGGCAGCGTCTGGTGGGACGGAGAGCTGTTCAGTGGTCTGCCCAAGTGGAATCGGCTGATGTCCATGCAGCCACCACGCATGACCGAAGAGGAACAGGCGTTCTTCGATGGCCCATGCGAGGAGCTCTGCCGCATGCTCGATGAGTGGGAAATCGGTCACGAGCTCGGCGACATGCCACCGGAAATCTGGGCTTACATCAAAAAGCACAAATTCTTCGCGATGATCATCCCGAAAGCCTACGGTGGTCTCGAGTTTTCTCCATACGCTAACGCGCAGATCCTGAAGAAACTCTCGACCCGCAGCACGGTGGCGGCCTCGACCATCGGCGTGCCGAACTCCCTCGGACCCGCGGAACTGCTGTTGCACTACGGCACCGACGAACAAAAGCAACGCTACCTGCCGGGCCTCGCATCCGGGGACGAAATCCCGTGCTTCGCGTTGACGTCGCCGCAAGCGGGTTCCGATGCAGCTTCCATTATCGACTCGGGCGTTGTCTGCAAGGGCGAATGGGAGGGCGAGGAGATCCTCGGCATCCGGCTGAATTGGAACAAGCGCTACATCACGCTTGCGCCGATCGCCACGGTCCTTGGACTCGCGTTCAAGCTCTATGATCCCGACCAACTGATCGGTGAAGAGAAAGAGTACGGCATTACCGCGGCGCTGATCCCGACCAGCACACCGGGCGTCGTCCATGGCCGTCGCCACAACCCGCTGAATGTGCCATTCCAGAACGGACCAACCAGCGGCAAGGACGTGTTTGTGCCGCTCGATTACATCATCGGCGGACCGGAGATGGCTGGCAAGGGCTGGAAAATGCTCGTTGAGCTTCTGTCTGTAGGCCGCGCGATTACACTGCCATCCAGTGGCGCCGGTGGTGGCCAGGCAGCAACCTTCGCGACGGGCGCTTATGCGCGCATCCGCAAACAATTCAACATGCCGATCGGTATGTTCGAGGGTGTCGGTGAAGCGATTTCACGCATGGCCGGGCACACCTACATTATGAATGCGGCCGTAGACGTCACCTCCGGTGCGATCACCGAAGGCGAGAAGCCCGCCGTGCCCTCCGCCATCCTGAAATACCACTGCACCGAGCTCGCGAGAAAAGTCGCGAATGACGGTATGGATGTACAGGGCGGTAAGGGCGTCATGATGGGACCGAAGAACTATC
Organism: Pseudomonadota bacterium; assembly: GCA_039821645.1. Classification (GTDB taxonomy): domain Bacteria; phylum Pseudomonadota; class Gammaproteobacteria; order Steroidobacterales; family Woeseiaceae; genus CALBPI01. The sequence continues at coordinate 7,086 of JBCBNU010000078.1, forward strand.
TCGGCCGCGGCTACATGGCCTTACCCATCGCGATCACGGTAGAAGGCGCCAACATCCTGACCCGCTCACTCATCATCTTCGGGCAGGGCGCGATTCGCTGCCATCCGTTTGTCTTGCGCGAACTGCACGCAGCGCAGGATGCCGATGAAGAGCGCGGGCTGGTCGAGTTCGACAAAGCACTGTTCGGCCACATCGGCTACGCGATCAGCAATGCGGCGCGCTCCTTCGTGATGGCGTTGACGCATGCGCGTTACAGTGAAGTTCCACTGCACGGGCCCACCGAGCGCTATTACCAGAACATCAACCGCTACAGCGCTGCGTTTGCGCTGACTTCGGATTTCGCGATGCTCACTCTCGGTGGACGTCTGAAGATCAAAGAGCGCCTGTCTGCGCGACTCGGCGACGTCTTCAGCTACATCTATCTGGCCAGCTGTGTACTCAAACACTACGAAAACCAGGGTCGACAGCCACAGGATCTACCGCTGGTCGAATGGTCCGTGCGCACGTTGATGTACGAGGCGCAGGAACAGTTGCACAAGTTCCTGCAGAACTTCCCGAACCGACCAGTGGCGTGGTTGCTGCGTGCATTGATCTTCCCAAGAGGCCGCACCTACTCGGCGCCATCTGACCGCATCGGTAAAGACATCGTTGAGCTGATGATCAACCCGACTCAGGCACGCGACCGTCTTTGCGCGCAGGTCTACCGCGAGCAGCAACCGACCAACGCGCTCGGCATGTTGCAGGCCGCGCTCGAGCAGGCCGTGTTGATTGAACCACTCGAGCGCCGCCTACGCGACGCTGCCAAGGCCGGTGAGATCACTGCTGACTATCTGCCTTATCAGGTGGAGGAAGCGATGGACAAAGGTCTACTGCTGCCGGAAGAAGGTGCCCAGTTGATGCGCTACCACGAGGCAGTCGCAGAGCTTGTGGCTGTCGATGATTTTGCTCCCGATGAGATCGGACGTGTCGGCGCTGCTGCCAAGCCCGCGCGCAAGAAGACCGCGAAAAAGAAACCGGCTGCAAAGAAAGCGACTGCCAAGAAACACACCACCAAGAAACGTGCGACCAAGAGATCGGCATCAAAGCCCAAGCCTGAGGAGGCCTAACGCTGAAGCCGCAGGTCGTCTATGAAGTCAGCCTCCGGGTCCCTGCGGCCCGGAGTGTTGAGATGGCCGGATGGCTGCCGGAGCATGTGAAGCACATGCTCGAGCTTCCAGGATTTGTGGAAGCGCAACGCTTCAAGCCGGAGCAATCCGACAACGGCGATTTGACCTATACGGTCCACTACCTGATGCGCGATCAAAACGCGCTCGACACCTACCTGCTCGAACACGCCGACCCGATGCGACGGGCGGGGCGAGAGCTGTTCGGTAACGACCTGCATGCAAGCCGCGCGGTACGCAAGATCGATGGCGCCGAGATGGCGACGTGCCCGAACTGCGGTGTCTCGTTCGATGGCCAGTATTGCTGGAACTGCGGACAAAAAAACCGCGCTCGGGTCATTACGCTCGGCGAGCTTCTACGCGACGGTTTCGGCGAATTGTTCGATTTTGACTCGCGACTATGGCGCACAGTCTGGCCACTGATGGCACGGCCCGGGTTTCTGACTTCCGAGTATCTTGCGGGACGACGCATGCGGTATATGCCGCCATTCCGTACCTATCTCGTCTTGAGCTTTCTGTTTTTCCTGGTGATGCAGGTGACCGGCGGGTCGTCGATCGACTTCGAAGATGAGGGTCCGAGCACCGAGGCCGACGTCGAACGGCGTATCGCCAGGGAACTGGCAAGCGTTGCCGAAGAAATTGAGGAATTCAGCCCGGAAAAGGCCCGCGAACTACTGGAAAGTGCGCAACAACGCGCGGACCTTGCGCAAGCCCTCGAGGATGCTGCTAGAGAAGAAGAACGTAAAAAAGCGCAAGAACGCGGTGAAGTGGTGAGTGATGCGGCGGTTGGC
>JBCBNU010000079.1:0-8823 GCA_039821645.1 Pseudomonadota bacterium
CGCCGTTTAAGGTCACAGCAAGTGCGACGGGGTTCAGTCGTGTCCCCTCACAGCTGCTGCACTCCTCCGGGGGGGTGTCGTCGTCGTAAGTGATGCGCCCGGTGCCTTGGCAGTCACCGCACCAACCCTGTGGTGAGTTGTACGAGAACAGCCTCGGGTCAAGCTCGGGGAAACTGCGTTGACAGGAAGGGCACGCGCGCTTTTTCGAGAACAGTTGTCGTTTGCTCGACGTCGCCGAGGGTGCGATGACCGCCAAACCATCGCCGAACTCGAACGTTCGCTCGAGCGCGGTGCGCAGTGACGGCTCATCCTCCGGTGTGACCTCGACAGTCGCAACCGGCAGGTCGATATCGTGCGTCTTGTATCGATCGAGGCGTGGCCATGCATTCACGTCCAGCGCTTCCCCGTCCACGATCAGTTGCTCGAAGCCCTTGTTCGCGGCCCATTTGGCGAGATCTGTGTAGAACCCTTTTCGCCCTACAACGAGCGGCGCGAGCAACGTGATGCGCTGTCCGCGACTCGACTTCATGAGCGTAGCAACGATTTGATCGACGCTTTGTGGCTCGATGGGAACGTTGCAGTCTGGGCAGTGCGCGGTACCGAGTTTGACGAACAACAATCGTAAGAAGTGGTAGATCTCGGTGAGAGTGCCAACGGTACTGCGGCGGCCACCACGGCTGGTGCGCTGTTCGATCGCCACGGTGGGCGGTATACCGTTCACCGCATCAACATCCGGTCGTGACGCCGGTTGCACGAATTGACGTGCATAAGCATTCAGTGACTCAAGATAGCGCCGCTGACCCTCGTTAAAGAGAATGCCGAAAGCGAGCGTTGACTTGCCGCTGCCCGAGACGCCTGTGATCGCGGTAAACCTGTCCCGCGGAATATCCACGTCGATCGAGCGCAAATTGTGCTCCCGGGCATTATGGATACTGATCGCCTTGCTGCTCGAGACCTCGACCTCGTAGGTCGAGGCGGACTCCTCGACCAGTGATGCCCTCGCGATGGCGTGTCGATAAGCTTGGAGCGCCGTACCGGTCGCGTTATCGGCTTGCAGAACGAGCGCATCCGGCGTGCCCTCGAACAGCACTTCGCCCCCGAGCTCGCCGCCTTCCGGTCCGAGGTCAATGACCCAGTCGGAAGCACCAATGACGTCGAGATTGTGTTCGATGACCACCACGGAGTGTCCGGCATCGAGCAATTGATCGAACGCCTGCAGCAGCGTCTCGACATCCTGAAAATGGAGGCCTGTGGTCGGCTCGTCAAAGAGAAACAGCTTTCGACCGATCTTTCGCTTGCCCGCGTCGGCCAGGTGTTTTGCAAGTTTTAGCCGCTGCGACTCACCGCCAGATAGTGTGGGGACCGGTTGTCCGAGCGCGACGTAATCAAGACCGACGTCAATCAAGGGTTGCAAGCGAGCCAGAACATCAGGCGCATCTGAGAAAAATTCGCAGGCTTCGCTGACGGTGAGCTCGAGCACATCGCTGATCGATCGGGGTCTCTGAGAATCGTCACTACCAAATAGCTTGACCTCCAGCACCTCGTCCCGGTAGCGCTTACCGTCGCAACTGGGGCAGCGCAGGTAAACATCGGACAGAAACTGCATCTCGATATGCTCGAAGCCGGTACCGCCACAAGTCGGGCATCTGCCGGTGCCCGAGTTGAAGCTGAAAGTCCCTGGCTTATAGCCGCGTTCGATGGCCAGTGGTGTCTTTGCAAATCGTTTACGGATGGGGTCGAAAGCGCCAACGAAACTCGCCGGATTGGAGCGAGTGGTCTTGCCGATCGGGCTTTGGTCGAAAAAGATCGCGTCATCTATTGCCTCCATCCCAGTGACAGCGTCGTGTGGTCCTGGTGCCGGGCCACCACGCCCGAAGTGTCGGCTAAGGGCCGGATAGACGATGTCCCCAATCAAGGTGGACTTCCCGCTGCCAGACACTCCAGTGATGCTGGTCAGCCCCCCTAACGGAATCTTGACGTCCACGTGCTTCAGGTTGTGCTGTGCCGCACCGGAAACTGCAATTGCGCCGTCATCCGCAACCAACTCGCGCCGCGTTCTTGCGTCGGCAACGCTGCGAGCACCCGTCAGGTAGGGCGCGGTAGGTGAGCGCTTGCTCTTCGCCAAGGCGCTCGGTTTGCCGTTAAAGACGATCTCGCCGCCAGCTGCGCCCGGACCTGGGCCCATATCGACGATTCGATCGGCCGCCAACATGACGGCTGGATCGTGTTCGACCACGAGCAATGTGTTGCCGGCGTCACGCAGACTGAGGAGCACTTTGTTGATCCGCTCCAGGTCGCGCGGATGGAGCCCGATACTCGGCTCATCGAGGACGAACAGCGTATTGACCAGAGAGGTACCAAGGGCCGTCGTCAGGTTGATTCGTTGAACTTCACCGCCGGACAGTGTCCGTGACTGGCGATCGAGAGTCAGATACCCAAGCCCGGTATCCCGCAGGTAGCCGATGCGAGTGCGGATAGCGTCCATTAGCATCGACAGGGCTTCATCCGACTCGCGTTCGAGCACGACTTTTGCGAAAAACTCGGACAAGCGCTGGATCGGCAACAACATGAGTTCATGCATGTTCAACCCGGGCGCCCGTCCGGCGAGCTCAGGTGCAACGCGACTTGTCAGTTCATGCGAGCCGATCCGCCAACACAGGCTATCGGGTTGGAGTCGAGCGCCGTTGCACGTCGGGCATGTCTCGTAGCTGCGATAGCGCGACAGCAGCACTCTGACGTGCATCTTGTAGGCCTTGCTCTCCAGCCATTCAAATACTGCATTGATGCCGGGCCAATAAGCCTCACCGCGCCGGTATTCATCGCCGACCATCACCCACTCGAGCTCATCGTCGGAGAGCGACTGCCACGGCTTGTCTACATCGACACCGACCTTTGGCGCGCGCTTTACCAGTCTGGTCTGCAGTTCAGCGAAGTTGCCGGTCTGGATGGGCTTGATGGCGCCGTCGCGCAGGGTCGCGCTGGGGTCGGGAACCACCAAATCCATGTCGATACCCATGACGCGACCGAAGCCGCGGCATGTCGGACAGGCGCCGAGCGGCGAATTAAACGAAAACCGGCTCGGCGTTGGGTAAGCGAACGTCTTGTCGCAGCCGGCACAGTGCAGCATGTTGGAGTAGTGCCGCACTCTGTCTGTGTCCAGATCCACGATCTGCAGGTGCCCGCTGCCGCGTGCAAACGCTGCCTCCACCGCTTCGAAGAAGCGATCGCGTGAACTCTCGCGCACACGCAACCGGTCTTGTACAACCAGCAGGTGATTGTCCTGCTCGTTGAGAATCCTGGTGTAGCCCTGTTGCGAGAGAAACGCCCGCATTTCTTCGACACTGAACTGTTCGGGAATCTCTTGTTTGAATGCGATCGCCACACGAGCGTCACCGAGTTGCTCGCTGGTTTGCTCCCAAACAGACTGCGGCGAGTCCTCTCTGACCGGCTCTGCGCACGCGTCGCAGTACAAGTCCGCTGCGCGGGCATAAAGTAGCTTCAGGTGATCGTTCAGCTCGGTCATAGTACCGACCGTTGAACGCGAGGTTCTGACAGGGTTGGTCTGATCGATCGCGATCGCTGGCGGAATCCCGCGTACGTGGTCGACCTGCGGTTTGTCCATCCGATCGAGGAATTGGCGCGCGTAAGGGGAGAACGTCTCGACGTAGCGACGTTGTCCTTCGGCATAGATCGTGTCGAATGCGAGCGATGACTTGCCGCTGCCGGAGACCCCCGTCACCACGATCAACTCATTGAGTGGCAGGTCAATATCGAGATTGCGAAGGTTGTTCTGGCGCGCGCCAGAAACTTCAATGCGCGGTCGACGCGGGCTCATGCCGTCTCCAGGATTGATGAGATAGTGGGGATCGCGGGGGGTGTCGTTATACTGCGTCGCTTCGCTGACCACAAACACACCACATGCAGTCACCGTATCGACAAGACACGTTTCCGCCCGCGATCTTTGCGATTCTGCTGAGCTGCGCTTGCATCTTCGTTCTCGGTGAAACGACGTCGCTCGGGAGGTTTGCCGGGAGTCTCGCGCTTTGGACCTATCTGCCATATTTTCGCCCGTGGCAACCGTTGACCTATGGGTTCGTGCATGCAGACTGGGCGCACCTTGCATTCAACATGTTCGCGCTCTGGATGTTTGGTCGCAGCCTTGAGTACCGATGGGGGACAGGGCGATTCGCCTCTTACTATCTAGTTTGTGTGCTGGGAGGTGCGATTGGCCAATTTGCCCTGAGTTTCGCAACGGGGCAGCCTTTGCCGCCAATGGTGGGGGCATCGGGCGGCGTATTCGGGGTATTGCTGGCCTTTGGGATGACCTTCCCTAACCAGCGGATCGTGCTGTTGATCCCGCCTATCCCGATGAAGGCCAAGTACATGGTGCTGTTGTTCGGATTGCTCGAGTTATACCTCGGATTCACGGGCCGACAAACGGGGGTCGCCCACTTTGCGCATCTTGGCGGTATGGTGGTGGGGTTGATGCTGTTACTGTATTGGCGCTCGCAGAAACCGCGGCGCCGTTTTTAGTTGGGCTTTCAGGAGACGCTTTACATGCGAACGTGGATTTCGATCGTAGGTTTGATGTTGTTTGTCGTCGGTTGCGGGCAGCGGCCGGAGCCCCTCATGCCGGACCATCTGGGATCTGGTGCTGAAGTTGCTACGGCCAGCGGGCCACGGGCGTTGGTCGCGAAACTCGAGAGCGCGACCACCGACGGTGCAGAGGGCGCCTTGGTTTTGCTCCCCAACGAACAACAGATCGTCGTTGGCGTGGCCATCGACGGTCTCGGCTCCGGTCGCTACAGCTTGGCCGAGTCTGAAGCCGGAAGCTGCGATGCGGGCAGTCCCTCCGTGCCGCTGGGCGAGTTTGATGCCTCTGAGTTCGGACAAGGCAAGTTTTCGCTGCTCAAAGATACCGGCGAACCCCTCGGCGCATTCCGTGGACGATCGTTACTGGTGCTCGGACCTTTGAGCGATGCGAGCGTCGCGCAGCCCGCTCCGGTGGTTGCCTGCGGTGTGCTCGAAGTGTACGCCGGTTAGGTGCTCGCGAGCGTGAACGGTGTTTGCAGTGCATCCTGCTGTTCGCGTAGTGCAAGGATGTGTTCATTCCAGTATCGCGCGCCATCAAACCAGGGGAATGCTCGCTGGAAAGCGGGATCATGCCAACGACGCGCAAGCCACGCTGCGTAGTGCACGATTCGCAGAGTGCGTAGCGGCTCAATCAGTCCGAGTTCGACAAAGTCGAAATCGCGGAACTGCTGGTAGCCAGCGAGCACTGCATCCAGTTGCAGCGCTTGCTGTTCGCGGTCGCCGGAGAGCAGCATCCAAAGATCCTGGATCGCCGGACCGTTGGCGGCATCATCCGTATCGACGACATGAAGCGTATCGCCATCGTGGAGTAGATTGCCGGGATGCAGGTCGTTGTGAATCGCAAGCGTTGTGCAATTCAGGACCGTCATCTGTTGTTCAACATTTTCCAGCAGGTCATCCGTCACAGACTCATAAGCATCTTCCAGCTCGGGTGGCATGAAATCGCTATCCAGAACGGCATCGCGAGCCTCCCAGCCGAACCGCACAACATCGATAGCTGGGCGGTGGCAGAATCGGAATCGCTCTGCCGCGAGATGCATGCGTGCCACAAATCGACCGATTTGTTTTAGCAATGCTTCGTCTTCAAGCGCTGGCCAGCGTCCCCCTACGCAGGGGTAGATCGCGAGTCGAAAGTTATCAACATGAAGAAGCGTGTCCTCCTCGAACATGATCGGAGCAACGACATCGAGGTCGCTCTCGCGCATTCGAAGCACATAGTCGTGTTCCTCAAGAATCGCGTCGTCGCTCCAACGTCCGGGTCGGTAGAACTTCGCAACGACACGCTGACCATCTTCCAGAGCGGCACGATAGACGCGGTTTTCATAGCTGTTCAGTGCCAGCAATTCCCCCGTGCATTGGAGGCCGGTGCACTCGATCGCATCGAGGATTTGTTCGGGAACCAGTGTGTCGAAACCCAATGCCATGATTACCGAAGCCTCGCGCTTAGCATGGCTCTGATCGGCGCTGGGTGCCCCTCGACGGTGCGGTTTGCATCATCCGGATCGAGCGCGTGTGCCAGTGACTCGAAGGTCATCCATTCAGTAGGGCATTGTTCTCTAGTGGTGGTGCGGGTGACGTCGTGGCACTCGACATCGGTGAAGCCTGCTTTGGTAAGCCAGTCCCCCAAACGCGAGATCGTCGGCAGACTCCACACGTTGCGCATGCGCGCATAGCGGTCTTCCGGGACCAACGCCGTGTTCTCCGTGCCCTCGAGTACCAGAGTTTCGAGAACGAGCGCACCGCTGTCGCACAAACGATTTGCAATTGCCCTCAAGTGTTCGATCGGGTCGCGACGATGATAGAGCACGCCCATAGAGAGAATCAGATCGAACGGGCGCATGTCAGGGAGCTGTTCGAAGCGTATCGGCGCCATCGCGACGCTAGGGATGCGCACGTGCTGGGTGAACGCAAGATACTGTGCGTAGAACAACAGTGTCGGATCGACATTCAGGACTTCGTGCGCCCCGGCGGCGGCGCATCGAAGGGCGAAGTATCCGTTGCCACCGCCGATGTCGAGGACGCGACGATCAGCGAAATCGATGTCCGCGGCAATCATACGGTCCCACTTCAAATCGCTACGCCACTCTGTGTCGATGGTGACCTCACCGAACTGCCAGGGTCCCTTGCGCCACGGACGCAGTGCCATCAAATGCTCGCGAGTTTGAGCTGCATCCGCTGATTCATCGATGACCAGCGTTGGCGCGGCCTTGTCGAGCGCGTAGTGATCTACTGCGTCCGGCAGTCTGGCGAGCGCCGCCGCCCACTTCGGCCAGTCTCCGTGCCGAAGCTCGGACGCAGGGCGCGCTTTGGATAACGCTTCGGCACAGCCTGCGAACTTGCCGGTTTCAAGATGGCCTCGGATCAGGCGCGGGGTCAGTTCATGCATCGGGTTTGCAGGCCAGGAAAGCGCCGAAGTTGATGGCGCTATGCCACAGGACAACATCCTCGAAGCCGACGGACTCCAGTCGCTGGATATGCGTTTCCCGCGTGTCGGTGATGAGGACGTTTTCCAAGGCCGAGCGCTTGCCCGCAATCTCGAGATCCGAGTAGTGGTGTGCGCGTTTGAAGTCGAAGTGAAGGCGGGTGAGTCGGTCCGCGATGCCCGGTGCTTCAAAGTGGAATTTCTCGGCAAGCACTAACACGCCGCCAGGATTGAGGCATTGGTAGAGCTTGTCCAGCAGTGGCGCACGCTGTTCCGGATGCAGAAACTGCAGGGTGTAGTTCAGGACAACGAGGTCAGCGGGCTGATAGTCAAACCCGGTGATGTCGGCGGTGTGGAACTCCACCCGTTGCGTGAGCGTGTCGAAACGCTGATCCGCTTTACAGCGATTTACCATAGCGTCGCTCAGGTCAATGCCGACAAGGTTGGCGGCGCGTTCCCCGATGCCCTGTGCCATGGCCAGGGTCGCTGCGCCCAGCGTGCAGCCGAGGTCATAAGCGCGGCCACCGGGCCGGATCGACTGGTGCGCGATCAGCGCGATTCCATCGAGTGAGGCAGCGTAGCCGGGTACCGAGCGGTTGATCATGTCCGGAAATACGCGAGCGACAGAGTCGTCAAATCGAAAGGAAACGCGTGCTGCCGCCTCGGTCTGGAAGATCGTGTCTTTGCTCATGGGCCGCATTGTATCCGCCTCGATGTCCGCTCGGTGGCTGTTACACTATCCTTTCGAATTTTTAGGATCTCGAGCGATGTCCGGCGAAAGCCTAGAACAAATACTTCAGGGCATTGGAATCCCCGAGAATTTTGCGCAACGTCGCGGACTCCCGGTGTTCAGGGAGGCGCAATCGCTGGTGAGTGCCGGGCCCAACATCCTTGGTCGAGAGCAGTTGCTTGAGCCAGTGACTGCCGGTCAGTGGGTCGGCATGCGTCAGGCGGCTGCGGCTGAGGGTATCGACCTGCTTTTGGTCAGTGGCTATCGGAGTTACGACTATCAGGCATCGCTGATTCGTCAGAAACTCGATAAAGGACAAGGGCTTGAGGAAATTCTGAAGGTCAATGCGGCGCCGGGTTGTAGCGAGCACCACACCGGGTGTGCTGTAGACATCGCAACACCAGGCGTTCCTCCGCTGGTGGAGGCATTCGAGCGAAGCCCGGCATTCGAGTGGCTGGCGAAGAATGCAAAAGATCACGGTTTTACAATGAGTTACCCGCGAGATAATGCTGCAGGGTATATTTACGAGCCGTGGCACTGGTGCCGAAGGGTGCAGCCCCTGCAATAGCTGGAACGGTCTGGGAAGGCACTAATTTCGTTTGAAATCGTGTTGACACAGGCTGTGCAGCAGATGGACAATAGCGGGCTGTACTTCGCGGAGGGGTACTCAAGCGGTCAACGAGGGCAGACTGTAAATCTGCTGGCTATGCCTACGTAGGTTCGAATCCTACCCCCTCCACCAAACAGAGCGATATAGAAATGAAATGAGTTGGGGCCGGGAGATCGGCCCGCCGGATCGTTGTTGCTGATGATCTGGCTTTTTTAGCGGCTGAGGGAAAACAGGCGGAAAGGCCGAAAGGCGCAGGATTAAGCAGACGCAGGCGGGTGTAGTTCAACGGTAGAACCTCAGCCTTCCAAGCTGATGATGTGGGTTCGATTCCCATCACCCGCTCCAGTGCTGGATCCGCGCCGAAAAGCCTTGGCATTGGAGACACGCCCATATAGCTCAGGCGGTAGAGCACTTTCTTGGTAAGGAAGAGGTCACTGGTTCGACTCCAGTTATGGGCACCACATTTTG
>JBCBNU010000080.1:0-8659 GCA_039821645.1 Pseudomonadota bacterium
AAAGTCGATCAACCACCGGAAGGTACGCGTGCGGTTTCACCCGAGATCGCGCGTCACGTACTGAGTTTGATGGACTTTCAGCAACGACACTGGCATCAGCACGCCGTCATTGGCCAAGGCTGCATAAGCTCGGACCAGCTGAAGGCGTGTAACTGAAATGCCATACCCGTAGCTGATCGTTGCCTGAGAGATTTTTCGCCAATCACTGTAGTGCGTTAACAACCCGCGCGACTCTCCCGGCAAGCTACTTCCGGTCAGGCTGCCAAATCCGAATCGACTGAGCGACTCCCAAAAATCCTCAGGCTCCATGCGCAGACCGACTTGCGTCGTCGCCACGTTCGAAGACTTGGCCAGCAGCGTCTCGAGATCGATGGTGCCTAGCGGATTGGGATCGGTAATGGTCTTGACGCCAACCTCTAATGATCCGTTGGCTGTATCGATCATCGAATCCGGCTGGATCACGCCGTGCTCAAGCGCGGCCGCGAGCGTAATTGGCTTGATGCTGGAGCCCGGATCGTGAATGTCGGTTACGGCCCGGTTACGCGCGCGCTCAGCAGTGTATTGCGACCGTTTGTTCGGGTTGTAACCCGGCTGATTCACCATCGCGAGTACTTCGCCGGTGTGTACGTCGAGAATCACCATCGACCCCGACTGTGCATCATGCAGCTCACGTGCGCGCTTCAACTCACGATAGGCAAAATGCTGAATGCGCAGATCGATACTCGTCACGAGATCCTGGCCGTGACGGACAGCACGGATACTGCGGATGTCGCGAAAATCCTCTCCGACGCCATCCATCAGCACAAGCTTGGAACCCGGGGCACCGGCGAGCTCGTGATTGTGCGCATACTCGAGCCCTTCCTGACCGATGTCATCAATATCGGTCAGGCCGATGACATGACTCGCAACTTCGGTCGCCGGGAAAAACCGACGGTACTCGCGCAGCACATTAATGCCCGGCAATCCAAGCTCGCTGATTGCGGCAACCTGATCGGGTCTCGCGTGGCGCAGCAACCAAACAAAGTCGCGATTGATATTTCGATTGAGCACCTTCAGCAGCTGCGCGTGATCGCGATCAAGAATACGCGCCAGCCTCGGCAATTCTTCTGTCTTTGGCAGCAGTTCGCTGGGGTTAGCCCAGATACTGTCGACGGGTGACGAAATCGCTAATGGCTCGCCATTCCGATCTGTGATCGAACCGCGGTGCGAAGAGATAACGCGCTCTCGAATGTGGCGTTTGTCGCTCTCCGTGACCAACATCTCACTGTCGATCACCTGCAGGTAGGCGCTCTGCCCAATCAACACAACCGATGCCAACGCGAACACAAGCACAAGCACAGACCCGCGCATACGAAACCGTTGTTGCGCCAGTTGGCGTTTCTCCGCTCGACGTTTCATTCCTGCCGCTCCGTGGCATCTGCCGGTGAATCGTTCTGTACCAACGAAGCCGGCGAAGTAGTCGGTTCAAGCCCAGTGAAGAAGTACCCGCCTTGGTCACCGATCAGGTAAATCTCCTCCGGGGAAGGCGCGCGCAACCCCAAGTCCCTTGGGGCGCGCGCCTCAATCTCGTGGTAGGCGCCGTAGGCGCTCTGCTCGAGTTGAAGCCTGTGATACTCGGTGTTCAAGGCATCCCGCTTGCGCGAAAGCGACTCCTGCTCCATGAACAAGACGCGCGCTTCGTGCCTTGTGTAGACCAGCGCAATTGCGGAGAGTGCGATGGCCAACAGCAATATCACCATCAGTGTGAAACCACGCTTTGGTATCGCCTGCAGAGTCATCGCAGTCGCTCCCCAACACGCAGACGCGCGCTACGAGCGCGCGGATTGCGATCGAGCTCCGCATCATTAGCCACCACTGATTTGCCGACGATACGCAGGTGTGGCTTGGCAGCTTCCGGCATATCCGGCAGACCGCGGTAGACCGGATCTTCAGCACTCGCATCACGCAAGAATCGCTTAACCGGGCGGTCTTCGAGCGAGTGAAATGTCAGGAACGCCACACGACCACCGATCGCCAACGCATCGACGACAGTGGCTAGCGCGCGTTCCAGCTCGCCAAGCTCATCGTTGATACGCATCCGAATCGCCTGAAACGTCTTGGTCGCCGGATGAATCCGTCGGCGCTCCCGGACCTTGGCCGGCACAGCGGACTCAATGACAGCCGCGAGTTGAAGCGTTCGGAGCAACGGCTCGCGATCACGCGCCGCCACTATGGCTCTTGCGATGCGCGCCGCCAGGCGCTCCTCGCCCAGCCGTGAGATATCACGGCGCAACTCTGACTCACTGACTCGCGCGATGTACTCGGCTGCGGACTCGCCGCACGACTGATCCATGCGCATATCCAACGGCCCGTCCCTGAGAAAGCTGAACCCTCGCTCACCCTCGTCGAGCTGCGGAGAAGACACGCCGAAGTCAAACAACATGCCATCGACACGACCCAGCAGCCCTTCGGCACGCAATACATCGGCTAACGCACCGAAAGCTCTGTGCACTATCGTGAACCTGCGGTCGTCGCAATGCCGATCCCGGGCAGCCGCGACGGCCGCTGCATCGCGATCAAAGGCCAACAGGCGGCCATCCTCACCCAGGGCACGCAATATCGCGCCGCTGTGACCGCCACGACCATACGTTGCATCGACGTAGCAACCATCGGCACGCACGGCCAGATGATTCAAAACCTGGTCGCGCATTACGGGCTCGTGGGCGACCATCAGAGTGAAAGGGTTTCCAGTTCTGCAGACAACTCGAGCGCCTCATCGTCGTCGGCCAGCCATTCATCGCGACGCTCCAACCAACGCGACTCCTCCCAGAGCTCGAACTTCTTGCCCTGACCGACCAACATCGCGTGCTTTTCAATGCCTGCGAACTCCCTGAGCTCCCTCGGCATGAGCAAGCGGCCACTATTGTCCAGCTCCATATCGCTGGCGTGACCGATCATTAGTCGCTGCAGACGGCGGGCGTGCTTGTTGAGACTAGGCAGACGTTCGAGCTTGCGTTCGATATCCTCCCAGTCAGGCAACGGATAAATAAGGAGGCAGTAATCACGGTCGACAGTCGCCACCAGTTGGTTTGCACAACGCGCAGCGATCCGCTCCCGGTAACGGGTCGGTATGGCCAGCCTGCCCTTGGCATCCAGCGAGACTTTGGTTGCACCGCGAAACATGCTCTAAACCGTCTAGAAAAACCAGATTTTCCCACATCTTCCCACTTCTCGACACTATAGGTAGGGCACTTTTTTGCGTCAACAGAAAACCGTGATTAATCCATAAAAGACAGTCACTTAGCGCTATGATCAGGCACTTTTCGATGCGCCCCTGACAACAGAAGAAACGAAATATCAGTGCGTTACGCGTCTTTGCTGATGATGGGATTAGCTGATCGTCGCGATTCAGCGACTCGTGGAGGATGGCCATTCGGAGCGGCCAACTTGCGCAGACGGGAGATGGGAGTCGGCCTGTAAGCCGGGTTCTGTCTTGGGTGATCATTCATCTGCGTGCACCGTCGCCGATGCACTGTAGCGACCTACCCGGGAGCACGTTCGGAACCGACGTTAATGCCCCCCTATTTGGTCTTGCTCCGGACGGGGTTTACCCTGCCATTGCTGTTACCAGCAACGCGGTGCGCTCTTACCGCACCATTTCACCCTTACCGCTGACGCGGCGGTATATTTTCTGCGGCACTTTCCGTGGGCTCGCGCCCCCCAGGCGTTACCTGGCGTCCTGTCCGATGGAGCCCGGACTTTCCTCCGCGCTATGCGCAGCGATCACCTGGCCGACTCCCGCCTGTACTGTAACTCAATCCTGCAGATAGAGCGCGAACTGATAGAGCTTGTTTCGTGGTGCACCGGTGGCAACAGAAACCGCTTTTGCGGCCGCTTTCACAGAGATGCCCGCGGCGAGCAGCTCACGCACTAACAACTCTGGATCTACGGCACTCGCGACCTCTACAACCTCCGCGCCTGCGACCAAAACGACGAATTCCCCTTTGGCAACAATCTGTCCGGTGTCGATCTGACGACACAGTTCGGCGAGGGTTGTGGTCACGATCTGCTCGTGACGCTTGGTCAGCTCGCGCGCAACGCAGGCCATCCGGTCAGCACCAAAGACCGAGCCAGCATCCGACAGGAAATCAGAGATCCTGTGTACCGCCTCATAAAACACCATCGTACGAGGCTCATGAGAGAGTGCGGTCAACCGCGTCTTGCGAGCCTGCGCCTTCGCTGGAAGAAATCCCTCAAACACAAAACGATCTGTTGGCAGCCCTGACGCACTCAACGCTGCAATAACTGCGCTGGGGCCCGGAACCGTCTCCACACGCACACCCGCTGCATGTGCCGCCCGCACAAGACGAAATCCAGGGTCACTGACCGCAGGCGTTCCAGCATCGGAAACCAACGCGAGATGCTCATCTTCACCCAGGCGTCGCACCAGCTCATCCACCAGATCGCGTTCGTTGTGTTCATGAAGCGCCAAAAGTCGCGCCTCCACCCCGAATTGCATCAACAGACGCCCGGTTCGCCGACTATCTTCAGCCAAGACGACATCCGCAGCGGATAGCACCGTCTTCATTCGCTCGGATGCATCGGCCAGATTCCCGATCGGCGTTGCGACGATGGATAGACGGCCGCCGCTCATGCCGCACCCAGGGATGGAAAGGGAACTTGCACGGTATACTGAAGACCAAAAGGAACAGTCTTGAATCTGGAATTTTGCATGCGTTACACCTTACCTGAGTGCAGACGGACAATCCGCGCCCGCACTGGCATAGCGTCCGCCCTCACTATTGCCTTACTGACGCTTGCAGGATGCTCAAGTCTGCCGGGCACGCCCGGTTCCGGCTACTCTGTCGGTCGCGCCGAGCGTTTGTTTGAAGCTGGCGACTATGACGCGGCGGCGAGCGGATGGATGGCACTGGCAAACGGCGCTTCCGGCGAGCAACGCGACCAATACCTTCTGCGCGCGGCAGAGAGCTGGCTGGCCGATGGAGATCGACTCCGCGCAACTGCAGCGCTTGGTCAGGTCAACACACCGCCCGGAGCAGCGCTCGCCAATGACTACTACCTCGGCCTCGCAGAGGTCGGCGCTTTCGATCGTGATCCGATCGCTGCTGAGCAAGCACTGAGTCGTACCGACCCGCAGCGCTTCACCTTGGCCCAACGCGCGCGCGCAGACGCGGTCCGCGGACAGGTCCTGTTCTTGCGCAACGATCCCGCTGGCGCTGTCCAATTGCTGGTGCGACGTGAACTGTGGCTCGGCAGTGAACTCGAGATCATCCGCAACGATCAACTGATCTGGGACGGCTTGCTGGTCGCCGACCCTGACCTGCTCCAAACCGCGCTGCAGGAAACAGTGGATGCTGACGTTGGCGGCTGGCTCGCCCTCGGCATACTCGCCAGCAACACCACCAACAATGCCATGGACCGAGGTGTGGTGGCGTGGCAACGCAATTACCCGGGGCACCCGGCGTTGCGGTCGGTTGTCCGCGGTTTCGCGCCGGAGATCGCGACCGGCGGTATCGAACCCGAGCACATCGCCCTGTTGTTGCCAATGTCGGGACGGGCGGGCGCGTTTGGCAGCACCATCCGCGATGGGGTGATCGCGCATTACCTCGAGCGTTACTCAGACATGCTCAATGCGCCGGAAATACGGGTTTACGATCTCGCCGGACGTGAACCGGTCGTCGTGTATGAACAGGCAGTGTTTGACGGCGCAGACCTCGTTGTTGGCCCGGTGTTGCGCCAAAGCGTCGACGCACTCGCTGCGTATACGGGGCCGCGGGTGCCCACGATCCTTTTGAACTACCCTTCCATCACAGAGAACTACTCGAGCGACATTTACGCCTTTGGGCTCGCGCCGGAGGACGATGCACGAGCCGCAGCTGTCCAGGCTTTTGACGAAGGGCACAGACGTGCGGTCGCATTGCTACCGACAGGTTCGCGAGGTGAGCGCCTGCTAATCGCCTTCAACAAACAGTTTACGGCGCTCGGTGGAACGGTACTTAGTTATGAGAACTTCGTGCCGGAAGCTGCCGATCACAGTAACGAGATTGAGCGCTTGATGTTGCTCACCGACAGCGTCGCGCGTTACCGGCGGGCACGG
This sequence comes from Pseudomonadota bacterium, assembly GCA_039821645.1. GTDB lineage: Bacteria > Pseudomonadota > Gammaproteobacteria > Steroidobacterales > Woeseiaceae > CALBPI01. Next base: position 6,098 of record JBCBNU010000080.1, read on the forward strand.
AACCTGCTAGGCGCTCCGTTGCAGTTCGAACCGCGTCGTCGTGAGGACGTCGATGTGATTTTCCTCGGAGCCAATGCGGCGAATGCCCGCCAGCTAAAACCACAGTTGCGCTTTCACTACGCCGGCGATTTACCGGTGATCGCGACATCATCCGTCCATAACCCGGCAAGCGATCAGGCTGCCTCAGACTTAAACGGCATTGAGTTCGCTGAGATTCCGTGGTTGGTCGATCGGATGGGCGGGCAACCGACACCGCTAGATGCCGTCGCCGACACGCTCACCAACGTACGCCGGCAACCGCGATTATTCGCACTGGGCCACGACGCGTTGACGCTTGCATTGGCCGTGTACGCACGAAACCTGCCGCTCAACGGAATTAGTGGCGCAACGGGACACCTGATTCTCGACGATCATGGCAACTTCGAACGACAGCCCGGATGGGCGAAGTTCGAGAATGGCCGCGCTGTACGCCTCGATCAACGCGTTAACCCCAATCGCGATGCTGGCGAAGCCGAATTGCTCGTTCCATTCGATACGAACGAACCCATAGCCCACACAAGACCCTGAGCGTGCCGTCACCGACCCAGCGACTCGGTTCGGAAATTGAACGGCAAGCCCGCGACCTTTTGATCGCGCGGGGATTGAGGTGTCTGGAAGAGCACTTCCAGACCCGCTTTGGTGAGCTGGATCTGGTCATGTTGGATACCGATACGCTCGTGATCGTCGAGGTGCGACACCGGCGGGCGGGCGCCATCATTGGCGCCCTTGAATCCGTTTCGCCAACCAAGCAAAAGCGGATCGTCAGCGCCACCCAAGGATTGCTTCGTCGAAGACCGAAACTGGCCTCGCTGCCAATACGGTTCGATGTGATAGCAGTAGACGGCGACATGGAAGCGTCCGGTATCCAGTGGATCCAAGATGCATTCCGACCTTGGTAAGGGATGAGTGATCGTAATTGTCTTATACTTCGCGCACCAGACGGGAGGTGTCATGAGTTCACAGGCAAATATCAAAGCGCATTTCGAGGCGAGTATTGCGGCCAAAAAGGCTGCAATGGAAACCTTGATCGAGCCCATTGCGAGCGGCGCGGACTCAATGATTCAGTGCCTGAAGGACGGCGGGAAGATTCTAAGTTGCGGTAACGGCGGCTCCGCTGGGGACGCGCAGCATTTTTCATCGGAACTTTTAAATCGTTTCGAGATGGAACGGCCCGGTTTACCGGCAATGGCACTGACAACGGACAGTTCGACCGTCACCTCAATCGCGAATGACTACGCCTACGAAGAGATTTTCTCAAAGCAGGTACGAGCGCTCGCGAAAAACGTCGATGTGTTGCTCGCCATTTCAACCTCTGGCAACTCTGAGAACGTTTGTCGAGCGATTCGTGCGGCTCACGAAAACAAGAGCAGGGTCGTTGCGTTGACGGGGCGTGACGGTGGCGCGATGGCAGGCCTACTCAATAGCGATGATGTCGAGATCCGGGTTCCAGATAAACGTACAGCCCGAATTCAGGAGGTCCACCTTCTGGTGATCCATTGTTTGTGCGATACGATTGATCAGGCACTCTTCGGATAGCCTGCAGCCCCAGGCGTTTGGCTACTTCACAACTCTAAGGTGTGCACGAGTTGCGTCGGGATCACTGCCGGTGTCGTCGGGCGGCTCGGGCTCCTCACCACCGGATTCAGCAAATACCATTCCCTGGCCAGTTTCCTTGGCATAGATGCCAATTACCGCTGCCACGGGAACACTGACGTCGAAGGGACGCCCTTGAAACTGGGCTCGGAAGGTTAGTAAATCATTCCCAAGGCTCAATCCGTGTACTGCTCGATAGCTCACGTTCAGCACAATACGACCATCATCGATGTGCTCAGCAGGAACCACGACACCGGATAACGTTGCGTCTACAAGCACGTGCGGCGTTTGAGCGTTGTCGCTCATCCACTCATGCATCGCCCGCAATAGGTACGGACGCTTCGAGCTCACGCTGGCGTCGCTTTCCCCCACCACAAACCTACAGCTGCATTTCCTGCTCCAGCTCGGTCAGGCTGGCACGGAAAGATGGGCGTTCGAACATCCGTTCCATATAAGCCTCAATCGGCTCGCCGCCTTTCCCAAGATCGATGTTATAGCTCGACAAACGCCACAGCAGAGGTGCCACGCTAGCATCGACCAACGAGAACTCATCACCAAGAAAGAATTCCTTCGCCGCAAACACTTCAGCACTCGCGAGGATGCCTTCCTTCAGGATCTTGCGTGCACGAGTCGCTTGCTTTTTCTCCGCCGCCTCTTCGATTTGTTCAGCAAGCTTGTACCAATCATTTTCTATTCGGAACAATGCAAGCCGGAACTGAGCGCGAGTTACCGGGTCAACCGGCATCAGAGGAGGATGCGGAAAACGCTCGTCAAGATATTCGATGATCACACGAGAGTCGTAAAGCACGAGGTCCCTGTCCACAAGCGTCGGTACTGTGTGGTATGGATTCAGATCCATCAGGTCTTCGGGCAGGTCGTTCCCCTCAACATTGACGATATCGATGTTGATGCTTTTTTCGGCGAGAACCA
>JBCBNU010000081.1:0-8395 GCA_039821645.1 Pseudomonadota bacterium
CCGTTGCTCGACGGAACACAGGTTGATTTCGTCAAGGACGGATTGAACGAGATGTTCCGTTTCAGCAACCCGAATGCTGCGGGCGAGTGCGGGTGCGGCGAAAGCTTCAACGTCGACGAATAATCGGCGGGCGCTAAAAGCGGCGCCCGATTTCAATAACGCAAAGTGTTTTGCCGGCGATACCGCCGGCTTTGTTTATGTTTGAGGAAAGCAAGAATGGCAATTGAAACCACACTGTCGATCATCAAGCCGGACGGCGTCCAAAAAAACCTGATCGGCGAGATTTATGGTCGCTTTGAAAAGGCCGGGCTCGAGATCGTCGCTGCGAAAATGATGCACCTGTCGCAGGAGCAGGCGGAAGGCTTTTATGCCGTGCACAAAGAGAGACCTTTTTTCGCAGATCTCGTGAGCTACATGACATCAGGCCCTGTCATCGTGCAGGCGCTTCGTGGTGAGAATGCCGTCGCCCTGCATCGTGACTTGATGGGTGCAACGAACCCGAGCGAAGCGGCCCCTGGCACGATTCGTGCGGATTTTGCTGCGAGCATCGAGGAGAATATTTGCCACGGTTCCGATGCTACCGACACCGCGGCTAACGAAGTCGCATTCTTTTTCCCGGAAGGTGTCGTGGATCGCACGCGCGGCTAAAGGAAAATGGCAGCCACTGCTGACAATTTGCTTGGCATGCCGCGCGCCGCCCTGGAGGCGTGGTTTGATGAGCGCGGGCATAAGAGATTTCATGCCCGCCAGTTGATGCAGTGGCTGCATCAACGCCAGATTCTCGATCCGGCACAGATGACCGACCTGTCCAAGGGGCTGCGCGCAGAGCTCGGCGATGCGGCACGCTTTGAACCGCCAAAGGTCATCACGCGCCATGATTCCTCGGACGGCACCGTGAAATGGCTGCTGGCCGCATCAGGCGGTCAGGCAATTGAGACAGTGTTCATTCCGGAGGCAGATCGAGGCACGCTTTGCATCTCCTCTCAGGTCGGTTGTGCACTCGACTGCGCATTTTGTGCGACCGCGCAGCAAGGCTTCAACAGCAACCTGACCAGCGCCGAAATCATTGGTCAGGTTTGGCATGCGATTCATGCATTGCCTCGTCGAGATAACGGTTTGCCTGCCGTGACGAACGTGGTCCTCATGGGCATGGGTGAACCGCTTGCGAATTATCGGGAGGTTGTTCCAGCAATGCAGATCATGCTGGATGATTATGCTCTCGGATTGTCGCGTCGTCGTGTGACACTGAGTACCTCGGGGTTGGTTCCGCAGATCGACAAACTCGCCGTCGAATGCAACGTGTCACTCGCGGTCTCCTTGCATGCCCCGACCAACGATTTGCGGGATCGATTGGTTCCAATCAATCGCCGATACCCTATCGAGGACTTGTTGTCGGCGTGCTGGCGCTACGCAGAGGCACACACCAAAAGACATATCACTTTTGAGTACGTCATGCTAAAGGGCGTCAACGACGGCGGCGCGGAGGCCAATGCTTTAGTTCGATTGCTCCGTGGTCGACCGGCTAAAGTGAACCTGATTCCATTCAATCCGTTCCCCGGGACCGAGTTTGAACGCAGCAGTAACTTAGCGATTGATCGGTTCCAAAACATTCTGCGTAAACACGACCTCACGACCACGGTTCGACGTACGCGGGGCGATGACATTGATGCCGCTTGTGGACAACTCGCCGGGAAAGTGAAGGATCGCGTCACGCATCGACTGAGCGCCAGAGTGCCCGGCCGCTAGAGTCTGCGCGCTGTTGCGCTTAATATCGAAGGGTCTCGAATAGAGGGGATGGGATATGCGCCGTCTTTTTGTCGTCGGTTGGCTGAGTCTCGGTTTAATAACTGGCTGTGTCACCGAAGGTGAGGTTCGCCAGAGCAAAGCATCGCCAACCGATGCTGCTGCCTATAATTTACAGCTTGGCGTTGAGTATTTGCGGGCAGGGAAGCTGAGTCAGGCACGAGATCGCCTCGAGAGCTCGGTCAAGCAGGACCCATCGGTGGCCCGAGCGCACTTCACGCTTGCGATTCTGTATCAGCGCATCAATGAGCCCGATCTTGCGGAGCGCTCTTTCCGCAACGCCTTGCGCACTGACCCGGACGATGCCGCGGTGCAGAACACTTACGCCATCTATCTGTGCGGCAAGGGCAAACACGATCAGGCGACCAGGTACTTCACCGAAGCGGCGACAAATCCGCTGTACACCACGCCTGCCGTTGCTTGGACCAATGCCGGTGTTTGCATGCGCGACAAGGGCGATCTGAATGCTGCCGAGCGCTATTTTCGTGAGGCGCTAAATGCCGACGGTCGCTTTCCCGACGCGCTGCTCGAGCTAGCGGTACTTAAACTCGAAACGGGCAATCCACTGAGCGCGAGAGCCTTTCTCGAACGCCACATGGCGGTTCGTGAGCCTTCGCCTCAGACGCTGCTCCTAGCCTGGGAGGTGGAACGCACTCTGGGTGATGACGCAGCCGCTGACCGGTTCGGTCGACAATTGCGCGAGTCTTTCCCGGACTCGGTGGAAGCGGAGCTAGTGGCCCGCGGCGGTTAGGCCGATCACATCGACCTGATGGAAGAGCAGACCCCACCAGAAGCGGAAGAGGACGTGACAGTGGCGGCAGGGGTCGGTCACTGGCTCGCCGAGGCGCGTCGGGATAGAGAGCTGACGACGGCCGGGGTCGCGCAGGCGTTGCATCTTGATGTGCAGATTGTCGAGGCGCTGGAGTCGGAGTCGTTTGACAAGCTCGGCGCTACTGTTTTCGCAAAAGGGCACTTACGTGCAGTGGCCGGCTATCTGGGGTTGGATCAGGAAGAAGCGGCGCGACGATTTCATGCCTCGTCCGGCATTGGTGAGGACAAACTGCCCGAGCTCATCGTTAGTTATCACAGCAAACCTCCCCGCGAGCGCAAGTGGCTGGTCGGAGGTTTGATCGCGTCGTTGGTGTTGCTCACGTTGGCGCTTGCCTGGGTGATCTGGACGCTTGTGCAAAACAACATGCAAGACGGTGACACAGAGGCGGGCACGCCGATTTCAGAGCCCGAAATTAGCGAGCGGGCCCCCGCGATAGAGGCAGCTGGGGGTACGGCGGACGCGCGGCTTTCTGCAGTGCGCGAGCGACTTACAGAGTCACCCGTGGAATCCGCTGACCTCCCGCAAGGTTCTCCCGTCGACAGGAGCGTCAGTGCCCCTGCGCCGGAGCCTGCCGAGACAGGCGTTGTCGAATTGCGATTCGCGGAATCGTGTTGGTACGAGGTGCGTGATGCGAGCGGCAATCGCGTGGCGTACGGGACGGCCGAACCTGGACTTGTGCGCCAAATCGAAGCCGAGCGCCCACTGCGCATTGTCCTCGGTGTTGCCGATGCCGTTTCAATTGTCGTTGACGGGCAAGCTTTCGAAATCACGGACTCGATGCGCAGAGGGCGGATAGCGCGGGTAGATATCCCTTAGACCCGGATTGGCGCGAGCGACTATACTCTCGCGCGCCGACCCTTAACTACGGAGTCCACATGGCCACGAATGTCCGGCCAGTCCGAGGAATGAACGACCTGCTGCCGCCCGACGGCGACCGCTGGCTCGCGCTTGAGGCGCGAGTCTCCGCGTTGCTTGCCGAGTACGGGTTTCAGCACGTTCGCGTCCCGCTGCTCGAACAAACGGCCCTCTTTCGTCGTTCGATTGGCGAGGCGACCGACATTGTCGAGAAGGAGATGTACACCTTTGACGACAGGAACGGCGAGAGTCTGACACTACGCCCCGAGGCGACGGCCGGGCTTGTGCGCTCTGCCATCACAAACGGGTTGACGCACAACCAGAAACACAAGCTCTGGACGATGGGCCCGATGTTCCGCTACGAACGTCCCCAGAAAGGTCGCTATCGGCAGTTCCATCAGATTGATGTAGAGGCGTTCGGATACGAAGGGCCTGACATTGATGTTGAGATGATCGCGATGTCGGCACGCTTGTGGAAGTCACTTGGCATCCGGAGGGTCAAACTGGAGCTGAATTCGCTGGGTACGCCGGAGGCGCGTGCCGCCTATCGGGAAGTGCTGGTGCGCTATTTTTCAGAGCATGAAGACTCACTGGATGACGACAGCAAGCGACGACTCGGCACGAACCCGATGCGCATTCTGGACAGCAAAAATCCAGCGATGGCGGAGATGATCGGCAATGCACCGTTGTTGACTGAACATCTGGATGCGGAGTCGCGGTCACACTTTGCGGCTCTGCAAAAGAGTCTCGACAGCCTCGGTATCGAGTACACGCTAAATCCGCGACTCGTCCGAGGACTCGATTATTATTCGAGGACGGTATTCGAGTGGGTCACCGATGCGCTTGGCGCGCAGGGCGCGGTTTGCTCGGGCGGTCGCTACGACGGGCTGTTCGAACAACTCGGTGGCAAGCCGGTTCCTGCCATGGGTTGGGCCATCGGCGTGGAGCGCCTGTTGGCACTGTGCGAGGAGGAGGGCGCGAGCATCGGTGTTCCGGCGCCTGATCTCTACCTGATCGCAGAGCCTAATCCAGAGTGCGAGCAGCGCGTGCTCGAGCTGTCGGAATCCTTGCGCGATACCCACCCTGGGGTGCGCGTGCTGAGGCATCTCGGCGGCGGCAGTATGAAAAGTCAGCTCAAGCGCGCGGATAAATCGGGCGCTGCTTGGGCACTGATTGTCGGCCAGAGGGAACTAGAGGGCGGGATGGTCAGTCTCAAACCGCTGAGAAACGAGGATACGCAGCGCATGGTTGCGCTAGCGGAGCTGACTGCCGTACTTCAGAACATAATCGCGCGTTGAACGTTTCGAAAGTGGCCCGCAAACGCTAGAATACGGGGCTTTTGCGTCGAGAGAGAAAGTGGAAGACCTCACAGAAGATCAACAAGTCGAGCGCCTAAAAGCGTGGTGGGCAGAGAATGGCACGTCGATCATCGCTGGCGTCGTGTTGGGTGGCGCAGGCCTGTTCGGCTGGAATTACTGGCAAGCAAGCGAGCTGGCCGCAGCACAAGCCGCGAGCATTCAGTTCGACAAGGCCGCCGAGGCGGCAAGCGCTTCCGACCTGACTTTGCTCACACAGGCGGTCAATTCGCTACGCGAGGATCATACCGAATCGCCCTACGTGGTTCAGGGGCAGCTCCAGTTGGCTGCCCTGCATGTACAGCGCGGTGAGACCGAAGAGGCTCAGACGGTGCTTGCGGATGTATACGCTCGATCCAAGGGTATGCCGGAGCACGCGATGATCGGACTTCGCCTGGCTCGTGTGCAGTTGTATCGTGACGAACCTGACAGCGCGCTTGCAACGCTTGAGACGATCAAGGACGCGAACTACGCCTCACTGGTCAATGAGCTCCGCGGGGATGTCTTGCGCGCTCAGGGACTCCTGGTTGACGCACGCGACGCGTACACACAGGCACTGAATGAGCCCGGCGACCCTCCGGTGATTGACGCGACGATGCTGCGCATGAAGCGTGCTGCACTTCCGGTAGCCGAGGCTGACGAGACCTTGTGATCCGATTTCCACGCGTTTTTCGTTTCCTGACGATCGGTGCCGCTGGTGTCACACTGTCGGCGTGCTCGATTTTCGGTGACGATGACGAGGTCGCGGAGCCGCCCACACCGATCGCCGAGTTCACGCCATCTGTTGAGCTCAAGCGGGTCCTATCGACGGGCGTCGGTGATAGCGGTGAGCGATTGCGGCTCGCGCTTCGACCGGTCGGTGATGGTAGTCGGGTGTTCATCGCCAATGCGGAGGGTGAGGTATCCGCATACGACGCCGAGAGTTCGAAACGCGTTTGGCGGCGTAAAGTTGGCCAATTGCTTTCCGCCGGTCCCGGCGTAGGCGATGGGCGCGTCATCGTTGCAGGGCGCGATGGCGGCATCATCGCGCTGAATGCGGCGGACGGCGAGGTGCTGTGGGAGCGGGATATCTCCGGTGAGGTACTTGCTGCACCGATATTGGGCTCCAATCGTGTCTTTCTAAGAACGGTCGACGGCCGCCTGTTGGCGCTGGATGGGCGAAGTGGCTCTGAGCAGTGGTTCGTCGAACAGCCGGTACCGGCCTTGACCCAACGCGGGGTCAGCGAGCCCGTCATCTCCGGTGAACTGGTGGTCTCCGGGTTTGATAACGGACGGATCGTCGCGGCCAATATGCTCACCGGCGAGATCGCGTGGGAATTACCTCTGGGCATACCGGCCGGGCGCACGGACATCGAGCGCATGGTCGACTCCGATGGTGCCATCGCAGCGCTCGGCAATGACTTGTATATGACTGGCTTTCAATCACGAACGGCGGCGGTGGCGGCTGAGTCCGGCCAACCGTTATGGGCTCGTGATTTGTCGAGCTACGCCGGCGTAGGTTTGGACTACGCCAAAGTGTATATCACGCTGGATAACGATCGAGTGATGGCGTTGGGTCGCAATAATGGGGCCCAGGAATGGAGCAGCGACGATTTTTTGCGCCGCAAGCTCACGGCTCCGGTTGTGTTTGGAGAGTATGTCGTTGTCGGTGACTTTGAAGGCTATCTCCACTTCCTGAGCGCGCGTACTGGCGTGCTTGCCGGGCGAGTGCGTGTCGGAGAAGGGGCGATCATTATGCGTCCCTACGTGATGGGCGAGACACTTTATGTGCAGACAGTGGAAGGCCAGTTCGCTGGCTTCCAGGTCCGCCGCAACGATGGTGACTGACGATGCTGCCGGTGGTTGCACTGGTCGGTCGACCGAACGTCGGCAAGTCCACACTCTTTAACCGCTTGACCAAGACCCGCGATGCGCTTGTCGCTGACTACGCAGGTCTGACACGCGATCGCCAATACGGTTTTGGCAAAGTAGGCCCGCGGCCTTACCTGGTCGTCGACACTGGCGGTCTCGCCGGAGCGAGTGATGGCATCGAATCACTCATGCAGGAACAGGCGCTCGCCGCGATCGACGAAGCGGATGTCGTGGTGTTTCTCGCCGATGCTCGAGATGGCCTTCTTGCCGGTGACGAGGAAATCGCCAGCATGCTGCGCAAGCGCGCGGACAATCTCGTGCTCGCCATCAACAAGGCGGAGGGGCTGGATAGCACATCAGCAGGTGCGGACTTCCACGCGCTGGGGCTGGGCGAACCGGCGGTGATTTCTGCGGCGCACGGTGATCGCGTATCGGCGCTCATGGATCTTGTGCTCGAGTTGTGCCCTCCGGTGAGTGAGGAGGTCGACTCCGATGCCGACAACGGTGTCACGGTCAGCGTCGTCGGGCGACCCAATGTTGGAAAATCGACGTTGATCAACCGTCTGATCGGTGAAGATCGACTCGTTGCCTACGATAGACCCGGGACGACTCGAGATAGCGTGTCGGTCCCATTTGTGCATGGCGGCAAACCCTATACGCTGATCGATACCGCAGGCGTTCGACGACGCGGAAAGGTCAGGGAGGCGATTGAGAAGTTCAGCATCATCAAGACGCTGCAGGCACTTGAGAAAAGCAACGTTGCGATCATGGTTCTCGATGCGCGGGAAGGTGTCACCGATCAGGATGTGTCGCTGCTGAGCTTGATTATCGAGCAGGGTAAAGCGCTGATTGTGACCCTCAACAAGTGGGATGGGCTAAGCGGTGACCAGCGTCGTGAAGCGCACGATACTCTGGAGAGAAAGGTGGGCTTCACCGAATTTGCGCCACGCCACTTTATTTCGGCGCTGCATGGTTCCGGTGTCGGGAAACTGATGCGAGAGGTGGACAGGGTTCACGCGGCGGCTTGCAGAACCCTGCCCACCGCAGAGCTGACAGATAGTCTCGAGGCCGCGGTAACCGCACATCCACCACCGATGACCCGCGGGCGTCGTCCGCGCTTGCGATATGCCCATCAGGGTGGGCGCAATCCACCGGTCATCGTGATTCATGGTAATCAGGCTGAGCGACTGGCTGCGGCGTATCGCCGTTACCTGATCGGCCACTTCCGTAAGCGCTTCGATCTGCGTGGAACGCCGGTTCGGTTGCAACTGAAGTCCGGGAAAAATCCGTATGAGGGACGACGGAATAAGTTGACACCACGTCAGGAAGCCAAGCGTAAGCGTCTGATGAAACACGTGAAACGCTCGTAGGAAATCGATTTGCACAGCATGCGCCGATAGCATCCCAATGGTATTTGGCGTGCTACCATTGCGCCTGTTTAACGTTTCAGTTGGGGAGTAGAAACGATGAGTATTCTTGAGACCATCCTTAAAGCAAACAATGGCGGTTTGGTGAAGCAGGTCGCCGGCAGCCTTAACTTGAATGAAGGCCAGGCCGGAGCAGCGATCGCGCACTTGCTGCCGGCGCTCACAGAGGGCATGAAGAAAAACGTTGAGAAGCCGAACGGTCTTGAGGCGTTGCTCGGTGCAATCCAGACAGGCGGTCATGACCGCTATGTCGAGCAGCCGGAAAAAGTCAC
>JBCBNU010000082.1:0-8288 GCA_039821645.1 Pseudomonadota bacterium
TTCACGAAATCTAGTGGGAATGACTGCAGTAGCTTTACGGATTGAGGTGCACGCCCACAGTGCTCGATGGCGAAGCTGCATCCCATGGATCGAACGAGTTGCGAGACCCGACCTGACGCTTTGAGATATTTGATGGCAATCGTTTCCGGTACCTGGAAGCACAGCACGGACGGCCTCAGCTGGCTGCGAGAAACAATCGCTTTAAGCCAAGGCAGGAAAGACTTGTCGGCCAACGACTGTTCAGACAGTCGGATGAAGACCATTCCGGGCTTGCGCTCTCGGCAGAGCGCGAGTGCTGCGCCGACCACCCAGCGGTCCAGAGCCTGCATCATGTTATTGCGGCGCGCGACCGGCAAGAACTCGGAAGGGGCAACGGATTCGCCCTGCTCGTCGGCCATCCGCACCAGCAGATCGAACAACGATTGTCCCTCTCCATCAAGCGCGGCGATCGGTTGTTGTAATAGTCGAAAGCGATTTTCTTTGAGGGCACTGGTCAGGCGCTTGACCCATATCGCATCATGGCGCCGCATGCGCGTATCTTCTTCACTTGCCGTTTCAATCTGAACCGCGCCGGGATCGCCGGACTGACGAGCTAGTCGGTAGTTGCTTTCTGCTTTTTCAATCAAGGCGGCGGGTGTTTTAACAAGGTCTCCGAATGGGCACAAGCCAATCGAGCAGCTTAGACCTATTGACCTTTCTCCGGCTTCGAACGTGTGGTCCTTGACCATCTGCACGAACGCATCACCCCACGCGATGGCGTCTTGCTCGGAGCCCCGCTCGAGCAGCACGGTGAATGCAGTGCCTTCGAATCGGCCAGCGATGTCGCCCTTCTCCAATCGCTTGCGCAATAGTTCGGCAAAGTCGGCGATCGCCTCTTCGCTGCGGATGACGCCGAGATCATCGCGTACGCGTTTGAACTCATCGATGCGAATCCAGGCCAGGAGGCGCATACCGCTCTCGAGCGGTTGGCGCAGGCGATGGGTCATCATCTTCAGGAAGTGCTGCCGGTGGTAGAGGAAGGTGCTCTGATCCTTGTTCACCGCATCGCGCATCAGTGAAGCGCTGCGTTTGTCCTCTTTGACCTCAGCTTTGATCGCGATGCGCACGGCAGGCTCACCGTCGAAAGTTGCTGCCTGCAGGCCCATTTGAACCTCACGGCTTTTTCCACCTTTTTGCAGGATGCTGACCGTCAGAGGTGCATCGCCCCATTTATTTTTTGCTACGGCAACTAATGCGCCCTTGATGGTCGCTTGGTTGTCGCTGTGAACCAGATCCATTACAGGGGTCGCAACGCAGTCCTCGTCATCGTTGAAACCGAACAGTTCCTGCCAGGCTTTGTTGACTTCAACGACGATACCTTCCTGGATGTGCGCGATCGCATCTGCCGCGTTGTCCATCAGGCTTGTAATCTGTTCCTGAACCTTAACCGCAGCGGTACGATCTAGTGCAACACGTTCACTAAGTCCTATATTGCGCACGGTTCGAATGAGCGTGCACTTGAGTCGCTGTTCGTTCTGCAGTGTGATGATGTCCTCTGCACCAAGCTGCATAAAGTCACCGGCGGTGTCTTCGTCAAACTCGTTGCACAGTACGAGTATGCGGCAGTCAGGTGCGTTTTGTCGTACCGCTTCGATGATCTCGTTGTTGTCGTCGGCTGGGCGTAGCACTACGAGTCTGTGACTGTCCATCTGTGCCGCGCAGAACGTCGGTACGTCCGGATGCCAGGTGCAGCGCGCTGCAATATGGCTCTCGCGCAGCGCACGGTTGAGCCGCTCGCTGTCCTCCTGGACTGGCGAGATCACGTCAACATCGATGCTCAGCGGCTGGCTCAAATGCGGGTTCCTTTGGAGGTGGAGCGCCCTGCGCTGCGCTCCTCACGTAGGGCACATGTTATTACAAGGGGGTGCGAGGCCAGGCCAGGTCGCCGCCAAAACGTGACGTAGTTCCGGGTTAACACCGCCCCGACCGCGAATTTGGTCGCACTTCAGTGGGTCGGAGCGATGCGCACTCTCGTGCAAGCAGGGTGACTGCACTGTTACCATAACGGTTCGAGGGCACATCGGATTGGCGACGCAGCATGGCGACCTACAACACAAATGAGTTTCGTTCCGGACTAAAGATTATTCTCGACGGTGATCCCTACAACATCGTGGAAAACGAATTTGTGAAACCCGGAAAGGGTCAGGCATTTAATCGCGTAAAGGTGAAAAACCTTAAGACGAGCAAGGTGCTCGACAAGACCTTCAAGTCAGGCGAATCGGTTGAGGCGGCCGACGTCATGGAAACCGATATGCAGTATCTCTATGCCGATGGCGAATTCTGGCATTTCATGGATCCGAACTCTTACGAACAGTACGCCGCGCCAGAGGCCGCAGTTTCCGATGCGTCACAGTGGTTGAAAGACCAGGATCTTTGCAGTGTTACGCTTTGGAACAACGTACCGCTTGCTGTCGAGCCACCCAACTTTGTTGAGCTGAAGATCGTCGAGACGGATCCGGGATTGAAGGGCGACACCGCGCAAGGTGGGGTGAAGCCAGCGCGGCTGGAAACGGGCGCTAGTGTGCGCGTCCCGCTTTTTCTCGAAGAAGGTGAAATGATCCGCGTGGATACGCGCTCTGGCGAGTATGTGTCTCGCGTCAAGTAGACGCTTCAAACGTCAGGTTAACCCCAAAGACCGTACGTCTTCGTTCAGCACCTTCTCGATCACGCCGACGATCTCGCACAACCCTTTCTCGTCGTCCTCGCTGAAACGGTCCTTCACAGGACTATCGACATCAAGCACTCCGACGATCTTTCCAGCGCGACTCAGTGGAAACACAATTTCTGATTCGCTAGCAGCGTCGCAAGCGATATGCCCCGGAAATTCGTGCACATCGGGAACGCGCTGCACACGTCGCTCGGAAACCGCGGTGCCGCAAACGCCGCTGCCGACGGGGATACGCACACACGCGCTCTGACCCTGGAACGGACCGAGCACAAGTTCGCCTTCGCGCATCAGGTAAAAACCCGCCCAGTTGACGTTAGGGAGCGTGTTGTAGATTAGCGCGGATACGTTAGCGAGATTCGCAAGGGCATCGCTCTCGCCATCACAAAGCGCTTCGGTTTGTGCGATGAGCAGTGCGTAATCGACCTCGAGATCAGTCATGGCTGTGCCTCTTGCTGTGGGCGAAGGTTACTGTGTGACCAATATGGGCGGTCTCCAAAGCGAACATCAATACCCGCTCGATCCCTACCGCAACCCCGGAACATGGTGGCAATCCCGCCTGCAGCGCTTCAAGGAATGCGTCGTCGATCTCCAGCGGTCGTAGGCCACGCGCGATTCGTACTGCGTTGTCGCGCTCGAAACGCGCCCGCTGCTCCTCGGCGTCCGTCAGCTCTACAAACCCATTGGCGATTTCAAGACTGCCGAGGTAGATCTCAAACCGTAGTGCGCGCCCGCTGTCTTGTTCAATCGTCGCCAGCGCTGCCTGAGAGGCCGGGAAGTGGGTCACGACCGAGAACTGGTCTTCGGCGAAGGTGCTGGCGATGTGGGTGTCAAACAGCCAGCCGAGGAGGGCGTCGCGATCTTGCCCAAACGTGCGGGCAGTGTCCGGTCCCGCGATCGTACATAGCGTCTCCAATGCGCAGTCACTCATAACGTTCACCTCGTGCATGAGCCACTCATCATAGGTTTTGGCGACGGTTTGGTGGACGGTGCGGCCACCCGAGCCGACAAGCGCAGCGCCGAGTAACGCGACGGTGTCCTCGACGATTTGTGGCAGTGAATAATCGTGTCGATACCACTCCAGCATCCAGAACTCGGGTTGATGTCGATTCCCGACCTCACCGTCCCGGTACACCGGCCCCAACTCGTAGATGTCCGGCCAGCCGGCAGCGAGCAGGCGCTTCATCGCATACTCGGGGGAGGTCCGCAAGAACCACTTTGAGTCCACTGTGCGCCCGTGTGCGGTCAGGCTTTCAATGTTTGGTTCGGTCACCGGTGCCGTCACCAGTGTGGGCGTACTCACTTCGAGCACTTTTTGGCTCGCCATGTACTCGCGGATAGCACCCAGCAAGCCCGCGCGCGCCTGACTAGCCGCTAGTGTGGATGAAGGACGCCAATCCATTATTCAGTGACAGGTTGAGCGATCGCTTGCCCCGTGCGCATGACTGCTCTTGGTTTTACATCCGCTTCAAGCCTGACATTGGGTGGCAGTGCCAAAATTACTGTTGACCCAAGGTTAAACCACCCCAATGTGTCACCTCGTGTCAGTCGCTCCGGGGGCAACGGCAACGATGTCACGCTGTGCAACGCACCGGCCTCGCTATCGGCGCCCCACGGTGTCGAGATACTGCCGACATTCAGGGCACCGACCATCACGAGCGCAGCCTCGCTACCCGCACTGCCGAAGCAGAAAACGCGACGCTCATTGCGCGAAAACAATCGCGGCACAGCCGTAGCGGTAGCGTTGTTCACGGAGAACAATTGTCCTGGAATGTGCCTGTGTGTCGTGATCAGTCCGGTTATCGGCGTGTGCACGCGATGGTAGTCGCTCGGTGCGAGATAAATGGTCACAAACTGCCCGCCGCGATAACTTGCGGCCACATCGTCATCACCCAACAGCTCGGCCAGACTGTAGCGAAAGCCTTTTGCTTGGAGCAACGTATCGTTCTCGATATCGCCGCATTGACTGACCACGCCGTCGCATGGGGAAACCCAGGCCGGCGCCAGCGCTAGTGGGCGACTACCCGCACGTAACTCTCGAGTAAAAAATTCGTTGGCTGAAGCGTAACCGTTGGGAACTGCCCGATCTGCTTCGGCGATGTTGATGTCAAACATCTGCGTCAGGCTTCGAATGATCAGGTTTTTGACCCATGGTGTTTGCCGGGACGATAGCCAGCGCATCCCCCGAGTTAACAGCTGCTGGGGCAGCACGTATTGCATCGTGATGAATAGCGCACCCCCCGCGCGTTGCAGAAACTCCATCAAGGTGCTTGTCGCGAAACGGTCAGATTCAGCTCAAGTACCGGTTCGCCGTTGGACAGCAACGTCAGCGGAATTCGCTCACCCTCGGTAATCGGAGATGTGGATTCCATGAGCATCAAATGCAGTCCGCCTGGCTGGAGTTCAAGTTGACCGCTGGGTGGAATGCTCAGTTCCGGGATCGTGCGCATCTGCATGACGCCGGCAACCATCTGTGTTCTGTGGATTTCGATGCGCCCGAATTTCGAACTGCGAACCTCGGTCAGTACGAGGTCGGTTGATGCATGATTGTTGATCGTCATGTAAGCGGCTGAATTGGTGCTCCCTGTTGCAGGCAACCTGACCCAGGCATCCGAGACAGACGCCGGTGTATCCGGGGTGCAACCTGCCATGAGGAGCAAGGCAGTCAACAGCACTGTTTTGTGCAGAGTCATGTTCAGGTGTCTCCCAATAATAATTCGAGGTCACTGACAAGCGCACTCCTGCGCAGGGGCGGGCTAAAAACTGCAGCCCACTCACCTTGAGGGTTGATCGCAATGACCGCACCCGAGTGGTCCATCGTGTAGTCACCGTCCTCGAGCGGGATTCTTTGATACAGAACACCCAGGTTTTTTGAGAAGCGCGCGAGCTCGTCTTCAGATCCAACGACACCACGTACGCTCGGGTCAAAGAATTCGGTGTAGTCAGCAAGACGTGTCGGTGTGTCGTGCTGCGGATCAACGCTGACGAGGATGATTTCCGGCAACTGTGACCGATCGAACGTTGCTGACAGGTCATTCCGCGCGTCGACCAGGAGTTGCAATGTGGTTGGACAAATGTCCGGGCATCTCGTGAAACCGAAAAACACCAACTGCCACTGTCCAATTAACGACTCGTTATCAAACCGGGTTGTCTCGTTGGTTAGTGTAAAGCTGGCGATTTCGCGTGCAGGCTCGAGCAACGTTCCGGATTCGAGTGCGGCGAGCTTGGGTTGAGAGTTCACGAGGCTCACCGCGATGCCTCCCGCCAAACCGATGATCGCTGCGCAAACGAGTGCAATTCTGTTCATAATTCGCAAGAGCGTTCGGCGAGGGTTGCCGCACGAAGAGATATTGAGGAAGAGCGGATTATTTCACATTGCCCTCAAATGAAGAAACCATTGACGATGCGGTGGGGCCGCAGTGGCCATGACTGACGGCGCAAACGAGCTTCATGATCTCTTCGGCAAATCGGTCTCTGGTGCGCACTGGATCAACACACTTGCGGCGTCGTTTACGAATGCGGATTTGTACTTTGGCCATGGGACGACCAATGCCGCGGATGAAGCAGCGTGGTTGGTCGCTGACACGGGCGGTATCGATTACGCTGATGCCAACTGGCAAGCGCAATTTGCGGACCTTCTTGGGCGCTCGTTGACGGAAGCAGAACAGGAGCGAGTCATCGCTCTCGCCGAGCGCAGGATTCACTCACGGCAGCCGCTGGCCTATCTTCTCAACCGTGCGTGGTTTTATGGCCGCTCTTATTTTGTCGATGAGCGTGTGCTGGTTCCGCGCTCGCCAATCGGTGCGCTAATCGATGCGGGGTTTGAGCCGTGGTTGGATGCGACATCGGTGAGTCGCGTGCTTGATCTTTGTGCCGGCAGTGGGTGCCTTGCGATCAATGCAGCGCATCGCTTTCCCGATGCGTTGGTTCACGCGTCTGATCTGTCGGTTGACGCGCTTGAAGTCGCCAAGATCAACGTGGCGGAACACGACGTTGGGGATCGCGTCACGCTGATGCAGGGTGATCTCTATTCGGCGCTGCCAACACACGAAACCTATGATGTGATCATCACGAACCCGCCTTATGTCGATGCTGAGGAGATGGCTCTGCGCCCGACTGAATTTCGCGCTGAGCCCGAACTCGGGCTGGCTGCCGGTGGTGACGGTCTTGACCTTGCGCGGCGGATTCTTCGAGATGCAGCGGAGAGACTGCGGCCCGGTGGATTGTTGGTGATGGAGGTGGGCGCGAGTGACGAGGCATTGCAAGCGGCTTATCCCACGGTACCATTCACGTGGTGGTTATCGGACGATCAGG
This sequence comes from Pseudomonadota bacterium, assembly GCA_039821645.1. Classification (GTDB taxonomy): domain Bacteria; phylum Pseudomonadota; class Gammaproteobacteria; order Steroidobacterales; family Woeseiaceae; genus CALBPI01. The sequence continues at coordinate 7,019 of JBCBNU010000082.1, forward strand.
GATACGGAATTTTGATCATTGAGCGGGAACAGTTGCAGGCGCATGCGGTGGCATTGAGGTCAGCATGACAGGCAACACCTACGGACAAGCATTCCGTGTCACGACATTTGGTGAAAGCCACGGCCCCGCACTCGGTTGCATCATCGACGGATGCCCCCCGGGCATGGCGCTGGAGGCCGAAGATATCCAAATCGATTTGGAACGTCGGCGCAGTGGTAAGTCCCGATATACAAGTCAGCGCAAAGAGCCTGATGCGGTCGAGATCCTCTCCGGGGTGTTCGAAGGCGTCACTACAGGCACGCCGATCGGTCTGCTGATTCGCAACACTGATCAACGATCAAGAGACTACTCGAAGATCCGCAATACGTTTCGTCCCGGTCATGCTGATTTTACTTATCAGCACAAGTATGGCGTGCGCGATTATCGCGGCGGTGGTCGTGCATCGGCGCGCGAAACCGTGATGCGAGTTGCGGCGGGCGCCGTGGCCCGCAAATACCTGCATAGTGAGTTTGGCGTTAGTGTTTCGGGCTATTTGACTGCGCTCGGGCCGTTCGAGCTGGCAGCGAAGGATCTGTCGATCGTCGACGACAACCCGTTCTTTTGTGCTGACCCTGAACAGCTGGATGCATTGGCGCAGTACATGGACCAGCTGCGCCGCGACGGTGATTCGATCGGCGCCAGGATTACGGTCACGGCCTCCGGTGTACCGATCGGCTGGGGCGATCCGGTGTTTGACAAGTTGGAGGCGACACTCGCGCGCGGATTGATGAGCATCAATGCCGTCAAAGGCGTCGAGTTCGGCGCCGGCTTCAAGGTTATCTCACAAAGAGGCTCCCAGCATCGCGATGAGATCACGCCGGATGGCTTCATGAAGAACGATGCCGGCGGGACGCTGGGCGGTATCTCGAGCGGTCAGGACGTCGTCGCGAGTATCGCGCTGAAGCCGACCTCCAGCATTACGCAACCCGGTAAGACCATCGACCGTTCGGGCGAAGTGACCGATGTGGTTACGACCGGCCGCCATGACCCGTGCGTCGGCTTGCGTGCGACGCCCATTGCCGAGGCGATGATGTGCCTGACACTGATGGATCACGCCATGCGCCAACGTGGGCAGGTAACCGCCTCCGATCTTGCAGCGGGCAATGCCGCGGTCCCGGTTTTCGAGGCCGAAGGTAATGACTGAACGAAGTATTGATGTTGCCGTTGTCGGTGCCACGGGTGCGGTCGGCGAAGTCATGCTGGAGATTCTTGCCGAACACAAATTCACCAA
>JBCBNU010000083.1:0-7793 GCA_039821645.1 Pseudomonadota bacterium
GTCGTGATATCAGGGTTATCGGCAACGACGCCGGAGAGAAACTATCAATCCTCGCCGGCACGCTGGCGCGTCTTGATCGACCAGCGCCTCAGTATGGTCGGGGTAACTACAACGACTTCAATACGTTCTACTTTCAGGCCGCTTCCAGCACATCCGGAGGTTCCTCTGGCTCACCCGTCGTCGATATCGATGGCAATGTGATCGCCTTGAATGCTGGCGGTAGCAACGGTGCGGCGTCGAGCTTCTTCCTGCCGTTGGATCGCGTCGTCCGTGCGTTGGAGCATGTACGCAAAGGCGAGCCCGTGCCCCGTGGCACGCTGCAAACGACACTGGTGCGTTTGCCCTACGATGAGCTTCGTCGACTCGGCTTGCGACCAGAAACGGAAACCCGTTTTCGTGCACAGTTTCCGGACGACACGGGCGTACTGACGGTCAGTCAGGTACTCCCGGACAGTCCAGTTTACGGTTCGCTGGAACCGGGCGATATTCTTATAGCGGTTAACGGCGAGCTCATCAACGCGTTTGTGCCGCTAGAGGCCATTCTGGACGACAATGTCGATCAGGACATCGTTCTGGAGATCGAGCGTGGCGGCGAGCCGATCGGATTGACCGTTAGCGTGACCGATCTTGCGGATATTTCACCAGCCAGTTATCTCGAATTCGGCGATGCCGTTCTCAATACGCTTTCCTATCAGCAAGCACGTCATTACAACCTACCTCCGGTCGGCGTTTACGTAGCCAATCCTGGGTACATGCTGAGCAACGCCGCGGTACCCCGCGGCGCGGTGATTCTGGAGATGGATGGTAAGCCGGTACCAGATATTGAGGCGATGGCTGAGGTGTTTGCCGATCTTGCCGACGATGCGCGGGTTCAATTGCGTTTTGTCACTCTCGACGCACCTCGCCAGGAGGTGCTGCGGATTGTGCGTATCGACCGCACCTGGTTTGGTGCCAACCTGTGCTCGCGTGACGATGAGACCGGTTTGTGGCCTTGCGAACCGCTGCCCGCCGGCCCCGAACGCCAGGCCGACGTTGGCGGATCGACCACCTTCCCACCGCAGGATGACCCACGCGCTGACACGCTATCGAAGTCGTTGGTGTTGGTGAACTTCGACCTTCCGTTCAACATCTCTGGCATCGCAGAGCGGCATTACTACGGTAGCGGTTTGATCGTCGATGCGAAGCGAGGTTTTGTTTTGGTCGATCGCAACACCGTTCCGATCGCCATGGGCGACGTTACGGTGACCTTTGCCGGTTCGCTGGAGATTCCGGCTCGCGTCGCATACGTGCATCCGCTGCACAATCTCGCGATGGTGCAATACGACCCTGCGTTGATTGGCGACACACCGGTGTTCGATGCGAAGTTTTCCGATGAGGTTGCAAAGCCGGATGATGCGGTCTGGGTCATCGGGCTTACGCCACAACATCGGGTGGTGTTGCAGGAAACACGCGTGGCGGCCGTCGATCCTTTGGTCGCGCCGACCTCTCGCTCGTTACGTTTCCGCGACACAAACCTCGAAGTCATATCCGTCGTCAACGCGCCGAACGTCGATGGTGTATTGAGTGATAAGCGGGGACGAGTGATTTCTACGTGGTCGAGTTTCTCAACCGGCGAAGGTCAATCGGTTCGCGGTATTCCTGCGGATGTGGTCGAACAGTTCATCGACGTGGTCCGCAACGGTCGCGCATTTTATTCACTTGAGACCGAGTGGGGTTTGGTGCCACTCGCCAGCGCGCGAAAGTTGGGACTACCTGAAGCGTGGCTCGATCGCCTTGAGCGTGCGAACGGTGATCGCAGACAAGCACTCGCCGTATCTCGAGTGGCGGCAGCTACCGACGCTGCAGACAAGCTTCAATCCGGAGACGTATTGCTCAGTGTCGACGGTGCCGTAGTCACGACGTTTGCAGAACTCGCTGCCAAGACACAGAAGCCCGAAGTGGCGCTGGAAATATGGCGTGATGATCGAATAGAAACGCTCAGCGTCCGCACAGAAATTCTGGATGGGCGCAGCGCAGAGCGAGTCGTACAGTGGGCGGGTGCGTTGCTACAGGACCCTTACCGTGAATTGGCCCGGCAGCGGGGTATCGAGCCGACCGGGGTGTACGTTGCGTACTTCAACTACGGTTCACCTGCGACGCGTTATGGGCTCTGGGCGGGACGCCGCATCGTGGAAGTGAACGGGGAGCCGACGCCCGATCTTGATCGTTTTCTCGAGGTCGTGTCGACGGTAGAAGATCGACAGCCATTGCGGATGAAGACGCTGGATTGGAACAATGCACCGCAGGTCATCACAATGAAGCTCGACAAACAGTATTGGCGTGGTTTCAGCGTGAGTTACGACAACGGGGAATGGCGGCGAACGGAACTCGAGTGATCGATTACCAAGTCAGATAGCGATTTATCGATTGCGAATGATCGACGCCAGAGCTGACCATTCATTAATCGGGGGGAGGCACGAGAGTCCCTGACAGACGTATGCAGTGACGCCAGATTCTGGAGCGGTGTGCGCCGCCAGGGCTTCATCTAAATCGGTCGCATCATTTGGGATGGCGAACACCGCTCGTTGTGGTGCGTAGATGCTTTGTACATCGCGTTGCCATTGGGTGAGTTGTTCGCCTGGGCCACGCAGCACGATCATCTCCGGCGGTCCGAGATGACGCTGCATGGACTCAATCGTGGTGACGTGCGCTTGCGGGTAGTCTTTTAGTGCAGAGGTCGCCCAAAGCAGCGTCTTTTCTGCCTTGTCGATCCACTCTGTTCGACCGAGCAAGTGCCCGAGCGTCGTCAGGACGCTCACGGCAATCGCATTGCCGGGGGGGGTTGCATCGTCGCCAAGCGGCTTGCTTCGATACATCAACGATTCACCATCGTGTGGCGTAAAGAAGAAGCCGCCGAGCGCCTGATCTTCGAAACGGTCGATCATCTGTTGTGTCAGTGCGATAGCCCACTCGCACCATCCGCTGTCCCAGCGGACCTGTAGCATTTCGATTAATGCATCGATCAAAAACGCGTGGTCATCAAGAAAACCGGCGCTTCGAGGCTGGTCCTCTTGCCAGACCGAGGCCAGGCGCTCGTCGCGCCAGAGATGTCTGCGTATTCCTGTCAGCGCTTCGGTCGCTGCAGTCTCAGCACGCTCGTTGCCGAGCTGGGCTGCCCGCGCAAGACCTTTGACTGTGAGCGCATTCCACGATGTCATCAGCTTTTCGTCACGACCGGGTTGTGGCCGATTGCGACGCATATCACGCAGTGCGATTTGCGCTTGGCGCAATTCGGGTGCGCTGATCTCAGACTCGCGGTTTTGCACGGTGAGATGCCATCGATCCTCGAAGTTTGCTGGTCTATCGAGGCCATAGCGTTGGTTGAATCGCTCCAGCAATTCCTCCGGGAGTGCCGCTGCGACCTCATCCGGCGTCACCGTGTAAGTGGCACCCTCAACGCCGTCTGCATCGGCATCTAGCGTTGCGAAGAATGGACCCTCCTGCGATTGCATCTCGCGAAGTAGCCAGTCAATCGTCGCATCGGCCGCATCAAGAAACAGTGCTTCCCCGGTCGCCTGATGTAAGTCGATGCACAACTCCAGCAACATGCCGTTGTCATAGAGCATCTTTTCAAAGTGTGGAATCTGCCAGTCTGCGTCAACACAGTAGCGAAAGAACCCGCCACCCATCTGGTCGAAGAGTCCGCCTTCGATCATGCGTGTCATCGACAGGGTAGGTATCAACAAAGCCTTTAAGTCTGGCTCGGGTTGTGTCGCGGTCGCTCGCCAGTGATTCAGTAACCGTCGCAGCGATGGCGTCTGCGGGAACTTGGGTGCCTGGCCAAATCCGCCATTTGTGGCGTCGAACTGGCCTTTGAGTAACTCGCGCAGCTTGTCCGCTGGCGCCGAATCCAGGGTCCTGTCTACTGCCGTTTCGGGTTCCAGCTTACTGAATACCGACCGCACCGCGGACCCTTGCCGTGCAGCTTCTTCAGGGTTGCCTCCGTGGAACTCTGCGACCTTCTCCAGTACCTCGGTAAATGCAGGCAGTCCGTGCTTTGCTGTCGGCGGAAAGTAGGTGCCGCCGAAGAACGGCAATTGTGCTTCTGGCGTCAGGAACATCGTGAGCGGCCAGCCACCGGCGCGCTGGGCCATCAGCTGATGCGCTGTTTGGTAGATTTTGTCGATGTCCGGGCGCTCTTCCCGATCCACTTTGATGTTAATGAAATGCGCATTCATGACGGCGGCAATCTCGGGATTCTCAAAGCACTCGTGTGCCATTACATGACACCAGTGACAGGCGGAATAGCCAACCGAAAGAAGAATCGGCTTGCCGGTGTCTCGCGCTGCTGCGAGTGCTTCCTCGCCCCATGGCCACCAATCAACCGGGTTGTCGGCGTGTTGTTGAAGGTACAGGCTGGCCTCGTCCGAGAGTCGGTTCATGGTGTTTGTGGGAAGTGCTTGGAAGGGCGCCTACTATAGCGCAATCCCGGTGGCGCCTAGTGGTACACTCCGCGCATGCTTGTTTACCCCGAGATCAATCCGGTTGCGCTGGACCTGGGTCCCTTGCAGCTGCATTGGTACGGCCTGACTTATCTCATCGGGTTTGTTCTCTCTTATTTTTTTGCACGTTATCGTGCGCAACGAGAAGACACGCCGGTCACGCCTGCCCAAGTCGAAGACTTGATTTTCTATGGTGCACTTGGAGTGATACTCGGCGGCAGGCTCGGCTATGTTTTTTTCTACGGTCTGGACAACCTGCTCGCCGACTGGACTTACTTATTCAAGGTGTCGGAAGGCGGCATGTCCTTCCACGGTGGTTTGCTGGGTGTTTTGGCGGCGATGGCATGGTTTGCGCGTCGACAACACCGCACATTTTTTGAGATCACCGACTTCGTGGCCGTGTTTACACCGCTAGGTCTTTTCTGCGGTCGCGTCGGTAACTTCATCAACGGTGAGTTGTGGGGTGGGCCGACGGATTTGCCCTGGGGGTTCCTCGTCGACGGTGTCGTTCGCCACCCGTCGATGTTGTACGAGGCCCTGCTTGAAGGCATTGCGTTGTTCCTGATTTTGGCTTGGTACTCGCGGAAACCGCAACCCACAGGTCGCATTTCAGGACTCTTCCTGATGGGTTACGGGATATTCAGAATTCTCGTTGAGCTGGTGCGAGTTCCAGACTCGCATATTGGTTATCTTGCGGGCGGGTGGTTGACGATGGGCCAGATATTGAGCGCCCCGATGGTGTTGTTTGGTCTGTTCCTGTTCTTCAGGCCCGTATCGAACGCCGGCGGGGGGCGGCGCTGATGCAGCAATATCTTGATTTGATGCGACATGTTCGCGAAAACGGTTTTGAAAAGTCGGACCGAACGGGCACCGGCACGCTGAGCGTGTTCGGTCACCAGATGCGCTTTGATCTGACCGAGGGTTTTCCCTTGGTGACGACCAAAAAGCTGCACACGAAGTCGATCATTGGCGAGCTGTTGTGGTTCCTGAACGGAGATTCCAACGTGCGTTGGTTGCAGGAGCGGGGAGTAACGATCTGGGATGAATGGGCAGATGACGCTGGAGATCTGGGGCCGGTCTACGGCGTGCAGTGGCGCTCCTGGCCAACGCCCGATGGCGGACACATCGATCAAATCAAGAGTGTTATGCAACAGCTGCGCGAGCAGCCGGACTCAAGACGCATGGTTGTTTGTGCATGGAATGTTGGGCAACTGGACGAAATGGCGCTCATGCCTTGTCACTGCCTGTTTCAATTTTATGTCGCTGGCGGGCGACTCTCCTGCCAGCTTTATCAACGCAGCGCGGATATCTTTCTTGGCGTACCTTTCAACATTGCCTCGTATGCACTGTTGACGCATCTGATGGCGCGCGAGCTTGGACTGGAGGTCGGGGACTTCATATGGACAGGTGGCGACTGCCATCTTTACCTGAACCACCTGGAGCAGGCCGACCTGCAGCTGACTCGAACACCTAGGCCGCTGCCGCAGCTCGAAATCTCGCGTCCTGCTGGAGACCTGTTCGGTTATGACATGGGCGACTTCAGTTTTCCGGGCTATAACCCTCATCCATTGATTCGTGCGGCGGTTGCAGTATGACAAAACCACTTATCAGCATGATCGCTGCTGTATCGGAAGACAGCGTGATCGGGCGAGACAACAGTCTCCCATGGCGTTTGTCTGCGGATCTGAGGTACTTCCGACAGAGAACGATGGGCAAACCCGTCATTATGGGGCGCAAGACTTACGAGTCGATCGGCAAACCACTGAAGGGCAGACACAACATCGTGATCTCGGGAAATCGTGAGCTTGCAATCGAGGGTGTAACCGTCGTGCATAGCCTCGATGCAGCGCTCGAGTGTGAGCCTCGTGCGGAGGAGATCATGATCATTGGCGGTGCCCGGCTATATCAGGCAGCGATGGATATCGCCGACAGGCTTTACATCACCAGAGTCCATCTTAAGGTGCCGGACGGCGATGCCCGGTTTCCGGATTTTCTCGGCAAGACGGCCGTACAATGGAAGACCAGTTGCGAGCATTTCCTCGCGGGTGAGCGAGGCGACCCAGACTGCACGTTCTTAGTCTATGATCGCGTCCGGGGCGCAGTGGCGCTAGAAGCTAACCGGTAGGTCATCCTCGATGAGTGCACGAGCGCGTTCGATATCCTGAACGAGCGCGTCCCACTCTGCTTGTAGCGGCGCGGTGCTCGACACCAGTTCGATGGAGCCGAGGTCGACTGGGGCGATCGGCGACTCCTTAGTCGACGCGACCGGGGGTAAAGTCGGTGCGAAGCCAGCATCATTCGCCGTTGGATTGATCACCAAAATCCACAAGGCTGCCGTGGCTGCAGTCAGTGGAAGCAACCATGCCGGCCAGCTCGGTGTCAAAGTCCTGTTCGATACGTTCAGTTCGCGTCCCGGCAAACGCTCGCGCAGATCACTCATGTCCGCTTCACTGCCCACATTCTGCAGCGCCTTCGCGTCTTGTCTCAATTGTGTTTCGAGATCTTTCATCCGGTTGACTCCGCAAGAGCTGCCGTCAGCTGGTTACGACTCCTCATCAAATTAACTTTAACCCAGGAAACACTGCGCGATAGGGCATGTGCAACTTCCTGTTGGGATGCGCCTTCACCGTAGTGTAGCCACATGGCGAGGAGTGGCTCGTGTTTCAGTGTCTCGCGCGCCACCCGCCAAAGATTGTCACGTTCCATCGTGTCGAGTACATCGTCTGTTCCCGGTATCTCTTTGTCAATCTGTATCGTCTCGTTCCTGGCATCTGGCAGTTTTCGCAGTGCAATTCTGTAAAGCCACGTCGTGAACTGCCACCTGCTATCGTAGGACTTGAGATAGCGCCACGCATTGAGCAGGGCATCCTGTACGGCATCTTCAGCGTCCGCGCGGTTGCCGCAGCGAAACCAGAGGAACCGGAACAAAGGATCCCGGTGCCTCTGGGCGAGCGCACAAAAGGCGTCTTTGCTGCCGTCTCTTGCTTGCTCAATTAATGCTGCGTCTGAAACTGACATCAGGGTCGCTTATTTGTCAGCGAATGCCTGCAGTTCACCGGGTGTCACAGACAGCCTAATCGACATACCCGAGCTGTCAGATTCGACCTTTAGCTTGTCGATGACGCGGCTCAAGGAGTCTGGGATTTCGGACGACAACATCCGCAGACTGATGAGACCGCGCACGATATTGGCCATCGACTCAGTCACTTCGGGATCGGTAGCCGTGATGCGTGTGTGGATATCAAACGCATCGCGAGCCGAACCAACTGTTAGGGCTACCTTGCTCGTTTGACGAAGTAGGTCAGAATCAAA
>JBCBNU010000084.1:0-6985 GCA_039821645.1 Pseudomonadota bacterium
ACCCGACGCCTTGAAGGGCACCGGACAATTACCGAAGTTTGGTGAAGACCTGTTCCAATTGGCGGGGGAGCGGACGCTTTACCTGATTCCAACCGCTGAGGTACCGGTCACCAATCTTATGCGAGAGCGAGTTCTTGAGGCGCAGGAACTTCCGCAACGGTTCGCTACGCATACGCCATGTTTTCGTTCTGAGGCAGGATCATACGGTCAGGATACGCGCGGCATGATCCGCCAGCATCAGTTTGAGAAGGTTGAGTTGGTTCAGGTCGTTGAGCCGGCTGACTCGGACGCGGCTCTCGAGTCGCTCACTGGCCACGCTGAGGCGATCCTGCAAGCGCTCGAGTTGCCCTACAGAGTGGTGGCATTGTGCGCGGGCGATACCGGATTCTCTGCGAGGAAGACCTACGATCTTGAGGTCTGGTTGCCCGGCCAGCAACGTTTCCGCGAAATCTCATCGTGTAGTAATTGCGGCGACTTCCAGGCACGCAGAATGCAGGCGCGGTATCGTGCCGCGCCTAACTCCAAGCCACAGTTAGTGCATACCCTCAACGGTTCGGGTGTGGCCGCGGGTCGCGCATTGATTGCCGTACTTGAGAACTATCAACAGGCGGATGGCAGCATCGTCATACCGGACGCATTGCGTCCCTTTATGGGTGGGATCGAGAAACTGGAGCGCGCTTAGCTCACTTCTTTTTGGCATTGCGCAAGAGTTTGCGTAACTCAGAGAGGCTCTGCTCCCAGTGCGATTCTTTGCGGCGGTAGTAGCCTTCCCAGTCCTCGTTGGCGGGGATACCGCTAACCTCCAAGCTGACGACAACGCGTTTGTCTTCTTGGCGCATTGTCAGTGATTCGTACACGGGACCGCTCGGCAGCGGGCCTTCGCCATCGGGTGTCAGTGACGCCCAGCGGAGCCTGCGTGGCGGCATGAAAATGTCGATCACCGCGTCCACCTCGGATTCATCGGGGAGCGTTGCCTTTATCCGACCACCGATTCGAGCAGCGATATCGATATCGCTCGCAAACCATCGCTGTAGTTGTTCAGTATCCGTGACCGCTTTCCATACGCGTTCGATAGAACAACTGAAATCGACCTCGCGCTTGATCTCACGTGTGACGTCGTCGACCGGTCGCGGCTCCCGCGGGACTTTGCGAACTTCGGGAGCCGCTGCAGAGGTTTGGCCGTCCTGAGACTCGGGCAGGCTGATCAAATGCAGATCGCGCTGCGGGAACGGGATTTCGATACCGTTTTCACGGAAAATCTGGTCTATTCTGAAGTTCAGGTCGCTAATGACCGAAAACCGCTTTTCGATTCGACGAATGCGCACGCGAAGCTCAAAATCGAGCGAGCTGTCACCAAACCCCATGAAAAGCGCGCGGGGCGCTGGCGCCTGACCATCACTGATGACGTCTTCGTGTTCGCGTCCGACTTGCTCCAGAATATCGCGGACGAGGTTGGTGTCGGAGCCGTAGGCGACACCGACTCTCACCCGCAGTCGACCTTGTGGATCGCGGAGCACCCAGTTGGTGACTCGCCCGGATACCAATTCGGAGTTGGGTACCAATACGTTTTGGTTATCGAGCGTTTCGATGTCGGTTGCGCGGATTCGTATGCGCCGGACAAAACCCTCGACCTCGCCAACTGTCACAAAGTCACCCGCCTTGATCGGGCGTTCAAACAACAAAATCAGTCCCGAGACAAAGTTGCTCGCGATGGCTTGTAGGCCGAAACCGATACCGAGTGCGAGACCACCACCGATCAGTACCAGGCCGCCGAGATCGATGCCCGCCACCCGGAAAGCGACCAGCACGGCGATCACGAATCCAATATAGCCGGAGAGCGTGACCATCGCATCGCGAGCACCGCGATCCATCGTGATGTGGCGTAGCCAACGCTTGTCGATCAGTCGCTTGATCCATCCCGTGAGCACGAGGAAACCGGCGAATACGGCAAGGCCCTGAACGATACGCAATGGGACGATCTGAACATTGCCGATAGGGAAGCCGTTGATGATTTTGCCGTGCAGCTCATCCACGCGGACTCCGGAGCTGTCCCAAACCGAAATCAGGTAGACGATGAGTGTCAGCCAAATGATGATGTCGGCAAGCAGCTGAATAAAGCCGAAGCTCGTGCGTGAGTCTTTGTCTGCTACAGGTAGCAAAGTGAGCAGTGAACGATTGGTTTGGTTCTGTTCGTCGACCAGTGCTTCGAAGGTGCTAAACACTAGCCAGAGCGCAAGCCAGGCCAGAATGATCGCCATTGAGCTCTTCACGGCACCTTGAGTCAGGTAGCTCGCAAAGTTTAGAAAGCCCAACAGTGCCGCGACGATCGCCGTTATCAGCGTGAGCAGACCAACGACGTAGAACAAGCGATAGCGCCGCAGCCCGCGAACCTTGCCGAGGTATAAAAGCACCCACCCTAATGCCGCGCTCACGATCAGCAGCACAAGCAGGCGGGCAAATGGGCCTGCCGCCGTCGGGTGTGCCGAGCCGAACCATTGCGTACCCAACATCACAAAACTCAGAATAACTGCTGTCAGGAGTACACGGAGTCGCAGCCGCATCGGCTGCACATGGTCTGGATAAAACCCCGCGAGCTTGGCACTCGGCGAAAGCTTGCCGGTGGTCCAGTCGATGATCACGCAGCCAAGACCGTAGAGCAGCAATGCGGCAGCTACGCGGACCAATGGTTGTTCGAAACTGGTGTTGGTGGTGCAGGCGACGAGTACGATTAGTAGCGAGGCGCCCAGCAGGAGCATCGGCGCATGAATTGCGAACGGCTTGGGCAGCAATACAGAAAGCGATGGTGGCTTGGTGTCATGGCCGCTGCGCTGGTACCAGCGCGAATACCGGTGACGGATGAGCAGGCCCGAGACGATTGCGATCAGCCCTACGCCCAGCAACAGCCAAAGTACATGCAAAAGACCGAGTTGTCCTCGCGGCTCAGGTCGCAGGCTGCCTCGAATGTCATCTGGCCAACTATCGAGGTTCGCGCGGGCTTCGATTAGCAGCCCCACCACGGTCGACTCTCGCTCCCACAGGTATTGTGCACTGAGTTGTTCGGAGCGTTGCGTAATGGCGGGCAGAATCTCTTCCGCTTTGATAAGCACCGTTTGGCAATCTACAAGTCGTGCGCTGGCCTCATCCGACTCCTGGTTCAGCGCGCGAAATCTCTCCAGGGTTATGCTTTCAACCTCTGGGCCGATGTCTTTCAACAACTCGATCTGTGGAGCGAGTTGGGCGAGACGCGCTTCGATAGACTCGATACATAACTGCGCTTCGCTGCGCAGACTCTCAGCTTGGCTTCTGAGCGCTGGGAGGTCATCCTGGGTAAGGGGTGCACTCTCTAGTGCGACCTCGACCGCATCGATCTGCTCCAACAATAGTGTTGCCGGGATCGATTCGGTTTCCTGCGCCGGCGCACTTGCCGCGGATACGAAAAGGGCCAGACACAGCGACGCCGTGTGTCTGGCCCTTCTCGGAAAATTGACGCTTATTGTCCTGACTGTCGTTTCCAGTGCCCGTTTGTGGCGTTGTTCAGTGCAATTTACCCGGTCGTTCGATCACTCACGCGACATGAAGAGGCGCAAGACGTACCAGAACATCATCGCGATTGACGCGAACAGCGACAGCGCCGCACCGACGTGTCTGTCCGCCGGGTAGTGGCGCATGATGTTCGAGGTGTCATAGAGAATCGCAGCGCCGGCCAAACCGATCATGGCGACCGAGAACCAGGTGCCGAGTTCGAAGCCGAAAATCAGCGCTGAGATGATCGCTACCAGTGCCAGAATGCCGCCCCAGACCATCAAGCCGCGCAGGAAGGAGAAATCCTTGCCGGTGATCATAGCCACGGCCATTAGTCCTGCGCTGCCGATCAATGTCACGACAGCCGCGCTCTCGATCATGCCAGCACCATTTGGCATCAGGGACGCGATGTACAGCATCGGCATGAAGATCAGTGCTTCGGCGAACACGAAAACAGCGAGTGCTGCATATTGCAGTCCGGTGGATTCAACGCGCATCGCGACGTAGGTTGCACCCCATCCGACGACGATGAAGGCGCCAAGAACAAGCATCCAATTGCCACCGAGCATTGGCGAGAGTCGAGCAGCCGTTCCAGAGGAGAAAAGATAGGTCTCGATTGCAGCGAACGCCAAAATCGCGCCTACCACGTGCGCGTAGGTGCGCCAGATAAACGCCTTGCGTTCTTCGGCGGGCAGGTTCGAGACTGGGATCCCAGCATACTGTGCGGTGCTTGTGCTCATCGTCGTTGCTCCCGTTGAAATAGCCGACGCGGACTCTGCCCTGTCGTGTTGTTGTTTGGCGGAGGAGGAGGGATTCGAACCCTCGAAGGGCTATTAACCCTTGCCGGTTTTCAAGACCGGTGCATTCAACCGCTCTGCCACCCCTCCGGTGGTACGATTGTCGCCGGTGCGGAAAGACGATTCAACCGCTCACGTTGGTTTTTGTTCGTCTTTACAATCATCTGGAAGGGTTTTTGGGAATTCTGTAAGCATTCGCTGGTCGAACTGAGCCGGAATGAACAGAAACACGCTCACAGGGCAGGCCGCTTTGAACGATAGAGATCGAATTGTTTTCCTCAGTCTGAACGGGCCGCGTTCGGGTATGTCGCCGATTGCGCGTGTATTTAGCATGCTGGCCGGTGTCGTCGTGTTCGTGCTCGCCCTGTTCATCGGTGGGGCTTTGTTGCTGCTTGCGCTCGCGCTCGCGCTGGGTCTTGGAGCGGTGCTGGGCCTGAGAGCCTGGTGGTGGCGTCGCAAACTGGGTGATCAGCTGGCACAACAGCGCCCGCATAGGGACGACGGTGATGTGGTGGACGGTGAGTTCATCGAAGTTCGGCGAGACGAGGATTGACGGCACTATTGTCACCACGGAATCCGAGCCGGTAAGCTCCGTCGCGTGAACGTATCCACCCGAGATGTAGAGGCGCGTCGTCGTCGCCGTCGGCGCAACCGCCTGTTGTCGATCGCGATGTTCGTCGGCGCATCGATTGGTCTGGCTTGGTTTTTCGAATCGCAGGCAACCACAACGCTGATTTTTGTGCGCCACGCGGACAAGATGACCGAGGTGGGTGACGATCCCGCGCTGAGCGCCGCTGGCACACAGCGGGCGCTTGAGCTCGCCCGGGTGCTCGGCGACGTTGATGTTATAGCCGGAGTTGATGCCGTATACGTCAGTCAATACAGACGCACCGCGGAGACGGCGAGGCCACTTGCGGCCGCTGGAGAGATTCAGCCGCAGCTGTTTGATCTCGATGACCTCGAAGGCTCGGTTAACAGCATCGTTCGTAACCATAAGGGCAAAATCGTGTTGATCGTGGGTCACAGCAACACGATCGCCCCGATGATTGCCGAGCTGGGTGGGAGCAAGAAGGTGCCCCCGATCCTCGAGTCGGAGTACGACAACCTCTACATCGTGACGATACCGTGGTTCGGCAAGGTCAAGACGTTGCGTCTGCGCTTTGGCGTGCCATCGCCTGCTGGATAAACTCGATGTGCTTTTCGATGCGGATATCAGCAAGCACTGCTGCTTCGATGACCTGATCACGATTGATCAGAAACGTCCCGCGCCGCGTGCCAATGCCCAGCGGGCCATTCAAGTCATAGGCTTTGGTGACCAACTTATCGTCGTCTGCCAGCAGTAGAAACGGCAGTTCATAGCGCTCGGCAAATCTCTGATGACTGTCAGTGTCCTGTGGGCTGACACCCACCACTCGTAACCCCGTATTCTGAATATCGGTATGCAGGTCGCGTATCGCGCAGGCCTCTTTCGTGCACCCGGGCGTAAAGTCTGCCGGGTAGAAGTAGAGGATGATCGAACCGTCTGCGAGCAGGTCGCCCAGGCTGTGTGTGGCGCCATCGTTACCGGAAAGTTTGAAGTCCGGTGCTCGTGTTCCTACCTCAAGCATTATTGTGTCTCCCAGTTCAAAACGTCACTTCCATCATTTTGTAGCCCGGTTCCGACATTCCGAGTGTCTCGTATGTGGCGATCGCACCCGTGTTTTCGCGTTCCACATATAGCCGCAGGCCAACCGCGTCTGCGTTCCTCGCCTCAGACCGTACTTTTTCGTAAAGCGCTGTGAATACACCCTGTCTTCGAAACTGTCTCGCGATGTAGACGCTTTGGATCCACCAGAAATGACCGTTTCTCCAGTCACTCCACTCGAGCGTGACCATGATTTGACCGGCGTACTGTTCGTCAACCTCCGCGATCCAGTACCGACCCAACGATGCATCGGCAAGCAGACGAGAAACACCGGGTTCGAGCACCGCAGCTTCGAGCTGCTTGTCCTCGGTCTCCATTGCCATTGACTGATTGCCTGCGACGATGGCGCTCGCATCGCTCTGTTTCGCGCGTCGAATAGTAAGATTCATGATCGCTCGTGTCGGGAAGTGTGGCGCGCCCGAGAGGATTCGAACCTCTGACCCCAGGATTAGGAATCCTGTGCTCTATCCTGCTGAGCTACGAGCGCAATACGTATATTGTCGCGCCGACGAGGGGCAAAAAAAAGCCCGGCGTCAGCCGTGCTTTCTGTTCGGTCTGGACGAGCGCTTGGGACTCGCGTCAGAAGCCGACCATTGCGCAGTGTCGTAAAATCCGCCGTCACTTCCGCCGGATTATGTAACCCGTTGGGCCTTAGTTACCACCACGTCTGCCGGAGCTGCGTGAACGGCTGGAGCTCCTCGAACCACTGGATCGTGATCCGCTGAATCTCGCCGAAGATCTGGCTCGACTGCTGCGTGACGAGCTTGCGCGTGGCGCAGATCGTGGGGTCGCTCTTGGTGCCGCGCGGCTCGATGAACGCGGCGCAGGGCCGCCGCGGCTGTACCGAGACGTGCTACGTCCATTTGCCGATGGCGAAGAGGCCGCAGAGCGAGGGTTTGTCGAATAGTCTCGACCGCCAGCGACTGCGCCCCTCGTCGGTTCAGTTGACCGACGGACGGCCCCCCGTGTCGTGAAGTGCGGG
>JBCBNU010000085.1:0-6750 GCA_039821645.1 Pseudomonadota bacterium
GTCGAACATGCACCGAGCACGCAAAGACTGAATGCACCGACCAGACCAAGCAACCTCTCCATGCCACTTAACGCCGGCGTTCAGATGCACGAACGTGGCTGGCGCAAGACGTGCGCATGCACGGCTCGTGACAGACACCTCGTGTCAGCTGCAATGATTGGTTATGCCGCGCTTCGCTGATATCCCAGGAAAACGCGTTGCTGCGACGAGTCCTCATCCTACGGCGCTCAGAACTCAGTTCTGGCGGAGGCTCGTGACCGGCGCTACGAGCACGAACGCCAGAAATGCCACCCAGGGAAAGAAGACACTCGCAATGATCCAGAGCTTCTTCTCCTGCTCCGGGACGTACTTCTCCCGAGAGATGAAAAAAATCGGAACACCCCACACCAGCAGGAAGCTGAGTAGGAAGGCCACTGCAAGGGCGAGGCCCGGAAACAACTCAAATAGCATGGCGAGATCCTCCTGATTCTCCTAGCTCACGCGATTCTGTCATCAGCACCTTCGAACGCTACCGGAAAAGAATAGCAGAGATCAGGCAAGCAGCTATCGGCTCACGTCTGCTCATCCTGCGCGGCATAACGCCGGGGCTCAGCAGCGCGGACGCGGCTGGCGCGAGACTTGCGCATGCAAGGCTCGTGACAGACGCCTTGTGTCAGCTGCAGTGACTGGTTAAGCGGCACGGTCAAAATCCAATTCGATGCGAAGCCGCCCCCCAAGCGCTGCCGCCGCGCTCTGCAGCGTCTGGAGGGTCACCGACGCGTTCTCCGGGTCCAGCAACCGATCCAGGGCAGAGCGGCTCGTATCCATACGCCGCGCCATCTCAGCTTTACTGAGGTCCTCCGCCGCCATTTTCTCCGTCAACTGATAGGCGATGTAGCGCTTCACTGCGACAGCGGTGACCTCCTCAAGGATCCCGTCCTCCTCGAGAAAGTCATCAAAACTGCTTCCGATATTCCGTTTAGCCATCTCTATGACCTCAACTTCGTCAGTCTTCGCTTCGCCAACGACAGCTCCCCAGAAGGCGTCTTCTGAGACTTCTTCACGAACGCGTGCAAGAGAACAACGTGGCTGCCGTGTATCGTGAAAAAGGTACGGACGATCCCGGCAGGAATCCTGCGACCGAAGCTCCCAGAGGTCATTCGACATCTTTCTCGCGAGAGGCATTCCGATCGGCCAGCCGAACTGGAGCGTCTTGATGTCCTCACCAATGATGCGTCGCGCCTCAGAATCCAGCGAGCGCAGCCATTCCCTTACCGGCTCGCGCCCTGAGTCCAAGCGGAAGAAAACAACTTGGAGAGGCCGATCCGTTGGCATGCGATAAATAGTACCACTTTTGGTACTGCCGTCAAGCCCGCCGCGGAGTGCCGCTTAACGCCGGGGCTCAGCAGCGGTTGAGGCAGACGGGGCTTTGGCGGCAGCCAAAGAACCGGCTGGGTCAAGCGTCTGCTGCAGTGACTGGTTATGCTGCACTTTCTTCACACCTTTGAGCTTCTTCCTACCTCGCCGTGCGGCAGCTTCAGGCCAGAAGCAGCCTGTGGAAAACGACAGAGTTTCGTTAAGACTTGGCCACCATGGTGGGCTCTGCGTCTAGTCGACAAAATCTGCCGGAGTCTATGAGTGCCTGGAGCCGACCCCGGAGAATACCTCCCAGGGTTTTGTCCTCCAGAGCTGCAAAAGAGTACACAACCAGTTGGATAGATAGCGAGTCGGGCGCTTCAATCTGGAGATCCAAATACAGTGCCGTATCGTCATTGGTGGAACGACGTAGTAGGTCCAGTCTGATTGAGTCGGTCGGACTGTTCCGTAGAGAATCTAAAGCCTTAGCGATCCATTCTTCTGGACTCGCGCAATCGACTAACGTCTGTCTTCCTGACGTCTTTGCGATCTTTTCCAATTCCTCTTCCGGTATGTAGTCAAGTTGAGAAGCTCGCATCCATCGTCGGAAACGGCTGCCAAATGACTGATCCTTGAGGATCTCATCAATTCGAATCGCTTGTGTCTTGGTGGTCGCGGGATCGAAGAATCGAGGAGAGTATCGGTTTGTCCACGTATAGACCCACTCCTCCAAGACGTGAAGCGCCTCGCTCAATGGAGCGTCGCGATCATTGCCGACGAATTGGAGTCGTTCGCAGAAAATGAGACGTGCCATATGTTTAACCTAACAGACCAGCCAACGCACAAATTAACGAGTGCCATGCACCCACTAGTCGAGCGACCGAAAATGGCCAATAGCAGCCACTGGGCTCTTGCTAGCAGCGGGGCCGAATTCGGAATACCGCATTAACCGGCCAGAGTGTGTCCTGTGCGGCATAACGCCGAGGCTCTGCAGCGATCGACGCTGGCGCGGGCTTGGCGATAGCCAAGGTCGCGACAGGGTCAAGCGTCTGCTGCGGTGACTGGTTATGTGGGCAAGCTACGCACATGGAATACGATCATCACGGTTGCAAATAGCAGTGCTGCCAAGTGGAGGCAAACGCCTAAGTCCGGCACTCTCCGCGCAGATATGGATAGATACAAAGCGGTCCATACTCGCGTGAACGTACCGAATACTGTCAAAAAGAATCCGCCATAACCAAAGCTCGTCTTCGAAACCTCTTGGCCGCACACGCGACGAATGTACGGCTCCGTGAATTGTCGATTTAGGAAAGCCGCTGCGATCATTGCCGTCATAAACAAGTACGCATAGCGGAGCGGCTTATCGTCCATCGCGAGTCACTCGCCCACATAACGCCGGGGCTCAGACGCACGGACGCGACTGGCGCGGCCCTTGCGAATGCAAGGGACGTGACATTCGCCCCGTGTCGGCTGCAGTGACTGGTTAGGCTGCATCATCGGCTAGTAGGGCCTCCGTGTCCTCAAGAAGCTTCTTGTAGCGCTCAAGGAACTTTTTAGTTTCGTCCTCGAGACGCAGCTCATAGAAATCCTGCTTGCAAAGCGTAGCTTGTTCCCGCGCGGCATTCTCGTGCCAAAGAACCAGCGGTTCGTCAGATTCGTCAATCTGCACCGTGAACGAGCACTTTCGAACATCTAGCAGGCCCGATTCTGAGTCGCGTTTCGCGTAGACGAGATATCGATCACCACGAGTAAGACGCTTTGTGCAGGAGTGCCAGTTTGGGGACGTACTCATGAACCGCTCTGTGTCGCCTCGGTAGGGGGCATCTACGCGGAAAGTGTAGGTCTTATCTCGTGGGTCAGACTCGATGCTCTTCTCCCCTAGCACAACACCGGAGAAGACCAGATCCGCAGCACAGAATGCTTGGAGCCTGTCCAGATCCGTTACAGGGCGCCAGGCGCATCTGCACGAATGGGCATCGCTCGAGAGGACCGCTGCCATCAAGCAAGCAACGCGAATAGCTGCACGATTCACGGATGCAGCCTAACGCCGGGGCTCAGCTGCACGGACGGGACTGGCGCGGCCCTTGCGAATGCAAGGGGCGTGACAGGCGCCCCGTGTCAGCTGCAGTGACTGGTTATGCCGCGTCCCAGTTTCGGCCTGTTTACTCGACTCTATCGCCACCGCAGAACCCCATTTCATTCAATCGCGTTCGATATCCGGTCTTGGAGCGATAGTGCAACCCCTCCTCAGAAAAGTATAGATCGAGGCGGGAACCATATCGCTTCTCGCGAGACTGACTGAGGACAGTCATTGGCATTTCGAATGCAACGGCCTGACCGTCAACTCTCAGAGGAATGCACAGCTTCGACCAGTCCAAGAGCAGAATGTACTTCGTTTTGCCAGGCGGGATTTCCACCTGGGCGGCGTTGGAGAGCTCATAGTCGCTTGAAAGCTTATTGCTTGATTGGTTGTGAATGTATATCCGCTGTTGGGCGGGACAGCCGACGAGGACTAGGCAGAAAAGAAAGGGCAGCAGGACCTTGAGTCGCATGCGTGGCATTGCTCACTGCGGGGTAGCGGCATAACGCCGGGGCTCAGACGCACGGACGCGACTGGCGCAGGCTTTGCGAATGCAAAGGCTGTGACAGGCGCCCCGTGTCGGCTGCAGTGACTGGTTATATGTCGAAGCGCGCATAGTCTGCGTAGTCCAGCACGAAGGACTTGGCATCCTCCAGTGTCCGCGGATATGGAATCGACTCAATTGAATTCGGGTCCGGGCGAATCTTCTGGAATCGAAATCCATTTTCCCAAAGAAATCTCACCTTAGCCCATTGCTTGTGTTCACTGCGCTTCGGAGGCTTGAAGTGTCGACCCAAACAAACTGCATCACCACCACAGTCCGGACAGACCATAGTCTTCGGATAGTCTTTCGGGTCCACGTTGTCGAGTGCACGCTTAAAGGACTTCCGGCAGTCAAAGCATGCATACGCAAAGTTATATAGCGTCGGCACTATTGGTCCTCGTCATATAACGCCGGGGCTCAGCAGCACGAACGCGGCTGGCGCGAGGCGTGCGCATGCACGGCTCGTGACAGTCGCCTCGTGTCTGCTGCAGTGACTGGTTATGCCGCACCCATTGATAGCAGTAGCTCATCTAGTTCTCGCCGACAAGAACGATGATTTGGTAGACCGTCGGGTTGACGGCCTGCATGGCTGGATGACCAGAGGAAAAGACTCTGTCTCCGACAACTTGCCGATACTCAGGAGGTGCTGGTTGTAGCTCTGACGAGAACCTCACGATCATCGTTCGAACTGAATCCCTGCATCCTAGATAGGACAAGCGTCCCCTGCCGCAATCAACGACTGTACCGGCGTAGTCGAAGTCAAAGCCCGTCAAACGAATTGGATAACCATTGAGGCTTTCTAATTGCTTGAGTGTCGTACCTAAGGACACACCGTTCTCCGTCGCCCACACTGACGATCTTCCACTGAAGCGCACTTCCTTAGGCGATTCTCGTTCGCTGTCTCGCCAAACTATCTCGAGCCGCCTGGCAGGGTCGTCCTCAAACACTACTGTGCCCGGAACCGACGATCCCTCACCAATTTCAACCTCCGTAGCAGCTACTGACTCTCCGCCAAAAATCGCTCGAACCTCGGCTTCTGAGGTCGATGAATCAATCGGGCCCACCCGCACGCCCGGAACAATCGTCCAATCCATGCGAATTCCCGCGGCGGCAGATGCACCGCAGACTATTGCTACGGCAATGCAAGCCGCCCGTGCGGCATAACGCCGGGGCTCAGCAGCACGAACGCAGCTGGCGCGAGACTTGCGAATGCAAGGCTCGTGACAGATGCCTCGTGTCTGCTGCAGTGACTTGTTATGCATCAGGTACCCCTCAAAAGTATAAGCTCGAAGGCGAGCTGTACTGCAAAGGCGACCACGATTGTGACACCGCCAACTATCGTGGCGAGTTTGGAAGACTCGTTCAATCCAAATCGAATCCACAGAAATGGAACCAGAAAATAGAGCCCAAGGCCTATCGATCCGTATGCCGGAGAGAGCTTGAGACCAAAGATAACTAATCCCAATAGCCAATTGAGAATGAGCGCAGGCACGACCGCCGCTATCGCAGTGTTGGCATCAAGCTGCTTCGTCGGCGGTAGTACCCGCAGCACACCGAAGACTATTGCGAAGATAACCATCGCGGCGATCATCGGACTGTCCTGAGGGCATAACGCCGGCGTTCAGATGCACGAACGTGGCTGGCGCGAGACGTGCGCATGCACGGCTCGTGACAGACACCTCGTGTCAGCTGCAATGACTGGTTATGCCGCGTTTCGCGCATACGTTCATTCCTCTTCGATCGCGCTCTCAAGTAGGACAACCTCGCCGACTGTAAATAACTCCGCGTCTTCGTCCTTCTCGAGTATGAAAACCCAGCAGTCTAGCCTTTGATTTCCATTCTCATCGAGGTTGCGAGGTATGTCGGCGTGCTTTATCGCTGCGCCGTTGAGACGAGCAGTATGGTCAATAAGGAAACTAGCGTTATCAATCATGCGTGTGACTATCGTCTTACCATGCCCCGAAAGCGATCCAACATGTTCAACTTCGAACTGTGTATGGCCACGCATTGGTTATTACTGAGCCTGCGAATACTGACTCGGCCCAATGACGCCTAGATGACTACTGGATAGCCAGAACGAACCGACAAGTAGTCGAGACATTGACGACGCGGCATAACGCCGGGGCTCAGCAGCGCGAACGCAGCCGGCGCGGCTCTTGCGAATGCAAGAGACGTGACGGATGCCTCGCGTCTGCTGCAGTGACTTGTTAGGTGGCGTGATGATAACCATCAGATAAACCCAAGCAGGCGTAGCGCTACGCTACCGGCTAGCGCCACGAATGGACAAGCGGCAAACACTGCTGCCTGCCAATAGCTTCTGCGTCGAATCCACGGAAGTGCACCAAATACAAACAATAGGCCTAAAAAAAGCGCAAGCGGAAAGCCCGCTACCGCGACAGAGAGCGCGATATTCCCGAGCCACAGACAGATATAGGCGATTGTATTGCCGAGGTCAGATGGCTCAGCCCTCAATCCAATGTAGAGCAGCCCAAGTGTGCCAGCATTCAC
Source organism: Pseudomonadota bacterium (assembly GCA_039821645.1). GTDB lineage: Bacteria > Pseudomonadota > Gammaproteobacteria > Steroidobacterales > Woeseiaceae > CALBPI01. The sequence goes on from JBCBNU010000085.1 coordinate 6,468, forward strand.
GGCTGCTACGAAGCCGACGGACAGGAACGCCTCTGCCCTAGGCCAAATCGAAGTAACATGTGGAAACACGTTGATATTGGTCCACGCGGCCACGACAACAGCTAAGAGACCTGTTGCCAGCGCCCAGGCGCGAGCAGTCTGTGCAACTTCAAGCTGCCGCTGTGATTCATGGAGACGCTCGATGAACGACACGGCGTCAAGCCACCTAACGCCGACGTTCAGATGCACGAACGTGGCTGGCGCGAGGCTTGCGGAAGCAAGGCTCGTGACAGACACCTCGTGT
>JBCBNU010000086.1:0-6137 GCA_039821645.1 Pseudomonadota bacterium
CTACAACTTCTTTGGCGCGCCGGCGCAGAACCAGAATGTTGTAGGAGTCGATATCAGTTGCGTAGGCGCCGTTCACCTCGGTGTCCAAGGACTCCAAAAGAATTTTGCCTTCGCTATCGAAATCAACAACCAGGCGGCCAAGGTACTTGTAGTCGCCATCGGTGTTCACGAGCAGTACTGGTTCACCGCTGGCGCTTTCCAAGACGTTCGGGTAGGTGCCTTGCGCCTCATCGCCTGGCTGCAAGCGGTCAGTCTCATCGACCAGTCGGGTATTGGAACCACCCGCAATGATGATGTCGACGCCATCCAACAGGCCGGCCAACTGGCGTTCGATTTCGATCTGCTGCATGTGGGCCAGCATAATGATTTTGTCGACGCCCTCTTCGCGCAGACCATCGACTGCGGGCTGAAGCACCGCGGCCAACTCGGCGACGTCAAAGTCCGCTCCATCAATCGCAGGGTTGACAGTAATACCACCTTCGTTGGTGATCACAGGCAGCGTCGGGGTCGTAGCGCCGATAACACCGATCATGTGACCTCTGCGTTTGATGATGGCCGTACCGGCAAGACGACCGCGTCCGCGGTTTACGAACTTGCCGTCCGCGGTTACGAACGGCGCCAGTGCCTCATCGGTAGTGAAATCGAGGTTAGCTGACAGGTAAGGGAAGCGCGCGCCAACCCAGGCATCAGTTCTACCGAAAATGCTCGCAAAACCGCCGCTGCCGAGTTCGGCGCTGGTTCCTGCGTCGAGTTCATGGTTACCCACGGCTGAAGCCTGGAATTTCATGGCGTTCAGCAGTGCAATGTCGAGTCGACCTTCACTGGGTTCGCCCAGCGCGTTCACGAATTCATCTTCCCCTGCCGCGTTGAAGCGTGGCCCAGGAATGTAGTTGTCACCTGAGCTGAGCAGGAGTGTTTCGCGCCGGTACTCGCGCGTGAATTGCTTGACGAGTCCTGAGAAACGCCCGACGTTGTCGAGCGCCACGCGGCCGTTACTATCGGCATCAGCGGTATGCAGAACCTGCAAGGTAAAAGTGTCATCGCTCTTGTCGTTCTCAGCGAACGCGGGGGTGGTCAGGAACGTTGCAGCGGCTACGCCTAGTGCAACATTCATCGCAGCCCGGAGATTTGATCTTGTCATGGTGACAGTCTCCGTTGTGTTTTGGTTAGGGAAAACGCGAGAACGTTAAGGCGCGAATATGACATCGATATGTCGCTATTCGGTCGACTTACCGATTAGCCGGTCGATTTTCCAAACGCTTCGAAATTTTTTGCGTTACATCAGAAACTTAGGAAGTCGTCGGCAGCGACTGAATCTGTAAGCGACTATTTTCATTGAACATAATCAAAGGCGTTTTGTGAGCTGTGTCTCGTTTTTGCGCGAACCCTAAGCTCGGGACCGTTGACGCCCGCTCCTTACGCCGGGGCTGTTGTCTTCGCCGAACTGCAGCTTGGCGAGCCTTGCGTACAACTCATTGTCACCGATCAGTGAGTGATGTGTGCCGCTAGCGACGATACGCCCGTGGTCCATCACGATGATGCGGTCAGCTTGCTTGACGGTTGCCAGACGGTGAGCGATGACCAACGTCGTTCGATTGACCATCAACGTGTCTAAGGCCTGCTGGACCAATTGCTCACTCTCGGCATCGAGTGCACTGGTCGCCTCATCGAGCAACAAAATGGGCGCATTCTTGAGTACGGCTCGTGCAATAGCGATACGTTGGCGTTGCCCGCCAGACAATCGCAGGCCTCGCTCTCCGAGAAAGCTGTCATAGCCTTCCGGCAATGCACGGATAAAGGAATCGGCAGCTGCTGCCCTGGCCGCTTCGAATACGTCGTCATCATCGGCGTCTGGCCGGCCGAAGCGAATGTTTTCCATGGCAGTCGTGCCGAACAGCACAGTCTCCTGCGGTACCAACGCAATGTGCTCGCGCAATGCCTGTGGGTCGACGCGATTGATCGGTGTTTGATCGATGAGAATCTGCCCGGAGTTCGGATCGTAGAAGCGCAGTAGCAGTTGCAGGGTGGTTGATTTACCCGCACCGGACGGGCCGACCAGCGCTACCATCTGCCCAGGTTCAACGCTGAAGCTAACGGCATCGAGCGCTGGCGTCTCCGGTCGGGACGGGTAGGCAAACTCCACATTTTCAAAGGTGACCTTTCCGCTACAGGGCTGAGGAATGGGTTCTGGCAGTGCGGGCGCCTGAATAGCCGGTTTTGCATGCAACAGCTCCGCAAGCCTTTCCATCGCGCCAGCGCCGCGTTGTATTTCACCCCAGACTTCAGAAAGGTTTGCAGCCGATCCGCCAACGATCGCCGCATACAGCAGGAATTGACCGAGCTCACCGCCGGTCATTGTGCCTGCGATGACTTTGCGCGCGCCGAGCCAAAGCACGAACGTCATGGCACCAAACACTAGGGTCACCCCCATTGCACTGATCAGCGCCCGCACGCGTGTGCGTTGAATCCCAGCATCGAAACTGTCTTCAACGCTCTCGGCGTAGCGAGATTTTTGTACCGACTCCAGGGTAAATGCTTGCACGGTACGAATGGCGTTGAAGGTCTCCTCGGCGCGACCCGTTGTATCTGCGATGCGGTCTTGTGCTCTGCGAGATAGCGAGCGAATCCGTCTGCCGATTGCAATCAAAGGCACGACTACAACCGGGATAAGGAGCAGCATGTAGGCCGCCAGTTCGATATTGGTGGCGAGCAACAGGATTAGCGCACCGAAGAACGAAATCAGCGAACGTAACGCGATCGACAAGCTAACCCCGGAGATGCTCTGCACCAGAGTCGTATCTGCTGTGAGTCTGCTCAGCACTTCGCCTGTGCGTGTGATCTCGAAAAATGGGGGGTCCATGCTGATCACGTTGTCGTAGACGGCGCGTCGAATATCAGCGACTACGCGTTCACCGAGCCAGGTGACGAGGTAGAAGCGCATCGCTGCGAAGCCGCCGAACAGTACGGCGGCGATCAGAAATCCTGCGAAGTAACGGTTGATCGTCGAGATGTCACCACCGCTAAAGCCGCGGTCGATCACAAACCGGAGTGCAATAGGAAGCACCAACATGGCTGCAGCCGCTAGGAGCAAAGCCACCAGTGCGGCGAATAGTGTCCCGCGATAGGGTGCAATGAACGGCCAAAGTGCCGCCAATGGTTTTAATCGCTTCTGGCGCTGCTCAGTGACTTTGGTATCTCCATGCATTCTAAAGCGCAGTGCCCGAGGCAGGTGGCGGTAGTGTGTACTCAACGCCGACGCCGGGCCCGAGAGGCAATCCCAGCGCGATCCAGGCCATTGTGATGATCAGTCCACTGACCAGCAGAAAGATCGAGTAGGGAATCATCGTCGCCGTCAGACTGCCGAGCCCATAGTCTTTTTGCCAGCGCTGACAGAACGTGAGGATAAGTGGGAAGTAGACCATCAGCGGCGTGATAATGTTGGTGGCCGAATCACCGACCCGGTAGGCGGCGGTCGTCATTTCGGGGCTGATGTTCAAGAGCATCATCATTGGCACCATGACTGGCGCAAGCAATGCCCATTTGGCGCTCGCCGAACCGACTAACAGGTTGATCGCACCAGAGAACAGCACGAGCAAGCCAAGCAGAACTGGCATCGGTAGATCGGCAGCCTTCAATCCATCAGCCCCCATGATCGCGAAAATCAGCCCGAGTTCCGACCATTTGAACATCGCAACGAAATGCGCCGCGGCAAACGCGAGCACCATGTAGTAGGCGAGATCACCCATAGCATCGGTCATCATCGTTACGATGTCGCGGTGATCCTTGACCGTGCCGGTCGCCGATCCGTATGCCCAACCGCATGCAAGGAACAGTATGAAGAAGCCCGCCACCAGAGACTTATAAAAGGGGCTGAGTTGTGCTTCCGGCTTTGCCGTCTCATCGATCAGCGGTGTGCCGGGGCCAATCGTAAAGCCAACCCACACCAAGACGACGGCAAGTGCCGCGAAACCTGCCAAGACCAACCCGCGGCGCTCGTCGGCTGTGAGAGGTTTATCGCCATCATCGGTGATGCTGGCGAGACTTCCCTCGGCCTTGAAGCTGCCGAGTCTTGGTTCGATGATCCTGTCCGTCACATACCAGATCACCGGCAGGAAAATCACGGTCATCGCCGCGATGAAATACCAGTTGCCCGCGATGTTGGCGTCCCACCCTTTGTCCAGACTCTCCGCTGCGGTCTCGGTAATACCAAACAACAACGCATCGAGCTGCCCGGGCAGAAGGTTGGCCGAGAATCCGCCGGAGACTCCTGCGAACGCCGCAGCGATGCCCGCGATGGGATGTCTACCGGCCGCCGCAAAAAGCACACCGGCCAACGGAATCAGTACAACATAGGCCGCGTCTGCGGCCAGGTTACCGACCATGGCGACGAGCGCTACCATAGGCGTCAGCAGAAATTTGGGCGCATTGCGTACGGCTCCGCGCATCGCGGTACCGAACAATCCGGATCGCTCGGCGATACCTGCGCCCAGCATCACGACGAGCACGTAGCCGAGCGGATGGAAGTGGGTGAAGGTTTTCGGCATCTCGACCCACAGCTTCTGGATGTTTTCGGCCGACAAGAGGCTCTTGGCCTCGATTATGATTGCTTGACCGGATTGATCCAGATTGGTCGGATGCGGTGCGCTCAGCCCCGCCAAAGCTGCCATGACGCTGATCACAATCAACGCGCTGATCAACCAGACAAAGATGAATACCGGGTCGGGCAGCTTGTTCCCTGTGCGCTCAATCCATCCCAGAACACCGCTGTTCGCGGTGGCTGCAGTCGTCCCCATGTCCCGTGTCCCCGAGCTCCTCTCCAGACGCTCAAGACTAGTCGACCGAGGGCCTCGACGCTAGGCGATAGTGGTCAGGCCGCCAGCTCCCGCTCGCGAAGTGCGATCCATTGTTGCACGGCAGAGCAGAATTCACTGCTGTTCACATTGATCTCGAAGATCGGCGCAAACTTGGAGAGTTTTTCATAAGCTGCGGCAAACAGCTTGTAGAGGTATTCGCTGGAGAGTTCGGTGGTTTGCGCATAACGCGCGGCAATCACGTCGAGCACATCGGACACCTCGTCGCGGTCAGCATCAACAAAGGCCGCGCAAAGCTCATTGGCCATTACCGAGAGATTCCGGATGGCCTGTTGATCATCGGCAGGCGCCATGCTGTCACCATCGGATATGCCCATGATGGCCTCGATGATGACTTGCGGCAGAGACCAGACTTTCGCAACGTTGGCACCGAGCATGGCGAAGTCGCAACCGAGCACGTCGACAGCCGCTTTCCAGCGCGGCAAGCTCTTGCTTCGTGCGGTTTCAAGAATCACATCATGCTCTTCAGGGAAGTAGTAGATGGTGAGGTTTTCACCGAGGTTCTGACACATACCGGCGATGAACGCCTCTTCGGCATCGCGAAGCTTGGCGCGCTGAGCGAGGTGTCTGGCAATAAGACCGGAAAGGAACGATTTGGTCATGCTGTCACGTAGGACGTCAGAGTCGCCCTTCAAGTGACCGAAAAGAGTGAGACTGGACGCAACCATCCTCACCTGCTGTACCCCGAGCAAAACAACGGCCTGCGAAACGCTCGTCACCTCCGTTGCCCGACTGCCATAGAACGAAGAGTTGGCCATCGTCAGCAGTTTGCTCGTGAGAGATAGATCGCGGAGGATCACGTTCGCAAGCTTGTCGGCGTTCGCGTTGCCATTGCTATCGCCCGCCAGTCGGTTGATGTCGTTCAATGTGCTGGAGATCGCAGGGAAGTCTTTTTTGTGCTGCATGCGCCGCATCAAAAAGTCGACCGTGCTGTGGCTGAGGTCAGTGCCACGTGCCTCGTCGGCGACACCTGCAGCCACGACGCATACTTTGAACGCCTCGAGCATCGCACGGGCATTTTCATAGCGGTCTTCGATATCCATCACGAATGCGCCTTTGAGGAAGCGCACGATATGTTCACCGTGTTCGATGTCGTTCAGAGGCGCGTAGTTGACCGCGACACCGACAATGTTGCGCTGAATCGATTCGATGCTGTCGCCAGGGATCGCGCGTTGCCCGGTCAGCAACTCGTAAATGGTTGAAGCGAGCGCGAATACATCGGTGTAAGGGCCGAGCTCCTGTCGCAGGAAATGCTCGGGTGCCATG
>JBCBNU010000087.1:0-5986 GCA_039821645.1 Pseudomonadota bacterium
CGAGTAAAACGCATCCCGACCGCCCTCTGCGATCGCGCTGTAAGTGCTGGCCAGGCGTGGATTACGGAACATCTGGCCTTTCGCGGGTGTTTTACCGTCCGGCATGAACGTTTCACTGAACCCCGGATACTGAGACAACACGCGCGCGTTGCGCTCCCAATAGAAGGCGATCAGTTCACTGACCGGAAATCCCTCACGAGCGTATCGGATGGCCGGTGCCAGCACTTCGCTCATGGGCAGCTTCCCGTAGCGTTGATGCAATTCAAACCAGCCATCAACAGCACCCGGAACGCTGACCGGCAACGGGCCACGCGGCGGGATGTTGTCGACGCCGAGCGCATCAAGATCGGACTTCAATTGCTCCAGCGTCAAAGATCGGGGAGCGCGGCCACTGGCATTCAGGCCCGATAATGATTCGGTCTCTGCATCCCACACGATAGCGAACAGATCGCCACCGATGCCGCATCCGGTGGGCTCCATAAGTCCTAGCGCCGCGTTAGCTGCGATCGCTGCGTCGACCGCACTGCCGCCGGCCTTGAGAACATCGAGCGCGATTTGGGTAGCTAGAGGCTGACTGGTTGCTGCCATTCCATGCGGAGCGATCACCTCCGACCGTGAAGCGTGCGCCATCGAACTCAGCCGGTCATAACTATGTACAACCTCACCGGTCGACAAAGCGACAACACCCAACGCCGTCCAGGCGATATGCTTCCAGTTCAGCATCGAGATTACCCCTAATCCAAGGTTTACAACCCGGTCATGGGAGCACACGGCCGAGGGTCGTGCAACCGTCATCGGATCACCGCGATCGCGGTATACTTTCGGCCCATGAATACGCCTGCAATGCCCGACCACAACTTGTATCAATCGCATTTCGACATCGTAATCAAAACGTACGAGCAAGCATTGGATGCGGCCGGCGCCGACGTCGCTGTCGTGTATGCGGGTGGTCTGATCTATCGCTTTCTTGACGACCAGTCACATCCGTTCGTTGTGAATCCGCACTTCGCCTGGTGGCTACCGCTTGTGCGTACGCCAGACTGCTATGTGATTTTTAAGCCGGGACAAAAGCCGATTTTGGCCTACTGCCAACCGGACGACTACTGGCACGCGACGCCAGACGCACCCGACCCCTTTTGGTCGGACCAATTCGACGTGCGCCCGACCAAACAGGCACAAGATGCACGCGACCTGCTGCCACCGACGACGCGGGCACCAATTTTTATCGGCGAAATTACGACGCCGGAACAGTCGCTTGGCATCGAGCGCATCAACCCAAGCGCGGCAATCCATTGGCTCGACAGTGCACGAACCACCAAGAGTGACTATGAGATTCAGCAACTGCGCAATGCAAGCATGCTCGGCGCAAGAGCGCATGATGCTGTCCGCCGACGATTTGAATCCGGCAGTGTCAGCGAGTTCGAGCTGCATCAGACCTTTCTCGGTGCCATCGAAGCCGTCGATCATGATTTGCCCTATCACAGCATCGTTGCTTTAAATGAGCACGCCGCGATCCTGCACTACCAACATCGCGACCGGGTTGCACCGGATCAAGCGCGTAGCTTTCTGATTGACGCCGGTGCTGCGATGGACGGCTACGCATCGGACATTACGCGAACCTACACTCGCACTACGGGCGAATTCGCTGAGCTCATCGATGCGATGGACGTCCTGCAGCAAGGCATATGCGACGACATCAAGGCAGACACCAACTACCCCGAGTTACACCGACAGACGCATCATCGACTCGCAAAACTGATGGTCGATTATCAGCTGGCGACAGGATCTCCCGAGGCTCTGGTCGAAAGCGGGGTGACACGGGTGTTCTTTCCGCATGGACTCGGCCACTATCTCGGGCTTCAGGTGCATGATGTTGGCGGGCACCAGCTCGATAGCAGCGGTACCGCGACCGAGCGGCCGGAGGATGACCCTCACCTGCGCCTGACGAGGGGGCTTGCAGAAAACGAAGTCATCACCGTCGAGCCGGGCATTTACTTCATCAATATGCTGCTGGAGCCGCTCAAAGCGTCTGCGCACGCTGGCCTCGTCAACTGGTCACGGGTAGAAGCGTTGAAGCCGTTTGGTGGTATCCGAATTGAGGATAATGTGCGGGTACTGGCTAATGGTGTTGAGAACCTGACCCGGGATGCATTTTTGAAGTCCGGCGCCGAAGGCTGAAGACCAACCGCAATATCAGCCAGCGAAACGGTCCATTGCAGCAGCCAATTCGAAGTCCTTGGCTGTTATTCCGCCTGCGTCGTGGGTGGTCAGCTCGACCTTTACGGTGTTGTAGACGTTGTACCACTCTGGGTGGTGGTCCATTTTCTCGGCCACCAGAGCGACCCTGGACATAAACCCGAAGGCGGTAACGAAGTCGCTGAAGCGGAATGATTTCGCCAGCTTTCCAGCCTCGACATTCCACCCATCCAGCGCTGCTGTCGCAGTAAGAATGTCCTGTTCGTCCATTGCGCTCATCCCTCGGTCTCCTGTCGCCGACCCTGTGAAAAACCGAACGCTACATCGCCCGGCCCGTTGAGTGTAAGCCATTCCAGTCGGTGCTGAGCTTCTGTGACCGTCGGACGGGTACCAGGAGTCACCCACCAGAGCGCTTTATTGGCGCCGGAACGAGGCAGGAACCACGATGCCCTTTGACGCAAGTATTCGCCATGAGTCGAGCGATATACGAAATCCTCCAGCGCCTGCACGCTCTGCCAGACGGAAAGTGCGATCACCAAACCGGGTTCGCCGAACATCACTTCCGCTTTGGCCTCTTCATCGGCGTCATCCAATCGCCACACGAATCCGGGTGACGCCTCTGCCAACGCGTTGATGGCAGCAATTCCGTCAAAAAACGGCTGAATTCTCGCATCGCCACGGGGAAATCTCGGCGTTGCAACATTCACATGTGCAACAAATTTTTCGTTCATGGATTGCGGCCCGATGCATTGACTTGAAACGCCGAACTCGGCATGGTCGCCAGTGTGCGATGTTTACCGTAGCAATACGAGGAGTGTTTGGTGAGAAGAATGAAAATTATTAGCAGCGTGATTGCAGCTGCAACCATCATGTTCAGTGGCGCGGCTATCGCGCAGGACAAGGCGGCCGGATCAGGGCCTAACCCCTATGTGGACTGTGGCATCGGTGCCGCGCTCTTTCCCAACACCCATTGGGCGGCGGTAACATCAAACGTCATCTGGGATATCGGCACAACAGCAGTGATCTCAGCGACTGCAAGCCCCGAGACCTGTCAGGGCACGAGCGCTCAGGCAGCACAGTACATTCTGGATGTTTATGACCACGTAGTCGAAGATACCGCTCGCGGCGAGGGCGAACACTTGACGGCGCTCCTGCAGATTTACGGGTGCGAAACCAAGTCCCACGAAATGATCACGGATGCGGTACGCGAGGGTTTCGCTCCAATGATTGCCGACGAGGAATACAGCTCGCTGAGCCCGGTGCAAAAAGCAGAGCAGCTGTTCAAGATCGTCGATGGTGAAGTCTCCGTAGAGCAAGCGACCAGCTGCAACGCGGCCTGATAAGCACTGTTACCAACCTGAAAGCGGTCGAGCTCCTTTGTGGGCTCGGCCGCTTTTTTCGTCGAGGGAAACGTCTTGCGTAAGACTGTCCTGCTGCTGATCACTATAGGCCTGTTTCAAGGCAGCGTGTACGCACAATCGCCGACATTGGATGCTCTGGCCGCTAGCCCAGGCTGGTACGGGCTACTGCATTTTGAGGACGGCAAAAGCGCCATACATGCCGACACCTTCTTCCTGGCTGAGGATGGTCGGCATGACCCTGTAGCCGAGTTGCGCGCGACTATCGATGCGATGCGTGCAGCATCAGAAACGGGCGGCGACGATGACCCGCGATGTCGTTTCCCGGCTAGATACGTGTGGTTGGTCGGGCAAGAAGTGTCGCTCCCGCCCCGACCGGCATGCCCCGCCTTCGATGACTGGGTCTACGGAGCTGAAACCGAATCCATCAGTATCGTCTTTGCGACGGGCTACCTCGGAAATCCGGCCTCTTTCTATGGCCACACACTCCTCAAATTCAATGCCGATGAAAACGTCAGCCGTTCCGACTTGCTGGATGTGACCGTGAACTACGGTGCGGTAATTCCACCGGGCACCGGCCCATTGGAGTACATCGTCAAAGGTGCGGTTGGCGGATTCGATGCCGGCTTCAGCCACATACAGTATTACTACCATGAACACGCCTACGGCGATCTGGAGCTGCGTGATCTTTGGGAGTATGAGCTCAATCTCGCACCCGCTGAAGTGGAGTTCATTGTCGCTCACGCGTGGGAGGTGCTTGGCAAGGAGTACACCTATTATTTCTTCCGGCGCAACTGTGCCTTTCGCATGGCCGAAGTCTTGGAGTTGTTGCCAGAATTTTCGATCATTCCAGAGCATCGACCTTGGACAATTCCACAAGCGCTAGTGCTCAACGCAGCGGCATCGACGCGCAATGATCAACCATTGGTGCGCTCGGTCACCTACCATCCCTCGCGGCAATCAACGTTTAATGCTCGTTTTCGCGAATTGAGCACACCACAAAGACGGGCGCTGGCGGCCTTCATCAACTTGCGCGGGGACAAAGGGATTGCGGCCATATCGTCGCTACCCGTAGAGGATCAGCATGCCGTACTGGACGCACTGATCGACTACCTGCAGTTTCGGCTTCCAGAAAACCCATCCACAGATGATCCAGATGCAGTGGCTTACCGTGCGGTGCTCGCGTATCGATTCACTCTGCCTCGCAGCGCGGAACGTTCACCACCATTACCGGATTACGATCCATCGCAGGAGCGGGACCCCGGTTACCTATCCGCTGCCGCGACCTACCAGTCGGACCTCGGCGCAGGGCTGCAGCTGCGTTGGCGCGCCGCCTACTACGACCCGTTGGACACAACACCATCACAGAACCCCAACTCAGAGTTGACCATGGGGGACGTGATCTTAGGTGTGAGAGACGGTGATGTCGATCTTCAGCGTGCACAGCTATTCCGTGTCGAGTCGGTGAACAGCGGTCTGTCCGGATTGCCAGGCGACCGAGGCAAATCGTGGCGACTGGCACTCGGCATGCAGCGTCAGGACATTTCCTGCGGGCAATGCGCCGTCGTGAGATTCGAGGGAGACATCGGCGCGTCACGCTGGCTTTCGGACTCGTTGATTGCAGGTGTCTACGCCGGTGGCGCTATTCAGGACAACCAGAATCGCAATGGCAATGCATTCGTCAGAGCGCGCGTTTACGCTAACTGGCACGGTCCAAACGGCTTAAGGCTGCGCACCACCTACGAGCACCGACAGCATCTGGACGGACGACTCGAGGGGGAGGACCTGTTCAGCGTGGAGGCAAGAGCACCGCTCGGGCGCAATTTCGACGTTCGACTTGGCGTCACCAAAAACGTCGAAACCGAAACGATGATCAGTTTTGGACGCTACTGGTAGCGGGGTTCGGTCAAGACTCACTGTGTTTCTGCGTTGCCGCCCGCGCCTTGTAAAACGCCTTTGCTTTCCTGCCTTTGCGCTCCAGCAACGGACGCAGCGCTCTCTTCACCCAAGGGAACTGGTACCCCACGTCTCCCAGAAGACCGCTGATCCAGGGCATCTTGATTTCGACTTTCTCTCCAGACGCGACGGTCAACACCGCGTCTGCGACCTCTTGCGCCGTGCTCATCGGTTGCGAGAAAGTGAGGTCGGTCACACCATCGATATCCGTCATGATGAACCCCGTATCGATCGGGCCAGGTGACACCGCACCGATGTGGACATTGGTGCCTCGTAACTCCTCCGCCAATGCCAGCGTGAAGGCACGCAAGCCGAACTTCGTAGCGCTATAGGTCGCTGAACCAGGCACCGGAGTAACACCGGCGATCGATGCCACATTCACCACGGCACCACCACCACACTCCGCTATGACGTCTAGCACCATGCGCGTCAGCACCAGAGGCGCTCGCAGGTTAACGTCTACCATTTGCGCGATC
>JBCBNU010000088.1:0-5782 GCA_039821645.1 Pseudomonadota bacterium
GAGTCTGTGAGACCGCCAGCCCACCAACCTATTACTTGCCGCGCGAGGACGTAGATTTCGAATGGCTCCAGACGATTGAGCGCTCGAGTGTCTGCGAGTGGAAGGGTGAGGCCGCGTACTTCGATGTCGTTGGTGGTGAGCGGCGTGCACCTGCAGCGGTATGGTGCTATCCAAATCCGTTTCGACCCTTTGGTGCGATTGCCGGATGGCTCGCGTTTATGCCAGCGGCGATGGACGGATGCTATGTGGGCGATCACCGGGTTCAGCCACAACCAGGCGGGTTCTACGGTGGCTGGATTACTCCGGAGCTGACGGGGCCATTCAAGGGCGTCCCCGGCACCGGGCATTGGTGAGCTCAGAAAAACCGGGTCAACGAGAATTGCCAGTAGTCCTCTCGCGAGAACAACGACAGCGCATCGGTGCCATCCCCCGCACTGAAGTAACGCGCCTCAAGCGAACCTTTCCATTGACTGCCGAAGCGGCGTGAGGCTTCCAGCGATATGATGCCAGCGCGGGTCTGCGCATCCGTGCTCGCAAGAATCAGGAACTCACTGCCGGAAAAATCGTTGAAGGCAAAGCGAGCACCTGCGACCCAGTCGTCATTGCTGGTGATGAGCAAATCTGTCGGGCGCGAGTCGTACTGGTATTCAACAATTAGTCCGACGTCGACACCGCTGCCGCCAACCCCTGCAAACGTGTATTCGAATCCACCCGTCGCGGCGTTGAATCGACCGCGCGGGTCGCGACCGCGAATCGCTTCAAGCTTCCAAAGCCACCCACCGCTCACAAGTGTCCCATCAAAACCGGTTTGATCGGTCAGGAAATACAGCGGAGCGATTCCGAGGTTGACGCTGGGCGCCAAAGCGCCCACAGCACCAGGGGCGACTTCCAACGGCGTGCCATCGGCGAGTGTGAACAAGGGCAGTCGACTCGTGCCGCTGAAATGGGACAGCGCGAATTCAACGGGCCCGATGTAGTGGTTGAAGCGAGCAGCGACGTCGACGTGGTCTTGCTGCTCGCCGGCCTCGTAGCGTGCAGCGTCCGCCAATATTGGGAGCGGGCCTCGAAGCCGTCCTCGGCTGCCAGGAAACGTGCGCTCGCGAAAGCCGGGCAACACATAGAAATCCCAATTGCCCCACTGCGGTGAGAGCGAGAGTCGGATCATCGGCTGGCCGAGTTTATCCTCGCCGTCCGGGCTGCCGGCAAAATCGGTCTGGTTGATCACGTCGACAAGATGTAAGGCCTCGGTCGTGCCCCAGAATTCCTGATTCACGCCGATCAGAAGCTCGCCGCCGCGCCACCGTCGTCGCCAGTACAACTCGGTGATGTCGGTCAGATTCCGCTCGGCATCGCGATCGTCTGCGCGACCGCGCAGCTTTAAAGCGACTCGATCTTTCCGGTTGTGGAAATCGCGGAATCCTTCAATCTGGCCGAGCAGTGCAAAGTCTCTGCGGTCCTGACGCGCGTCGAGAGATGATTCCGTGAACCAGCGGGCTTGCGCCGTGAGCTCGCCCTGCCAACGCCAGTCGGTCGACTCGATATCCGCCCGGCATGCTGCGGCGACGGCGATCAGCAGTGCGCTAGCGCAGGTCGCGTAGCGCTTCACGTTCAAAGTCGCGCGCATCGAGCCCCGAACCAAAAACGTAGTCGGCCCACTCCAGGACAGTACGGCGTCCGGTTTGGTGGTTGTTCATCTCCATGCGCAGCGCGCGCCAGAAACGATCCTCGTAAAGCTCGTGGCGCTGCGCACTCAACGTCTTGAGAAGTGCCCCGGCCCGGTCGTAGTAGTCGATTTTCAGAATACGCAGGTGCTGCTGGTCTAGCCACGCGACCTGCCGCGAATAGCCGGATGTGCCGACGGGTAGTCGTTCGAGCTTGTACGCATCCTGGCCGTCGATGGTCTCGTCTCCCAAGTACCGATAGCGATACTTTTCGATATCGTCGTTGCCAAGATCTTCATAGGAAAACTCGCTCGACATGAACGCACCCGATCGGTTTCGCGATGCGATGCGTTTAACGCGCTTCACGGCAGGCAGGTAGAGCCACTGATCGTCGTCTCGATCCGGATGCCCGTGCGTGAGGAACGCGGTGCCTCGAACGTCGGCCGGATCTTCAAAGAATAGTAGAGTCCGATCGCCGTCGTCGGTGCGTTCCAGCGTGCGACTGCGCATCGCACGGGTAACGCTGTTGCCGCGCCCATCAAATAACGTCATCGATAACGCGGCGCTCGTGTCGCCATACCCCTCGCCACGACGATCCGCTTCTTCGGCGATCGCCCGGCCGTTTTCCTCTGGAGAACGATCTGGCGAGAAGCCCTCGATATTAGCCGCGCCCGCTACACCGGCCGGCAAAACCAGCAATGCAGCGAGCGCGAGTATTCTCATGAGATCGTGGAAGCGTTTTCCGCGTCGACTTCGCCGGACTTCAGGCGTGCGATATAAGCGTGATACGCGTTCATCGCCTTGTAGCCCATGATCCACATGATTGGCACGTTAGCGAACAGCATCACGCCGGTGCCGACGCCCGTCATGTTGTCGAGGTCGACGTCGGTCTCAATCAATCCGAAAGTGGCGAGAATGATCAATCCGCAGAACACGATTTTGTAGGGTAAGACCGACTTTTCGCCTGCCAGATAAACCATGCCCTGCTCGCCGTAGTAACTCCACGAGATCATCGTCGAGATCGCAAACAGCCACGAAGCGATGGTGACCAGCCACATCCCGAGCCCCGGCGCTACGGAGTCAAACGCAGCGGCCGTCATCGTTGCCCCTACATAGCTGGTGTACAAACCGAGGTCGGTCATGGCAGGTCCACCCTGACTCTCGAAAGGTGCGAATTCCACTAGCGGTCCGGTTGGTCCTTCCACGATCGTGCCTGACACCTTGTGCAGGTTGTTGCCGGTGCTGTCGTTCGGATCGGCTTCCACTATGACGTAGACCTGGGTGCCCACCTCAAGCGTGTCATTGACCGGTGCCGGCGTCGACTCGATCTGCCAGACGCCCTCACTGACTTTTGCGATGAATGGCTCTGTGGTCATGACGCCGTCGGCACTGCGATTCCAGACACCGGTCGACAGAATGATCAACGCGGTGAAGGTGCACACGACAATCGTGTCGATGAACGGCTCGAGGCCGGCTACGACACCTTCTCGGACCGGCTCGTCGGTTTTCGCTGCAGAGTGAGCGATGGGTGAGGAGCCTTGTCCAGCCTCGTTCGAGAAAAGTGCTCTCTTCATGCCGATCAGGAAACCGTAGGCGACGGTGCCACCGATGAATGCGCCGGTCGCTTCCTGCGGATTGAATGCGCCGGTAACGATGAGCGCAAACATCGCCGGAATTTGGTCAGCATTCACGACCAGCACATAGGTTCCGGCAATCAGGTAGAGCGCGACCATGAACGGCACCAGCGTGCCTGCGACCGCGCCGATCCGCTTGATGCCACCGATAATGACAGAGCCGACGATAACGGCGAGGATGATGCCGGTGACGATGCTCGGCACACCGAAATAGGCTTCCGTGATCTCACCAACGTTCCATGCCTGGAACATGTTGCCGCCGGTGGCCGTTGATACCAGCAGCGTCAGGCAGAAAATGACGCCGATGGCCTTGCCGACACCTGCTAAACCGGGTGCGATTTCCGGAAGCCCTTTGGTGATGACCCACATCGGTCCGCCGTGCGGATTGTCGGGATCGTCGGTGTTGCGATAGAGCATCGAGAGCGTGACTTCGGTGATTTTGATCGCCATGCCGACAAGCCCGACGATCCACATCCAGAACACAGCGCCCGGGCCACCGAGCGCAATCGCGAGTGCAACGCCACCAATGTTGCCAAGTCCCACGGTGGCCGACAGCGCTGCAGACAACGCCTGAAAGTGGCTGATCGCGCCCGGGTCGTCGGGATTGTCATACTTGCCGCGCACGACCGCGCTGCCATGGGTCAGTGCGCGATACTGGGCGAAGCCGCTCCAGATCGTAAACAGCACTCCCGTGCCGAGCAGTGTGTAAAGCACCGGCTCAGCCCAAAGGATGCCGTTCGACACCGCGAGAAAATTACTCAGTCCTTCCATTCCTCTCCCCAGATGGCAGCGCGCACGATCGTTTGGCCGGCACCGACTTTGTCATAATGATCGTGCAGTTGAATTCACAAAGCGCCAGAGTGTAGCAGACGACAAATTTGACGATGTTGCTCAGGTTGCTGACAGGATGGCCGTGACGCCCATGCCGCCAGCGGTACAGATAGAAATTAGCCCGCGACCACTGCCACGCTCGCTGAGCAACTTCGCCAAAGCTGAGACAATGCGCCCTCCGGTCGCTGCGAACGGGTGCCCCATCGCTAGGCTGCCACCGCGAACATTCAGCTTGTCTCTGTCGATCGGACCGAGGGCGTGATCGCGACCGAGGCGCTCCTTGCAGAACTCGTCGGATTCCCACGCCTTCATGGTGGCGAGTGCCTGGGCGGCAAACGCTTCGTGAATTTCGAACAGGTCGATGTCATCAAACGTCAGATCAGCTTGCTTCAGCATTTCGGACACTGCGTAGGCGGGCGCCATCAGCAAACCCTCGTCCTTCACGAACTCCACCGCTGCAACTTTGCAAAAATCGAGGTAGGCGAGAATCGGAAGGTTGTGGACCTTCGCCCAATCCTCGCTGGCGAGCAAAACGGCCGATGCACCGTCGGTGAGCGGTGTCGAGTTACCGGCCGTCATCGTGCCGGTGGATGAGCGGTCAAATGCCGGTTTCAACTTGGCGAGCTTTTCGAGTGAGCTGTTGCTGCGAATATTGTTGTCACGACCAAGGCCTGCATGAGCAACCACGAGATCATCGTAGAATCCGGACTCCCAGGCTGCGTGCGCGCGCTGATGGCTGACGAGCGCGAGCGCATCCTGTTCCTCGCGCCTGATCGACCACGCTTTCGCCGTGATCTCGGTGCTCTCGCCCATCGACAGCCCGGTGCGCGGCTCGCCCACGCCCGGGAGCTCCGGTTTGAAATGCCTCGGGCGCAGACCCAACCACGGCTTGATGCGGTCGCCGAGTGAGCGCGCTCGATAAGCTTGCATCATAATGCTGCGGTACTCATCGGGGTACACGATCGGTGGGTCGCTGACGGTGTCACAACCGCCGCCAATGCCGGCCTCAATCTGCCCCAGCGCGATCTTGTTGGCCACCATTACGCATCCTGACAGGCTGGTGCCGCAGGCGCGCTGCAAATCAAACGCCGGGGTCTGCGGTGCCAGACCTGATGAGAGTGTGGCTTCGCGTGCGAGATTCCAGTCACGCGAGTGCTTTAGCACGGCACCGAGCGCGACCTCGCCCAGCAGCTTGCCTTCAAGGTCGAATTTGTCGACCAGCGCTTTCAACGTCGCGGACATCATGTCCAGGTTGCTTTGATCCTTGTACGCGGTGTGGCTTCGTGCAAAGGGAATGCGTGTGCCACCTACGATCGCGACGCGTCTTGATGTTCCGTCGTGCAGCATGCTGTGCTCCGTTGGATTGTCCCGGCGCAAGCGTATCAAAAGCGGCTGCCAGCGTATGGCTCACGCGTGCTACGCTTCGCCGATGTCTACCCACCAAGGCCCACGGTCGCACGCGTTTGCGAACGAGTTGCTGCGCCTCATAAAGCTCGCAGCCCCGTTGATTGTGAATAATCTCGCCCTGGCAGGCATGGGTTTTGCCGATACTGTCATGTCCGGTGAGATCGGAGCGACGACGCTGGCGGCGGTGGGTGTCGGGTCCAGCGTTTGGATGCTGTTTTTCCTGATGGCACTTGGCATTCTGATGGCGAT
>JBCBNU010000089.1:0-5393 GCA_039821645.1 Pseudomonadota bacterium
CGCCAAGCTCGCCAGATCCGCGTCGATGGTCGCAAACCACGACGGTCGATCCATTAGATCTGCCAGCGCCGGCGGCATCTCAACGGTGTGTCCGACCAAGGGTTCGACAATCGTCTCAAACTTCGCAGGATGCGCGGTTGCGACCAAACACCAATCTGAGTTGTCACGGCGCCCAGCATCGAGATCCAGCCACGCCGCCATCGCGGTAGCAGAATGCGGGCACCAGACAAACGGCAATCTCACAGCATCCGATCGAATCCTCTCAGCGATCGATTTATCGTCAATCGACAACACATCAAGACCATGGCCGGTTAGCGCATCAGCTTCACCAAATACGGTTCTGAGTCGCTCCAGATTGCTGGGCGCACCCACGTCCATCGCGGAGGCAAGCGTCGCGATACTGTCCCGCGGTTCGTACTCCCCGCTCGCAAAGTAATCCGGTAAAGTCCGGTTGGCGTTTGTCGCAAATCGGATGTCACCAATGGGCATACCGCTAGCGCGCGCTAGCACTGCCGCTAAACCGTTGCCCAGATTTCCAGTTGGTATGACAAACGAGAGCGGTTTACCCGTGTTGCGATGATGGTGGAGCGATGTGTAGGCGTAGTACGCGCTCTGCGGAAGTAATCGACCGATATTGATACTGTTCGCGGAACTGAAGTGGTACTGCTCCGCGAGCGTTGGCTCGACAAAAGCTGCTTTCACCATTCGCTGGCAATCGTCGAAGCTGCCGCGCACCGCGATCGCTGTGACGTTGTCTCCCCAGCAGGTGAGCTGCTGTTGCTGTCTCTGCGAGACGCGTCCCAGAGGAAACAGAACGACGACCCGAACGCCCGGCTTGCCGTGAAACGCCGACGCCACAGCGCCCCCGGTGTCGCCCGAGGTCGCAACCAGAATCGTGATGTCGTGATCCTTCGGTTTCAGCCGGGTCAAACAGGCTGCCAGAAATCTCGCGCCGACGTCCTTGAATGCCGCCGTTGGCCCATGGAATAGCTCCAGCACCGATGCACTACCTTCGGCCACAGATACTGGCACTACAGGCAATGGAAAACTGAACGTCTCTGCGGCGATGTCAGGCAGCGCACCATGCAACGAAGACTCAGCAAAAAACGGGGCCAGGTAGGTTGTCGCAACCTCTGCCGGAGACTGTGCGGTCCATGACCGGTAGTCATGACGCGGCAACGATTCCGGGACAAACAAACCACCGTCGGGTGCCAGACCCATCGCCAACGCCGTGTCCAGATCGACGCGCGCCCGCTTCCGATCCCTCGTGCTGTAGAACTTCACGATGTCGAACGCACTACGGCGCCTGGTGCGTTTAATGGCGAGCACCATGAGTTCGCAGAGACCAAAATCGCGGCAAAAGCGTCCACCATGGCATCAGCAACTGCCGACGCAGCGGATTGTGCGCAAATCGCGAACAGACTTGGACCACTACCGGACAGCGAACACGCCAAAGCACCGGCTTGAGCAGCGGCTGCCTTTACCTCATCAAACCCGGCGACCAAGTTCTTGCGCTGCGGTTCAACCAAAACGTCAACGATGTTGGCGGCAAATACTGGGGCGTCATTCTCGTACGCAGCTCGGATTACTGTCGCCAGTCGCCCTGATTGGGCAACCGCGTCCTTCAAACGAACGACTTCGGCTAGCGCCTGGCGTGCCGCAGCGGTTTCCACGTGCAGTCGCGGGTGGACCAAAACCGATACCAACCCATCGGGCACAGGCAGCGAGTAACAGCTGGGCAACCCTGTCGGTGGACACAGAACCAACCCGCCAAAGAGTGAAGGCGCGACGTTGTCGGCATGTTCAGCGCCACTGGCGAACGCCTCTCCTCGCATGGCAAACGTCAACAACTCCGAGAATGGCAGCGCATCTTCAAGAAGCGCATTTGCCGCGACCACCGCCGCCACGGCCGACGCCGCAGAACTGCCCATGCCGGAGGCCAATGGTGTGCCCTTATTCAATGACAGAGCCAGTCCACCACTGCCGCCGTACTCGCGCCAGAATGCATCGACGGCAATCGCCGCGGTGTTACTGTCGGCCTGAAGCGGAATCTTTGAGATATCACCTGCCGTATCGTCACCGGTAATATCAGCAATCTGAATTCCCGGAGTATCCGATCGCTCGCAGATCACCGTATCGCCTGCACCTTCAATCGCGAGCCCGAGGACATCGAACCCAACACCGACATTACCGATCGAGGCTGGGGCAAACGCTTCAGCCCGGCGCATTATGCTGGCCCTCGAAGTCGGTCTGTCAGTCGCAATAGGTCTGCAAAAATTCCGGCAGCTGTCACTTCAGGTCCAGCGCCCGGACCTTGAATCACCAATGGATTGTTGAAGTACCGATTGCTACGTATCCGAATCATGTTGTCGGTCAGTGCCAACCTCGCAAAAGTATCGCTCACGGGTACCGTTCTGAGCGCGACGCTGATGCTCCCATGCTCATCCAGCGTTGCGATATACCGCAAGCAGGATTGCTCCGAAATCGCAGACTGAACGCGTTGGTTCATCGCCTCGTCGGCACAGGACAATGCCTCGAGAAACTCATCGACAGTCAACGTCTCCATTCCCGCTGGGACCAGCGACTCCACCGAAACCTCACTCAATTCGAGTTCATAGCCCAACTCGCGGGCAACGATGACCATCTTTCGCGCAACGTCCATACCGGATAAATCATCGCGCGGATCCGGCTCCGTGAATCCCGCATTTCGCGCCTTACGCACGATTTCCGAGAACGGCACTGACCCATCAAACTGATTGAACAGATACGCGAGCGTCCCCGAAAAAATGCCCTGCACCTCTTGCACACGATCACCGGTATCTCGTAGATCTTTCAAAGTGCCCAACACAGGCAAGGCTGCACCAACCGTGGTCTCGTAAAGCAAGTGCGAACCGGATACGCACGCACGCTCACGCAACGCACCGAGACGTGACGTGTTGCCGCTGAACGCGCGCTTATTGGGCGTGACAATATGGATTCCGCGCTGTGCCCAGTCCGCGTAGTGATCGACTACCGACTCATCTGCAGTGCAATCAACAATGACTGCATGCGGCAGATGATCAGGGGCGACATGTTCAGTCAATGCACCAAGATCGGTAGCGACGCCTTCGCTTTGCATGGCCTCCTGCCAACCTTCCAGATCGAGTCGACCGTCGCCGAGCAACATCCGTTGACTCCTCGCCAACGCACGTATTCGCAGGTCGAGATTGAACCGCTCTCGCAGCGCACTGCCCTGCTCACGCAGCTGTTCCAATAAGGCGCGTCCTACGGTACCAACGCCAATCACACCGATCGATAGCGTCTTGGTCGAAAGATAAAATCCTGAATGTACAGCACGCACCGCTCGAGTCGCGTCCGCGCCAGGTACGACCACCGAAATATTTCGCTCTGACGAGCCCTGCGCGATCGCGATCACGTTGATGCCCGCGCTGCCCAGAGCGCTCAGGAATCGACCGGCGACACCCGGGGTTCCGGACATGCTGTCGCCGACGACTGCAACCACACTGCAATCGTGCGTGACTGCTACCGTTTGAATCTGACCTTCCGCGATCTCCGGGGCAAACGTCGCCTTGATGACCGCTTGAGCACGTGCAGCCAGTTCATCCGGCACCACGAAACAAATGGAATGCTCCGAGGATGCCTGGCTGATCAATGCCACCGAGATCTCGGCGGCACGTAGTGCCTCAAAAATACGGTGCGCTGTTCCCGGCACACCGATCATGCCCGAACCCTCGACATTGACGACCGCCATACTGCCAATCGAAGTAATCCCTTTGATCGGGTCTTTCTGGCCTGACGTGCTCGTGACCGCCGTACCACCGGATTCGGGTTCAAACGTACTGCGAATATAGATCGGAATGGCCTGCTCTACAGCAGGCCCCATGGTTTGGGGGTGGATGACCTTGGCGCCAAAGTAGGCAAGCTCCATGGCCTCACTGTAGGACATCTGCGAAATCACCTGCGCGTCCGGCACCTTGCGCGGATCCCCGCTCATCACTCCGGGCACGTCTGTCCAGATCGTGATGGACTCCGCCTTAAGCAATGCCGCCATGATCGCTGCTGAGTGATCGCTGCCGTTGCGGCCGAGTGTCGTCTGTAAACCAGACTCATCACTCGCAATGAAGCCTGTTACCACCAACACATGCGAGGACTCAGCCTGTAAACAAGCCTCGAGATTCGCCCGAGAGCGGGCCCATAACACCGATGGACCCAGCCGGGTTTGACGTACAGTAATGACGTCCCGAGCGTCGATGAATCGCACCGATAACCCGTCGCTTTCGAGCACAGCTGACAGCAACCGAGCTGACCACAGCTCACCAAAACCCGCGACCACGTCACGCGTTCGTTGTGGCGCTGAACCCAATAGTCCGATCGCACTCGACAAGTCCTCGATGCTACGACGATCGCTTTGCCACAGATCGATGATCGTTCCGCGCTGCTGTGGATCGAGAAGGCATGCGCAGGTCTCCAGATACCGCCGCTCCAGTAAATCGAGCGGCTCCGCGTGCGCTGCGCCTGATTCGGCGCGGTCGATCAGCTGCAGCAGCAAGTCGGTCATGCCACCCATCGCGCTGACAACGACACAACTGGGTGCAAGCGCCGCCTGCTGATTCACCAGCGCGGCAACGCGTTGGAAACATTCGTAGTCCGCAAGCGAAGTGCCGCCAAATTTGTGAGTTCGCCACTGCGTCGCAGGCGTGCTCACAAAACAGCCTTAACGCCAAGGCGATCTGTTGAATGGGAACAAGCGTCAAAAAGGGAAGTGGTGGGCCGTATAGGGATCGAACCTATGACCAATTGGTTAAAAGCCAACTGCTCTACCATCTGAGCTAACGGCCCGCAGTGAGATTCTGCAGCACTTCCGTTTTCAGGCCGGCCGGCCTGTGGAAAGTCGTGTAGTGTACCGAAAGCGCGGCGAATCTCAAGCCCGTGCATCCCGCTTTTTTCAGGCACCCTTCGCCTGTCTGCGAACGAGATTCTGCCTCGATCGCCCGATATATGCGCCACCAATGGACTCCCTCTACGAGGCCCAATAGGGCCGTCACCTCGTGAACTTAACACGTCGTGCATTTGTCGCAACCGGTCACCACGGAGGGTGCCAATGAACAACTTCAAGAAACTGACAATCATGCTTGCGCTCGCGCTCGCCGCTACCACAAACAGCGCCAGAGCCGCCGACCTATGGGGCGTATGTACAGCCTGCGAGCGCACTGCCGCGGCCTTCGCTGCAGGCATCCCGGGTGATCGATCCGGAGCGCATACCGTGAACATCATCGACGAGGCTGACGGGCAATTGCGCAGCTTCGATGTCACTGTTTATTTCGACTACGAATTCAGAGCCTGGACTCGATTCGCTCGTCCAAAGACACCCTCGTCTGCGGCCCGCGAAACGC
>JBCBNU010000090.1:0-5073 GCA_039821645.1 Pseudomonadota bacterium
CCGACAGTTGACCCCGCTGGTTCTTTGGCTGACGCCAAAGCCCCATCGGCGTCAACTGCGTCTGAGCCCCGGCGTTATGCATCAGAGAGTCTCACGTGAGCAGTGATGGCGTGATCGTGAAGCTGGTCGCTCTATTCTCGATACTCTTACCATCGGTTTGGCTTCTGGGATGGCTTGTCCCCAAACGCGCGGCAGTCTTCCTTGCTTTGTCTATCCTGTTCGCGATCGCCTACTCGTACCTGGCATTCTTTAGGGTTCCCCCTGCGACTAACGATCCGTACTCCCTGTACACAGTTCAGTGGGTCGTTTTCGGGCTTACCCTTTACTCCGTCCTTACTCTGCGCAAGATCTATCGAGACCGAGATGCATAACAAGTCACTGCAGCAGACGCGAGGCATCCGTCACGTCTCTTGCATTCGCAAGAGCCGCGCCGGCTGCGTTCGCGCTGCTGAGCCCCGGCGTTAGATGGCAATGCTGAGAACCGTACTGTTCTTCCTGTTTGGAGTGATTCCGGCCTCCGCGCTTGGAGTGATAGCAGCTCTCGTTGCCTCAAACGTACTCGCCGTCGGTGCTTGGCCGCTATTCCTTTGGTCGGTCGCGGGGCTTATTGGGGTAGCGTCCATATGGTGCGCTTGTGCGTGGCCGCCGAATAAGTGGATCCATCTCGGTCTGGCCTGCGGCATCGTAGCGGTCTCACCTTTTTGGTTACTGCTCTATTCTGAGCCCAAGGCCAGATTCGGCGGTGATGTGCTTCTGCTCGCAATTGCTCTAGTAGGCCTTAGCGCCGCGCTAACTTCAGTCTTATATATGTTCGGATTGTTGCGCCCCAGACTCTCAACCGCGGGAGGGCATTCAATTGGACGCGGAAATGCCATCTAACCAGTCACTGCAGCCGACACGGGGCGCCTGTCACAGCCTTTGCATTCGCAAAGCCTGCGCCAGTCGCGTCCGTGCGTCTGAGCCTCGGCGTTAGGTTGCTCCGTAGGCGCGTCTCTCTATGAAGGTAATCGCACTCTATTTCGGGCTTCTCTCCATTCCAGCATTCGCCTTCGCGTTCTCGGATCTGCTCAGCAGTGTTCCAGCCGCGGAAATCGACTTGAGTGGACGTGTCGGATTCCTCGTTCGTTCCGCTTCATTTGTTTTTGGCGCCGCGGCGTTTGCGTCGTGTGTTGGCCTTCTAATGCGACGGGGATGGGCGCTTCATTCAGCTCGAGTTTGGATGCTAAGTTGCACCGCCTTCATGCTGGGAATGGTTCTCGCGGTACCAACCAATATGATCTTGGGCGGGACCGTGGGACTCGTAGGGTTCTCGCTTTTCGCTTTTTCGCTGCTGCTTTTTCTGGACAGGAAAATCGCCAGGTATGTCGGACCAGCAACCTAACCAGTCACTGCAGCCGACACGGGGCGCCTGTCACAGCCTTTGCATTCGCAAAGCCTGCGCCAGTCGCGTCCGTGCGTCTGAGCCCCGGCGTTACACGGAATGACACTTCGGACACGCGCCGCGCTTCTTGTCGCCTGCTTGGCTCTGTCCGGGGCGGCGTGGGACCAGCATGAGCTAGCGGATATGTTTTCTGCGCAGGTACCAGAAGGCTGGTCACTTAGAAATGAAGGCGGCAAGGAAGGGGAGATTCTCTTTTTGCTGAATCGCTATGGTGAGGAGTCCTACGACTGCATTGTGGGCGAGGTAATCTGGGGTGGCGTCATACAGGCGCTGTATGGTCAATACGAGGTTGTAGAAGTAACAGAGGATTACGAGCTCTATCGGCAAGATGCGATTGCTACTTCTTCGATGAGGCGAGACGAGAGATGGACCTGGGTCAAGCGGGGCGAGAAGTACACGGTGATTGTCTGGTTGCCTGCCAAGCACGCTCAACTGACTCCGATAGTCCGAGAATTCATGGCGAGCGTGGATGCGTACTAAGACTCCGTGTAACAAGTCGCTGCAGCAGACGCGAGGCATCCGTCACGTCTCTTGCATTCGCAAGAGCCGCGCCGGCTGCGTTCGCGCTGCTGAGCCCCGGCGTTATGCCGCACGGGAAGCGCAGCCGTTACTCTTGGGCCGAGAGCTAGTCCTCGGAAGCCGCGTACCAAGAGACCGGTAACTGATCCATCGTAGCCTTCGGATGTGATTTGTGAATATTCGAATCCCAAGACTCTTTCTAGCAGCAACCGTCTTGACATCCGTTTCGTCGTGCTACGTCGATAGATCCAGCCTGCAGATATGTGACTGCGCCTACCGCTCGGACGACGTCGCATTCGAAAACTGGCGGCTCCTCGCAGAGACTCCGCCAAGCTTTCAAGGTGTCGACCTTTGGGAGCAATTTTTCAGTGACCCAGAGTGGCACGACGAAGACTCCAAGCACGCGTTTTCAAGCGCTTCGATCCATTGGTACGAATCCCCAATAGGCGAGACTGATGCGTGCGTCGTTTTCGAAGGCTCGGACCAGATAGGCGCAAGTGTTCGACTAAGGTCGGACCCGTCGCTACGCGAGTCTATGTTTCATGGTATTCCTTTCGGACCTGAGCGACGTGCATGGGAGAAATGCTGATGGGACAGACTGGCTGCATTTTTCGGATAGCTTAGATTAGAGGGTGTTCATTCTAGAAATGAGTAGAGTACGGCATAACCAGTCACTGCAGCAGACGCGGGGCATCCGTCATGTCTCTTGCATACGCAAGAGCCACGCCGGCTGCGTCCACGCAGCTGAGCCCCGGCGTTAAGTGTGCCCGTGCTTGTTCGCTTAGTCCTGCTGTTCACCGTCTCCGCCGCCGTTGGTGCTGAGCCGTCCGAGGCTGAGCAGCCCCCAATGACATCGCCAGAGGAAGTGTTCAAGGCCATTGGCAAATCTCATGTCGATGCAAACATGCCGCCCGAGGACAAGCTTCATGCCATTCTCGGGAGGGATCTGAAGCTGTATTCGGAGGAGAGGTTCCCTGGGTCTGACGCCGAGGACCCTAACTATTACATTTTGGGGATGAAGCAAGTTGGGATTGGGTGGCCCAGGCTGTATATGGTGGTTCGATTCGGCGGTGAGCGGAATCCCGAACGTTCGGGGCTTCTATCTGCCATTGCCAAGGAACAGGAGCGCTTTGAGGTCGAGCATTTTCTTTCGTTTGCGGATGCGAAGGCTGAGCCAGGGACGGCCCAGCAGATGTTCCCAACAGAGGTCTTCCAGTGGTTGAAAGAGGCGGCCGGGCGTGAGTAAGCGAGGCACACCTAACAAGTCACTGCAGCAGACACGAGGCGTCTGTCACGAGCCATGCATGCGCACGCCTCGCGCCAGCCGCGTTCGTGCTGCTGAGCCCCGGCGTTAGATGGCAATTTTTGGCCGATTGCTAGCCTCTGCCACTATCTTTCTGTTTGCGGGATGCACTCAGGATATGATTGAGTATTCGGGCTTAGATCCGAGTAGGAATCGAGTTGTCGTTCATTTCTTGGAGCTACCCGTAACCGAGGAGCTAACTTGCCTCAACCATTCTAAACAGTCTAATGCGATCGCGCGGGCCCGGTACCATCCACCGCGGCTATCTGCGCCTGTCGTCGCCTGGTTATCGCAAGAACCAAAAGATAGTTGTGAAGAAAGCGCTGCGACCGTCTATCTTAGTCACGAAGGGGGCGACATGAGTTTTTGTATGCAGCGTAGTGCGTTACCCAACGAATTCGAGGACCCTATCGTTTACGTATGGGACCACTGCGCTGTCATTTCGGCGGCCAGCGAATGAGAGAATTGCCATCTAACCAGTCACTGCAGCAGACGATTGACCCTGTCGCGACCTTGGCTGTCGCCAAGGCCACGCCAGCGTCAATCGCAGCTGAGCTTCAGCGTTAGATGGCTAAGGGTCTACGTGCCAAGAAGCGTCAGAGCCTGGCCGAAATTCTCGCGTCCGTTTCCGACGCACTATTCCCTGAGCAGCTAGGCGAAGCCAGGGTACTCGTTGACTCGACAGACTGTTACGGCGATACCCCACTTCATATCCTCGTTAGGAGAGGCGATCGATATGCGGTAGGACTGCTGCTCGAGAATGGCGCAAATCCAAACGCCGTCGGCGACATGGGCGAGACGCCACTGCACGTTGCTGTCAGCGAGGGCGATCACGTGATCGTCGAAAAACTAGTTCAAAGCGGCGCCAAATCGACAGTAGTATCTGAGTTCGGTGACACTCCAGCGGAGCGTTGCCCGGAAGAGGACAAGGAGCTTGCAAAGCTACTCGCCAAAGCCATCTAACCAGTCACTGCAGCAGACGCTTGACCCTGTCGCGACCTTGGCTATCGCCAAGCCCGCGCCAGCGTCAATCGCTGCTGAGCCCCGGCGTTAAGTGGCATGGAGAGGTTGCTTGGTCTGGTCGGTGCATTCAGTCTTTGCGTGCTCGGTGCATGTTCGACTAAGAAGGTCGTGGAGTCGGACGCCGCTTATGGCAGATATATAGACTTTCCTTCGCCTCGCGAATCGGAGAGGGCGAGCATTCCCGAAAATCTATGGGGCGGGACTGCAACTCTCTTTGAGGTTATCGAGTGGTCAAAAAAGATCATAGACGACAACCCATCCAAGATGAGAACGACCGCGTCGTTCATCGACTTTAACGCGGATGGACTTAGCGAAGTTCTTGTTGAAATCCCTTGGGCCTCTGGCGTAAACGGCAACAGATCTCTGGCGTTGTTTTTGGCTTCGCCACGCGGCTACAGGTACGTCGCTATCATTTCGCGCGTTGCAGACTACGCTTGCTACCTTGACGGGCAAGCTTGCTACGCGACAGTCGTTTCAGGCGGCGGTCAGTACGCGGGCATAGGGCTTCTGAAATTTGGTGTGGATTCGGTCGATGGAGTTGCAGGCTGTCGTACCGGGAAGTTTGATAACGAGCTGAATAGCACTTTGCTGTATTTTCCGGACGATCATCGAGAATTGCTAAGAAACTATGGGCTGGGCCCTGAAGGAAAGGACGCCGCCAAGCCTGGATGCAAGCCAGGGTCATGGAGGATTTGAAATGCCACTTAACAAGTCACTGCAGCCGACACGGGGCGCCTGTCACAGCCTTTGCATTCGCAAAGCCTGCGCCAGTCGCGTCCGTGCGTCT
>JBCBNU010000091.1:0-5023 GCA_039821645.1 Pseudomonadota bacterium
AGAGCGCGTCGTCAAAGAAGATCGCTTCACGACGATCCACATCGAAGAACTGACGTGCGTCGCTCGAGTCACCGACATTCGGGATATCAGCAGTGACTTCCTCGGACCCGAGCTTGGTGTCTCGAGCGACGCACGTCAGTTCTTCGATGTGGATCGTCGTGAAGCGATCTTCTTTGACGACGCGCTCTGAGATCAGAATCGAGTCTTCAAAGTTGTAACCATTCCACGGCATGAATGCGACCAACAGGTTCTGGCCGAGCGCCAGTTCACCCAGATTGGTCGACGGGCCGTCGGCCATAACATCACCTCGCGCGATCTGATCACCGATCTTGACCAGCGGACGCTGGTTGATGCAGGTGTTCTGGTTCGAGCGCGTGTATTTCGTCAGGTTGTAGATGTCGACGCCTGGCTCTACGTCGTTGGTCTCGTCATCGTTGACACGCACCACGATACGCGACGCGTCCACCGAATCCACGACACCGCCGCGACGAGCGACCACGGTCACACCAGAGTCGACCGCGACCGCGCGCTCCATACCGGTGCCGACCAACGGCGCCTCGCTACGCAGCGTTGGCACTGCCTGGCGTTGCATGTTCGAGCCCATCAATGCGCGGTTTGCGTCATCGTGCTCGAGGAACGGGATCAGCGAGGCGGCAACCGATACGATCTGCTTCGGCGATACGTCCATGAAGTTGACCGCTTCGGGCTGTGCCAGCGTGAATTCGTTGCGGTGGCGGACCGAAATCAGGTCGTCGGTGAAATTGTTTTTGCTGTCAACCGCCGCGTTCGCCTGAGCGATCACGTACTGGCTTTCTTCGATTGCCGAGAGGTACTCGATTTCGTCGGTCACACGGCCGTCAACAACCTTGCGATACGGCGTCTCGAGGAACCCGTATTCGTTGGTACGCGAGTAGACCGCCAGCGAGTTGATAAGACCGATGTTGGGTCCCTCAGGCGTCTCAATCGGGCATACGCGGCCATAGTGCGTCGGGTGCACATCGCGCACCTCGAAGCCGGCGCGCTCGCGCGTCAGACCACCGGGACCCAACGCCGATACGCGACGTTTATGCGTCACCTCGGACAACGGGTTGTTCTGATCCATGAACTGCGAGAGCTGACTTGAGCCGAAAAATTCTTTCACCGCCGCTGCCACCGGCTTCGCGTTGATCATTTCCTGTGGCATCAGACCTTCAGCTTCCGCCTGCGTCAGGCGCTCCTTAACGGCGCGCTCCACGCGCACGAGACCGATGCGGAAGGCGTTCTCCGCCATCTCGCCAACGCTACGAATGCGGCGGTTACCCAGATGGTCGATGTCATCGACCGAACCGTTGCCGTTACGAATGTCGATCAGGACCTGCAAGACGTCGAGAATATCTTTCGAGTCCAGGACACCTTCACCCGTGATCTCATCGCGATGCACACGGCGGTTAAACTTCATACGACCAACCGCAGACAAATCGTAGCGGTCCGCGTTGAAGAACAGGTTGTGGAACAGGTTTTCCGCGGCCTCTTTGGTCGGCGGCTCACCCGGACGCATCATGCGGTAAATCTCGACAAGCGCGTCGAGACGCGTTTGCGACGGATCGATACGCAGCGTGTTCGAAATGTAAGCGCCACGGTCGAGGTCGTTTACGTACAGCGTGCGGATGGCGGTCACGCCGTTCTCGATCAAACGGTCGATCAGCTCT
Organism: Pseudomonadota bacterium; assembly: GCA_039821645.1. Classification (GTDB taxonomy): domain Bacteria; phylum Pseudomonadota; class Gammaproteobacteria; order Steroidobacterales; family Woeseiaceae; genus CALBPI01. The sequence goes on from JBCBNU010000091.1 coordinate 1,689, forward strand.
TCGGTAAGCTCGTCGTTCGCGTTAGCAAGCAGCTCACCGGTCGACTCGTCGACAACGTCATGACCCAGAGTGTGGCCTTCAAGATAGGTCTTTGGCACCGATAACTCTTCGATGCCGGCCTTGTCGAGATCGCGCACGTGCTTCGCAGTAATGCGGCGGCCTTCTTCAACGATGACTTTGCGACCCGCTTTGATGTCGAACTGTGCGGTCTCGCCGCGCAGACGCGACGCAACCAGCGCCATCTTGATTTCCTTCTCACTCAGGGAGAAATCGATCATTTCGAAGAACGTCTGGAGCATCTCTTCGTTCGACATATCGAGCGCACGCAGAATGATGCTCACCGGCAACTTGCGGCGGCGATCGATGCGCGCAAACACACAGTCTTTCGCGTCGAATTCGAAATCAAGCCACGAACCGCGGTAAGGGATTACCCGCGCCGAGAACAGCAGCTTGCCAGAGGAGTGTGACTTGCCTTTGTCATGATCGAAGAACACGCCCGGCGAACGGTGCAACTGAGACACGATCACGCGCTCTGTGCCATTGATCACGAACGTGCCGTTATCTGTCATGAGTGGCATTTCGCCAAGGTAAACTTCCTGCTCGCGAATGTCTTTCACGGGCTTCGGCGTTCCGCTGGCTTCTTTATCGTAGATCACTAGGCGAACCTTGACGCGCAGCGGCGCTGCGTAGGTCAATCCGCGAAGCTGGCATTCCTTCACGTCAAATACCGGCTCACCGAGGCGATAGCTCACATACTCCAAAGCGGCGTTGCCGGAATAGCTGACAATCGGAAACACTGTCTGGAAAGCGGCGTGCAACCCAATGTCATCCCGCGACTCGACCGCCTTTCCCTCTTGAAGGAACTTGCGATAGGAGTCGATCTGGATAGACAGAAGATACGGCACGTCGAGAATACTGTGCTTCTCGCCGAAATCCTTGCGAATGCGCTTCTTCTCGGTGAACGAGTAGGCCATGTTCTTACCTCGGTCCTGTTTTCAACACGAATACCGGCGAGCCGATTTCGGCAAGCCGGTACTCTGCTCTTGGGTTCCCCAAAGAGCGATTAATTCGGTCGACGGCACCACCACTGTGGGCCGCCGACCGATGCACCGCGTTAACGCAGTAATTACTTGAGCTCGACGCTAGCGCCGGCTTCTTCAAGTTGCTTCTTGAACTCTTCTGCTTCGTCTTTCGAAACGCCTTCCTTGATCGTCGCCGGAGCGCCTTCGACCATATCTTTCGCTTCTTTCAGGCCCAGACCGGTGATGCCACGGACCGCTTTGATGACAGCAACTTTGTTGCCGCCGAAGCTGGACATTACGACGTCGAATTCGGTCTTCTCTTCAGCGGCACCTGCGCCGCCATCAGCACCCGGAGCAGCGGCCGCAACAGCAACCGGTGCTGCTGCAGATACGCCCCACTCTTCTTCGAGCATTTTCACGAGTTCGACCACTTCCATGATCGGCTTCGCGCTGAGTTCTTTCAAAAGGTCTTCGTTGGACATTGCCATGATGGTGTTTCCTTAAATTTTCTGAGTCTTAATCTGTTCAGCAGCCTTAAGCCGCCTCCTGGCTGCCGTGCGCCGAAAGCGTACGGGCCAGCATTGCCGCTGGTTCGGCGAGTGTGCGGACCAGCTGCGCAGCCGGTGCCTCCAATACGCCGAGCAACATCGCTCGTGCCTGGTCGAGATTGGGCAGATCAGCCACCTTGCCGAGATCCGCTGCGCCATACAGCTGACCACCGACGGACAACGAAACCGCTTTCAGCGCTTCGTTCTCTTTGGCGAACTCCTTGACCAATCGAGCGGCCGCACCAGGGTCGTCTTTTGACAAAGCGAGGATGAGCGGGCCCTTGAGCGTTTCATTCATGCACTCAAGTTCCGTACCCTCGAACGCTCGGCGAGCCAGTGTGTTTTTCACCACCCGCAGATACACGCCTTGTTCGCGTGCATCTTTCCTAAGCGCTGTCATCTCTTCGACGGTCAGCCCTCTGTATTCCGCTGCAACAGCGGAGAGCGCTTCCCCAGCGACCTCATTGACTTCGGCGACAAAGCGTTTCTTGTCTTCGAGTCTTAATGCCATAGATTCCTCCTGGCTTCGGTCACAAAAACGAGTGACTTCTGTCACTCACGATGTCGAAAGGTGACCATTGCCAGCATGCTGACTCAGGTAACACCATCTGCGCGGGCTTTCTTGATTAAGCATCTCCCCGGAGGTCGATGCGCCAGCGGTCTTCGACGATTGCCGCCTTGCCGATCCAAAGACCGACAAAGCGAACACTTTTTAGTGTTTACTCAAACTTCTACAGAGCTGTGATCAACGATCACGCCCGGTCCCATCGTCGAGGAAACAGTCAATTTCTTAAAGTAAGCGCCCTTGGCAGATGCCGGCTTGGCCTTCTTGAGGTCAGTCAGCAGCGCTGCCAGGTTTTCGCGCAAGGCGTTAGCCTCGAAGCCCACCTTGCCGATGGCGCAGTGGATAATGCCGGCCTTATCGGTCCGGTATCGAACCTGCCCGGCCTTAGCGTTCCTGATCGCGCCCTCAACATCCGGCGTTACGGTACCGACTTTCGGGTTGGGCATCAGGCCGCGTGGACCCAGAATCTGTCCAAGCTGACCGACGACACGCATCGCATCGGGAGTTGCAATCACGACGTCGAAGTTCATTTCGCCGCCCTTGATCGTCTCCGCCAGATCCTCAAAGCCCACGATGTCTGCACCGGCCGCCGTCGCCTTCTCTGCGTTTTCACCCTGTGCGAACACAGCAACCCGGACCGTCTTCCCGGTGCCGTTCGGCAGTACCGTAGAGCCGCGCACCACCTGATCGGATTTACGCGGATCAACGCCGAGGTTTACGGAGACATCGATGCTCTCCGAAAACTTCGCGTTGGCCAACTCGCTCACCAGAGCGAACGCTTCATCAGCGGTGTACGCCTTGCCCGGCTCGATCTTTTCGGCAATTGCCTTACGGCGTTTGGTCATGCGCGCCATCAGACTACTCCCTCGGTTTCGAGACCCATGCTGCGGGCCGTGCCCGCGATCGTGCGTACCGCTGCGTCCATGTCGGCTGCGGTGAGGTCTGGCATCTTCGTGGTCGCGATCTCTTCGAGCTGCGCGCGAGTGACCTTTCCTACCTTAACGGTATTGGGCGTACCCGAGCCTTTTGCAACACCTGCGGCCTTACGCAAGAGCACGGCCGCCGGCGGCGTTTTCTTAATAAACGTAAAGCTGCGATCGTTGTAGACAGTGATCACCACCGGCACTGGAAGTCCGGGCTCGAGGCTCTGCGTCTCAGCGTTGAACGCTTTGCAGAATTCCATGATGTTCACGCCATGCT
>JBCBNU010000092.1:0-4893 GCA_039821645.1 Pseudomonadota bacterium
GCCTGAAGGACCGGTCGATTTTTCGGCTGCGAGTTCAGCGAAGTCAGCGCCACCCTTTAACTGTTCAATTATGGCCTTCGCCTCATCCTCTGACGCGACTAGTATGTGACTTGCTCTCAATTCGGTTGGTGTTGCTACGCTTCCAATCTGTTCGTCGTAGGCTGCTCGAACAGCATCATCGGCAATCGGGTTTGACTCGACGAAATCGACGATGGCCGCTCGCGCTAGTACATCGCGACGCTTCGCTTCGATGGACGCCGCAATCGCATCAGTCTGATCGAGCTTTTTCTCGATTCCGATATTCGAAAGCGCAACGACCGTGGCGATCTGCTCGATAATCTCCGCCCGATTCTCGTCCGTAGCCGGCGCACCGGTGAACTCCACAGCATATGCTTCGAACTCAACCTCCGAGATCGCCAAACCATCAACGGTCACGACGGTCTGACCGTTGGCTACGGTGCTCAGCATTAGCAGTGCTGCACACAGCAGACCGCTTTTAGCAGTTGTCTTCATTGGTCTCTCCTTAAGGGCTAGATTAAAAAGTGTCTATTCGGTTCCGCTCGCCTTGATGGAGAGCGCATGAATATCTGTTGTCATAAGATCACCAAGCGCTTTGTAGATTGCTTGGTGACACGCGATTGGACGCTTGCCATTAAAGGCGGCCGCGGAGATGTTCACCTTAAAGTGTCCCCGCCCGTCCTGCGCGCCTGCGTGTCCGGCATGTAAATGCGATTGGTCGATCACTTGAAGCGTTTCAGGTGCGAAAGCGTCCTCGAGAAGTCGTGTAATCAATTCGACACGTGCGGCGTTCACTCAGAATCGACTCTTGCGGAGGGTTCGCCGTCGGTGCGGTTCTCGATCATCCGGCCTGCAATCCAGACGCTTTGGCCGATGACAAAAGCAAACGTCAAACCTGTGATGCCCCATACCTTGAACTGGAACCAGGTTTCCTCGCTATAAGTCGTAGCGACAAAGATATTCAACGCACCCAGAAAGACGAAAAAGCTAGCCCAGATGTATCCGAGCGTTTTCCAGGCGGTTGGTTCCATTCGAATCGTGCCGCCCAGCATCTTTTCGATGAGGCTGACTCCAGCGAACTTCTGTGCGAGACCGAAGGCAGCGGCGAGCCCAAAGTAGAGAATGGTCGGTTTCATCATCACGAAGCGCGGATCACGAAACACCAGTGTCGCGCCGCCAAACAGCAGTACCAATCCGGACGACCATAGGTGTATCTGGGACACCGGCTTCCCGAGCAGTTTTTGACCCAATGGGATTAACGGCAGTGTCACCATTAGGACGATCGTCGCTGCGTAAATGTCGAATTGCTTGTAAGCAACCAACGCGAGCAGCAGCGGAATGAAGTCAATAAGTGCTTGCATGAAGAAACGTTTTCGCTAACGCCGGCGCATGGTAGCGGAAACCATACGCAGGCCACCAGTAATGGGTAAGTGTTCTCGCGCTAACGTACACTATGGGTATGACTGAGCTGATCTCAATCCACCCTGAAAACCCCCAGATGCGGCAGGTCGCGCGCGTCGTCAGTCTAATGCGAGCCGGTGGATTAATCGCATACCCCACCGACTGTAGCTACGCACTGGGATGCCATATCGGCGACAAACGCGCGATGGAGCGTATCCGGCGAATCCGCCAAACCGATAAGGACCACAACTTCACGTTGGTTTGCAGTGATCTATCCGAGATTGCTACTTATGCTCGGGTCGACAACTGGGCGTACCGCCTCCTTCGTACGTTTACTCCGGGGCCCTACACCTTCATCCTGAAGGCGACCGGGGAGGTTCCAAAGCGGCTCCAGAATCCGCGGCGCAGAACGATTGGAATCCGAATTCCAGACCACCCGATTCCCTTGGCGTTCCTCGAACACCTCAGCGAGCCGATAATGTCATCTACTTTGCTGATGCCGGGCGACAATGAGCCCATGACCGATCCACGTGAGATGCTAGACAGGCTTCAAGGCAAGGTAGAGGCCGTTATCGACGGTGGCGCTGGCGGTATGGTGCCCTCGAGCGTGGTTGACCTGACCAGCGGGTCGGTCGAGATTCACCGCGAAGGTAAAGGCGATACCTCGGCGATCGTCTGAAGTGGCGGTGCCAGTGCCGCTGGAATAGGACTACAATAGAAGATTGCCTCGCAGCGATATCGCGGAATTCCAAGTGACCGAAACGCCTCCAGAGCCCACAACGGAGAATCTGCTCCAGCAGCCCGCGCAATCGGAAATGCCGTTTGCTGTGGTTGAGGGGGAGCCGGTTACGGAGTTGCCGCAGGACCTCTACATCCCGCCTCATGCGCTCAAGGTGTTTTTGGAAGCATTCGAAGGTCCGCTTGACCTGCTTCTCTATCTGATTCGCCGACAGAACCTCGACATTCTGGATATCCCTATTGCCGAGATTACCGAGCAGTACGTGCAGTACATCGAGGTGATGCAGGAGCTCCAGCTTGAGCTCGCAGGAGAGTATTTGCTGATGGCTGCCATGCTGGCGGAGATCAAGTCTCGCATGTTGCTGCCTCGTCCGGTCAGCGAGGATGCCGACGAAGAGGATCCGCGGGCTGAGTTGGTCAGACGGCTTCAAGAGTACGAGCGCTTCAAGAAAGCCGCCGAAGATCTCGACGAGCTGCCGCGCGAGGAACGTGACACCAGTGTGGTTAACGCCAGTATGCCAAAGCGTCGTGTGGTGACTCGACTGCCGGACGTCAGTCTGCGCGAACTGTTGGTTGCTTTTAAAGAAGTCATGGCGCGCGCTGAGATGTATTCCAACCTGCATCTGCAGCGCGAGCCGTTGTCCGTGCGCCAGCGCATGACCGAAATTCTTGATTTGACGAATGCCGGAGGGTTTTCCGAGTTTTCGTCGCTGTTTGACCCGGAAGAGGGTCGCATGGGGGTGACCGTTACCTTCATCGCGATTCTGGAGTTACTGAAAGAACAGCTTCTCGAGGTTGTGCAAAGTACGAACTTTGCACCTATCCACGTTCGAGCCGTCCAGGCCGACGATGCCGACGAGAAACTCGCCAATATTGAATTGGAGGCTGATTAGTGTCCGCGACCGAACCACAAGTACCCGCGATACAGGAAGCATCGCCATCTGCTGAAGAAGACCATGCTTTGGAAGTGTTCTTCGAAGCAGCGCTACTCGCCTCGGATGCGCCACTGAACATCGAACAGCTGCAGAAGATTGCCAGCGCGCGACCGGGAGCCACCAAGGTCTCAAAACCTGAAGTCAGACGGGCGTTGGAATCCCTCGAATCGCGTTTTGAAGATCGTGGCGTGACTTTGGTGGAGGTGGCTTCGGGGTTCCGCGTGCAGTTGCGTCAGGAGATGATGGCGGAGTTGGCCGGATTATTCGAAGAGCGGCCGCCGAGGTATTCGCGCGCATTGTTCGAGACGCTTGCACTAATCGCCTATCGGCAACCAATTACTCGAGGCGAAATCGAAGACGTGCGCGGTGTGGCGGTGAGCAGCAACATCATTCGTAGCATGTTGGAGCGCGAATGGATTCGCGTCGTTGGACATCGTGACGTACCTGGTAAGCCAGCGATGTTCGGCACCACGAGAGCGTTTCTCGACTACTTCAATCTAAAGACGCTAGACGAGCTACCTTCGCTCGCCGAACTAACGGATATCGAGAGTCTGAAGATCCAGCTTGACCTACCCAGCGTTGAGGACGGCAGCAGCAATCCTCCAGCGATTGCGCTTGAAGAACCTTCCGATGAACAATCCGCAGAAGCCGACACCGAAGAAGGCTGAGCGCGCGCAAAAGGTCCTCGCAGCCGCTGGGCATGGCTCACGGCGCGAGATCGAACGGGCAATTGCAGCGGGAGAGCTTCTGATCGACGGGGCAGTGGCCGAACTTGGCGCCACAATCAGCGGCGACGAGGATCTCGTGCTGCGAGGTCGCAAAGTCAGCGTCAAAGCCGCACGCCACGCTCGGCACAAACACTTGCTCTATCACAAGCCGGCAGGAGAGGTTTGTACTCGCAGTGATCCAGAGGGCCGAAAGCGTATTTTTGACAGTCTCCCGAAACCGGGTATGCAGCGATGGATTGCGGTCGGTCGATTGGATATTGCGACGACTGGATTATTGTTGCTCACCACCGATGGCGAGCTTGCCAATCGACTGATGCACCCGAGCTTCGAAGTGGCTAGGAGCTATTCGGTCCGTGTGCTGGGAGATCCGGATGAGGCTGTGCAACAACAGCTGTTGCAGGGAGTCGAGCTAGACGACGGTTTAGCCAAGTTTGATAGTCTGACGCCCGGTGGTGGCAGTGGCGCCAATCGCTGGTTTGATGTCACGCTGCATGAGGGTCGAAATCGCGAGGTTCGCCGCATATGGGAAGCGGTGGGCTTTACCGTCAGTCGGTTGGTGCGCACAGGTTATGGTGCCGCGCGACTGCCGCCCAAGTTGCGCCGCGGAGAATTTATGGATATCCCGTATCCGGTGCTTCGCAAACTCTACCAAGCAGTGAAACTCGAAGCACCAGAGCCGCCGGCGGATCGCAGCCGCCATCCGGCTCGGCGGCGTAAAAAACCGCGCCGCAGCGGCTAACGTTTGTCCTTCACGTCGACGCTGAGCCCGGTCAACGTCTCGTCGGTACTGTTCAAAAAGTACAAGTAAGCGGGTGCAACCGAGTCCGGGGTAGGTACTTTTTTCGCATCTTCCATCGGGTAGGCCTGCGCTCGCATATGCGTGCGGGTGGCGCCCGGATTAATCACGTTGACGCGAATACCACGCGGCTTCTGCTCCTCAGCAATGACTTGAGCGAGACCTTCGACGGCGAATTTGGAGACCGCGTATGCACCCCAAAAAGCGCGGCCTTTTCGGCCGACGCTGCTCGTTGTGAACAACACGTCGCCTTTCGCTTTCGCAAGTAATGGCAGCA
>JBCBNU010000093.1:0-4713 GCA_039821645.1 Pseudomonadota bacterium
CTAGGAGATAGAATTCCCCTCTGACGGACTCCGTGATGCCCAACAAACACAATGACCCGCGCCGCCATCACATCCCTCGGGCGCGGTACAAAGTGGAGAACTGGCCGGAATACGATCGCGGTCTGGTGCAGCGGGGCGACATCAGATTTTGGATCTCTGACGAAGCGCTGGCGGGTTGGATCGCGCCCTCACGGGCGACACCAGGTGGGCAGCAGAAATTCTCCAACCTCGCGATCGAGGCGACGCTGGTGCTGGGGACGGTGTTCAAACTGCCGCTCCGGCAGACCGAGGGGTTTGTCCGCAGCCTGATGGCGCTCCTCAAGCGGGATCTGCCGGTGCCAGACCACACGACGCTGGCGCGCCGTCGGCGTACCGTGAAGGTTGATCAGCATGCACCGGGACGGACCGGACCAGTGGATCTGGTGCTAGATTCGACAGGCCTCAAATTCTTCGGCCCTGGAGAATGGACCCGCCAGAAGCACGGTGAGAAACGACGCTCCTGGCGCAAGTTACACATCGGGATCGACGCTGGAACAGGGGAGATCCTGGCGCATGCCCTCACCGCAGACGACATCTCTGATCCGGCGATGGCGGGCGATCTGGTGGCAAAGGCTGGCGGCCGGATCCGCACTGTCATTGCGGACGGTGCCTACGATGGACAGCCGACATATGACCAGATCCGAGCCGCCCGCCTCAGGAAATCCCCACCCAGGATTGTGATCCCGCCACGCACGCCATCAATTCTGGACAGAGGCTCTTCCTGCGGTGGCAGCGAGCGGGAACGTCATGCTCTGCGCATCGGCGAAATCGGACGATTGCCCTGGCCGGACGAAACGGGATACGGACGACGGAGCATCGTCGAGACCGGCGTCTTCCGTCTCAAACAGATCACCGGCGGCCGCCTTACAGCGCGGACCTTCGGTGCGCAAAAGGCTGAAGCGAAGATCGCGGTGGCGGTCGCCAACAAAGCGATACGAGCGGCCAAACCGATCCTGGTTCGGGCAAGTTAAAACGACTACCCGAGGCGAGTTGCCCCTTGAGGGCGCGGTGCACCACGGCCGGGTCTCGGTCGATCTGTTGATCGAAGATCTCGCTGCCGATGTCGAGGGGCGGTCGTTTGAAGTCGCGAAGGTCGTCGGCGGTTGGATGCTGCGGACCCGGCCGGCCTACGCAGCGGCGATCCGGACGGCCGCGGATGTGGGCGACCAGGATCTCGATCTGCGCGACTACGATGTCGCCGTGCTGGCCGCCATCGCGTACCATCAGCCGATCACCCGGGACGGGCTCAAGGACATCTTCGGCAAGGAGATCAGCCGCGATCTCATCGGGCGCCTACATGCCCGCGGTCTCATTGGAACCGGCCCGCGCTCGCCGCGACGCGGCGCGCCGTATACCTATGTGACGACCGAGCAGTTCCTCGTGGCCTTTGATCTGGAGTCACTTCAGGATCTACCGGATCGGGAGCAGCTGGAGGATGCTGGTCTGGCTGCGGAATGAGATCAGGTCGCAGGTTTGATCAACGCTATATGCACGAGAGCTCTTGATCCATCGGCCCAGATCTTCATTCAGCGGAAATCTCATCGATGAGCTGAGCTGCCACGGCAATCGGGAGAAACATCCGCCGTGGAACACTTGTGAGTTCCTGAAATCCGTAGCTCTCATAGAGTGCCTTGCGTCGGACGGTTCTGTCCGGATCCCCGCAATCGAGCACATCGAGCATGACAATTGAGATACCGATTTGATCTGCGGCTGCTACGATCCGACTCAACGCATCAACAAGAAGATCTCCGCCGTAACTTGATCCGCGATATCGCTCATCGCGACCAATCATGGAGATGTAGGCGGCGGGGATCGAGCCGTGAGACGGACGTGTTCGAGCATACTTTTTAGGTAGCTCCTCGTACCTGACCGCATGGGCGTTCAGTGCGTAGAAGCCTATGACGCTCCCGTCGCCCTTGGTCATCACCATCAAGCGGACATTGTCCGCTTTGCTTAGTTTGTTCGCCGTTCTTTTGAAGTAGTTGTCGACTTGATCCACGCCGCAAGAGAAGTTCGCACGATCGTGTTTGTCAGGATCGAAAGGCTCGATCATGACCTCATCTTCTGTTTGGCTCAACGGGAAGGCACGCGAGCCTTGTGACGTTCGAAGGCATCACGCAACCGATCCGTCGGTGGCGGCGGGTTTTCGAGGGCATCGAAGAAAGTCGCATGGTCGGCTTGAGACAAAACGGTCGTCTCGTGAGCACGGATAACGTCCTGGGCCGCACGATACGCGGCACTCATCGTGAACACGGAGTCGTCCACACCAGACAGGGCTGCAGCCTGCTGGATGGCGGCTTTCACGTGCGGCTTAGTCCGGAAGTTCATACGCTCCGAACTACGCTCGTTGATATCTACTGTAGGATCATCGAAGCTACGCATCTCAATCTCCTTTCATGGGTTGACATGTACGTCAGATCGACGTACGCGTCAAGGCAGATCACAAGGTCGTCACACCCGCAAGAAATGGTATCACTCTCAACATGATCGGAAACAGTCTTGCGTTAAAGCTACTTGCCGATGTCATGGACTGGGACGATGCCACTGCAACCCGCGAATTTGGCTGGCTCCGGTTAATGGCGTCAGTCAAATACGACGGCTACGCAGACTTCGCTGCAGGGGCGGGTTTCCTCGAAGCACTCGTCGACTGGATGCGCCAGTTTAGTACTCCCGACGACCGGGCGACCGCATATCGATTTGTGAAACATCGTCTCGTCTACATTTCCACGGCAGAGATGCATCGCGTCGTCGAGGCATTCATCCCCGAAGTGGTAACTCCGTACCTCAGGCGAAGCGTTGGCGCGGAGTACGGCCTAAATCCATGGCAAGTGTGGGCAGCCAACGAGCCGGCCGAAGCCTTTAAGTCGCGCTTGCGAAAGTGCCTGTTCGTTGGACTCAGCGATGGAAGCCGCATCGACGTACTACGAAGATCCAACGCCGGGCGCATCTCGCAAGAGCAAATTGTTCCTATGATGAATGTCGACGACGCGAAGTGGGAGAGTCTCGGCGAAGATCTTATTTCTGCGCCTGGTCTCGATGCTGAGTCGCGCTTCGAAGATGTCTTTCTAATTGACGACTTCACCGCGTCTGGGACGACGTTCATTCGAACGGTAGAAGGGAAAACGAAGGGTAAACTTCACAAATTCAACAAGATGGTTGAGGCTGCGCGAAGGTCATTGTCGGCAAAGAATAAGGTATTTCCAATCTCTGAGCACTACAGCCTCCATATTCATCACTACGTCTCGACCTCTCAGGCCCGCGACGCGCTAACGGAGCGAGTCGGTGAATTGGTAACAACATTGGAAGATCGAAGCTTTCAAGATGAGGTTCATATCACTGAAGGATTGCTTCTCAGCGACGACCTACCACTTGGGCGCCCAAAGGCAGGACTGCCTCCTGGGGGCGCGGTCGAAGCATCGGCTACCGGTTTTGAGCCCATCCGAATTGGCGAAAGTGAAGTCGACAAACACTTCATTGAACTTTGTGAACGTGCATATGACCCAGATCTCTTCAAGCGCCTCGAACAGCACTGTCGCGAGGCTGGCATGGAGACCCTGTGCTACGGCTACGGTGGATGCGCTCTGCCGTTGGTCCTAGAGCACAATACGCCCAACAATAGCGTTCCGCTGATTTGGAGTGAAACCGGGTCGGAGGCAGACCCGAAAATGCGCCCACTTTTCCAGCGACGCGATAGGCACGGCTGAGTCTCATGGCAAACCCATTCCAGCGCCGAGCGACCGAGTACATTCGAGACGCAGAGGCTTTCCTTTCGATAGTAAGCCCACTGCCTTTGACTACGTTTCTTGCGAACAGTCCGCACAAAGATCAGCTCTTTTCGCACCCGATAAGAATCATCGGTTCACCCGGCACAGGGAAGACGATGCTGGCAACGTTGGCAGAGTTTCGCATGGTCGAGTCAATTCTAAGGGACCAAAACAGCGATACAAACAAACCGCTCGCGCGTGCACTTGGCGATGCTGGCTTTGTTGTAGATGGTCGTCCGCACGTAGCCGCAGTACGGATCCCCATGGAGTCTGAGTACCGAGACTTCTGGGAACTGCCCTACGATGAGGCCGTTCGTACAAAACTTGCTTTCTGGCTCGTGCAGGCCCGTGCAATGCTCGGCCTGATACGTGGCCTCACCTCAAGAGGAACGCGAACACTCGATCAGATCCGCTTCATTCCACGCGCCGATTTTGAAACCCAGGTGGAGCAAATCGGCGGACTAGATGCAGAAGGTGTTCGTCGTCGGGCACTTGAGGTAGAGCGGGCAATCTATAGCGTTGGGTCCGGTCTGGTACCGCCATCCCTAGAGGAGCTGCCGTACGAAGCAACTGCGCCTTATGCTCCATTCGATGTAATCCAAGCAATCGAAATTGACTGGGATGGACAACCGTTAGAGCTGCGTCCACTCGTCATGCTCGACGATATCCACGACCTCCATCACGCCCAGCTGGAAGCGCTATTTCGAACCCTGTCGCATCGCGAAATGCGGTTTGGCAGATGGATGATGATGCGACTCGATGCACTTAGTCCTGGCGCAGTACTTCGGTCGCCAGATGCGCAGCCAGGCCATAACCGAACACAGGGGCGTGATTTCTTAGATATCCACATGCAGTTGGACTCGGACAAGGGTGCTGCTCGAAAAAAATTTCGCAAAATGGCGTTAGGAAT
>JBCBNU010000094.1:0-4706 GCA_039821645.1 Pseudomonadota bacterium
CCTCGAGTCGGATATTGCCCGCTTCCAAACGTATCGGAACCGCATTGACAACATGGTTGTCGGTGCATCTCTTGATCCGGTGTTCGAAGTATTTCGCATTTACCAGACGCGCGCCCGAGAGCGCTGGGCATTCGCCATGACGGCCCTGGAGCAGGATCAAGCCTTCGACATCGACGAGAGTTTTGTTTTCGATCGCGATGAAATGCCGTTTGCAACCACCAAGAGCGACCTGGACGAAGTTTGGCGCAAGCGCGTAAAGAATGACCTCGTCAACCTGTTGTTGACCGACACCGACCTGGATGAGAGCCGAGAGAAATTGCGCAAGCGCTATGGGCGCCTCGCGCGCCAGGTCGATCAGGTCAACTCCAACGATGTCTTTGAGATCTTCATGAACGCGTTTGCACGAACGCTGGATCCGCACTCAAGCTACCTCTCTCCGAGAAACTCAGAGGAGTATCGAATACAGATGAGTCTTTCGTACTTTGGCATCGGCGCGTCGCTCCAAATCGAAGACGATTTCGTTAAGGTGATGAACGTCATTCCCGGTGGGCCTGCCGCCATCGACGGCACGCTCAAAGCCGAAGATCGCATCGTGGGCGTCGGTGAGGGATCGAGTGGCGAAATTGTAGATGTCATCGGCTGGCGACTTGACGACGTTGTACAGCTCATTCGCGGCCCTCGAGACACCGTGGTTCGACTGCAGGTCCTGCCTGGCGGTGCGATTCCTGGTGATTCGATGGATGTTCTCGAGATCACTCGAGGTCAGGTCAAGCTCGAGGAACAGGCGGCCAAACATGAGATCATCGAAGTCCCGCGAGATGACCGGACCTTGCGTATTGGTGTGATTGAGGTGCCGAGCTTCTACCGCGATTACCAGGCCCAACAGGCCGGCGATAGAGACTTCAAGAGCACCACACGTGATGTTCAGCGCATCCTGGAGACCCTCAAAGAAGAAGATGTCGACGGCGTGGTTATGGACTTGCGAGGGAACGGCGGCGGCCACCTGACCGAGGCGACCATGCTTTCGGGGCTGTTTATTGATCAGGGTCCTGTTGTGCAGCTTCGCTACTCACATGCAAAGGTCGAAGTCTTGAAAGACCCGGTCCCAAGCGTCGCCTACGACGGTCCGCTCGCAGTGCTCGTTGATAGGTTCAGTGCATCGGCATCGGAGATTTTCGCCGGCGCCATTCAGGACTATGAACGCGGTGTGGTGCTCGGCCAGCAAACCTTCGGCAAAGGGTCTGTACAGAACCTTTACAACCTGGATCAATTCGTTCCGAGGAGCGAAGGTGATGGACTGGGCCAGCTCACGCTGACAATCGGTAAGTACTACCGAGTCACCGGTGACAGCACGCAGAATCGCGGTGTGTTGCCGGACATCGAGCTCCCTTCGATGATCGACGTCGAGGAATTCGGCGAGAGCACGCGCCCGCGTGCCCTGCCCTGGGATCAGATCCAGCGTACACGCTTTAGTGCGGGCAGACCTTTGGATACTCAGATTGCCCTCCTGGCAGAAACACTCGAAACCCGAGCTGCAAACGATCCTGACCACCTCTTTTTGTTGAACGATCTAGAGGCGATCTCCGATAACCGCAATCGGAAGGAAGTATCGCTGAACCTCGAGACTCGCAAGAGCGAGCGAGCCGATTTCCGTCAAGCTCGCCTGGAGCGTGAAAACACGCGTCGCGAGGCGAATGGGCTCGAACCGCTTGATGATCTTGAGGCTTTGGAGGCGGCTGAAACCCCCGATATCGTCCTGAATGAAGCTGCCGACGTCGTTGCAGATATGATCGAAATGGCAACACCGCAAGGCATGGCGAAACTTCGGCAGGCTGCAGAGCAAGGCAGCTAACCCACTGTTCCGTCTCACAATACCTTGAAAAGCGGGCCGAAAGGCCCGTTTTTTTTCGTCTCAGGGTTGCGCTAAATTGTTTTGGTGTTATATCTTACTACAACACTAGTACAGTAAATCGGAATAGCTCGATGGCTACCCCCGAGAACTCCAATAAGGGTCCCTCCTTCGCGAACCAGGAAATCGCGCGCGTCGCGCTCCTCTTGTGTTCCGGTCTTGTCGCTATTGGCACGATCAAGCTGTCAGACAGACTCATGCAACCACAGCCTGGAATCACAGAAACACGTCCAGCCGTCGCCCGTGCATTCCTGCCGGAGCTTGAGTTTGCACCTGTTGAAAAACCGACGGCGGCCGCCGCTAGCACTTTTCAACGGCCGAATCCCGTACTCGTAAATGCAACCATTTCACCACCACGGGCATCCAATGCTCGGGAAGAAAACGAACAACCAGATCTCACAGGGAATTCACAATGTCATTGCTCCTTAGATTCGCACTGATTATCACCAGTCTGATGGTCCTGACTACACTGCCGGGATGCGGAGGTACGCCTGATGCTTCGGATACCACCGAACAGGTCGCCGACACTGGAGACACGGAGACTTCGGAAGAAGCAAAAGAGGAAGAAGATACGACAGTGATCCCGGTTGAGGTGATCGACGTCAATAGAGGCGATGTATTCGCGGCCTACACGGCTGCGGCGTCGCTTGAAGCTTTCGACGAGGCTACAGTCGTCGCCAAAGTGGGTGGTGAAGTCAGACAGATTCTTGTCGAGGAGGGCGATCGCGTGAAACGCGGCGATGTGCTCGCAAGACTGGATGGGGATCAGCTGAGGCTCGAACTCGAACAGTCTCGAGCGAATCTAGCGAAGCTGGAACAGGAATACGAGCGAAACCTCGAATTGCACGAACGTGGTCTGGTTGCCGCGAGCGCATTTCAAACCACCAAATTTGAGGTGGATTCATTGCGTGCAGCGAACAAGCTTGCAGAACTGCGTTACCGGTACACAACAATACGTGCCCCGATTGACGGCGTTGTATCCAGCCGGGATATCAAAGTCGGCAACACAATCGAGCAAAACGCGCCGACGTTCCGGATTACCGCAATGGATCCGTTAATCGCGAATCTGTTCGTGCCGGAACGCGAGTTCGGACGACTTCAAGCAGATCAGGCGGTGAAGCTTTCGATTGATGCGCTCCCGGGCGAGGAGTTCGATGGGATTGTTGCACGCATCAGCCCGACAGTTGATGCGGAGTCCGGTACGTTCAAAGCGACCGTCGAAATCAGCGACACCTCGCAACGTCTGAAGCCCGGCATGTTCGGTCGCTTCGCCGTTATCTATGACGAACAAAAGGACACACTACTGCTGCCGCAGGATGCTTTGATTCAAACCACGGCCGGCAAGATCGTATTTACCGTTTCGGACGGAGTCGCCAAACGCGTTGACGTCACGACAGGCTACAGCTGGAATGATGATATCGCGGTGCTGGATGGCCTGACGGATGGCGCGCGAGTGGTCGTCGTTGGCCAGGCGGCACTGCGAGATGGGTCGAAAGTCCGCGTCATTGGCGATCCGCTTCCCGAAGATGAGGAAGCTGAAGGCGAGCCGATTGGTGCCGTCGCTAGCATCGGTCGGTAAACCATGAGCAACACACAGAAGCAGAAAGCTGGCAGCCTTGGGCTGGTCCGGCTCGCCACAGGGCGCCCGGTCACCGTACTGATGCTGTTCCTTGCGATCGTCATGTTCGGCTATGTTTCGCTTGGCCGACTGTCGGTCAACCTCCTGCCGGACCTGTCCTACCCCACCTTGACGGTCCGCACGGAACTTCCCGGCGCTGCGCCACAAGAGCTGGAAAGCCTGATCACCAAACCCGTCGAGGAAGCTGTTGGCACGATCGGCGGCGTGCGTCAGGTGCGCTCCGTATCGCGCACAGGGCAGTCGGATGTCACCGTCGTATTCAATTGGGGCACCGACATGAACCTCGCAAGCGTCGACGTGCGCGAGAAACTCGATATTCTGGAATTGCCACTGGAGGCGCGCCGACCGCTTCTGCTGAGATTCGACCCGTCCAGCGAACCGATCATGCGATTGGCGCTGGGCGAGACGGATGCACCGACGATGACCAACGAACGCCTCAAGCGACTGCGACAGGTCGCGGAGGACGACATCAAAGATGATTTTGAGTCGGTTGATGGTGTTGCTGCCGCGAAAGTCAGCGGGGGTCTCGAAGACGAAGTCCAAATCGTGGTCGACCAAGTCAAACTCTCTCAACTCAACCTGACCATCGCCGAGGTTGCTAACCGCTTGCAGGCGGAAAACGTGAACCTCGCCGGTGGGCGACTCGAGCAAGGGCTTCGACGATTCCTGGTTCGCACCATCAACGAGTTTGAATCGGTAGAAGCGTTCGGCGAGGCTATCATCGCAACCCGCGCAGGTCGTCCCGTCTACCTGAAAGACATCGCCCAAGTGACTCGCGGATTCAAGGATCGCGAGGCCATCACGAGAGTAGACGGCAACGAGGTCATCGAGCTCGCGCTCTACAAAGAAGGCGACTCGAATACCGTACAGGTAGCCAACAATATTGACCGACGACTGGATTCGATCGGCGACCAACTGCCGGAAAATCTGCAACTTGTAAAAATCGCTGATCAATCAGAGTTCATCCGCTCGGCGGTGGATGACGTCAAATCCGCTGCGATTTGGGGCGGCCTGTTCGCCGTTATCGTGCTTTACGGTTTCCTCGGCAACGCGCGCGCCACTTTTATCGTCGGCATTACTATCCCGGTATCCGTGAGTGGCACATTCGCGCTGATGAACCTTACCGATCTCAGCCGCAATATCATGTCGCGCCGTGGC
>JBCBNU010000095.1:0-4439 GCA_039821645.1 Pseudomonadota bacterium
TCACTGTTTACTTCGACTACGAATTCAGAGCCTGGACTCGATTTGCTCGTCCAAAGACACCCTCGTCGGCGGCCCGCGAAACGCTCACACGCACACGCGATGCTGTTCACTTTCTCGAATCACTTCCGGAAAGGCTCGAACAAACAACGGTCGATATCGCCGATGTCCAGACCTTCCTCGGAGCGCGCGGCGCATTGGACGGCAACGTAAACGAAGCGCTCTTTCGTTCGCTCGAACTCTCAGGGGTGTGGCAGCGGCTGGTCAACTCTAGCGTTGAACTCGCGTCGAATCTTGGACAACTACTTCGCAGCAATGTGAACCCGAAATTCCGAATCCATTTTAATGACGGGTCTAGCGTGTTGGTCTCCGCGGAGGTCATCGTCAACCAGATTTCAGACTTGGAAATTTCGGTGGTCCCGGGCTCGGCTCGACTGCCTGACGGTACAGAACTGCCGCACGACAGCGACGCATTCGACGGTTTCGTCGCAATCACACGTAACGCGGAAACGGCCCGTGCCCTTGCTGACTGGGCCATCCTGGTCGGCGGCTATCGAATCCATCAGCAACTCAACGTGCCGCGCGGTGCTACCTATTCATACCTGTTTCGATGTGATGCCAATGAGTGCGTATTGACGGCCAACCTGGATCAGTAGCCTCGTCAATTGCTTGGACAGGCGTTCAGCGCCCCTCTGGACGCTCTGTTCAAGCGTAACGCGTCGGATCCGCAAGACCTGCACCGCGAAACCCTTCCGCTCGCAAGCGACAGGCATCGCATCGGCCACATGCACGACCATCATCGGTTGCCTGATAACAAGACACGGTCTGCGAGTAATCCACCCCAAGCTCTGTACCTCGGGTCACGATCTCGGCCTTCGACATCTCGATTAACGGCGCGTGAATCTCGACGGGACTCCCCTCAACACCATCTTTGGTTGCCACTTCAGCCAGCTGCTGAAACGCCTCGATGAATGCGGGGCGACAGTCTGGATACCCCGAGTAGTCAACCGCATTAACGCCGATATACAGACGGGTTGCTCCGATGACTTCCGACCAACCCATCGCCAGAGATAGAAATACCGTGTTGCGAGCAGGTACATAGGTAACGGGGATACCCTCGGTTGGCGATTCAGGCACATCGATATTCTCATCGGTCAGCGCCGAACCACCAATACCGCCAAGATCGATACCCATGGTCCGGTGCTCGGTCACGCCGTGTGCCAGAGCGATGCGTCGAGCGGCATTCAGCTCGGCATCATGCCGCTGACCGTAGTCGAAACTGAGTGCGAAGACCTCGTATCCATCGGCTTCAGCGATCGCGAGCAACGTGGATGAATCAAGCCCACCAGAGAAAAGCACGATTGCCTTTGGCTTACTTGTGTCGTCACTTCCCACGCACGTCGCCCCACAGATACTTATGCAGCTGCACCTGAAGCCGAATCGGCAGCCCGGTGTCGAGAATCCAATCAGCGAGTTCGCCGGGCGCCAAATCGTCGTGACTGGGTGACATCCAGACCGTACACAGCTCAGTCAAACTCCGGTCATTGATACAGGCAACTGCCCAATCGAAGTCCTGCTTGTCGCAGACCACGAATTTGATCTGATCGTGCGTACTCATGAAGTCCAGATTCGCCCAGCGGTTGCGGTGGGCCTCGTTCGAGGCTGGCGTCTTCAGATCAAGGACTTTTGAAACCCGCGGATCCACCGCCGATACATCCAGCGCACCACTAGTTTCGAGCGACACCTCGTGCCCGAGATCGCACAGTGCTTTTAGAAGTTCGATGCACGCCGGCTGCGCCAGTGGTTCGCCACCCGTAACGCAAACATGGCGGGTCTCGAACGCCTGCACCGTGGAAAGGATTTCATCCATCGACCGGCGCTCGCCGCCTGTGAACGAATACTCGGTATCGCAGTAGGTACAACGCAGTGGGCATCCTGTCAGGCGAACAAACACGGTTGGCGCGCCTGCGCTCAACGCTTCACCTTGCAAGGAGCGGAAAATCTCCGTGATGCGCAACCCCGCGGCAGTCTGCGCTACCGTAGACTCTACCGCGGACACTCGAAATTACCCGCGTTCGGAACGCACCCGCTCAAGGCGCTTGCTCGCCAATCGGGCTGCCGTGGTTTCGGGATAATCGGCGACGACACGCGTCAACGCGCTTTCCGCTTCATCCCAGCGCTTCAGCTCATGGTGGCAGTACCCGACCTTGAGTAAAGCATCAGGTACTTTACGCGATTGAGGGTAGCTGTCGATGACGCCACTGAAGATTGGTAGCGCTTCATCGAATCGCTGCGATACGTAAAAACTCTCCGCCAGCCAATACTGGGCGTTGTCAGCAAGCTCACTTTCCGGGTAGGCCACCAAGAACTGCTCGAAAGCACGCGCCGATTGGTCATAGCGCCCTTCCTTCAACAGCTCGAAAGCCGCCTGGTAGTTCTCACGATCCGATCCATTGGGCAGTGGTAACTCCCCAGGAGGTAGTGATCCGCCCTGCATGACGTTTTCGCGTGTTCGCGTTTCAACCGCTTGAATGCGCTCATCAAGATCGGCGTACAACGCACGCTGTCGCTCAGCCATTTGCTCGATCTCGTAACCGGAAGTCTCTGAACTTCCGCGCAGTTGGTCGATATCCGCCGCCAATGCATCAACGCGGGTGACCAGTTGCACAAGGCTATCGTTCTGCACGACGCGCTCAACACGCTCCAAGCGGCGTTCGATCTGCGTGAGCTTGATCAATACCGGATCTTCCTCAGGGGGAACCGGCGTTACGCAGCCACTCAGCCAAAGCGCACAGAGCACAAGGCTGCCATTTCTCATCCAATGCGTTGAAGTCTGCATACTGTCCTCTGAATGTGTGGGCGACTCGTCTCGCGCGTTAGCGCCAGCTGAGTTCCACACGACGATTCTTTTCGTAATCCGATTCGGTACTGCCTAGCGAAGCAGGCCGCTCCTCTCCGTAGCTCACCGTACTGATCTGGCCCGCCGATGCTCCCGAAATCAGGAGTACCCGGCGCACTGCCTGAGCACGGCGCTCACCCAGGCCAATATTGTACTCGCGTGTGCCGCGCTCATCGGCGTGGCCTTCAAGGCGCAGCCGCTGGCCGGGATTCTGCGCTAACCGCCGACCGTGGCTGGCGAGGATATCCGCATACTGCGCACTGACTTCGCTGCGGTCGTACTCAAAATAAATGATCAAGGCGTCGGCAGTATCTTCAACCGCCATCTCATCACCCAGTCCGACACTGCGAATGCTTGAATCGCTGCTTCCAGAAGCAGATGCACCGCTATCCGAACCGCCCGAGGAGGACAATAAATCTCCACCGCTGCTGGTTGTGGTGCTCGGCGGCGGGTTGCTGCCACAGGCTACCAGACCAGCAACCAAGCCAATCAACAAAATGTTTCGCATGACCATTTCTTTGCGCTCCCTATGGGGCTAGCCCTTCTATTCTAGTACGGCGACCAAACCGGCTCACGAACATCGTTGCCGACGGATTTGACGCGACCTGAAATCGCGCCATCAACGCTCACGGTTTCCAACACGCCACGGCCTCCGCGCCGTGTTGCATAAATCAATTGTGCACCATTCGGCGCAAAAGACGGCGACTCATCCAAAGCGCCGTCGCTCAGTACCTGAAGACTGCCGCTGGCGAGATCCTGCACCGCAACCCGGAAATTGCCGCGATCATCGTGGACAACCGCGATCGCCTCGCCGTCCGCTGACACCCTCGGGCGTGCGTTATAGCGTCCCTCAAATGTCACTCTGGAGACATCACCACCGGATACAGGGACCTCGTAAATCTGAGGTGCGCCACCCCGATCCGAGGTGAAATAGATGGTCTTGCCATCGCGTGACCATGCGGGCTCTGTGTCAATCGATCTGCGCTGCGTCAACCGGGTTTCGCCCGAACCAATCACCGGAACCAAATAGATGTCGAGATTGCCATCGGCATCCGACCGAGTCAGCGCCAGCTCCCTGCCGTCCGGCGACCAAGCCGGTGCGTTGTTGACGCCGGGCTTGTCAGAGACAACACGGCGAGTACCGGTCCGCAGGCTCTGGACGTAGACCTGCGCCCGACCGAGTTCGAAGGAAACGTAGGCCAGCTGGCGCCCATCTGGTGACCAAGCTGGGGACATGATCGGTTGCGGACTCTCCAGAAGGACGAATTCATTATTGCCGTCGGCGTCCGCGACGATCAGCTGGTACTGCTGTTTCGGAGGCGCACCGGACACTGAAATGTAGGCAATCTTCGTGTTGAACACGCCCGGAATACCCGTGATGGCCTCGTAAACGCTGTCGGCGACTCTGTGGCCTGCGGCACGCATATCGCGCCGTTCGAGCAGAAGCTGATCAGCCACAACCTGGCGACCACCGTAGACATCGAACAGCTGGTAGCGAATAGAGAAGGTCTCGCCCTCCTGCGCCAGCTCGCCCACCAGCACG
>JBCBNU010000096.1:0-4360 GCA_039821645.1 Pseudomonadota bacterium
CTCTTGGCTATGCCGGATGTGGATGGTGGGCTGATCGGAGGCGCTGCTTTGAGCGCTGAGGATTTCCTGGCGATTGGCGCTGCCGCGTGACGTTATTGGAATTACGAGTATATGGGTACGCTTTTTAATGCCTTGTCGGTCGCTCATGCGGCCGTCTCGATTGGATTGATCGTCTTGATACTGATGCAGCGCGGTAAGGGTGCTGATGCCGGTGCTTCTTTTGGTGCAGGGGCCTCCGGCACCGTTTTCGGCGCGCGAGGCTCGGCGAACTTCCTTTCCCGCGCAACAGCAATTCTGGCCACATTGTTTTTTGCTAATTGCCTTGCGTTGGCATGGCTTGCAACGCAACGCGGGGCACCCAGCAACAGTGTCGCTGACGACATTGTGGTTGAGCAGGAACTTCCGGGCGGCGCGCTGCCTGAATTGGAAATGACGCCGGAGGATGCCGCCTCACTGGTAGCGCCCGAATTAGACGACGCTGTCAGTGACGCGGAAGACGTACCGGAACTGGATGTTCCCGAGCCGGCTGAGACGGACGAGGGCGAGTAGGCGAATGATTATGATTGCCGATGTGGTGGAATTGGTAGACACGCTGTCTTGAGGGGGCAGTGGCGAGAGCCGTGCCGGTTCGAGTCCGGCCATCGGCACCACACAGAAAACGGCGCCTTTCGGGGCGCCTTTTTTTTGTCGAACGCCTCACCCTTGAATCGACGATTTATGGCGCTGTTCTCTTCGCCTTAATCCTTCGAAATGGTATACTTGAGCAGCTTTGAGCGGTGCGTCCACACCGTGTCAAAGTTGGGACAAACCAGTCGGGACTGCCGCGTGGGGACGCACGCAAGCGCAGCGCCTGCAGTGGGACAAAATTGTGCTCCAGAACTATGTTCCGGTACTGATCTTTCTCGGTATCGCAGCGGGACTTGGGATCCTGCTAATGACGTTGGGCTTTCTGTTCGGAAGTGGCGGGAAGGACGACGAAAAACTCTCGCCCTATGAGTGCGGCTTCGAGGCCTTCGAAGATAGCCGTATGAAATTCGATGTTCGCTACTACCTGGTGGCGATTCTTTTCATCATTTTCGATCTCGAAATCGCTTTCTTGTTTCCGTGGGCGATATCTCTCGGAACCATTGGCGGTTTCGGTTTGCTTGCGATGGCCCTGTTTCTGACCGTGCTTGTCGTCGGCTTCATCTACGAATGGAAGAAAGGGGCGCTTGAATGGGATTGAGCGAAGCCGTAACTACCGACGTTGTTGATTACGAACTGCCGCCCGGCAGCATCCAGAAAAAAGGGATGGTAGTCACGGGTATCGACACCGTAGTCAACTGGGCTCGCACAGGCTCGATGTGGCCGGTGACATTCGGTCTCGCTTGCTGCGCTGTCGAAATGATGCATGCGGGCGCCGCACGGTACGACCTCGATCGCTTCGGTATCGTGTTTCGTCCGAGCCCGAGACAGTCGGACGTCATGATCGTGGCCGGCACGCTCGTCAACAAGATGGCGCCAGCGCTGCGCAAGGTCTACGACCAAATGCCGGAGCCGAGATGGGTCATATCCATGGGCTCCTGTGCCAACGGCGGTGGCTATTACCACTACTCCTACGCTGTCGTTCGTGGCTGCGACAGAGTAGTGCCGGTCGATGTATATGTGCCCGGCTGCCCGCCTACAGCGGAAGCTTTGATCTACGGCATATTGCAACTGCAGAAAAAAATCCGACGTACGAGCACGATCTCACGATGAGCGAGTCCGCAATAAACGCAGGTGCCTCGAAAGCGCACCCTAGTGATTGGCTGCCGGCCGCGATTACCGCTGCAACCGACGCGTGCACCGTGACGGTTACGCCCGAGCGCGAGGTTACCGTTGAAGTGCCAACTGAGCATTGGGTCAGTGTCGCCAAGACGCTGCGTGATGCGCCAGAACTCCGATTTACGATGCTGATCGATCTGTGCGGTGTCGATTACCTGACTTTTGGCGACAGTGAGTGGACCACCAATCGCGCTACGGGCTCTGGTTATTCCCGGGGTGTCCAGCGTGAAGTTGTGGTGGACGAGTCGTTGGAATTCGATTCGGAGCGGTTTGCTGTGGTTGCGCATTTGCTTTCGATTGAGCACAACGTGCGTGTTCGATTGAAAGCGTTTACCACGAACGAAAACCCGCCACGGATCGGATCTCTGATTGACGTGTGGCGTTCTGCGGATTGGTACGAGCGCGAGGCATTCGATCTTTTCGGTATCGTTTTCGAGGGCCATCCGGATCTTCGTCGATTGCTCACCGACTACGGATTTATCGGACATCCGTTCCGCAAAGACTTCCCGCTCACCGGCAACGTTGAGGTGCGCTACGACGCACGCAAAGGTCGTGTGGCCTACGAGCCCGTTTCGATTGAGCCACGAACACTTGTGCCGCGTGTGATTCGCGAAGACAACCGTTACGAGGATGCGCTGCGGGAGGATCACGATGGCTGAGATTCAGAACTTCACTTTGAACTTCGGGCCGCAGCATCCTGCCGCGCACGGCGTCCTGCGACTGATCCTCGAGATGAACGGCGAGACCATTCAACGTGCCGACCCGCACGTTGGTTTGCTCCACCGTGGCACCGAGAAACTCGCAGAGTCAAAGCCGTACAACCAGAGCATCGGCTACATGGATCGTCTGGACTACGTATCCATGATGTGCAACGAGCATGGTTACGTGCTTGCCATCGAGAAACTACTCGGTATCGAGGCGCCGGAACGCGCTCAATACATCCGGGTCATGTTTGATGAGATCACTCGAATCCTGAACCACTTGATGTGGCTCGGTGCGCACGGACTCGATATCGGTGCCATGTCGATGTTCCTCTATTGTTTCCGTGAACGAGAGGACCTGATGGATTGCTACGAGGCTGTGTCGGGTACGCGCATGCATGCGACCTACTATCGGCCGGGCGGTGTCTATCGCGACTTACCCGAGTTCATGCCGAAATACGAAACCAATCGTTTTCGCAACGACGGTGAAACCTCGCGCCTCAACGAGGCACGCTCTGGCTCTCTACTCGATTTCATCGAGGACTTCACCGATCGCTTCCCCGGATGTATCGACGAATATGAAACGCTATTGACGGATAACCGAATCTGGAAGCAGCGCACAGTGAATATTGGCGTGGTGACTCCCGAGCGGGCACAGCAGTTGGGTTTCACAGGGCCGATGCTGAGAGGTTCAGGAATCGCCTGGGACCTGCGCAAAAAACAACCTTACGAAGTTTATGATCGGATGGACTTTGACATCCCGATCGGTACTAACGGGGACTGTTACGACAGATACCTCGTGCGCATCGAAGAGATGCGCCAGTCGAATCGGATCATCAAGCAATGTGTTGCATGGCTGCGGGATAACCCGGGTCCTGTGATGCTCGATGATCACAAGATTTCACCACCCAAGCGCGCTGAGATGAAGGGCGATATGGAGTCACTCATTCATCACTTTAAGCTGTTTACCGAGGGCTACACCGTGCCGGCGGGGGAGGCTTATGCAGCGGTCGAACATCCAAAAGGAGAATTCGGTGTGTATCTGATTTCGGACGGCGCGAACAAGCCGTATCGGGTGAAGGTGAGAGCACCTGGCTTTGCTCACATCAGCGCGATGAATGAAATGGTGAGTGGCCATATGCTCGCGGACGTCGTTGCCGTGATCGGCACACAGGACATCGTGTTCGGTGAAATTGATCGCTAGGTTTTTGAAATGACTACTGACTTGCAAACAGAGACGTATGAAGAAGTGTTGACACACCATGCGCTTGAGGAGATCGAGCGGTGGCGAAAACGGTTTCCTGAGGAGCAGAGCCGTTCCGCAATCATCGGTGCACTGCATGCGGTCCAGCATGACAACCAGGGGTTTTTGACTACGGAACTCATGGACGCGGTTGCAGAGAAACTCAACCTTGAACCGATTCAGGTTTATGAGGTGGCGACGTTCTACTCAATGTTCGAGACCAAGCCGGTCGCACGTAACAACGTGGCGATCTGCACCAATGTGTCTTGCATGCTCCGCGGTGCAGAGGCACTTGTAGAACACGCTGAAAAACATCTTGACGTGAAGCTTGGAGGCAGCACCAAGGATGGACGCATCTATCTGAAAAAGGAAGAAGAGTGCCTGGCCGCTTGCTGCGGCGCTCCGATGATGATGGTCAATCACGTCTACCACGAGAATCTGACGCCTGAGTCAATGCAGGCCATTCTGGATGAACTCGAATGACAGAAACACAGCACACCAATTCGGTTTGTTACGCCACGCTCGATCAGCCTGAAGGTTGGACGATCGATGCGTATCGCAAAGTCGGCGGCTACGACGCCTGGGAGCGAGTACTCTCTGGAGAGCTCGATCA
>JBCBNU010000097.1:0-4321 GCA_039821645.1 Pseudomonadota bacterium
CTCGACCATTTCGCCGAGTATGCCTGCGCAATGTACCAGCCCGTCCAGTTGTCCAAAATCGCTCTCAATCTGCTCAGCGAGCGTCAGGTAAACACCGCCTTCAGCTTTCAGAAAGTCCAGCGGGATGACGATTGGTCTGAGCCCTCCAGATTCAACGATCGCATCGTGAACCGCATTCAACTTCGTTTCCGAGCGCCCCATGAGCAAGACAGTGGCACCTGCGAGCGCGCATGACTCAGCAACAGCTCGGCCGATGCCGTCGCTCGCGCCGGTCACCAGAATGACTTTGCCATCCAGACTGCCGGGTGCCGCTTTGTGCTCACGAAGATCAGAAGGTGAGGGCGTTTGCGTCATTGATTTTCTCCGGTTTGTGCTCGAGCGGCGCGCCAGGCACGAAATACGAGCGGCAATGATCGCACTTTTTTACCCTCTGTCAGACGTCCGAGCGAATATTCCAAGGTAGCCGCCAGAGCGACCCAGGCAACGGGCAAAGAGGCGCCACAAACCTCGCTAAGCGGTCGACGGATGGACGCTACCTCGGCCGCGACATCTTTGGCGGCTATGCCCCGATCCAGTGCGTCGAGCGTTGCAAGTGCACAACCCAGATCGGTTGCCTTTGAGCGTTGGGTGGTTTCCAGCGGGTCGTCCGTGGCGATCAACAACGCGACTGCGAACTTTCTGAATGCATCGATACGAAAACTGGTCCGGGACTCTGTTCCCGGCTGTCGCCGGGTTCGAGCGTGTACGAGCCATTGCCGCAGCAAAGGGAGGTGTTCGATGTGTAGTGGACCGGGCAACAACGCCTTGGTCAACGGGTGGCGAGGTGAACCGGTAGCGGTGCGACGGAGTTCTTCTTCCCACCATTGCATCTTAACGGGACGTACCTCCGGACTGAGCGAGGGATCAGCCAGTGCGAACACTTCGGCTGCGATTTGAAACGCAGCTTGTTGCCTCGCTTGCGCGCGGTCGTCGAGATAAATCGCGGCAACGTCCAGGCAACGCTTGGCCGATGGTGACAAGAGCACGTTCATTGCCTATTGATCTTTGGAATCCCGCGAGGACGGCGAATGCAGCTCGCGCGGTGCGGTTTCAATTTGCTGAAGCTCGTCGATTTGTTTCTTGGGCTGGATTCCGAGTTCTGTAAACTTTCTCGCGCCGGGCAGTACATTGCGCTCGAGCGACCCCACCGCTTGGTTGAACGCTTTGGTGCTGCCTTCAAGTTGTCTGCCGACTTTGGCGAGGTGATCACTGAAGACGGCGAGCCTGTCGTGCAAATCGATCGCCAAACGTCGAATCTGCTCAGCATTTTCTGCGAGCGACAGTTGTCGCCATCCGTAGGCAACCGCTTTGAGCAACGCCACAAAACTCGTAGGCGTCGCCAGAATGATGTTTTGCCGAAGCGCATCATCAATCAGAGACGGTTGCTTTTGCACTGCAGCCGAAAGGAACTGGTCGCCCGGGATAAACAGAATCACGAATTCCGGACTCTTCTCAAATTGCGACCAGTAGGACTTTTTGGCCAATTCGTCGATGCGCTCTTTGACTTTGCGAGCGTGCTGAACGAGCAGTTGATCGCGCTCTTCCGGACGCTCTGCCTCGATCGCACTGAGATAGGCGTCAAGAGGGGTCTTCACGTCTACGACCAATTCGCGATCATCGGGCATCCGCACAATCATGTCGGGACGTATTGCTTTGCCGTCATCGCTTCGTTGTGTCGACTGCTCAATAAAATCGCAGTGCTCGACCATACCGGCCATCTCGACGAGACGGCGCAACGTAATTTCGCCCCACTGTCCTCGAACCTCGGGGCGCCGCAGCGCCGTCACGAGATTGCGTGTCTCTTGGCTGAGACTACTGGCAGCTTGCTGCATGTTGGCCAATTGCTCGGTGATGCTACCGTACGCCTGACTCCTGGCCTTCTCGAGCGCCTGAATTTGCGCTTCGGACTTTTGCAGCGCGTCACGGATCGGTGCGACGAGGTTTTCGACCGCTTTCTCTCGCGCCGCCATCTCACTGTTGGCGATTTCCTGACGCTTGCCGAGGTGTTCCTGTGCGAGTTTCAGGAACGTGTCACTGTTGCGCTGCATGGTTTGTTGCGCGAGGTTACCGAACTCCCCGGACAATCGGCTTTCGACGAGCTCCACCAATCGTTCACGTTCGCCGATCAGGTGCTGCTGGCTATCTACCCGAGTTCTGAGCTCCACGAGCTCGACTTCTTTTTTGGCAAACGCTGGGCGGGTAAACAGATACTCCAGCAAGATCCCAATGGTTAAGCCCACCGCAAGCCCGGCGAGCGCAAAAAGCCACGCACCCGGTTGCTGCGTGAGTTCGGCAAGTTCACTCATAGCGCAAGCCGCGCCCGCTCGCGCATGATACTTGAGAGTGCCTCAGGTGTTTCGCACACCGAGTCGGCTCCCCAGCTATAAGGGTCATCACCCTCAAGGTTATAGCCATAACCGACTGCGATCGCATACATACCCGCTGCATGGGCTGCATCGATATCACGCTTGTGGTCTCCGGCGTAGAGACAGTCTCCCGGCGTCTTGCCCAGTTGCTCGGCGGCAAACACTAGCGGTGCCGGATCCGGTTTTCTTACCGGCAGCGTATCGGCGGCAACAACGCAGCCGACTCGTTGTGAAAGGCCTAGCGCATCCAGTAGTAGATGGGTCAGGTATTCAGGCTTGTTGGTAACGATGCCCCAGGGTTCTGCGAGCTGATCAAGCGTCGTAGCGATGGCAGGGAATATATGCGAGCCCTCAGCAATGTTGGCGGCGTAGTAGTCGAGAAACCAGGCGTGAGCATGCTTTTGCGCGGTTTCGTCGTGCGTGTGAAATGCCAGCTTGATCATGCCGAGCCCGCCATTGGCAACCTCGCGACGTGCGCGATCCTGTTCGGGGCGCTCAACACCAAATTGATCGCACGTGGCGAAGAGTGCTGCGACGAGGTCAGGTGCGGTGTCGATCAGCGTTCCATCGAGATCGAGTAATACGGTTTGGTGCGTGCTCAAGCTAGGCGCCTGACATCTTATAATGAGCGAAATAGTTTACGTCGATGTCGTTGCCGAGACTGAATCGATCGGATAAGGGGTCGTAGGACAGTCCGGTAAGACCTTGGAGTTGAAGCCCGGAATCACGTGCTGCCTTATCCAGTTCGGCCGGACGGATGAATTTGGCGTATTCATGTGTACCTCGTGGGACCCAGTTCAGGATGTACTCGGCGCCGACGATTGCAAGAGCGAATGCCTTAGCGGTGCGGTTGATGGTAGAGAAGAATACATCGCCACCGGGTTTGACCATCCGTGCGATTGCGGCAACGACAGCTTCTGGTGCGGGTACGTGCTCCAACATCTCCATGCAGGTGATGACATCAAACGCTGCCGTTTCGTCTTCGGCTAGCGACTCTGCGGTCGACAGCTGGTAGTTGATATCGAGCTCGCTCTCGTGCATGTGCAGTCGCGCAACCTGAATCGCCTTTTCCGACATATCGACGGCTGTCACGTTTGCGCCTGATTTCGCCATGGCCTCTGCGAGCAGTCCACCACCACAGCCGATATCAGCCGCTCGCGCGCCGTCGAGAGTTGCACGTCCGCGGACATACTCGAGGCGAATCGGATTGATCCGATGCAGGGCACCGAACTCGCCCTTTGGATCCCACCATCGACTCGCAACGGCATCGAACCGCGCTAGCTCTGAACTATCTACATTTTCCATTGATTGGTTCCCCGGGCATCAGCCGCGAATACGGTCATGCCACTCCTGAGTGCGTGCCTTAATTCTCTCGGCATCCAAAGTTGTCGGTTCGCCCTGTTCGAGCAACGCTTTACCCGCTACCCAGACGTCAGTCACGTCGGATCGGTTTGCTGAGTAGAACAATGCAGCGATCGGATCGTACACGGGCTCACAATGCACTGCACCGAGATTCACAACAGCTATGTCAGCCCATTTTCCGGTTTCCAGCGAACCGGTTTGCTCGGTGATTCCCAGCGCTTGAGCACCATTGATGGTCGCCATCTTCAGCAGCGTGCCGGAGGGCAGGACTGTTGCGTCTCCTTCTCGGCCTTTTGCAACGAGCCCTGCCAACCTCGTCTCAGCAATCATATCAAGCGAGTTATTGGAGGCCGCACCATCAGTACCGATGGCGACGTTGATCCCTTTGTCGACCATCTCTGCGATCGGGGCCATGCCGCTCGCCAATTTCAAATTACTACTCGGGCAATGAACGACGTTACAGAAGTGATCGCGAAACAACAGAATATCTTCCGACGTCGCATCCACCATGTGAGCCGCGAGAAAGTTCCTATTGAGCAACCCGAGATCGTTCA
>JBCBNU010000098.1:0-4092 GCA_039821645.1 Pseudomonadota bacterium
GCCCACCCGCGACGATGTCGTCACCGTCGCGAAGCGCACCGCGCACATACACTCGCGTCTCGTCGTAGTGGATGATCTCTACGGGTCGGCGCTCACGAATATGGGTAGCGCCCGTCTCGAGCATGACGTCGCGCGCCAGGAGGGATGTGTCATCGCTGATCGCAAGCACATGCCAAACACCCCGTGCACCTTCGGTCAGCGATTCGAGCGGCACCCAAAAGCCTTCGCTCGAAATCATGGACTCGAATTTGAGCTCCGCGACATCGCCTACCCGTGCAGGTGCGCGCTCAGGCAATTGCAGTCGCACATCAACCGCGCGGGTGCGGGCGTCGCGCCTCGGGACGACCGCCGTGACTGTGGCGTCGACATCGTCTCCGCTCACGCGCAGCGTGAGTTGATCACCCACCGTCATACGATCGAGCGCAGCGCTGGTGACCGCGAGGCGGACCTCGGGCGCGGCGAGTTCTTGAATACTCAGTACCGGTTGCCCACCCGCGAGCACCTGCCCTTCATCCGCCATACGACTGACGATCAACGCGTCGTACGGTGCACGCAGTGCACTCTTCCTGAGGTCAACGAGAATCCGTTCGAGCTGCGCCTCAGCGGCGAGTTCAGCCGCCTCAGTACGTTGTTTGAGTTCGAGCGCCTCGTCGAGCTCTTGTTGTGACACACCGTCGAATTCGCGAGCCTCGGCAATCCGCTCATAGGTCGACACGCTGAGCGCGGCTTGCGCGGCGGCCTGATCCAGAGCGGCTTGTGCAGCATCACGCGCTGCGATCAAACGCGCGTCATCCAGTCGGGCAAGCACGTCGCCGGCGCTCACCACAGCGCCGTCATCGACTTTGACGTCGGCGAGTTCGCCGCCGAGCTCGAAGCCGAGTTGCGAGCTTCTGCCCGCTTCAACAGCACCACTGAAGCGCTGCTCCGTGAGGTATTCGCTCTCAAGCGCCACTGTATAAGGTGCCACGAGCAAGGCAGCGGGTGCGGGGTCTGCGGCCTCTGGGGCACTACACGCGGCCAGGACAGCCAGCGCGGACGCCAAAAGGCCACGGCGTAGGGGGACGAGAAGCGATTCGATCATCATGATTCGACATCCTGTTTGCTCCAGAAGGGACGGCTTGCGGATGCCGGATCTGGAGGATTTGTGATATACTAGACCGTACAGTTTGATTAATTGTAGCACTAATTACGGAACTGTCCAGTTTGATTTCAGAAAATCTTATACAAAATCGGGTGGGACGCCCGAAATGCGATACGAAGCATGAGGCCATTCTGCAGGCGGCGAGCGAGCTTTTTATGGATATTGGCTACGCGCGCACCTCAATGGACGCTATCGCGCAGGAAGCCGGCGTTTCGAAGCAAACGGTGTATTCGCACTTCCAGAACAAGGACGACCTGTTCCGCTCGTGCATCATGGCAAAGGTGCGGGCCTACGGGCTCGACATGCAGGACGCCCATCCGGACCTACCACTCACCACTGTTCTCGAAACGATCGGCCGTCGCCTGCTCGACTTGCTGTGCGACCCTGGTGTGGTCTCTATATATAAAGTGCTGATTGGAGAGACCAAGGGATTCCCCCAGCTCTCGGAAGCGTTCTGGGATAATGGGCCGCAAGCCACCATGGATACGCTGGCACGCTGTTTGGCCGAATCCCGAGATCCTGACTATGCGCCGATTGACGACCCACAACAGGCCGCAGAGGAATTCCTCGCTCTGGTAGAGGGACATTATCTGATGCGTCTCATGATGCATTCGATCGAAGGAATTCCCGAAGCCGAGAAGACCGCGCACTTGGATCGTTGCGTCACGCAGTTCTTGCGCTGGCACACCAACTGACCCACCGCTGATGCCGCGCGTTTTCCTAGGCTTTGCTGTCACCTTTGCGATCGCGCTCGGCGTTGCCCGGCTTATCTGGGGCGGTGGCAACGATTTCCGGTTCGCGACCGGCACGCCAGCAATCGACGCCTCCGTCATCACCAACCACCTGCGTTTCAACCACCCCCCCTCGAGCATCTCGGTGGATCCCGCTGGCACCGTGTACTTTACGGTGCAGCCCGAGGCGCGCAGCGATGCGAACCAACTACTGAGAATCGAGGATGGCATCGCAGTCCCCTTCCCGGACGCCAACGCACAGCAAAGCGTCTTCGACACGGTCTCCGCCGTCACAGCGGGAGCGACGGGGCAGGTCTTCGTGTTAGATCACGGCAATCACGGCATCGGCACTCCTACTCTGTTCCGCTTCAATGCCCGAACCGGCGAGCAGACCGGTCGATTCGATTTATCGGACGTGGCGCCGCTCGGCTCCCACCTGACTGCGTTGGTGACCACTGCCGACGACCGCTACGTCCTGATCGCCGATGCGAGCACATGGCGTCGGGAATCAGCGCTGATCATCGTTGATGCGCGTACGGGCAATATTCGTCGCACGCTCGCGGGCGAGCCGTCGATCAGCGCCGACAACTGGTACGTGGACCCGGGCACTGGACCGCTGAAGTACTTCGCCGGCACGTTCACCTGGCGACCTGGGTTGTTCTCGTTGGCGATCGATAGCCAGCAGGACTATCTGTACCTGGCGGCGCTCGCGAACGATGGACTTTATCGAATCCCGCTCTCGGTGCTCTTGCGCGGACAGAGCGACGCCGCAGGCGCGATCGAGCGGTTTGCCGACAAACCCCTTTCCTCTGCGATGCTGGTGCTGCCTAACGACCAACTCTTGATTACCGACGTCAATAACCATGCATTGCATCTGATCGACGGGGATCGTCGTTTGCGCACACTGGTTCAGACCTCGCAGATTCGCTGGGCGGCAGGTCTCGCGCTCAGCCCCACAGGGGATTTGTTGATTACCGACGCGGCATTTGACGCCTACGTTTTCGATGGCGCTCCGGCGATGGAGCAAAACGCGCCTTTCTTCATTCTGAAGTTGGCAGGTCTGACCCAACTGATCGACGCTGTTGAATAGCACGCCGACAGCGGTCCTGTACGCGGCGACGGTGCTGATCTGGGGCTCTACCTGGGTCATGGTGAAATACCAACTCGGCTTCGTGCCGGTACAGGTATCGCTCGGATACCGTTTTGCAATCGCGGCACTCGCCCTTGCGGCCTATGGGCGGCTCAGAAATCGCCGGCTCGGAATCGAGCGTGAGGACCTGCCGGCGGTCGCGGTTCAAGGCATTCTCATGTTCTCCGTGAATTACTTCTTTATCTACGCCGGTACCGCTTATCTGGCAAGCGGTTTGGTCGCCGTGTTGTTCACCGTGATGGTGTTGTTCAACGCCGTTAATGAACGCTTTTTCTATGGCACTGCGATCGAGCCGCTTGGACTCCTCGCGGGCGTGTTGGCTCTGTCGGGTATCGCATTAATGTTCTGGCCCGAGATTTCGGAACTCACGTTATCGGATGAGACCTTCAAGGGCATTGTGTTGATTCTGATCGGGTCGTACATGGCCTCGCTGGGGAATATGGCGGCCATCCGGAACACCCGGCGGAAACTGCCAGTCATTGCAGTCAATGTGTGGGGGATGGGGATCGGTGCCAGCGCGTCGGTGATTTTCGCCGCAGTCACGGGCGCACCATTTGTGATCGACTGGCAATTCAGCTACCTGAGCTCACTGCTGTTTCTCGCCATTCCCGGCACGGCCATCGCCTTTGGCCTGTACCTCGTGATTCTGGATCGCATTGGCGCAACACGTTCCTCCTACATCGCCGTCATGCTGCCGGTGGTGGCATTGCTGATTTCTACCGTCTTTGAGGGATATCGCTGGACGCAGTCGGCCTTGATCGGTCTCTTGATTTCACTCGGAGGCAACGCCCTTGCGTTGACAGTCAAACCAGCCAATAAACGACAATCGGTGCGCGGTAGTTGAAGCGATCCCGTCAACGCGTACACTTTCGGGTTGTTTAACCAACCGGGGACCTGAACATGCTTTCCGCGAGCCTTGAAATCTCCTCACTTGTCGACGTCGACGCGCTTTATGAGACACTGACGACCACCGGTGTCGACTTCGGTCTGAAAGTACTTTCTGCGATCGCGATTTTCATCGTTGGTCGCTTTATCGCTGGCTTGGTGATGCGTGCAGCGAGGAAGATTTT
>JBCBNU010000099.1:0-4079 GCA_039821645.1 Pseudomonadota bacterium
GAGGCGCTCGATGCGCTCGGGCCCCACAAGGTCGGCAAGTCGTGTCTGTACGTCACTGACCTCGAGAAGATTGACCTTAAAGTGCTGCGTAAGCTGGTGCGGACATCCGTCGCCTATATGCGCAAAGCCTATAAGACCGAATAGTCAATCCTGCGGGGTTGGCGCTACATTCCCGCTATCGAAGCGTGCACTGAGCGCATAGCTGACCAAACCTGCAGCGATAATGCCCAGCGCGAGCAGGCCGGTCAGCGGCTCGTCGGTGAAGACATACCAAAGTGTCCAGCCGGTAAGTGCGAGAAAGATAATCGGTGTTACCGGATAGCCCCAGGCACGGAAAGGACGCAGCCGATCCGGCTCGCGCCAGCGCAATACGAATAGTCCGACGACCGTTGCGAGCGTATTCAGCGCAAGAATGAAACCTGAGAATTTCAGGATGAACTCAAATGATGACGTCACAATAAAGATGATGGTCACCACGCCCTGGAAGTAGATGGCGAAAGCGGGCACCCCGAAGCGGTTGGTTGAGGCGAACACCGCGAACAGACTGTGGTCTTGCCCGATGGCCTGATACACCCTCGGGCCGGCGATGATCATCGCGCTCACGGTTGAAATCAGCAGCAACGCGAGAATTACGCCCATAATTCGCGCAATTCCAGAGCCAAAAGCATACTCGGCGGCGATGTAACCGACCTCGACCTGGCCACGCATCGCATCGATCGGTGCGACTTTGAGAAATACGAAGTTCAGCGCCAGGTAGAGCAGTGCGACCAGCAAGGTGCCGCCGCCCAATACCCACGGCAGGTTGCGTTGCGGGTTGTCGAGTTCACTCGACAGGTAAGTCGCCACATTCCAGCCGGTGTAGGCATAGCTCACGTAGATTAGCGAGACCGCGAACGCACCGCCGGTCATTAGGGCGGCATCGCCTTGCTGCGGTGAGAACACGATCGGCTGCATATCTCCGGCAAACAGCATCGCACCGATGCAAAACACGACGATCAATCCAACTTTTATCGCGGTGAAGGCGACCTGTACGCCACCGCTGGTGCGACGGTGCGTCGCATGCACCAACGTCAGTAGCGTCACCAAGCCCACGGCACTCGCCGTTACTGGAGTGCCAGGCAGCGCGCGCGACAGGTACTTCGAAAATGTGATTGCCGCTAGTGCTGTTGGCGCGGCGAAGCCGACGGTCGCCGACACCCAGCCGGATACGAAACCGGCCGCAGGGTGGTAGATTCGACCCAGGAAATAATACTCGCCACCGGACTTAGGCAGCGTTGCACCGAGCTCCGCGTAGCTCATCGCGCCGCAAAACGCGACCACTCCGCCGATCGCCCACAACATCATCAGGACGAATCCCGACTCGATATCCAGCAGTTGGTAGCCGAGGCTGGTGAAAACCCCGGTGCCCACCATGTTTGCGATTACGATCGAGACCGCGGTACGCGGCGTGAAAAGCTTCGTTCGTGCATCGGCCATCTGGCCGTCCCCTCCCGCCAATGCGGCAGTGTTCGACATTAAGCCGCTGAGCGGTGTCTAGCAAGCGAAAACGGCGGATGTTGGATTCTGTGAGGCGGTTCAGCGTTGATTCATGGAGAGATCGCTAGTCTCGAGCCGAAATAAGGGAGTGGTTCGGATGAAGGCTGTACTTACGGTAGTTTTGTTAGCTGTGGCCGGTATGCTCAGTGGTTGCGCAACCGGCATGAGCGAACAGGCCTGTTTGACCGCAGACTGGCGCACAGTCGGGTTTGAGGACGGTGTTGCCGGCAGGCAGCCTTCCACCATTGGAAACTACCGTACGCAATGCGCGGATGCGGGTGTTACCCCGGACCTGGACCAGTATCTCGTTGGTCACACGCAGGGCCTTGAGACCTATTGCCAACCTTCCAACGGCTATCGGGTGGGTGAGCGCGGTGGGCAGTATCACGGCGTCTGCAAGCCCGAAGTCGAAGACGCATTTCTTGCAGCTTACGATGAGGGACGAACGCTCTACACACTGCGCAGCGATGTAAGCCGGCTGGAGCGACAGTTAGCCAATGCTGAGGAGCGTCTGATTGCGCTCGAGGTTGAAATTCAGACTTTGACACTCGAAGTGATCCGGGATGGCCTGACCCCAGAAGAGCGACTGGCTTTGCTGGCTCGCGCCAAGGAAGCGGATGAGCGCAAGGAAATTGTTGAGGCCGATATCGTGTCGCTGCGTGAGGCGTTAGCGATCAGTCGAGAGGAGCTGCAGCTCTACGCCGGGCGGTAGTCCCGCGAATTTAGTCGGGGCGTCCGGACAGGATAGCGGCGCCACCGACGACGACGGTAGCCCAGTGCCACCATGCCGGCGACGTGATGAGCGCCATCGCGAGGCCGAAGCCGGTCGCGGCCAGACCCAGTGTTACGCGATAGCGTCTTCGGTCAGAACGCTGCAGACGCGCGTTGAGATCGCGAACCTCGCGCGTATCCACGGTGAATTTCAGCTCTCCGCTTGCTGCCTGTTCGCCAACACGGCGCACCAGGGTCGGCAACTCGCGAAGTGTTTCCTTGAGTTCCGGCCACTGCGTGCGAATGTCGTTCAGCACGGCGCGCCCGCCGAGGCGCTCTTCCATCCATTGGCGGAGTATGGGCTGCGCGGTCTCGAACAGATCGAGTTCCGGATACAACTCGCGGCCCAAACCCTCGATATTCAGCAACGTCTTCTGCAGCAAAATCAGCTGTGGCTGAACTTCCATCTCGAAACGACGCGCAGTGTCGAACAATCTTAGCAGCACCTGCCCAAAACTGATTTCGGCAAGCGGTTTGTTAAAAATCGGCTCGCAGACGGTCCGTACTGCGGATTCCAGTTCCTCGACTCGGGTGTAGGGCGGCACCCATCCGGAGTCCACGTGCAACTGCGCCACGCGGTTGTAGTCGCGGTCGAAAAACGCGAGGAAGTTTTCGGCGAGGTACTGCTGATCTTTGGGGCTCAGCGTGCCGATGATGCCGTAGTCAATCGCCTGATACTGCGGGTTTTGTGGGTCTTCGATGTTGACGAAGATATTCCCTGGGTGCATGTCGGCATGAAAGAAATTGTGTCGGAAAACCTGCGTGAAAAAAATTTCGACGCCGTTCTCAGCCAATCGCTTGATATTGGTTCCCGCCGCACGAAGCGCTTCCATGTCGCTGATGCGCACGCCGTAGATGCGCTCCAATACGAGCACAGGAATGCGGCAGTAGTCGAAGTAGACCTTTGGTACATACAGCAGTTGTGAATGCTCGAAGTTGCGGCGTAGCTGCGAGCCGTTCGCGGCCTCGCGCATCAAGTCGAGCTCGTCCATGATGGTCTTGTCGTATTCGCGAACAACTTCGACAGGCCGCAGTCGATGACCATCAGGAAGATAGCGCTCTGCGAGCTCAGCCATCGCGTACATCACATCGACGTCGCGCTCGATGATCGGACGCATCCCTGGCCTCAAGACTTTGACGACCACCTCGGTGCCGTCATGCAGAGTCGCAGGGTGTACCTGTGCAATCGACGCGGCAGCCATCGGTGCCTCATCAAATTTCGAGAACACCTCGGACAGGTCGAAACCGTAAGCATCGTTGATGATCTGGCGTGCCAGCTTACCGTCGAAGGGCGGAACCTGATCCTGTAGGAAGGCGAGTTCATCGGCGATATCGTGAGGAATCAGGTCGCGGCGTGTGGACAGCGCCTGCCCGAGCTTGATGAAAATCGGGCCTAGCTCCTCGAGTGCCAGGCGAATCCGCTTACCGCGCGGCTCGGAGCGATCCAGTCGCCGACCACCGAGCATGAAAAGCAGTTTCAACGGCCGCAATGCGGGGGAAACGGCGATCAGATCGTCGAGGCTGTATTTGACCAACACTCGCTGAATGCCGATCAATCGGCGCGTGCGGGCCCAAGTCAGCACTTAGTTTTCCTCGTCAGAGAGTCGTTGCTTCAGGATGCGCGCTCGCGCCTCGGCCCGGGCGATGTCATCGCGCAGGGCCTCAACATCCTCGCGCAGCTGCGCATACTGACCTCGCGTGGGCAGCGCTTCCTGGCGTTCGGTCAGGTAACTTAAGTTACCTGACCGAACGCCAGGAAGCGCTGCCCACGC
>JBCBNU010000100.1:0-3674 GCA_039821645.1 Pseudomonadota bacterium
CAGACCAGAGCTGTCCTTAAGAACGAGCTTTTTCCAGTCGTCGTAGAAGCCGATCGCACCGAAAGCGAGCGTGACCAGTACGACAACCCAGATGAAGCGATTCGAGAGATCCCCCCACAGCAGTGTTGAAATCGCGATCGCGGTGAGAATCAATGCGCCACCCATGGTGGGTGTACCTGCCTTTTGCAGGTGCGACTGAGGTCCGTCGTCACGCACAGTCTGGCCGATTTGTCGCAGCGCCAGTCGATCGATCATCATCGGCCCGACGACGAACGAGATGATCAAAGCAGTCAGTGCACCCAGGATCGCCCGCATTGTCAGATAGCTAAAGACGTTAAAGCCACTCTCAAATTGAGTGAGGTACTCGGCAACCCAAAGCAGCATGTCAGTTCGCCTCCAGCAGGTGCGTCACTACCCGCTCCATCCGAGCGCTGCGCGACCCTTTGATGCAAATCGCCACATCGGGCTCGATTTGCTCTGCAAGTGCAACGTTAAGATCAGCGACTTCTGCAAACGTCTGTGTATCACCAAACCCCGCACGAATCGCCTCGGCAAACTCCCCAAGCGCGAATACGCGCGCGATCCCAATACGCGCGAAGTAAGCGCCGAGATCACGGTGCGCCTCGTAGGCGTCATCCCCGAGCTCGAACATATCGCCCACCACCATCCACGCCTGATCGGAATTAGCTACGAGTGCATCAGCCGCCGCACGCATGGAAGCTGGGTTAGCGTTATAGGTGTCGTCGATGAGCGTCGTACCGTTCTTCAAGCGATGACGAACCTGGCGTCCATCCACAGGCGAAACCGTTTTCAAGCGTTCGGCAAACTGCTCCCACGCAATACCTGCCGCAAGCGCAACCGCACATGCGCCTGCGGTGTTCATCGCGTTGTGCACACCGGAGAGCCGAAGATCGATGCTCTGGACCTTCCCGTCGTGATTGAGTGAGAAACTGCATCCATCGGCTGTCGCCACGAAATCGCTGTACCAAACATCCGCGGTGCTGTTGGCACCGAAAGTCACGATGTCAGCTGGCACAGCACGACCCAACCAATAGTCAAAATAGTGATCATCGCGATTGATGACTGCGGTCTGCCCCTGCCCGAGCGCCTCGAACATCTCACCCTTGCCGCGCGCCACACCCTCGATGCCACCAAAACCTTCGAGGTGGGCTGGCCCTGCGTTCGTGACGATGCCAATATCTGGCTGGCCGAGTGCAGCCAGTGCCGCGATCTCGCCAACGTGATTGGCGCCCATTTCGAGCACGGCAAAACGGTGTGATTCGTTGAGTCCGAACAACACCAACGGCACGCCGAGGTGGTTGTTCAAATTGCCGGTTGTCGCATGGGTGTCGGGACCGCACAGCGCAGCAATCAGCGACCGCATCGTGGTCTTGCCATTGCTGCCGGTGATGCCAACCGTGAGCGGACTAAATCGATTGCGCCACGCTGTTGCGAGTGCGTGCAGCGCAGTAACCGTATCGTCGACAACCAGCTGGGGCAGCGGATTGTCGGTCGCGCGCGCCGTGACGGCCGCGCACGCCCCATTGTCCGCCGCGTCTCGGATGAAATCTGCGCCATCGAAGTTGGGACCGCTCAGAGCAACGAATAACTCATCCTTGCCGAGCGTGCGTGAATCGATCGAAATTCCAGAACACTCGACAGCACTTTCGGGCGTCGTCAGTCCCAACACCGATGCGATGGCGGCTAACGACCACTTCATGATGCGCTCACCGACAGTGTACCCAGCGCATGAGCCGCCACCTCAACATCGTCAAACGAACGCACCTCATCGCCGATGAGCTGAAACTGTTCATGCCCTTTGCCGGCAATCAGAATCACGTCATCAGGCGATGCGTGACGAACCGCGTGCTCGATCGCTCGCGCGCGATCAATCTCGACGTGATGTTCAAACTCAGACAAACCCGCACGAATATCAGCGATGATCGCTTCGGGTGACTCACCACGCGGGTTGTCGCTGGTCACGACGATTTCATCAGCTGCCGTCGCAGCCAACGCCATCTGCGGACGTTTCCCGTGGTCACGTTCGCCGCCGCAACCGAAAACACACCAAAGCCGACCCTGCGTATGGGCACGCAGCGCATCAATGGCGGCGGTTAGGGCAGCCGGTGTGTGCGCGTAGTCAACAACGGTCAATGGCTGGCGCTGACTGACAACTTGCAAGCGTCCCGGTGGCGCCTTCGCAGCACCGACAGC
This sequence comes from Pseudomonadota bacterium, assembly GCA_039821645.1. Taxonomy (GTDB): domain Bacteria; phylum Pseudomonadota; class Gammaproteobacteria; order Steroidobacterales; family Woeseiaceae; genus CALBPI01. Next base: position 2,215 of record JBCBNU010000100.1, read on the forward strand.
CTCGATAGCGCGATCCAAAGGGACCTCCAAAGACAGCAACACCGCGAGTGCCAGCACAAGGTTTTGTGTGTTGAAGCCACCGATCAACTCGCTGCGCAGAGTCGCATCCCCAAGTGGCGTGACAACGTCGAGCACGAGCCCGTTCGCGCTCATGTTGATGTTGGCAATCTGGACCGAATGCGCTCGCGCTGCACGTTCCGGTGCACCTACCAACCAGGCATCAGGGTATCGCTCACCGAGCTTAACGCCGTATTCATCGTCAACCGCGATCACGCGCGCCTTGAGACCAGGCCAATCAAACAATTGCGCTTTCGCTTCGAAGTAAGCGTCCATCGTGCCGTGATAGTCGAGATGGTCGCGCGTGAGATTGGAAAACACGGCAACGTCGATGTTCGAACCGCTGAATCGGTATTGATCAAGCGCGTGCGATGACGCCTCGATCGCAATCACATCGCAATTCTGTTCACACAACGCCGCCGCCTGCCGTTGCATGGTCACGGCATCTGGTGTCGTCAGTGTGCTCTTGTCGAGCGCGTCGATGGCGCCCCAACCTAGCGTACCCATCAGTGCCGGTCGCCGACCCAATGAGGAGAGCGCATGCGCAACCAACCAGCTAACGCTGCTCTTACCATTGGTTCCGGTGACCGCGACCAGGTCCATTGATGCAGTCGGAGCACCAAAAAAACGAGCGGCAACGACACCTTCGAGACCCTCACGCCCGGGCACACAAATGACGGGTACGGCGCTGACCGACCCAACGCGCACATCTGTGGCATCAAGATCGGTGACGATCGCGATAGCACCAGCATCAATCGCTTGCTCTGCGTACTCGATCCCATGCCGTGACTGGCCCTGCACGGCTAAAAACGCGGTGCCCTCCGTAACTTGCCTGCTGTCCATAGCAACGTCACTGACTGGCAACTGCGGCGCGATGGTCATACCTTCCAGCAACCCAGCAAGCGTCGGCAAATGTTTTCCGGACACGGCCATCACTGAGCGTCATCCTGAGCAACACCTGCCATAAGTGTCGGTCGTGCGTCTGGCGGGATCGCCATTGTGCGCAGCGCTTCGCGCATGACCGCCGAGAAGACCGGCGCAGCTACATCACCACCATGCAACTTGCTACGCCTTGGCTCATCGATCACAACCACCGCTGCAAGACGCGGGTTCGAAGCCGGCACAACACCGGCAAAAATCGCGCGATGGCGTTGGTCATCATATTTCCCATCGCCTGAATACATCCACGATGTCCCGGTCTTGCCGGCTACGCGGTAGCCTGGAATCGCCGCGCGCGAACCCGTACCGCTCTCGACCACACCCTCCATCAAACTCAGTACGTGACGCGCGATCTCGGGTGAAACCGCACGCGTACCTTCCGGTGGTTGATCGACTTTCAGCAACGACACTGGCATCAGCACGCCGTCATTGGCCAAGGCTGCATAAGCTCGGACCAGCTGAAG
>JBCBNU010000101.1:0-3558 GCA_039821645.1 Pseudomonadota bacterium
GGCAAGCGCATCAGTTAGGCCGTCGACGAAGCCCCAGCGGGAGACCGAGTCGTCAAGACCTGCAGATGAGATGCTTTCGTGTAGCGCGGCCTGGCCAGGGCCGTCTCCGAATATATGGAAATGGAAGCGATCGTCTGACTGCTGCTGCGCCGCAGCCGCCATATCAATGAAGAGATCAACTCTTTTGACCGGTACCAAACGCCCAGCGAAGCACACGTTTACTCTGTTTGTCACAGCGTACTTCGGCGCACGCTCCACCGCATCGATCGGTGCTAAACCATTCTGAATCACACTGACTTTCGCGGAGGGATAGCGCCCGCTTAACTGCTCAGCGAGATCCTGTGTGACCATCACAACGCGATCCTGAAGCCAGCGCGCCGTCCAGCGGTCGAGTTCTGAGTTAATACGACGACGCCACTCGGCATTACTGAACTCAGGCGCACCATGTACGGTTCTCACGCTGAATTTCACGTTTGCAAGTCGCGCCGCAAGACTGCCGAGTACATTTTCTTTCTGGCGGTGGGTATGCACGAGCACCGGCCTAAAACGTCGGAAGTGCGATATCAATCGAAGCAGAATCGAAAAGCCACCATGCTGGTGCTCATCGATCACCGTCACTGAAACACCCGCCTCGCGCAGTCGCTCAGCCAACAATCCTTCGTTCAAAAGTACAACGTCGATCGACACTTCGTCGCGTTTCAACATAGCTGTCGCCAATTGAAAGAGTTGCACTTCGGCACCTGCCCAAAGGTCACCAGACGCCAGATGAGTCACTCGCATAGGCACGCGTATCGACCTACGGCAAGTTGCGGATGATTCGAGGCCCAAGCAAATTGGCGACAGGGATTGGTAGCCTTTGCCACATGCGAATTGCGCGGGCGTACTTGGGGTTATCCGGGTTCATCTTCGGGGGCTCGCCGCCGTCTCTTAGCCAGTAATGCCAATATAGCTGTTTGGGTTCCGCGCCCCACTGCCGCTTGAAACGGTAGGTTCCCGCATCCACCGTAGAGCGACCGAAATCGAACCGTCGGTAGCCAGCGTCTATTGCAAATCGAAGCACTTCCCAATAAAGCAACATGTTGATGGAAATGCGATTGAAGTCGCGTACGGTCGAAGCCCACGGAATCTCAAGTTGTTCTCGATGACCGATCAAAAACGCAGCGGCAGCTGGTTGGCCGTCCACTGTGATCGCCACGATCTTCACATCATTCGGAAATATCGCTGCCATGCGCTCGTAAAATGAGCGCGCGTAAACAGGCGTTCCGAGGTCCCGCATGTTCCGGGCGAACACGTCGTAAAAGAGCGGCACCAACTCCGCACCACCGACCCTGATTTCAGGGTCCTCGCGCAACGGTCGTCGCACCTGCGAGCGACGCTTGCTGCCGATGGCTTTGCCGAGATCGTCGATCGACGCCGGCAGATCAAGAATCATGGATACTTTGTCCGTTCGAACTGGCATACCGCCTGCGTCTGACTCCTGCTCCCGGTACTCGATGTGCGTTACGCCCAGTTCACGACCGAGCTCCGTCGCGGCCTGCTGGAGACGCGCGCGGGCAGCATTGTTGTCGGCAATAATACCGCCGTAATTCAGATAGGGCATCGACACCATGTAGTGCCCGAACAGTCGACTATTCAACCTGACGAGGGGCAACACCCCCTCGACTTCATCGCCGCTCACCGCCATCAGGTAATGCGGCGACTGGCGAAATTCAGTACGAATCAATTCCGCCCAGGACAAGCGGTGGTAGTGCGTTGCATCCGGGTGACGATCCACATACTCAACCCAGCGTTGGTCGTTCTTGTCGACCGTCACGACACGCTCGCCTGCAGTGTTCATCGCGAATCCTTTAGGCCATCAGGCCGCACTGAGCGCGAGTGGGGTCGAATCCAGCGCAATGCTCTCCAGAACCCGGTCCATCCGCGTGAAACGGAAATCCGAAATCAACTGGCGCAAACGTGGCTCCGTCTTATCGAGATTATTGTAGTGGCGGAATTGCGAAAAACGGGATGCTTCGATTCTTGGCTGCGCCGGATCTACCTCCCAAGGATGGAGGTAAAACACAAACGGCCGTCTCTCCACTTCGTTGACCCGTTTGAGACCCATGCGAGTAAGCCAGTACGGGAAGAGTCGAAAATATCCACCACCGGCAACCGGTAGTTTAACGCCCGCAACTCTCGAGGTAGTGATCGGGAACTCAATCAAATGCCCACCGTTGGGCGCCTGCAACTGGTACGGATGCCGTGGTGAATCAGGAATACCGTAATTGTCGTGATGCACGGGGAAGATACTGGAGTCGTATCGAAACCCGGCCTCAACCAGCGTGTCCAGCGCCCAGAGCGAGCGCCGTGTTATCGAATAACTCGCAGCACGGTAGCCATCGACACTCGCACCAATCGCATCCTCCAAGACGCGTTTCGCGCGCAGTGTCTCCTCGCGGAATACCTTCGGCGATTGCTCGTAGATCAGCTGGTGTGAATAACCATGGCATGCAACCTCGTGGCCCGCATCGTGAATCCGACGCACGAGTTCTGGATAACGCTCAGCCACCCAACCTAATGTGAAAAAAGTGCCCTTGATCGCGGCATCGTCGAAAACCGCAAGTACTTTTTCGGTGTTGGCGACCACACGCGAGGGTTGTCTTGGCCAGCTACCCGTTTCGACAGCGTCCTTGAACGCGGCGACCTGGAAATGCTCTTCCACATCGATCGTAATAGCGTTTTCGATGAGCGTACTCACTGGCTCCCTCTGGTGCTCGTGGGCTGCCAAACGAGCGTCAAACGAACCACATCTTCATCGAAAGACTGCCCCCCCGTATTGCTGTCCCGCTCAATATGAGCGATTGAGGAGGCAACAGAAAGAGTACGGGTGAGCTGCTTGCTAACCGTGAGACGCACTTGCAGATTGTCGTCATCTCGACCACTGACAAACTGGTTCGTATTGAGACTTCCGGACAGTCCCACTCGCCATCCACTGCTAAAATTCCGGTTGGCGCCTACGGTCACCTGATAGCCGTCCCGGTCCTGTAAATCAGACTCCTCGAAATCGAAATCGAATACTCGTACCGATGTGAAGATACTTCCATTTCGCTGGTCGAAGTTCAGCGTGACTCCTCCAGAGCGCTGTTCCAGGGGGTCTGCAAGCGCGTTCTGATCCGTGGCTGGGTTCCCGACGCCATCGCCGACGACATTGCCGATATTTCGATCCGCCAGAAACTGCTGGAACAGTTGCGCACTATCGCTCAGTTGCTGCACATAGTTGGCTGAGAGGCGAACCCGGCTGCTCAACTCGCGTTGAAACGCCACGTTGATCTCGGTGCCACTCCGATCCTCTCGATCTGTATCGAAGACAATTTCATTGCGACCAACCTCTACACTCAAAGACGAGCGAGATGTCTGGCTCGAGAACGCCACAGTCGCTGAACGTCGATCAAAATCGGTATCGATTTCACGATCAAAGTTCACAATCCCGTTCGTAATGTTGATAGACAGATTCCGATTACGGCTGATGCTCCTGATCAGCGAGAGGATCGGAGTGGCACCGAGATCAACGTGGCGTTT
>JBCBNU010000102.1:0-3473 GCA_039821645.1 Pseudomonadota bacterium
ATGCCATGGCGTTGGAAAATTCGACTCACACTGTTGAAAAAATTGCGCTGTCGCAACTGTTTCAGTGACAGGTTTATAGCGATGCGACCTGGGTCGCCAATCTTGTCCTGCCAGCGCGCAAGGTCCTCGCAGACCCGGTCGATGACCCACTCGCCAATCTCCACAATGAGGTTGGTTTCTTCCGCGAGCGGAATGAAGTCATTCGGTTGTATTCGGCCGATATCCGGTGAATGCCAGCGTACGAGCGCTTCGGCGCCCATCACCTTGCCGGTCGAAAGATCGTATTTGGGTTGGTATTCCAGCAGAAGCTCATCACGCTCAAACGAGCGACGCAGACGACTCTTCATCAGCAGACGCTCCACGGCGGCATCGTTCATCGCGCTGTCGTAGAACACATGCCGATTGCCGCCCGCTTTCTTGGCGCTGTACAAGGCTGCATCGCTGTTGCGCAACAAATCGATGACGTTATCGGCATGCTGCGGATAGATGGCAATACCGAGGCTGGCGGTCACGTAGACCTCGTTGGCTTGCACATCGAACGGCTCGGCGACTTCGGCCAGCAGATTCCTCGCAAGCTGCTGCAGTGCGTTCTCGACATCCTCAACAGGCGGCAGCTCATCGACAAAAGCGGCGAATTCGTCGCCCGAAAGGCGCCCGATCACGGCATTGTCTGGAAGTGCTCGGCGCATACATTGCGTGATGGTCTCGAGCGTCGTGTCCCCGGCAAGATGTCCAAACGTGTCGTTGATGTCTTTGAACTGGTCCACGTCGAGGTAGAACAGCGCGATCATGCCTTCGCTTTTGCGTGCGCGTGCAATGGCACGTTGCAGCAGGTGCTGGAACTGCATCCGATTTGGCACTTTGGTCATCGGATCCATTCGCGCGAGGTAGCGAATCCGCGCCTCGGAACGTTTCCGCTCTGTGACGTTTTGGGCGGAGTAAATGCGCCCGCTCAACATTGTGCCGCCCGAGTTTGCCGCCGAACACGTCAAGGACACGGGCACGGTCTCGTCATCGGCGGTCAGCAAGCGCAGCTCTTTGGGCTGGTCACTGTGCTGGCTCTCCTCGAATAGCTGCCGGTCGTCTTCATGCACCAGTGTGGCGACAGCACGTCCGAGCAACTGGGTTTCGGTAAATCCTGTGAGTCTTGAGGCAGCCGCGTTGCAGTGTGTGATCGTGCCGTGATCGTCGGTGACGATCAGCGCATCGCTCATGCTGCTGAGCAGCTGATCCATGTAATCGCGTGAGATCGTGGTCTGGCGCAACTGATCGCGCATGCTGTTGAAGGCTCGGTTCAGGCGCCCTAGCTCATCGGCTCTGGATTCAAGCAGTGGCTGACCATAATCGCCTTGCTCGAGACGTCGTGCCTGATCGGTGATCGCTTCAATCGGCCGAATGAGCTGTCGTGCCACGAGCAGACTCAGTGTGCCGCTGAGCAGCGCCATCAGGAGCGATGAGAGCAGTACCCAGCGCGTGGCTTCTACTTGCCAGTCCCGACGTGCGAGAAGCTGTGAATTCTCGAACGCACGCAGCTGTTCGGTCATGCCGTCGAGCGAGAATCTCAACCTGAGACGACCGTGGTTCACCCCGGATTGGATGATGTTCTGCGTGACGGTAAACGCATCGCGTTCCCAGCTCACTCCTGGCTCACCGGTCAGGCCCATCTGTCCGGCAGGCAGGCGTCCCGCGGACGCAAGCAGCTTGCCCTCTGAATCAACCGCCTGAATCAGGATGACGTCGGGAATGATGCTGGCCGATTCGTCGAGCGCGCGCTGGAGATCAGCGAATCGTTGGTCCCGTGCAAGGGCGTCGATTTCGCGCTCCAGCGCCGCCGTTGACTGCTGGGCTCGGCTCTCAATCTGGCGCTCCAGATAGTCGCGGCGCAGATCAACGCTGTCGTTAAGGAAGCGGTCGACAATCATGCGGCTATTGGCAAAGAGCGCGAGCGATACAACGCACACGACGCCGAGCGTGATCGCTAGCGTTCCCACCACCAGTCGTGGTGCAAGTCGTTGCGGAAGCCACTGCATCGTCACGATCCCTCGTGCGTGGCAGCGGCCGCTTTGATAGTCAGCCGTCTTGGCATGACCCGCCCTCTTTGGTTTCGCCTGTTATTGTTCTTGGTCTGGCAGGAACCGGAGCTCCTACAACCAAGTGTGACGAAACCGCCCACGGGCGTCTAGATGATTTTGAGGTCTATAAACCTCGAAAAACCGCGGTTAGCTGGCTTTTTTGGTCTCTGTGGCGACCAAACTTGGTCCACCGCGACGCTCCTCGAAGGACTTGGCGGTGCCTGATTGCCCGGTGATTCGCATGTCACCTTCGATGACCGCACCTGCAGCCACGGCGATCATGTCGCCCGTGACAGTGCCACTAATACGAGCGGTGGCTGTAATTTCAATGTGTCCAGAGGCAATCACGTCGCCCTCGACTTTGCCGGAGATCACGACGTCTCGTGCCTGCAATCCTCCGCGCCAGACGCCTTCTTCGGTGATGGTCACGACGCCGTCGACTCTGCTGTCACCAATGATGGTGCCGCTGAGCAGAATGTCGCTCGAGCCGGACACTTCTCCGTTGAATACGCAGCCCGCTGCGATCAGCGTCGTAGGGCCGCTCGTTCTGTCTCGCACGCGTCGTTTTCCAAAAACTGCCATGTCTATGCTCCCTCCCGGAATTATGTTCAGAATAGCAGCCGGTCTCACCGAACAGTGTGACCGAGTTGGCAGGTGACCAGTTTGCTGGCAGCTTCACCGAGCGCTCGTTAACATAGTGATTCGAAGCGGGCGGCGGCCGATGACCGATACACTAGAACAACGCGTTAAATGGCTGCAGCAGCATGCTCCGGGCGCTCTTACCGGGATGCTCACTGGCGTCGAGAAGGAATCGTTGCGGGTCACACCGGACGCCAGACTCTCGCAACGCCCGCATCCCGAGGAACTCGGCTCCGCGCTGACCAATCAGTTCATCACGACAGATTTCAGCGAAGCGCTGCTCGAGTACGTCACGCCGACGTTTGATACACCGTCAGCGACCCTTGATTTTCTCGCCGACATCCACCAGTTCTCGCAGCCGCGCCTTGGCGATGCGGTTCTGTGGAATTCCAGTATGCCGTGCCGCCTGGGTGCCGAGTCGGAGATTCCGATCGCCCACTACGGCAGCTCAAACGTCGCGCGCATGAAGACAATCTACAGGCGCGGACTGAGTCATCGGTACGGTCGAGCCATGCAAACCATTGCCGGCGTACACTTCAATTTTTCAGTGCCGGTCGATTTCTGGTCGACCTGCGAAGACATGCTCGGACGCCACGATACGGCTGACGACTTACGCTCACAGGGCTATCTGGCAATCGCACGAAATTTCCGCAGGCTCGCCTGGCTTGTGTTGTATCTGTTCGGCGCATCGCCCGCGATGTGTCGCTCGTTGTTGGTCGATCACCCAGGAACGAGCGACACATCGCGGGCGATGCGCCGAAC
>JBCBNU010000103.1:0-3355 GCA_039821645.1 Pseudomonadota bacterium
AGACTGTCGCGACGCTACGATTTGTTTGTGGATCCGGCTAGCCGTGTATCAGAAGCGCAACGAGTGATCGCAGCGCTATTGCCAAACAGCGTGGTATCAATACAATCGCAGAGAAAGTCGAGGACGCCAACACCATGGCGGCACTATGGCAGCTTGGAATCAGTTACATGCAGGGACACTACGTTCAAGAACCAGAAGTCGTTCTGCAGGAGTCGGCATGACGCAGTGGCATACGCTCAAGCTCGCAGGTCTCGCCGGTGGCCTCCTATGCGCTGCCAACCCAGCACATGCTTTGTCGTTCGGCGAAGCGACGGTACGCTCGGCGCTCGGCGAGCGCCTGGTTGCGGAAATTCCGCTCTCAGCCAATGACACAACACCGACCAGCTGCTTTGTCGTCCGTGGAGACGGTTATGTTCCTGGTCTCTACCGACTTGAGCGTCGTCGCACAGCGCTGATCATTCGAACCACGCAGGCTGTTCGCGAGCCGTTGCTGAGCTTCACGCTCAGCGCATCTTGCGCTGGCGAGGCGAGACTGTCGCGACGCTACGATTTGTTTGTGGATCCGGCTAGCCGTGTATCAGAAGCGCAACGAGTGATCGCAGCGCTCAATGAATCCGAGCCAGATCGTCGCAGCGCCCCAGTGCGCACAAACACACGTAGGCAGCAGCCCGCGGCAACGACATCGCCGTCCGGGGGCTACACTGTCAACACCGGCGATACGCTATGGGATATCGCCGGGGAATTGGGCACTACGGGCCCATCACGGTGGGCGTTGATCGACGAGATCGTTGCATCAAATCCCAACGCCTTTATTAACGGTGATGCCGACCGGCTGATTAGCGGTGCTGTGCTCAGCCTACCCAGAAGTGTTAAGTCAGCAGGGTCCGTAGCCGTCGTCGAGGAAACGATCGTTCGCAACACACCGGCAGTCGCATTCGATGGTTCGGGCGCGACGCAGAACGACACGGTAGAAATTGCGTCAGCAAACGCTGCAGCCGAAACGAATCAAAGCACGCGAAATGGACAGGAAATTGAGGACACACAACGCACTGCAGCGCTTCTCAGTGTGCTGAGTCAGCCATCGAGTCCATTCAAGACTGAAGAAGCGGAACTCGCACCGATAACGCCGGTGGTCCCTGCGTCAACGCAAGCTGTAGACGGAGTACCAACACCGATTGAGACCGATAGCCGAGTCGCAGACGTAGCATTGCTCGCGCCGCCGGACGCGAAACCGAGCTGGGGCGCACGACTCGGCGCGTTGCTAGCAGGCATTTGTATCGCGATTGCGGGCTATGTTGCCTACCAGCTGATGCTCGGTATCGCGGCCCGTAAACGACGCATCGCGCGCTCGCGTAATCTGCAACCAACACGTCGGCCAACACCGGCACGCCTCGAGACTGCGCCGATACCGACTGCAGCGCGAAGCGCGCAGAAGCCAGCAGCGCCAAACACGGCGAAACAGAAACCTGAGTACATTGCCGAACCAGAGCACGTCGTGGAGTTTGAAGCGCAAGACCGGCTCGCGACGATCGATTACGAGTTCAAACCTAAGCAGGCACCCGATCTCGATCTTGAGATTGGCGCGACGACATTCTCCGGAATCGAAGAAGTCGATTGGATGGACTCGGATAATCAGAATCTGCTGGAGCAGGACTACGAAGCGGAGATGTCCCGCACGCAACAAATCCAGAAAGAGTTGGCTGAGGCTGCGCTGAAACTGCGTGCCGACATCGTCGAGCAACGCAGCACAACCGCGTCGACCGAAGACGACACCGTCAACATGCCGACAGCCGAGTATGAGGTCAGCGTAGAAGAGCTCGATCTGGCTGATGCTGCGATAGCAGAATTCACCGCGTCACTAACCGTTGAAGATGATCTTGGCGCCGCAGAGGATAGTCAACGGACCGCATCGCTTGACGTTGCGGAGCTAGAGACGACGGACGACCCCGACAGTACAGAAGTCATGCCACCGGCCAAGCGTGCCGGCGGCTAGCCCGCGCTTAGCGAATCGACACGACGGTAGTTTCGCGACAGCATCTGGCCGCGGTTGCCGCGCGTTCCCACGTAACGATCAAGATCAGCACCTTTGAGCGTCATGTGTCGCTCGCCACAGTGAACGACCAAAGCCTGACCCTCAGCAACTGCTGCCACAGCAACCATGTACTCTTCACCGCTGACAAATTTCTTGCGAGGGATGTCCATCAGCTTATTACCTTTCCCTCTCGCCAGTTCGGGAAGATCGTCCAGATCAAACACAAGCAGGCGTCCAATATTGCTGACCGCAGCAACGCGATGGCCGGCGCCCTCGCCCACCGGTTGTGGGACCAGTACGGCAGCGCCCTCCGGCACCGTCAGCATGGCCTTGCCGGCCTTCGCACGACTCACCAATGCACTGGTATTGACGACGAATCCATAGCCAGCGCTCGTAGCCACACACCATCGGGAGTCTGCAGCGCCAAACAGCACACCACGGAATGTCGCACCGTCCGGTGGGTTGAAATGGCCAGATAACGGCTCGCCTTGGCCGCGCGCAGAGGGCAATGCATGTGCGAGCACACTGTAAACACGACCCGTGCTGTCCATGAACAGCGCAGTCTGATTACTTCTGCCGCGCGCTGACGCAAGGTACGCATCGCCCGCCTTGTAGTTCAATGCTGCCGGGTCAATCTCATGCCCTTTGGCTGCTCGAGCCCAACCCCGCTCGGACAGAACGACAGTCACTGGCTCGCTCGCCACCAGAGTCGTCTCATCCAGCGCTTTTGCCGGCTCACGTTCGACGATCTGAGTTCGACGTGCATCCGAATATTCGTCCACGTCAGCTTTGATCTCCCGCTTCATCAGCGTTTTCAGTCGCGCATCAGAGCCGAGTATCGTTTCGATCTCCTGCTTTTCCTTAGCGAGCTCATCCTGCTCATCGCGAATTCGCATCTCCTCGAGTTTCGCGAGGTTGCGCAGTCTGAGATTCAGAATGGCCTCAGCCTGTCGCTCCGAAAGTGCGAACCGCTGAATTAACTCCTGACGGGGCTCGTCGTGTTCCCGAATGATTGCAATCACCTCATCAATGTTGAGATAAGCAATCAGCAGACCTTCGAGAATGTGCAGCCGATCATCAACCTGACCCAAACGGTGCTCGAGGCGCCTGACGACCGTGGCTTTGCGGAACTGCAGCCACTCACGCAGCAGCCCTCGCAAATCAAACACCCGCGGCGTACCGGCAAGACTGATGACGTTGAGATTTGCTCTGACCGTGCGCTCGAGCGAGGTGGTCGCGAATAGGTGGGCCATCAGGGGCTCCACCTCGACACGACGCGACTTCAGTTCAAGCACCAGTCTGACTGGCGCCTCATGATCGGAC
>JBCBNU010000104.1:0-3160 GCA_039821645.1 Pseudomonadota bacterium
GCCATATAGTAAGTTGAATCCGGCATATTGCGGCCCGGACTTCTCGAGCATGGCGGCGAACTCGGGCTGTTGCTGACCGCCTGACAACCACAGTGGAATCAACTCACCGCGGCTTTTGGGTGCTGCTGCTGGCTCGGGTTCACGAAAATTGGTGACGACACCGAAGCGGCCATTCTTATGGATGGCTAGCCAAGCCCCGCCAGCGAGTGTATCCCGACCGCCGATAATACCCACGGGATCCTGCCATTCGTGTAGCTCGGTGCTCGGCCGCGCGAATGCCTCGTCGCGGTTGGCCGCAAGCAGCATGGGGATGTCAGCGTGTTTTCGCCACGCCAGCATGATCAGGCACATTAACAGGTGTTCCGGGAAAACGCCGAGGCCGTCTTCGACGGCCCCGGCGCGTCGGTCAGGACTGCTGTTTCAAAAGGTCACGAATTTCTGTCAGCAACTTCTCTTCTGCAGAGGGCTCGGGCGGCTTGGCTGGCGCCTCTTCCTCTTCTTTCTTCAGTCGATTCATGACCTTGATCGCCATGAAAATGGCGAAAGCGACGATCAAAAAGTCCAGCACGGTATTGATGAACTGGCCGTACGCGATCACTGGCGCACCGGCCTCGGTCGCTTCTGCCAGCGTTGCATAGTCGTCCTCGGTCAAATTGACGAACAATTGGCTGAAGTCGACGTTGCCCATCAACAGGCCGATAGGCGGCATGATTACGTCCTTGACGAACGAGCTGACGATCTTGCCGAACGCTCCGCCAATGATGATGCCCACTGCCATGTCGACGACATTGCCTCGCATCGCGAACTTCTTGAATTCTGACAACATATTTTTTCTCCCTCTCTCCAAAAAAAGCGCGCTCTTGATGGCGCATAGCGGCGCAGTGTAGTCGAAGCAAGGGTTAGGGTTCTAGCTGGAGACGAACTGTCGCGCTCCCGGTCGCCGCCGTCGCTCGGTGCGAATTTCGCAGGCCGGACAGACGTGGAAGTCCAGCGCATAACGATCATGCAGGTAATGCGTATCGCAGCTTCCACAAGCGATGAGCGCGAGCATGTCGTCTCTCTCGACCGCCAGCATGAGGGTCCATGCCCACTCAAAGCTGAACAGCGGTTGTTCATGCACCTCGCGGTAGGCCGCATAGGCTGCACAGAATCGGTGGCCGCAATTGACGGTTGGTGTTTTCCAGCAGGTTGTCAGTGCGCCACCGTCGTCGACGGCGATCAAACCGTAAGCAACGAAGAGATGCATCAGTGTGGTTGCTTCCAATTGGTGGGCCGGGTTCTTGACGAAACGAGATAGCTGCCGCGGTGATTTGCCGCGGCGACGCCGAATCGTAGATCCGTTGCGGCCAGTGAAGTAGCGCTGGCAAAGCTTGCGGATGCGATCGTCCGACAGGCCGGTGCACGATCGGATGGTGCTGGTGCGTGCCTCGAACCGGATCATCGTCAATGCAAGGTCGGTTTGAGCGCGCTCGCGAATGTAACGCTCGTTCATGGGGACTCCTCTAATTTCCATAATTGAGAAAAAATAAACATATAAAACGTTCGACTGCTAACCTACCGTCAAGTCAAGCAAAAATAAATATGTAGAAAATCGAACATATAAGGAAAAACTGAGGGAGTCCCGTATGTCTGAAACACGCTTCAATCGCGAGCTTTTGGAAGAAATTCATTCGTTAAATCAATTGTTTGTAGAGCAGATGCTGCGAGCATCCGACCGGGGTACGTTCGCTCTGGATGAAAGTCTCGCTGATGCTTTGCGCGTGCCCGGGTTTGTTTTGCCGCGTTGCCCGTTTCTATTGTTCCGCCCCGTAAGACGCGACGCCAACCTGGGTGTGGGGACGGTGATTCCCGCGCAGGGTGATGAGGCTGCGGGGCTGGTCAGCACCACGCTAGCGCTGCTGCGCAGCGTGGCTCGCGAGGATCTCCCTGCGGCGTGTCTGCTAGCAGGTGGAGATGCGAATTGGTGCGAGTCACTCGCTGCGCTGCGCCCCGATGCGCTTCTTGCGCTCAGCCAGGCCTGCGACCTCAAGCCGCGCCTGGTGGACGTGCCTGGCTTCTGGCAGGACTTGCTGAGGTCGCGCTCGGTGTCGAGGTTGCAACGGGCCAGTCTCGGCGCCACCGGGCTGCAACTCATTTTGTCGAGGCGTAACCGACTGTCATCTTTGGCCCCGCGCCGACCAATAGCTGCGACCAGAGTTGCGGACGCGGCCGATGACGGTAATCCGGCCTCATGAAGCGAGTGCCAACGCCAGACATTTAGTTACAATGGCGCGATGCACGCGCTAGATATTCAAGGTCTCACGAAGACCTACCCCAATGGTGTCCAGGCACTCCGTGGCGTCGACTTTCAGGTGGCGGAGGGCGATTTCTTCGCCCTGCTTGGTCCGAACGGCGCCGGAAAGACGACGACAATCGGGATTGTTACCTCGCTGGTGACCAAGTCCAGTGGCAGCGTAAAGGTGTTTGGTCATTGTCTCGATAAGGAAAAGGCGGCGGCGAAGCGCTGTCTCGGCATCGTGCCGCAGGAGATCAACCTGAACCTGTTCGACAAGGTCATTAACACCGTGGTCAACCAGGCGGGTTACTACGGGTTACCCCCTAAGGTGGCTTATGAACGCGCCGAGCGCTACCTGTCCGAGTTACAGCTTTGGGATCGTCGCAACGACATCTCACGCAACCTGTCGGGCGGAATGAAACGCCGGCTGATGGTCGCTCGAGCGTTGATCCATGAGCCACGACTCTTGATTCTGGATGAGCCGACAGCGGGCGTGGACATCGAGATCCGTCGCTCGATGTGGAAATTCCTGCAGGACATCAATGCACAGGGCACCAGCATTATCCTTACGACGCACTACCTCGAGGAAGCGGAGACGCTGTGCCGCAACATTGCGATTATCGACTCAGGTGAAATTGTGGAGAACACCTCCATGAATCAGTTGTTGCGTAAGTTGCAGCGAGAGGTGTTCGTGCTGAGCCCCACAAAGCCCCTGGATGCGGCGCCCGAAATCACCGGTTTCGAAACGCAACTGCGGCCCGATGGCGATTTGGAAATCGCCATGCAGCGTGGCCAAAGCCTGAACGAGATTTTTGCGGCCTTGCAGCAAGTGGATGTGACCGTGGATTCAATGCGCAACAAGTCCAACCGATTGGAGGAGTTGTT
>JBCBNU010000105.1:0-3034 GCA_039821645.1 Pseudomonadota bacterium
GACCTCGAGGAGGGTGAACCTCAGTTTGCATTCAATGCGGTCCCGCACATCGACGTCTTCCAGGACAATGGTTACACACGCGAAGAAATGAAAATCCTCTGGGAGACACGAAAAATCCTCGAGGACGACACCATTATGGTCAATGCGACCGCCGTTCGGATTCCGGTGTTCTACGGACACTCCGAGGCGGTAAATGTCGAGACACGAACACCGATCAGTGCCGAAAAAGTCCGTGAAATCCTCGACTCGGCCCCTGGTGTTTCCGTGATGGATGAACCAGTATCTGGCGGATATCCGACGCCCGTCACAGAAGCTGCGGGCCATGATCCTGTATTTATTGGCCGCATTCGAGACGACATAAGCCACCCGCAGGCGATTAACCTATGGATTGTGGCGGACAACATACGTAAGGGCGCGGCGCTAAATAGCGTGCAAATTGCTGAAATATTGGCGGAAAATCATTTATGAGCTATTATTGCGCGCGCTTGGACAGACAGATTATGTCTTGCGGAAAACCCGCCAAAACAAAGAAAACGCCTGCGGACGGGCAGGCTGGAGATAGGAATATGCATCGTTGGTTGGCTGCGCTGGTTTGTGGCCTGACACTCATGCTGTCGCAGACCGCAGCAGCACTGGGCCTCGGGGAAATCACAGCGCGTTCCGCATTGAATGAACCGATGCAAGCAGAAATCCAGCTACTCGGCGCAACCCGAGACGAGCTTCGTAATCTCGAAGTCAGACTAGCGCCCGCGGAGACTTTTGAACGCAATGGCATCGTTCGTGCCGGCTTTCTCTCCCGCTTGCGGTTTCGGGTCCGTCCTGAGCGTGCGGTCGTTGAAGTCACATCAACACAACCGATCACAGAACCGTTCGTAACCCTGCTTGTGGAAGTCGTCTGGCCGCGTGGTCGACTGCTCCGCGAATACACCATTTTGCTGGACCCGCCGACCTATGCGGCGCCCGCTGCGAGCGGCTCTGCGCCCGTCACGCGCAACGCAGCACCAGCGCCAGCATCTGGCGGTGTGATTCAGCGGCCAGCGCGTTCGTCGAGTGCCACGAGCCCTGCGCCTTCGAGCCGACCCGCGTTTAACGGTACTCAATACCAGGTGCAGCGCAATGACACGCTCTGGGAGATCGCCAACCGCATCCGGCCGCAGGGAACCGACATCAATCAGGTGATGCTCGCACTCTACGAGGCAAACCCCGGTGCGTTCGACGGCAACATAAACCTGTTGCGCGCTGGAGCGACGCTACAGGTACCGAACGAGCAGGAGCTTTTCGCCATCAATCGGCAAAACGCCCTAGCGGAGGTGCGTCGACAGAACCAAAGTTGGAGAGGCACGGGCTCGTTGACGCTCGTGGCGCCTGACGAAGATACCGAGCTCGGCGGTCTGGGGAGCGGATCAGCGTCATCCGGCGCCAGTGCAGGTGATGGTGTTGAAGCACAGGCGCTGCGTTCCGAACTGCAGGCTGCGGAACGCCAGCTCGCCCTGCGCAATGCAGAGCTCGCAAAGCTGCGTGAACAGCTTGCCGCGCAGCAGCGCGCCGAGTCAGAGGCAGCAGAGGAAGATGACGAGCCGGTCGTTGCAGCAGTTGAGCCCGAGCCAGTCGGTCCCGAGACGACCGAGTCAGACGCGCCTCTATACGGTGAGGATGAGCCAGCTGCAGACGATGCGACCGAGGTGTTTGCTGAATCTACTGATGCTGCCGAGAGTGACACGACAGAGGCCGCTGCAGACCCTGAGCCGGAGCCGGTCGCAGCACGACCACAGGTTTCGACGCCGACCGTCACCACAACAACAGCTGGCTCCGAGAGTCTGATCGATAAAATTCTCGGCAGTACGTGGACGTATGTCGCAGCAGGTGCTGCATTGGTGCTTGCATTGTTGGGTGTTGCCGCTGTACGTCGTCGTTCAGAGTCCGATACGACCGGAACCTGGGAAGCACTAGACGCCTCTGATCTGGAAGATCTCGACGGAACGCTGGCCGCGACCGGTCGGCTGCGTGAACTGAACAAAGGCGGAGACACGATCCGCAAGCCGATCGAGGCGCCATCAGTGGAAGATGCGATGGAGCAAACCTCGCCGGTCGAGGCCGTGCCGACGCCTTCTGCCGCGTCCAGTGCGCCGAGCGAAGAGTTCAACATTGAGGACACCTTCAGCTCCGATACAGCGATCAACCTCGATCAATCCGATCCACTGGCTGAGGCTGATTTCCACATGGCTTACGGGCTGTTCGACCAAGCGGCGGACCTGATCAACGGTGCGCTGGCCGTAGACAGCTCTGATGTTCGCCTGCAGCAGAAGCTGTGCGAGATTTACTTCCAGTGGGGCAAACAGGACGGCTTCGTCGATGCGGCGCAGAAACTTAAAGCGAGTGTCCCGGCGAACGACCCAGCGTGGAACAGCGTCTTGATTATGGGGCAGCAAATCGCCCCCGCACACGAGTTATTCAGCGGCGCAGTGGTATCCGGCGGCAGTGGCGATCTCGATCTCTCGTTCGATGAGACACGCGCGCTCGAGGCGGCAGATATCGACGCGGCGATTGAACCACCATCGGGCAATACCGGCACTTTCGAGGAAGTGTTCAGCGGTGACGGGGATACCGGCACGGTTGAACAGCTCGCTGACATGAGCGGCATAGATTTCGAGTTCGACGAGACGCTCGCCAGCAGCAACGAGTCCAATGACGCAACCGGGGAAGCGCCTATCGATTTCGGCGAGGATGATGCCTCGATCGATTTTTCGCTGGACGGACTCGACGATGAGTTGGAGACCAGCGCCGGTGGCGACACCGTTGAGCAGCCGGTAGACCTGGATGACCTGGATACAGACGTCGAGAACACAGCGGAACGCGAGGGCATCGATCTTTCGTCGATGAGCGTTCTTGACGAGAGCACGGAGGCGATGACCGCGACCACTGGCGATGCCACCGCGGAAATCGGTGCAGATTTGCTCGACGCGACCGGTGTTACATCGGTATTGCCGGACGACTTTAAGGTCGATCTGCCGTCCGAACCTGCAGACGTTTCCGG
>JBCBNU010000106.1:0-2498 GCA_039821645.1 Pseudomonadota bacterium
CCTTGCCGAAGGCGAAGGAACTGCGTCGTGTCATCGAGCCACTGATTACCACCGCCAAGGAAGATAGCGTAGCGCATCGTCGTTTGGCATTTGATCGTCTGCGCGACAAAGATGCAGTAGGCAAGCTCTTCGTTGAACTTGGTCCGCGGTTCAAGGAGCGCCCAGGAGGCTACCTGCGTATCCTCAAAATGGGTTTCCGTCCGGGAGATGCTGCGCCGATGGCAATGGTGCAGTTGCTCGACCAACCCGCGCCGACTCAGGAGTCGGCCGACGCCTAACGGATGGCGCGGGGTTGCTCGAATCAAGAGGTCGGGCTTTGCCCGACCTTTTTTTTGATCAGACCGAAAGTGTGAAGAAAAAGGTCGTCCCTTTCTCTGGCTCGGACTCCATCCAGATCTTCCCACCGTGTCGTTCGACGATGCGTTTGACGAAAGTCAGGCCAGCACCGGTGCCACCGCCGAATTCCTCTTTGGCGTGCAGCCGCCTGAAGATCTTGAATACCGTATCGTGGTAGGTCTTGGGAATGCCGATTCCGTTGTCGCGGACGGCAATGATTCGGGCGATCGAAGTGTCTTCAGCCGGATTGGCGCAGAATATCTCAATTCGTTTTTGCTCTGAATGGTTGTACTTAAGAGCGTTCTGAATGAGGTTCTTGAATAGCTCACGTACCGCGACAGGCTCACACGTGAGGTGTGGCAGCTCCCGGATTTCGATGTCTGCCTCTTCTGCCTCAGGAATGAGCTCTACTGCGCTGCTAACGAGGCTGTTCAGATCAATCTCAACTTCATAGCGCTCGCCCTGATCCATTTTCGCGAGTTTTAACAAGTCGACAATGAGACCTTCCATCCGCAGTGTGAGATTCTGCATCTGATCAAGACGGTCGTTCACTTCTGTCGGGAGCTCTGCTCCGTGATCCTCGCGCAGCATCTCGACATGTGCACTGATTCCTCGCAGTGGAGCCTTCAGGTCATGAGAGGCGATGTGTGCGAATTCGTTCAACTGCTCGTTCTGTTGGATCAGTAGTAGCTCAGATCGCTTGCGTGTGGTGATGTCCTCTAATGATCCCGTCATGCGACTCGGCTTGCTATTGTCGGCCCATATTGCTTGCGCGCGAGCTCTAATCCATCGCACAGCGCCGTCCGGGCGACGAATACGGTATCCAACGTCATAGGGCTCGCGATCTTCCAGGTGTTCTTCGATCCCTCTTACTACGGTCGTGACATCTTCCGGGTGCACCAGTTCAAAGAACTGATCGTAGGTTGGCCCCGCGCTATCGGGTCGGAATCCAAGCACTTCCAGTGCTCTTGGTGAATAGACTATTTTTTCGTTTGGAATATCCCAATCCCAAACACCGACGGTCAGGCCTCGCACAGCGAGTTCGTATCGCTCGTCGCTCTCCTCGAGTGCTTTCTGCTTTTCAATGATGCCCGTGACGTCACGCGCGATACCGAGAAGGTACTGGTTACCTGCGGCGTCATTGAATCGGATTTTGCGAGTGTAGAGGGTACCGCGTTTGCCGTTGGGGAAATCCAGTGTTTCGAAAGTCTCGGACTCGCCCTTTTCGAATGCAATCCGGTCGTTTTCGAGGAAAGCTGCGGCTTGTTCCTCGTCATACTCCTCTGCGGTGGTGTAACCGATAATCCGATTGTGCATGGACTCCGGATACAGTGCGAACAGTGCAGGATTCCCAAGAACGATGCGGTATTGATCATCCTTGATGAAGAACACGTCTGGAATACTTCTCAGCACAAGCTCCGTGAATTCGTTATTCCGGAACAAATCCATAGCGACCGATGGGTTTAGTCCGGTCGGACCATCTACCAATAAGCGTGCCGGCATAACAAAGTCGCAAATTCCTCGATAGTTAGATTAGCGACCGAGAACCAGCGATCTTTAAACGCAAAAGCCGGGCAGTCAGCCCGGCTTTTACGTTCATACCTTTGGTGCGCTCACTTTTTCTTGGAAACGCGCTTCTTGCGGGTTGCCGACTTTTTCTTTGCTACTTTTTTGGTGACCTTTTTCTTAGTGGTTTTTTTCGTCGCCGCTTTCTTCTTGGTCTTCTTGCCGAGCAGCTTGTTGATCTCCCGATCGACGGCACTCATCGCTCTATCGATCTTCGTTGCGCGTCGGAAGTGGACGCGAGCACTGGCGAGGTCGGCGCGGACTAGCTTGAGCTGATCACGTGATTCTTTAGCCTCAGCGGTCGCTGTTTCCTTGAGTTTCTCCAGTTTGCGAATCTGTGCTTTCAACTCGCGTTTCACCTTCGCAGAGGTAGCTTTACCGAGTCGCTCGGTCTTTTTGGCGATCTGCTCGCCCGCTTTCTTCGCACGATTGCTCGATGACTTGATCTGACGAGTGAGCTTCGCGCGCTCCCTGTCCAGAGCTTTAGTGGCCCGCGTCGCCGCGGTGATCAGTTCCTTCTTGGCCTTCTCGAAGGTGCTGTGTTGTGCGTCTAACGCTTTGGTCATTCGTGGACTCCCCGGGCATATCCTCTTACA
>JBCBNU010000107.1:0-2474 GCA_039821645.1 Pseudomonadota bacterium
GACGACATTGTCCGTTTCGAGGATAATTACGGTCGCGAGGGAACCAACACCTGATTGCTGACAGAACGGTCAGCGGGGACAAGACGATGCCGATCACGATTCCGAGTTTTAAAGCATACGACGTCCGGGGGAGACTGCCCGATCAACTGAATGAAGACATTGCCTATCGGATTGGCAATGCCGCCGCTCAGTTTCTGGACGCAAAGCGCATGGTGCTAGGTCGGGATATCCGTCTGTCGAGCGGGTCGCTCGCCGATGCGGTGGCCAAAGGGCTGATTGACGCCGGCGTCGAGGTCTTGGACATTGGGGTGGGCGGTACCGAAATGGTCTACTTCGCTACCGGTTCGCTCGAGGCCGACGGCGGCATCATGGTGACTGCAAGTCATAACCCGAAAGACTACAACGGGCTAAAGCTTGTACGTGATGGCGCGCGCCCGCTCAGCGCCGACTCAGGTCTCGCACAGATTCGCGAGCTTGCTGAAGCAGACGCGCGCCACGTTTCAGCTGAGCGGGGCAGGCGCGTCGAGACGCCTATCAATGAGCAGTACATCTCTCACTTACTAGGGTACGTCGAACGCGACAAACTGCGACCGTTAAAAATCGTGGTGAATGCAGGAAACGGTGGTGCAGGCCAGACGCTGGATCTGCTGGCGGAACATCTGCCATTCGAGTTTGTGCGAGTGCACCACGAAGCCGATGGTAATTTCCCGAACGGGGTCCCGAATCCGATGCTGGAGGCGAATCGCAAGTCGACGGCGAAAGCGGTTCGTGACTCGGGTGCCGACTTTGGTATTGCCTGGGATGGCGACTTTGACCGGTGTTTCTTGTTTGACGAAACCGGTGATTTCATTGAGGGCTACTACATTGTTGGACTGCTGGCTGCGAGCGTGCTCGCCACCGACCCGGGTGCCGGTATCGTGCATGATCCTCGTCTGACGTGGAATACGGTCGAAGTGGTTGAGTCCGCCGGTGGTGAAGTCATCCAAAGCAAATCGGGGCACTCCTTTATGAAGGCTGTGATGCGCGAACACAACGCAGCCTATGGCGGCGAAATGAGTGCGCACCATTACTTCCGCGATTTCTTTTATTGCGACAGCGGCATGGTTCCCTGGCTGCTCGTCGCGCAGCTACTCAGCGAAAGTACGCAACCGCTGTCAGCGCTCGTCGCCGAGCGTATCCGGAAATTCCCTGCGAGCGGCGAGATCAACCGTCGAGTTGCGGACGCAGCTGTCGTGATGGAGGACGTTTGGGCGCACTACATCGATGGTGCGCTCTCGAGCGATCGAGTCGATGGCATCAGCATCGAGTTTGAGCAATGGCGGTTCAATCTTCGTGCCTCGAACACGGAGCCTGTGATTCGACTGAATGTCGAGAGTCGGGGTGATAGTGCCCTGATGGCGGAAAAAACCCGCGAACTGCTGGATCAAATCGGCGGCGAGATTGTCGATTAGTGAGACAGTTCACGCGGTTGTCACAGCTGCTTCGTTAACATAAACAGCACGAAAACAAGAAAACCGTGCGGCGTGCCTCATTTTGGCGGCCGCGCGGGTCGCTATTGCTCGTTCAGGGGAACGCCTTAATCATGGCCATTCGACTTTTTGACCACTACGTGTCCTTGCCGGTTGCCCTTTTGGTAATCGTAGAGACTCTCGTTGTGGCTGCGTCGATCTGCACGGGTACGTGGCTGGCCGTGCAGCTTGGCTGGGTGTCAGGCTCTGTCTCTGATGCCATCGAGTTTTATCGGACGGTCGCGGTGTGCTTCGTTCTGTTTCTATGCATGGCAGCGATGGGCCTCTACCGCATAGCCTTGCGGGAGACGTTCGCCGGCGTGGCTGCGCGAGTTATTACCGCTGTAGTCCTGACCGGCGTCATCTTGCCGTTTATGTATTACTTTTTCCGTTGGCTGTACCTCACGCCTGGCACGCTCACACTATCGAGCGTGATTGCGACCGCGGGTTTGCTTACCGTCAGACTGGGTTTCTTGAAATTGGTTGATGAAAGCCTGTTCAAGCGACGGATTCTTGTGCTCGGCGCGGGTCAGCGTGCAGAGCAATTCCTTCAGCTACGGCGCCAGGCGGATCAACGTGGCTTCAAGCTCGTTCGCTTCATGAAAATGCCCGGAGATGCCGAGTCCGAGTTGCCACAAAAAAGAGTACGTCCAATGCCCCGATCGTTGATCGAGTATTGTCAACGACATGAAATCGACGAGATTGTAATTGCACAGGATGACCGTCGCGGAAAGCTACCCATTCGTGAGTTGCTCGAGTGCCGGCTAGAGAGTATCGACATCACGGACGTGATGAATTTTCTCGAACGTGAGACCGGCAAGCTCAACCTGAACCTGGTGAGCCCGAGTTGGTTGATTTTCGAAAATGGATTCCGTCGTCAGTTACCGCGACGAATCGCTCAACGCGTGTTTGATGTGCTTTCAAGCAGTGCGGTCTTGCTGCTCGCGTCACCGATTATGCTAGTCA
>JBCBNU010000108.1:0-1966 GCA_039821645.1 Pseudomonadota bacterium
TAACGCCGACGTTCAGATGCACGAACGTGGCTGGCGCGAGGCTTGCGGAAGCAAGGCTCGTGACAGACACCTCGTGTCAGCTGCAATGACTGGTTAGGTTGCAATCGACGCGCCTCCTTCTAGTCGCGGTAGCAATGCGAAAGCCGCGCCTAGGACCGTCCGCATTGGTCCGGTGGCAAGTCCTGTACCCGCCCCGCAGAGGATAGGATAGCGTCTGGAGGGACCAAAGGTCATTCGGCAATTCCTGATGCTGCAAAGCACCACCGAAGCTACGGCTAGTAGGGTGGCGAGTGTGGTCAAACCCACGCGCGAGCTCTCAGAGATGCAACCTAACGCCGACGTTCAGATGCACGAACGTGGCTGGCGCGAGACGTGCGCATGCACGGCTCGTGACAGACACCTCGTGTCAGCTGCAATGACTGGTTATGTGGCACGTTGCACGAACCCGGCATGGCTCTGTTCCTGTTCAAGTGCTGCTCTAGAACCAAAGGGCCAATACTCCGAATCAGATCCAGGAACCCTCCACTTCGGTTGTTTGGCGGCCTGGAACTCCTGATCCGAACGGAGAAAAAGAACCATCTTCGACAGAATCCGCCTACCCTCGCGATCTAGGCTTAGTTGAGCATCGCCGAAATCATCGTAGCAGCCCCAGAGTTGCGTCCTCACCGCATCAATGGCCGGGTCCGAGCTCTTGATACGGAAGGCTAGCCGATCGAACCGCAGTGTCCCAAGTTGCCCCGAACCAAGGCGTCGAACAAGAAGTGCAAGCTCGTCTCTCGCGACGCGGTCAATCATGGGCGTGCCACATAACGCCGGGGCTCAGCTGCGCGGACGCAGCCGGCGTGGCTCTTGCGCATGCAAGAGACATGACGGGTGCCCCGCGTCTGCTGCAGTGACTGGTTATGCCGCGCTTTGTTCATGCCTCAATTACGATCGCACCGAATGAAAGCCATCGGTAAGAAACAGTCGGTTGAGTCAGACTGAAAGAGGATTACGTCCGACTGCCTTGAAAAAAGTGTAGGAAAAGGTGCCGTCTGTCTCCGCCGTTCTATACAGGGCTCGGACTCCTTCGTCGAATAACGCTGGATCAATGATGCCTGCTTCGAGCGCAGATTCCCGAATACCCTCAATCATTGCTGTGAATGTTCTTTTGGTGAAGCCTTCAACAAGGTGCGGCTTGCTAGCGTCCACGTATACCATCCGCGGAGACACTTGCACTGAGCTGTAACCACATTCAGCAATCAGTGGATAGAGCCGCCGGCCAATATGAGCGTCGCCACCTGCTCTTCGTTGCAACTCGACCTGCGAATTAATAGCTGCATCGGCGGCGCTACTTTCGGGGTGGAAATACGTTGACCCGTGGTCACCTTCGACAACCGTAATCGTCCCGCCTGGTTTTAGCACTGAACCAAGGCTTATCAGAGCGTCAACGGGGTTCAAGAGATGCTCGAGAACAAAGCAGAGAAAAACGTGATCAAAAGTCTGGGGCTCAAATGGCAAAGAAAAGATGTCAGCCCTTTGAAACTCAACGTTGGTAATGCCCTCTGCCAAGACGTTTTTCTCCGCGCGTGCGACTGAGTCTGCCGAAACATCAATCGAAACGATTCTTGCCTCGGGGCTGCTCTTCGCGAGCGCCACGGTTTGGGCTCCGACACCACAGCCTGCTTCGAGAACAACGCTACCCTTAGGATAGTGGGTGTCGGAATGAAGGAGCTCAACAAGGGTTCGAGCCTGATCTTGTAATCGAACGGCCTCTGCTGGCTCGTACCCGTGAACGTATTCCTGAGTCATATACGCGCTTCCTTTCTACGCCTGGTTTGGGTCAAGGGTTGTTGCTGCGGTAACAAGCTTAGTACGCTAAGCCAGTTTACGGTTACGTGCGCCGCGCGGCATAACGCCGACGTTCAGATGCACGAACGTGGCTGGCGCGAGACGTGCGCATGCACGGCTCGTGACAGACACCTCG
>JBCBNU010000109.1:0-1800 GCA_039821645.1 Pseudomonadota bacterium
GCGCATGACTCGAATCGCTGCTCTGGGGGGATGCCGGAGCCCCTAGGATTCAAAGATATCCTCTGCTGATTCGGCATGCACCGAGCGCTCGAGCCAGACTTTGAGCTGCTTTAAATCGTCGCAGCCCAAGATTTGGTTCCGGATCACATCGGAGACAGGCACGCCGCGAACAGTTAAAATTCCGATGACGGATTCGGCAAGGGATTGGCGACCTAGTACTGATATGGAACGACCTTTCAAGTCATTTTTTATTTGGAGTTGGATATACGGTGGAACAGCGTGACGAGGCTGCGCAGGTTCGACGATGATCACACTGATATTCGCGGGTCGGAACCGCATGGTCATGATCCGTCGGGGAGCTGCCTCTGACTAATTTCGTGGGTTCCTCAACACTGAGTACCACATAGAACTGACGAGGGTTCTCCTTTCGTCGTAGTCCCATCGCGCTGTTCGACCGTGTATCCAACATGGTTTGCGATTATCTATGCAGCGCTACGCTGCTCGAGCATGTACTTGTGTTCGACGGTGCAAGCGATATCCCAGATGAAACCGAGCATCTCGCGAGCGACTGCAACCAGCACTTTCTGATGCACCTTTCCACGAGCCTTCAGCGTCGTGTAGCGCTTGTGAAGACGCTGCTGTGCACGCCACGCAGTCTCTCGAACCTGCGGGTCATCTGATTGACGCCGCCGCAACGCGTACGCCACTTTCGGGATGAACCGGGCGTTCCACGCCGACTCCATCAGCACCCGGCGAACGTGAGCGTTACCTGTCTTCGTGATCCCACCCCGTCGGACAGATGCGCCTGAACTCGACTCGCTCGGCACCACACCGACGTAGGACATCAGCTGGCGGGGGCTGTCGAACCGACTAAAGCTCTCGATCTCCGAAACCAGTGTCACCGAGGTGATAAGAGCAATACCTCGCATCGACTGAAGAGCGGAAATAAGTCGCTGCATCTGTTCTGGGAGCGAGGGAATCAACTCGGCGATCTTATTCTCAAGCGCGGCTACGCGACTGTTCGCGTGTTCTACTTCGGCCATGTAGTCGTCGAAGACGACCTGATGGGCGGCGAGATCGAAGCGCTGAGTACGAAGCCAATCGAGATGGGCAACACTCCACGCCTTCATGGGTGCGCGTTGTCCGTGCCGAAGCAAAAACTTACTCAGCCGATGGCGCGCTCGAAGTTGATCGGCTTTCGCATCCTCGCGAGTCCGGACCAGATCGCGAAACCCCTCGCTCTCGACGCTTGGTACCCAGACATCGGTGAGATCACCGCTTCTCAAGTTACGCGCGAGTTTCTCTGCATCACGTCGATCGGTCTTCACTCGATCCCCTGCTTTGACGGGCACGAGCGTAGGGGCGACGACGTGGCACTCGATCCCTTTTTCGAGCAACGCACGGTAGAGCGTATAGCCGGTTGGCCCCGCCTCATACGCGACTCGGATTTGCTCGGCGGGACCTAGCCGGCGAAGAACCTTCAACACTGTCTCGATGCGATGGGGATACTTACCGATGTAACTCACCGAATCTTGGCCAGAATCGGCGACTGCGACGGAAAAAGTATCGGCATGGACATCGAGTCCTACGTAACGGATATCTGAATTCACGACCGGGCTCCTTTCGTATGTAGGCTCTGAGCTGCCTACGGGGTTCCGCCTCTCAGCTTAATCCACGATTGCTGCGAAGCGGAGTCCGGTCGTTCCATGATGACTAATCGCCGTGGGACGGTTTCACTTGCAATTGAAGGCTGTGGCCTCTCTCACCGAAAATTGCTGAGCATCGCGGCGAGGTGTGGTC
>JBCBNU010000110.1:0-1716 GCA_039821645.1 Pseudomonadota bacterium
CGAGTTCAGCAGCTTTTTTAGCTTCTTGAATCGGGTTTCGATGGCCCTCCTAAGAGTGAACGGATTGGTTTTTTCGTAAATCTCCTTCACCCCTCGTTTCTTGTAATCGCTGACGTGTTCAGATTCCATCACGCGCTGGTAGGGCGTCTTTGGTGTGTCGTGGACACGAATGAGCTTTGAGCCCTCCCTTCGCTTCTCGATGAGTTTCATCGAGGGGCAGTACAAGTTGTGGAACAGCCGCCACTCGTTTTCGTAGACGCTGTTGAGCAGCTCAACAGCATCGGGCGTGTCGATGCGTCCGTAACCGATCCACTGCCGTACGTGGGTCCAGTTCTTCTGCTCTACATGCGCGTTGTCGTCCTTATGGTAGGCCCGCGAGCGCGTGAATAGGACCGGTCTGTGGCGGCTCAAAAAGTGGCGCATCAAAGTTTCATTGATGAATTCACTGCCATTGTCGGAATCGAAGCCCAACAGCGGGAACGGCAGGTTACGCTCGATTGAACGCATTTGCTTGAGCACCTCTTTGGCGTTCTTGCACCAAATGGCGCGCTGTTCGGTCCAGCCGGTGGCAATGTCGACGCAGTCGAGCGTGAAGGCAAACTGCCCGGAGCCGACCCCGCCACAATGTGACACGGTGTCGGCCTCGAGAAACCCCGGCTTTGTTTGCTGCCACTGAGCGGTTTGAATCGGGATCTGTGCCCGGAGTAGTCCCCCAGGTTTTGTGGTGCACCGGCCTTTGTTCTTGTACTTGCTGCGAGGCGCACTTAGCACTCGGTCGATGCTGGCTGGTGAGATAGCGAGCAGCTTCTCGCGCACACCTTCGTCGAGCGAGCCGTAGCTCTGCTCATAGTGTGGCAGCCAGATCGGTAGCATCGCCTTCAAGCGTTTTGAGCAGGGCAGATTGCCCGTCATCCAAATCGCCTTGAGAGCCTTCAGCAGCGATGGATCACGGTAGATAGGCCGCCGACCGGGCCGACTCGAGCTCGGCCTTCGACGCGGCTCCCCCATCGAGCGGATGGCGTGTTTGCGGTCGTAGCCGGTTGTTGCGCAGATCTCGTCGAGGATCCGCGATTTTTCAGCTCTCTTCTCCGTGCAACGATATCTGCGTCGCATCGCCGCCAAATACTCTCGTTTCGCCATGGGACTCACGTTCTCGGCCCTCCGAGCCCAACGCTCGGTGACCTGGTTTGTGAGTCAACGACCCCGGAAACAGCGCCGCCTTCGGTGACATTATTTGTGAGTCAATTCGGGCGCCAGATTCTCGTTCATTCGGACGCAACCGCACTCCCAATCGGTTCTAGATCCGTGACGGTCGAGCTGACGCGTTAGTTTCGCATGTGCGCGAGGTTTCGGAAGTCATCTCAGGCGGGTGCATAAATTCGCACCGGCGTTTGCCAATCGCCTGACCCCTCCCTGCCGTGCCACACCCGGCCGACGAGAGGCGCGCTTGCCGGCCTCATCCGCGCTTCGTTCGGTGGTGTGGAGTTCCCGGCCGCGGGCCTCTCGCCGACCGGGCGATGGCATTGGCGCGGTCGGTTTTTAGCAGATGTACGTAGCGCGCCGATTCGACTCACGACAGACGGCCCCCGAAGAGGCCGACTGCCGATCCTTTTACTGCCTGTTGGGTTGGAGCCCGGCAGCAAAAAACCAAACGTGAAAGAGGGTTCGGATGAGTTCGCGTCGATGTCTAGGTCGAATGTGTGGATTTTTGGCAGT
>JBCBNU010000111.1:0-1489 GCA_039821645.1 Pseudomonadota bacterium
AGCGCTGCTGCAAAAATTCCCGTCAGAATCAGGAGCGCTACTTCCGCTCGGCGGACGTGGACGCATTCTCTGGCCACTCGCCGGATTGGTCGCCTGGGCTGCGATCACAGGTAGCGCAAAGATCCGATTCGGAAAAATCGCGTGCGCCGCGGTTATCCTTGCTGTGGTTCTACAGGCTCTTGACCCTATTTTGCTCTACTACAAGGGATACGACAGCGCCGATCAGGCGGTAGCTCGATTTCAGGAAGGTCTGGAGTTACGCACATGGTTGTTCGGTCGTAATTTCGATGCATTTCACAACCTCGCTGTGATCGTTAACGAGGATAGGATTCCGAACTCGCCCCTCTATTTGGTCCAGGGCGCACAACAGGCATTTATGACAACCTACTTTCCATCGGTTGCCGCCGCGGGTGTAGGGTATCCGGCGACCCTGCCCGGCGGGCTGTTTCTTGCGGGACGGTGGGTCGGCGTCGCGGGACTGGGACTATTTTTCGGGATGCTGCTCGGTGCGGTTTCCCGGCTGTATGTCAGAAGTCGATCAGAACTTGCGGTGATCGTTTACTGCATTGCGATGCCGTGGATCGCGCACGTTGGTATCGCCTGGCTCGACAGCTACCTGAAAATGGCTTCGCTCATTCTTCCCGGTATGCTTCTGTGTTGGCTGCTCCGTCGTCGGACTTACCGGCCAGCGTTCACGCACGCGCTGCGAGCTTGAGCATGTTTTATCGTTTCCGAATCCCGATAATCATGTTCAGTCGTTTGCTGGGCTTGTTGCCCAAATTCATCCTGCGATGGCTCTATCGCTTGTTCCAACCTTGGCCAGGCTTGTTTCCTGTGCTCATCAGGTACGGTGTTGCGCGCAACCTTTGTGCATCACTCGGTGACAACGTCTATATCGGCAACAATGTGACGATCCAGTTTTTTGAACGTCTGCGAATTGGCAGTAACGTGAGCATCCACACGCAATGCTATATCGACGCAAATGGCGGGATCGATATTGGGGACGACGTGTCAATCGCACACGCCTCCTCTCTCGTCTCGTTCGATCACAGCTGGGATGATCCGACGTTACCGATTCGCAAAAACCCATTGATCACCGCGCCCATCCAGATCGCGAGTGATGTCTGGATCGGCGCGGGCGTGCGTATTCTCGCAGGCAGTCGAGTTCCAGGAAGATCCGTGGTTGCCGCCGGCGCTGTTGTAACCCGAAAACTTGAGTCAACCCCGGATTCTCTGATTGCGGGTACGCCGGCTCGCACCGTGCGCAGCCTGACCCACTCGATCTGCGAACCAGAACACAATGCCGCCACTGCCTAACCTATTTATTCCTGGGGCGCCAAAATGCGGGACCAGTGCTGTTGCCGGGTACCTGGATACTCACCCCGATGTCGGTCTTGGCAATATTAAAGAGCCTAACTTCTGGTCATCGGATCTACCCAGTTTTGCTAAGCGCGAGGGGCTCAGCGGCCTCGGGGATTACACCGCATTG
>JBCBNU010000112.1:0-1389 GCA_039821645.1 Pseudomonadota bacterium
TGGCCAGCTCGTCACCGGCGAGGTGATGACGCCCTCATCTGCCAGCAGTTGGATATCATGCCGAAGGGCAAGATCGCCCGGATCAATGTAAGGGCCTGCCTGGACAGCAGCCGCTACCAACAGTCCACACATCATTGCCGTGAACTGGTATTTCACTCGACGCACCGCACTTCCTTGCAGCTAATCCTTGGTACGAAAGAGATCATACCAGTGCGACAGTCACTAAACGATTTTGCAGGCATCCTCAAAATCGAGCCGCGGCAAACGCGGGTGCACCTCGCTGTAATCACCGTAGCCGGTATTGAGCAGGAAATTCGCTTTAAATTGACCATCCCGAAAAAACTCATCGTTGACCCCTGCAGGATCAAAACCGGACATCGGCCCGCAGTCGAGACCGAGCGAACGTAACGCCATAATCAGGTAACCGCCTTGCAGGCTGCCATTGCGCATGGCGTTCTCATAGATGCTCTCGTCACTGCCAGTGAACCATTCGCGCGCACCGGGGTTATGCGGATGTAGCTCCGGAACCCGTTCGTAGAACTCACTGTCATAGGCCACGATAATTGTGGCGGGCGCCGTCATCGTCTTTTCAATATTCGATTCGATCAGATGTGGTCGCAAGCGAGCACGTCCCTCGTCCGTCGTGATGAAGACCAGCCGAGTCGGGCAACAGTTTGCGCTCGTCGGGCCCATTCTCATGAGCGCGTAGGCCTCTCTTAGCTGCGACTCGTCAACAGGCTTATCCAACCAGTGAGCACAGGTTCTTGCCTCCAGAAACAACCGCTCGTAAACGTCATCAGAGAACTTCGTCATCGGTCCTGCTCCATAGAATTCCAACCAGCATCATCGCCCGAAATTAGTCCGTCGTCCGCCAATTTGGTGAGGTGTGCAAGCAGCGACATCCGTGCAACGGGCAACACCACCTCCGGCACGTCGTGGTAGACCTTCGGCAGAAGACCGTCCGTGCTTACCGGTGCGTGTTCCGCCACCATTTCCAGTACCAGCGCTTCGCGCCGTTTGCGATGCTCTACGATCGCATCGATCGCTGCGATCGGGTCGGCAATCACACGACCATGTCCCGGCGCAATACAGCGCGCACCTACTGTTCGCAGTCGCGCCATCGAATCAAAATAGGCCTGCATATCACCATCGGGCGCTGCGATGACGACCGTCGAGCCTTCCATGATGTGGTCGCCGGTAAACAACATGTCGGGTCCTGCGAGCAGAAAGCACACATGATTCGATGCATGGCCGGGGGTGTGGATGACCGTCACTTGGTGACCATCGCAATCGAGTACATCGCCATCGGCAAACTCAACATCTGGCACGAAGGTCTGGTCGTTTTCAAATGTGTTCGGTGCTTGCATGCCGAACAGCGGCACGCCCGTT
>JBCBNU010000113.1:0-1369 GCA_039821645.1 Pseudomonadota bacterium
CGCATGGCGAGCTCAAGCCCGATCTTGTAGAAGCGCACACTGTCGCCCAGCATCTCGACTAACGCCCTCGCCTGCGCGGCGTCCGGCACATCGAGCGCAAAGATCAGCCGCTCTTCCGGCGGGATCTGGTGAGTGCTCATCGTTATTTCGTTTCCTTATCCCCAGCTGCCATTTTAGCGCAGGCGCGCGCCCGGATCAGGATTGGATTTGCTCAAATCGCGACATCGCAAATCTATCGGTCATGCCTGATATGTAGTCAGCCACCAGCCGCATCTGCTCATATTCCCCGGTGTCGGTGTTGACGCCGCGGCGATCTCGAAATGCCTCCGGCACCCGCAGGATGTCGCTCGCGAAATGGTGAAACAAGGTGTCCACCACCTCGGCCGCCTGCTGCTGCATCACGACGACTTCCGGGTGCCGATACAGATGCTCCATCAGGAAGCGCTTCAGTGCGAGGTGGGCTTCCGCGATCTCGTCCGAAAACGCGATTATTGGGTCAGGATGCGCACGAATGTCGTCTGCGTGCTTGGGTTCCAAAGCGGTAATACGCCGACGACTCTCATCGATGAGATCGCCCACGATGTGATTGATCATCCTGCGCTTCACCTCATAGACCAGCCGACGTCGCGATAGTCCGGGGTAGCGAGCGGTCACTTCACGGTAGGGCACATCGAACAACGGCTGGGTGCGCAAGGCGTCGATATCGAGGAGCCCCGCACGCAGTCCATCATCGACATCGTGGTGGTTGTAGGCGATCGCATCGACGAGGTCGGCCAGCTGCGCCTCCGGCCCCGGTCGCGTGCGATCGAGAAATCTCTGGCCGAGCGCACCCAGCAATCGCGCATTGCGTTTCGAGCAGTGCTTCAGAATGCCCTCGCGCGTCTCAAAGGTCAGATTGAGACCGTCGAATTGCGCATACTTTTCCTCCAGCTCATCGACGATGCGCAACGACTGCAGGTTGTGCTCGAAGCCGCCATGGGCCTGCATGCACGCGTTCAATGCATCCTGACCCGCATGCCCGAACGGCGTATGTCCGAGATCGTGTGCAAGACAGATCGCTTCTGTGAGCGTTTCGTTCAATCCCAACGCTAGTGCTACGGTGCGACCGATCTGCGCCACCTCCAGCGAGTGGGTGAGACGGGTGCGGTAGTGATCGCCTTCGTGGTTGACGAACACCTGGGTCTTGTACATCAGGCGCCGGAATGCGTTCGAGTGCACAATGCGGTCCCGGTCTCGCTGGAACTCGGTTCGCTCGGACGGGTCGGATTCCGCAAACCGACGCCCGCGGCTTAACTGTGGTTGAGAGGCGTAGGGCTTCAAAACCTCGTCAGGATGACCAGTCATTCAGCACCTTGAGCAGGCGTTCCTG
>JBCBNU010000114.1:0-1159 GCA_039821645.1 Pseudomonadota bacterium
CGCACACCGTGCAGCCTGACGGCATCTCCTCGCGGTGACCGCAGTGGTGGCACTGAAGCCGACCGGCGCCGAGGTGCACGGTCATGTGCGCATCGCAATTCGTGCACTCGGCGATATGACCACAGCTGGAGCAGATCAACGTTGGGGCGTAGCCACGGCGATTGATGTAAACCAGCACCTGTTTGCCACGCTCCAGATGTGCTCGCATCGCATCGACCGCGGGTTGCGCAAGTCCGTCGATCACGTTGAAGCGGTTCATGTCGATCACAGACAGGCGCGGTGGCCGTGCGTTGCCTGCACGGCGCGTCAGTCGCAAATGTTGATAGCGCCCGGCTTTCGCATTCGCCAGTGTTTCGAGAGCAGGGGTCGCGCTGCCGAGCACGATCGGTACATTGGCATCACTTGCCCGCCAAACTGCGAGATCGCGAGCGTGGTAACGGAATCCCTCATGTTGTTTCAGGGAGCTGTCGTGCTCTTCATCAACGATAAACAGGCGCGGATGGCAAAGCGGCAGAAATACCCCCGAGCGCGTTGCGATAAACAGCTGTCGGGTGCCATGGCGAGCGGAAAGCCAGGCGATCGCGCGCTCCCGCTCCGACAGGCCGCTGTGAAAAAGCGTCGGTTCGACGCCGAGTCGACTAGCGATTCGGCGCGCCAGCTGTGGCGTCAAGCTGATTTCAGGGACTAGCAACAGGACCTGCCCACCTTCACTGAGTACGTTCGCAATGGCAGCCAGATAAACTTCTGTCTTGCCGCTGCCAGTCACGCCATCAAGTAAGAAGCTTGAGAACCCTTTGGCATCGAGGATGGCATCCACGGCGATGGCTTGCTCGCTGTTCAGCGTCGGCCCGGGCTCGGGCGGTGAGACCTCGGCAGGCGTGAAGCGTATCTTGCGTGTTTCAACGATCCAGCCTTTCTCGTTTAGCGGCTTGCGCAAGCGACGCCACTGGGGCCCCAGTTGGGCATCCAGAGTCGCCTCGTCGAGCGGGTGCTCAGTGTACCGCAGCGTGCCCAACAAGGCGGCCTGAGCCGGCGCCCGCTTGGCCAAGGTCTCGTTGTCGGCGCTAGTGCCAGCTTCGGAAAGTGACCAGTGGGCTTGTTCAAGCGTCGCATCATTGCCACTGCGCAGCACGCCGGGCAGGGCTGCGGCGAAGACTTC
>JBCBNU010000115.1:0-661 GCA_039821645.1 Pseudomonadota bacterium
CGGCGCAGTCAAACACATCATGTGGTTGATCCGTCAAACGGCAACCGCATCGGATTGTGTCGCAGAGTCAGGAATGTATCAGCACGCCATTGCACGCGATTCGAACTGCCGGATGCTACGCGTCCAGATCGCGCATGCCGGCGCAATGTTCCCTGAGGTCAGCGGCAGTCCGCAACGCTTCACAATTCGCTTCATGGTCTGGCAAGGCATCGAACATCGCCCTTCTCAGACGCGCGAGGATGTCCCTTTCCGGCTGTATGTTTGCTAGGGACTGAGAAGCGCATCAATTACTGGCGTGTTTGCCGGTAAAAACTCATAAGACTGAAGCGTGGCCCGGCGCGCCCATTTTATGGTCTGGCCTTCCATCGACGCAGGCTCGCCATCCCAGCGAGAGACCATCAGAAAATACAGTCGAACGCTGTGCTTTTCGTAGTCGTGGGCAATTTCCAGAAACGGCTGCGACGCTCGGATATCGATGCCAAGCTCCTCGACTAACTCACGCTGCAATGCCTGATCGGGCGACTCCCCGGATTCGATTTTCCCACCGGGAAACTCCCAGAGTCCCGCACCGTGCTTTCCATCGGGTCGTTGTGCGATCAGCACGAAGTGCTGGCGCTCCAGGATACCGGCAACAACGCGGATGACCGGAGATGTGTCCAAG
>JBCBNU010000116.1:0-652 GCA_039821645.1 Pseudomonadota bacterium
TGTCATTGTCGATTGCATCTTCGGCGATGACGTGGACGCCCGAAATGCAGCAGCACCGGACAGTCGATTTGCGTTCCTTCGGCCTGACGCCGCAAGAGACCTATCGATGGTGCAGGCGGCGCGCGCGCTCAGGCAATGGATCAGCGGTGTTGTAGAGCGGCGCATGCAATCTGCCGAGTCGTGGGATGACTTCCTCGGGCTTTATCTCGATGCGCGTGACAAAAACGATCAGCCGTTCTCCGAGCGCGAGTTACTGGACGAGATGATCACGTTAATCGTCGCTGGGTTTGAAACGACCGCTAATACGCTAACCTGGGTTTGGTATGAACTTGCGCGTAATCCGGAGATTGCCGGAGCGGTGCGTGATGAGCTCATTGCTTCCGGAGCGCCAGAGCAGGTCTCGCTAGAGTCGGTGGAGCAGTTGCCGTTGACACTGCAGGTGCTGCAGGAAACTCTGCGACTCTATCCCCCGGTGTGGCTCTACACGCGTCGCGCGAATGAAGACATTGATCTCGGCGACTTCCGGCTGTCGGAGGGTGAGCAGATTTATCTCTCGCCCTACCTCACGCAGCGCAGTGCGCGTTACTGGGAGTCACCAGAGCAGTTCATGCCGAGGCGATTTGAAGGTGCCGGGCAAAAAGCGCACGACCTC
>JBCBNU010000117.1:0-649 GCA_039821645.1 Pseudomonadota bacterium
ACTTCTTTGTTCACCAGGTTGAACGTGTTGTTTGCGGTCTGGTTACGGTTGAACTGCGCGTTAACCTGCCAGTTAAAGGTGCCATCGAACCAGTCGTTGGAGCCTTCGAGACCGAACCAGGTGTCAATCATGGTTTCGTCAACGGTGTTGTCACGCGTACCGTTTGCAACGGTACGAATCAACAGCGTGAAGTCAGCAGGTGCTGAAAGGCCAGCTTGCTGCCATGGGTTGACGGGGTTCGGCGTAACACCATCCGGCAAGAAAGCAGGAATGGTCGGGAACGGACCAGAGACCGGTGTACCCGCGAAACGCGTATCAGCGTTTAGCTGGTTGACAGAGATACGTGCGTTCAGGCGAACATCCGGTGACAGGTCGTAAGAACCTTTAACCAGTGCGCTGTACTCACGAGTACGCGGAATCGAAATTACGTCGGCTGCGAAGTTGTAGCCGCAACGTACCGCTGCTTCACCGTTAGGACCGGTTGGGCCGATGAAGACGTCACCGCCCGAGAGGCCCCACTGGTAGCTGTTCGGGAACTCTGTTGAGGTGCCAACATCTTCAGGACAACGCGGATCGACGAAGGTCGTGCCGCCGCCGATTGCCGTTGCCGGGAAGCCGAAGGAGGAAATTGCGTCGTAGTCGGTCGCGT
>JBCBNU010000118.1:0-639 GCA_039821645.1 Pseudomonadota bacterium
CGGGTCTTGGCGACCCGCTAATTGCGATCGGCGCGTCGACGGGCGGTACGGAGGCGGTCAAGGATATCGTTTCGCGACTGCCGAGCAACGCACCGCCGATCGTCGTTGCCCAGCACATACCAGATACGTTCAGTCGATCTTTTGCAGAGCGGCTGGATGAGCTCAGCAAGATGAAGGTGTACCACGCTGAGCACGGCCAGAAAATTGAGCGCGGTTGTGTTTACGTAGCACCCGGCAGTCATCATCTGCGGGTCGCACGAGACCGAGACGGACTCGTTTGCACTCTCGATGACGGCGAGCGTGTCGGCTTTCACCGCCCCTCGGTCAATGTACTGTTCGCCTCGATTGCGAAAGCGCGAGTCCAGCCGGTGGTCGGTGTCATTTTGACAGGCATGGGCAGAGACGGTGCGGAGGGCATGAAGCTCCTTCAGGCGGCGGGCGCGGTGACGATTGCGCAGGATGAGGCAACGTGCGTCATTTATGGCATGCCGAAGGCGGCAGTTGAAGAGCGTGCCATCCAACACGTGCTTTCGCTCAACGAAATCGGGAGTGAACTCGTTCGGCTGTCAGCGAATGAATTGCGTGCTGCTTGAGGTGGTGCTCAGGCGGCGTTTGCTGGTACGAATACTCGCAATAGCT
>JBCBNU010000119.1:0-617 GCA_039821645.1 Pseudomonadota bacterium
TTGCGCCTTACTTCGTGAACTACCACGCGGAACATCACTTGTTCATGAGCGCGCCATGCTATCGACTACCCGCGATTCACGCAGCGCTGCAGGAGCGGGGTCGACTGGAGCAAGAACACACTCCGATTGCGAGCGACTACCTTCAGGTGCTGCGGCAGGCATCAAGGGGTAACGCGTGAACCGTTGGCATGCAAAGTTAGTCGCCGCCGCGGTTTGCGCGAGCATTTCCGGATGCAGCCTGCTGCAACCGCCGCCGGACCGCAGTCCCGTACCGGACCTGGCACCGACCTGGCCGGAGGTGCCGGCGGAGCCGGTCACAGAGCATCGCTGGCAGTACCCCGATGCGACGCAGCAGGTTTTCGGCACCACTCAGGTGCTTCGTACTCGCGACACGGACACGATTTCCGACATCGCACGAAGCTATGACCTCGGCTATGACGAGATTCGGCAGGCCAACCCGGAGGTCGATCCCTGGCTGCCGGGCGCTGATACTGAAGTCTTGCTACCGACGCGCTTCATTCTCCCGGATGCCCGGCGTACCGGAATCGTATTGAACATCGCGGCGAAGCGACTCTATGTCCACGAGCCGGCAGCGGACGGCGACGGATTTGTGCTCA
>JBCBNU010000120.1:0-276 GCA_039821645.1 Pseudomonadota bacterium
TGAGGCTTGTTTCGTGGTATGATATGTTGCTCGTATTGCAAACGCGACCGCGGCTAGTATGCCTGCCCACGGATCATCCTCGTCGATGGACGCAGGATCGAGCGTTCTTACCATATCCCCCAAGGTCTGGTGGATACGTTCCAGCATTGCATTGGATTGAGGATTGCTGGTTGAAATCGGTTTTGCGATGATGTCGTATTCGCAACGAATCAAATCTTGAAATTCCCTGCCGAGGAACTCGCCTCCACGATCGTAGATGATACGAGTCGGCCAAGG
>JBCBNU010000120.1:284-556 GCA_039821645.1 Pseudomonadota bacterium
GGTGAGGCTTGTTTTGTTGTATGATAGGTTGCTCGTATTGCAAACGCGACCGCGGCTACTATGCCTGCCCACGGGTCATCCTCGTCGATGGACGCAGGATCGAGCATTATTGCCATATCCCCCAAGGTCTGGTGGATACGTTCCAGCATTGCATTGGATTGAGGATTGCTGGTTGAGATCGGTTTTGCGATTATATCGTATTCGTGACGAATCAAATCTTGGAATTCCCTGCCGAGGAACTCGCCTCCACGATCGTAGATGATACGAGTCGG
>JBCBNU010000121.1:0-555 GCA_039821645.1 Pseudomonadota bacterium
TACCAACTGGTGGGCGCCGCTTCTTACTATGCGATCTCCGAACCGACACTCACCGGGCTTGGCGGAGAGGAAGGGTATCGCGCCATCACCGAACAATTTGGGCGCCAACATGAACTACTGATCGACGCTGTGCTGTCGCGGTACCGTTGACTCTGTCAGGGCTTTGTCACTCTGTAGCAGAGCCACTGCACTGATCCACCCAAAGATGATCAAGAGAATCAATCGATGCGCCAGCGGCGGGGAAACGAGCTCTGCGGCTACCAGCATCACAGGAAGAAAAACCAACAGACTTGCGCGGCTCGTCCAGTAGCGAATCCGTACGTCGATCCGATCCATGCTGCTGACTCGTGCGAGGGTGCCACACCAGCCGGCGAGGGAAATACAGATCGACGCAAAATGAGCCTTGGACAGTGTGGCATTTGCATCCATCGGATCCGTAGGCGCTGCCGCAACCGCAAAGCCGAGGCCGGCGACTACCAGACAAGCACCGCTAATGCGATCCTTAAGACTTAGGCCGAGTGTTGCGCCGAAGATGGCTAGCAGCAGACCGGGAAT
>JBCBNU010000122.1:0-534 GCA_039821645.1 Pseudomonadota bacterium
GGTCAGTGTGACGTTGAGCAGTTGCTCTGCGAGTGCAGGTGCCGTGCGTTCGAACACCGAGTCGTTGTCCTCGCCGGTGACATACGGGCGCGCCTGGATTTCACCGAAACCGGTGCGACCGGAATCATCGGTGATCGCCACATGAATCACATCGCTTTCCGCACGTTTCGCTGCCGCGTGACTGAACGCTTGGCGAAACGGGATGCGTGCGCGGTTCAGCGTGATGCTACGTATCTGCATGGGCTTCGCGCACGACGGTCATGCTGGCATCAAGATCATGCTCGCGTCGCAGGACACCGGGCTTGTACTGGTCGTCGCCGACATGGCTTGCCCGCAGTTTTCGGTGTAGCGCGGCGATGTCTTCGTCGGTCACGACCACCACACTCGGCTTGCCGAGTCGTAGCGATGCACATTTGTCCGCGTACTCGCCGTTGGCGGCACACAGCGCATCGTGAAATGCGTTGGCGAGCAAGCTGAGGTCCGTATCGCTGGTGCCCGCGGTGATGTTGCTTGCCGCACTCAACAACGCGTAGT